>NZ_LR882982.1:2400000-3062481 GCF_904831005.1 Microbacterium hydrocarbonoxydans | reverse complement strand
GCGCACGGGGGGAGGTAGGCGCGGTTGAAGTCGATGATCGCGGATCCGTCGGCCTCGGGTTCGTCGATCGGGAGGAATCGGAAGCGGTAGGTCTCGATGCCGTTGGTCCCGTCGGCGAACACCGCCGTGAGGCCTCCTTGAGGGGTGCGGGTCGCATGCAGCGTGAGCGGGATGCCGTCGAGCGCGAAATGCAGGCGCCCGGCGAGCGCGGACTCGCTGACCTGTCCGTCGATCGCGGTGACCGTGATCGTCTCGCCGGGCGTCGGCTCGAACGATGCCGGGATCCGCCAGCCCTGCCTCGGCGGATACGCGTCGATCGCGCTGAAATGCTCTCGCTCTCGCCGCCGGGGGTTGAACACCCGCAGAGCCACCGAGCCCCGCCTGTCGAAGACCCGCAGCTCACGTCGCCCCAGTCGCAGAGTCTCCGAGCCGCGCAGCGTGACCACCGAGCCGCCGGCCCCGAGATCACTGCCACGGATCGCGCCGTCACCGGTCCGGGCCCAGAGCCCCGGCACGCCCTCCACAGCCGCGGGTTCTGTGATGAGCCAGTTCGTCGACTCGAGCGCGGCAGGACCGTACTCGGCTCCGGCATAACGCTCCCGTGACTCGTGCCATGCACGCCAATCGTCTTCGAATCCCACCTCGCACCTCCCTCTCGCCGCGAATCTATGCGGAGAGAAGGTCGATATGCCGAGATGACGTCACGGGGATTCACCCTCTGTCACGCGCGTTCATCCGGCGTAACATGCGGACGCGTGAGAGCGCCGGACGATTCAGCGCGCGGCGATGTGCGCGTCGAGCCACGCGAGGATGTCGGCCCTGACCTCGTCCTGTTGGATCTCGTTGAAGATCTCGTGACGGGCATCCGGATACACCAGCGTGGTGATGTCGGTGAGCCCCGAACGGCTGCGGTATTCGTCTGCGAGCCGGTGCACACTGCGCGGGCCGCCGACCGGATCGTCGCGACCGACGAGCAGAAGCATCGGGATGTCTCGACCGAGGTTCCTGCGCGGACGGCCGTAGAGCTTGGCCGCCTCGACAGGGCCGAACAGCTTCAGCAGCGGCATGTCGGTGGTCAGCGGATCCTCGTCGAACTGCGTCCACACGGCCGGGTCGCGGCTGAGCCACTCGAGGCCGGTCGCCTCGGGGCCCGCCCAGCGCGCGTTCAGCGGGGCGGCGTTGAGCGACCCCGGCATCCGCAACGCGGAGCCCGAGAGGATCACGGCATCCCACGCCTCGGGATGGTCGTTCACGAGCATCTGCGCGAGGAACGAGCCCCAGGAGTGGCCGAGCAGCACGAGAGGCAGGTCGGGATGCTCGTCCTTGATGATGCCGGTGAGCTGCCAGACGGCCGCCTCCGCCGCACGGAGTCCGCCCTTGCCCAGTCGACCGAGACCTGCGGGGCCCCCGTGCTGGCGGATGCCGGTGCGGCCATGACCCCGGTGATCGTCGGCGTACACCGTGAAACCGGCTCCGTTCAGGGCGGCGATCAGCTTCGGGTACCGCCCCGCGTGCTCTCCCACTCCGTGCAGCAGCTGCACGACCCCTCGCGCGTCACCCGCCGCGGGGTGCACGTCGTAGACGATGGCGATGCCGTGAGCATCCGTGAACTCGCGAGTATCCGTCACGCCCCCACCCTACTGACGACCCGCCGCGGCACTCCAGCTCCCGCGTCAGCGCACCAGCGCGTCGACCACCGACTGCGCGATCTCGAGATCGGTGACCTCGTAGCCCCCGACGCCCTCGGCCGCGGATCCCATGCGCACACCGTCGCGCGCCTCTCCGCCGGGCTCGCGCACCGTGCGCTTGGCCGAGAAGTGCAGCGCGTCGACGCCCGTCTCGACGAGCGCGCGAGCACTGGCGGCATCCACTCCACTGCCCGCCATCACGTCGATCTCGCCTGCCGCTTCGGCGACGAGGGCGCGCAGCATGTCGATGCCGTCGATCGCCGCCGAGGCGCCGCCCGAGGTGAGCACGCGACGCAGGCCCAGCGAGCGGGCCGTCACGAGGGTCGCGAGCGGGTCGACGGTCACGTCGATCGCGCGGTGCAGTGTGACGGAGGATCCGCCCGCGGCGTCGCGCAGTCGGCGCATCGCCGGGATGTCGAGCAGTCCGTCGGCACCGAGTGCGCCGATCACGACGCCGTCGGCGCCGGCCTCGATCGCGCGACGGACATCGTTCTCGGAGATCGCGATCTCGTCGGCGGAGTAGACGAATCCGCCCGGCCTCGGCCGCACGAGCACATGCACCTCGACGCCCACGGCGCGGGCCGCATCGATCGAGAGGTCGAGGGTGGCGGGCGACGGAGTGAGTCCCCCGAGCGCGAGGGCTTGCGCGAGTTCGACGCGCGCGGCGCCGACTGCTCCGGCGATGCGGACTCCGGTGGGGTCCTGCACGGCGAGCTCGAGGGCGACGGGTCGGGTCATCCGTCCATTCTGGCCTGTCGGCCGCCGTCGATCGGACGCGCGCTTCCCTTCGGCCGACAGAATACTTAGACTGGCTAAGTAATGTCTGCTTCCGATGAATCCCTCCAGCTCACCGCGACAGACCTGCGCATGGCCACTTTCCGGCTCGCTCGACGCCTCCGCTGCGTGCGCGCCGTCGATGCGATGAGTGACGCCCAGCTCGCGGTTCTCGCCACCCTGCGTATGCACGGTCGCCGCACGATCACCTCTCTCGCCGAGCGCGAGCGCGTCACGGCACCGTCGATGACGAACATGATCAACGGTCTCGAAGAGCAGGGCCTGGTCGTGCGCACGCCCGATGCCGAGGACCGACGGCGGGTGCAGGTCGACATCACGGATGCCGGCACCGCGATCGTGGCCGAGACCATCCAGCGACGCGATGACGCGCTCGCCGCCATGCTCGGCGAGCTCGACTTCACCGAGCAGGAGCTCACGACGCTGCGCGAGGCGAGCGCTCTGATGCGCAAGGTGGTCGAGCGATGAGCGCGATGTTCCGTTCGTTCGCGAACATCAACTACCGCATCTGGTTCGCGGGTGCCCTCGTCTCGAACATCGGCGGGTGGATGCAGGCCACCGCGCAGGACTGGGTCGTGCTCACCGAGCTGACCGACAACGACGCCGCGGCCATGGGCGTCACGATGGCGCTGCAGTTCGGCCCCCCACTGGTGCTCGTGAGCCTGACCGGATGGGTGGCCGATCGCTTCGAGCGGCGCCGCATCCTGCTCGCCACCCAGAGTGCGCTGCTGCTGCTCGCGATCGCCGTGGGCGTGCTGCTGCTGAACGACGTCATGACGCTGCCGATGATGTTCGGCTTCGCGGCGGCATTCGGCGTCGTCAACGCCTTCGACGCCCCTGCACGGCAGGCGTTCGTCTCCGACATGGTCTCGTCGGGCGACACCTCGAACGCGGTCGCGCTGAACTCCGCATCGTTCAACCTCGCACGTATGATCGGTCCGGCCGTCGGCGGTCTGCTGATCGTCGCGATCGGCTCGGGCTGGGTGTTCATCGCGAACGCCGCGACGTTCCTGGCCATGCTCGTCGCCCTGCTCATGCTGCGCACCGGCCAGCTCGCGCCGCGGCCGAAGAACCGGCGACCCGGCGGGCTCGCCGAGGGCTTCCGGTATGTGTGGGGGCGCAGCGACCTGCGAGTGGTCTTCGTGACCGTCTTCCTGATCGGCGCGTTCGGCATGAACTTCCCGATCTTCGCCTCGACCATGGCACTCGAATTCGGCGCCGGGGCAGACGGCTACGGCATCCTCAGCTCGGTGCTCGCGATCGGATCGTTGGCGGGTGCACTGCTCGCGGCGCGCCGCGACCGGGCCAGAGTGCGCGTCGTGATCCTCGCCGCCGGCGGGTTCGGCGTCGCGGCGTTCGTGTCGGCGGCGATGCCGACGTACGTGAGCTACGCCGTCACGCTGACCTTCACCGGGTTCATGATCGTGACCCTGCTGACGACCGCCAACGGCTATGTGCAGATGACCACCGCGCCGGCTCTGCGAGGGCGTGTGCTGGCGCTCTACATGGCGGTCATCATGGGGTCGACGCCGGTGGGCGCCCCGATCGCGGGGTGGGTCGCCGACACCTTCGGTCCGCGCAGCGCGATCATGCTCGGCGGCACCGCCGGCTTCGTCGCATGCGCGATCGGCGCCATCTGGGTCTTCACCTCGGGTCGCCTGCACCGCGCCGAGAACAGTCGCTTCCTCATGACGCTCGACGAGACCCGCCCGCTCGACGTCGTCGAGAGGGCGGATGCCGAGGCTGCACGCGCTGCGGATCCCGTCGAGTACACCGAGAAGTCGGCCACGACCCCGATCCGCACGACCAAGAACGACTGAGCCGGCACTGACCCGGTGCCGTGCGCCGAGCCGTGGTCGCTCCGCGCACCGCCTGTGCGGCCGCGCGCGGCCTGGAACCCGCCGCGCGCGGTTTGTCAACTCCCTGGGCTGATCCCGTGCGCGAGCGTAGCGTCCAGAGCATGGACGAGAACACAGGACGCACCCCGCACCCCGAGGAGCCGGCTGAGGGCTCCCCCGAAAGCATCCCGCAGCACAACACCGCACCGGACGGCCAGGACGGCTCGGGTTCGCCCGACGGCACCGATTCGGACGACGAGCTCGAGGGCAACGCTCAGGGCGCAGCCCAGGGCGGTGCATTGCAGGGCGACAGCTCGCAGGGCGAGTCCCCGCGCGGCGCGCTGCAGGGCGATGCCCGCGAGGGCGACCCCCAGGGTGCGACCCAGGGCGGCGCACTGCAGGGCGACAGTTCTCACGGAGCATCTCCGCACGGCGCGATCCAGGGCGACGCGAGTCCCGACCGCGATGCGGCGCTCGGCGGCGATGAGAACACCGAGGAGCAGCTGACCGCCGACACCGACGTCGAGAAGGACACGCTGCGCACCCTCGACCCGGACGACACTCCGGCCTGAGACGCACCGAGAGCGCCGAGACCCCGGGGGGCTGGGTGGCGCGCTCGGTCGTGACGATCGGAGGATCGGGGGCGATCCGCAGACAGGTCCGTGCGACCGATCTGCGGATCGCCCTTTCGTCGTGGCCGGCTCAGGCGAGTCGGGCCCGGGCGGGTCCGATCAGGCTCCGAGAACCAGCTTCAGCTGCTCGACGGCCCAGTCGAGTTCCGTCGCGCGGATCACGATCGGCGGCGCGATGCGGATGGTCTGCCCGTGCGTGTCCTTCACCAGGACGCCGCGGTCGAGGAGCTTCTCGGCGATCTCGCGACCGGTGCCCCTGACGGGATCGATGTCGACCCCCGCCCAGAGTCCGGCGATGCGCACCTCGGTGACGCCGTGTCCGAGCAGCGGCGCGAGGGCTGCCGCGAGGTGCTCGCCCAGCGCGCGGGCGCGCTCCTGGAACTCCCCCGACTCGAGCATCTCGACCACGCGCAGCCCGACCGCCGCGGCCAGCGGGTTGCCGCCGAACGTCGATCCGTGCTCGCCCGGGCGGATCACCCCGAGCACATCGGCGTCGCCGACCACGGCCGAGACGGGAAGGATGCCGCCGCCCAGTGCCTTGCCCAGCAGGTACAGGTCGGGCACGACGCCCTCGCGGTCGCACGCGAACGTCTCGCCGACCCGACCGAGTCCCGACTGGATCTCGTCGGCGATGAACAGCACGTTCTTCTCGTCGCAGATCTCGCGGATGCGGCGCAGGTACCCCTCAGGCGGGATCACCACCCCGCCCTCGCCCTGGATGGGCTCGATCAGCACGGCGGCGGTGTCGTCGGTGATGGCCGCCGCCACGGCATCCGCGTCTCCGTAGGGCACGACGTCGAAGCCCGGCGTGTACGGGCCGAAGTCGGCCCTGGCCTCGTGATCGTCGCTGAAGCTGACGATCGTGGTGGTGCGGCCGTGGAAGTTGCCGGCCGCGACGATGATGCGCGCCCGTCCCTCGACGATGCCCTTGACCCGGTAGCCCCACGCGCGAGCGACCTTGATGCCGGTCTCGACGGCCTCGGCGCCCGTGTTCATCGGCAGCACCATGTCTTTGCCCGCGAGGCCTGCCAGAGCCGCAGCGAAGGGCTCGAGCCGGTCGCTCATGAAGGCGCGGCTCGTGAGGGCGACGCGGCCGAGCTGCTCGGTCAGTGCCGCGACGATCGCCGGATGCCGGTGGCCGAAGTTCACGGCCGAGTAGGCGGCGAGCAGGTCGAGGTACCGCTTGCCCTCGACATCCGTCACCCATGCGCCTTCTGCACGCGCGATGGTCACGGGCAGCGGGTGGTAGTTGTGCGCGACGTGCGGCTCGGTCCCGGACTCGACGTCGACGTGGGTGACGACCTCGACGGAGGCGTCGCCTCCCGGCACGACGGCGGTCATGCCTCGCCGCGCAGTTCCAGCGTGCAGCACTTGATGCCGCCGCCGCCGAGCAGCAGCTCGGAGAGGTCGACCATGATCGGGTTGTACCCGCGCTCGCGCAGCTGCTTCTCGAAGCCCTGGGCGCGGGGAGAGATGACGACGTTGTAGCCGTCGCTCGCCGAGTTCAGCCCGAACACCGAGCCGTCCTCGTCCGAGACGAGGATCGCGTCGGGAAAGCGCTCCTCGAGGATCGCGCGGCTGGCGTCGTCGAACGCACCAGGCAGGTAGGCGATGTTCGCGCGCTCCGGGCCGCCGTTCTCCACGCCCTGCACGGGGTCGAGCACTGCGATGGCGGTGTCGAGGTGGTAGAAGCGCGGGTCGACCAGGTTCAGCGACACGACCTCGCGACCGAAGACCTCACCGACCTCGCGGTGGCTGTCGCCGGTGGAACGGAAGCCGGTGCCGGCGAGGATCACGTCGCCGACGAGCAGGAAGTCGCCCTCACCCTCGTTGACCTCCTCGGGGATCACGGTGTCGAAGCCGGCCGCACGGAACCAGTCCGCGAAGGCGGGGGCCTCGCCCTGACGCTCGACGAACCGGAACTTCGGCACGTAGGCGCGACCGTCGATCAGGAACCCGCCGTTCGCCGTGTAGACCATGTCGGGGTAGCCGGCGAGCGGCTCGATCAGCTCGACCTCGTGACCGAGCTCGAGGTACAGGTCGTGCAGCTTCTGCCACTGCGCGACGGCCCGGGCGGTGTCGGTGGGCTTCGACGGCTCCATCCACGGGTTGATCGAGTAGTTCACCGTGAAGTGCGACGGCGTGCACATGAGGTAGCGACGGTGGTGTGCGGTGCGGACCGGGGCTGCGGTCTCGGATGCCGGCGCAGTGGTTTCGACAGTCATGGGGCTCCTCGAACGGGATGCGGCGGACGCTGTCCAGGGGCCCGGCGGTCCTTCGACCCGGTTCGCTCATCGAGAGCGGGGGCCGGGGAAGATGCGACTCGAGCACGCCGGCATCCATTCTGTCATCCGCTCCCTGCACGCCGCCAGAGCGCGGCCGCTCGGCGCCCCTCCCTGCTGGGCGGCCCCTCCCCTGTTCGAATCGCTCACTGTGCAGTTCCCGGACGACAGAATCTGCCAAGCGCGCTACTCGAAGGCGGCCCGAACGACGAGTTTGCCGACGGTGTGCCCCGCCTCGAGGTGGAGCAGTGCCTCGGATGCCTCGTCGAAGCCGTACTCGCGTTCGACGACCGGAGTGACACGGCCGTCGGCGACGAGATCGAGCAGTCTGGCAGTCACCTCGGGACGCGGCGTCGCGGCGAGAGGGCGAATGCGTCTCGTCGACCCGATGGATCGGTAGGCCGCCTCGAGCATCCGCGGCACCGGTCCGAGCACGTGACCGCCGTTGCCCGCCACGAGCACCGCTGAGCCGCCGGGCACGAGCAACCTCTGCAGCGTGCGAAGGTCGACGCCGCCGGCGATGTCGATCACCGCATCGAAATGCGATGCCGGCAGCTCCGACAGCGGTGAGCGCCGATGATCGAGGGTGTGCGCGGCACCGAGGTGCTCGACCAGCGACATGTTGCGCTCGCCGCACGTCGCCCAGACCTCCGCTCCCCGCAGCGCGGCGAGCTGCACGGCGAACGTGCCGACGCCGCCGGAGGCTCCGATCACGAGCACACGCTCGCGCTCGCGCTTGTCACGCCGGGCCGCCCCGTCGCCCAACCCCACGCCGGCGAGGTCGAGCGCCTGCCAGGCCGTGCCGCCGGCGATCGGCAGGCTGGCCGCTGCCACGGCGCTCACGCCCGGACGAATCGGCACGAGCCGCGTCGCCGGCACCGTGACGTACTCGGCGAGCCCGCCGCCGCCGACCAGCTCGCCCACGACCGCTTCACCGACCTCTGCGCCGATGACGGCCCGGCCCGTGGCGACGACCTCACCCGCCACATCCATCCCACGCACCGGATGCCGGGGCCGCGTGAGGCCGAAGACGGGCCGCACCAGCAAGGGGTCTCCGAGCATCAGCCGCACGTCTCCGGCGTTCAGCGCTGTGGCGTGCACGCGCAGCAGCGCCTCGCCGCGCCTCGGCACCGGAATGGGGATCTGCTCGAGCCGCACGCCGTCGGCGGAGCCATAGCTCTCCCGTCGCCACGCGCGCATGGTGCCGGCGGGAGGACCGCCGGCGGGTCGCGTCTCGCTCATCTCAGGCATCCTTCGTGATGGGTTCGGGGTACTGGAAGAGATCGTCGAGGCCCACCCCGAAGGCCCGCGCGATCTGGAACGCGAGTTCGAGCGACGGAGAGTACTTCTCCTGCTCGATGGCGATGAGCGTCTGCCGCGTGACGCCGATGCGGCGCGCGAGCTCGGCCTGGGTGAGACCCGCGGCTTCACGATGCGCGCGGATGCGGTTGGAGACGAGCGTGGGCTTGACCATCAGACGAGTCCCCGACGATAGGCGACGACCCGGGCGATGCCCCCGACCATGGCCGAGACGGCGAAGCCCGCGAACATGGTGTTGGCGATCCAGAAGACGTCAGCGTCCACGGCGCACAGCGCGATCACCCCGAGCCCCGCGATCACGACGAACGCCTGCTCGACGCGGCTGCCCATGCGGCTGATGTCGCGGTCACGCACATCCGACGCACCCACCCCGTCGGGGTCCTTGGCGCTGGCGATGATGCCCCACACGATGCTGAGGGCGATCGTCGCCACGATGCCGATGCCGATCGTCCAGAGCATCGGCGGGAGCCAGTCGACCTCGGTCACCGGCCGGTCGGCAGACTGCTGCAGCATGACCACGACGTAGCCGCCGATCACGAGCACACCGACGATGAGCCCCGCCCACGCGTTGCGCTCTTCGTAGACCATGATGCCTCCCATGTCAAAGATTCTTGACATGAGAGTACGCCCGCGGCATCCATTGTGTCAAGAATTCTTTACATTCTGATGGTCGGTGCGGCAGCCCTCCTCCGGTGCGGCACCAACAACGTACCTTCCCGCCCCCCTCCCCGGCAGACGGGGCGGAGGGCCGCGCGCCGTCAGATGACCTCGGCACTCCAGTCGTCGGGGTTTCCGTAGCGATGCGCGGTGATCGCGATCGCCTGCTCATGCACGAAGGGCAGCAGCTCGATGCGTCCGGCCGAGGTGACCTCGCCGTCGTACACCGCGAGGTCGGGATCGCCGTCGACGGCCACGGCGAGCGCCCGGTGCAGCGCCGCCACCGACGAGCGGGCCCCGACGAGCCGCACGCGATCCGGCGTCGGAGCCTCGCGAAGTGCGTCGAGCCCTCCCGCGGACTCTGCACGGCGACGCACCCGCTCGATCCACTCGTCGTCGCTCTCCATGAAGACTGTGGCGCCCAGATCGCCGAGCGCCCGCCTCACTTCGGGCGGCAGGCCGACCGGGGTCGAGAGCACGAAGCCGGCCCCGGCACGCACGGCCGCGACGACGACGCGCAGCAGCTCCTGCCAGCCGGCATCCGCCGTGGCCCTGATCTCGACCGGCACCGGCCGGTAGCGGAAGAGATTGCGCTCGACGCCCAGATGCGAGACGTCGCGCACCTGACCGAACTCGCGATCCCACGCCAGCGCGTCGGACAGCGCCGACCGGCGGAGCCACTCGAACGCCTCATAGCCGAGCGAGGGCTGCGCCGACTCGATGAGCTCGGTGATGCGCGAGTCGAGTCCTCGCAGGTGCAGGGTGCTCGAGACGGGGCCCGTCGCCCGCGACCGCCAGGAGCCGAGTCCCACGAGGTAGTTCGGCCCACCGGCCTTCGCCCCGGGACCCACGGACGACCGCTTCCAGCCGCCGAACGGCTGCCGCTGGACGATCGCCCCCGTGATGCCGCGGTTCACGTAGAGGTTGCCGGCCTGCACCGTGTCGAGCCACAGCGCCAGATCGGCGGGGTCCTGCGTGTGCAGCCCGGCGGTGAGACCGTAGGCCGTGGCGTTCTGCAGTTCGATCGCACGTTCCAGCGTGGGCGCGTGCATGATGCCGAGCACGGGGCCGAAGAACTCCTCGGTGTGGAAGCGGGAGCCGGGCTGCACGCCGATGCGGATGCCTGGGCGCCAGAGCCTGCCGCTCGCGTCGTCGACCGACACCGCGGGTTCGATGAGCCATCGCTCTTCGCCCTCGAGTTCGGTGAGCGCCCAGGCCAGCTTGCCCTGGGGCCGCTCGATGACCGGTCCGACCTCCGCGAGCGGATCGGTGGGCGGGGCGACATGCAGCGAGCGTGTGGCATCCGCGAGCTGCCGGGCGAACCGCTGGGACCGACCCACAGGTCCCACCAGGATCGCGAGCGAGGCCGCAGAGCACTTCTGCCCCGCATGTCCGAATGCGCTGCGCACGAGATCGGATACAGCGAGGTCGAGGTCGGCCGACGGGGTGATGATCAGGGCGTTCTTGCCGCTCGTCTCGGCGAGCAGCGGCAGGTCGGGTCGCCAGGAGCGGAACAGCGCCGCCGTCTCCCACGACCCGGTGAGGATGACGCGATCGACCGCGTCGTGCGAGATGAGGGCGCGTCCGAGCTCACCCTCCTCGATGTCGACGAGCGCGAGCACATCGCGCGGGATGCCCGCCTCCCAGAGAGTCTCGGCGATCACCGCGGCGCAGCGACGGGCCTGCGGCGCGGGCTTGAAGACCACGCCCGAACCGGCCGCGAGCGCGGCGAGCACTCCGCCTGCGGGGATCGCGAGAGGAAAGTTCCAGGGCGGCGTCACCACCGTGACGCGGGCGGGTTCGAACACCGCTCCGGGCACGGCATCCAGCTCTCTCGCCTTGGCCGCGTAATACCGGGCGAAGTCGACGGCCTCGCTGACCTCGACATCGGCTTCGCCGAAGACCTTGCCGGTCTCGGATGCCGCGACCTCGATCAGCTCGCCACGTCGGGCCTCGAGCGCCGCGGCGGCGCGCAGCAGCATCTCGGCACGCTCGGTCGCAGGGCGGGCCCCCCACAGCGCACCGGCTTCGTGCACGCCGGTGATCGTGTCGTCGAGCTGCGCGAGTTCATCGATCCGGGCGTCGGCGATCGTCGCGGTGCCGAGGTCGGAGTCGGCGATACGGGCGTGGATGTCGCGCGCCCAGTCGCGGTTGGCCGGGAGCGAGGGGTCCGTGTCGGCCGTGTTGGTGAAGCCCGGCGCACCGCCCGCATCACCGCGCGCGCCGCCGGCATCGGGCTCGAGTTCCCGCGGCGAGTACACCGCGGTCTCGAGGAACGGCTCGCCCGAGTCCTCAGAGCCGCGGGAGATCCCCAGCACGGCTTGGGTGAGCCCCTCTTCGGGCGCGGGCGCGACCGGTACCGCGCGCAGCGACTCGTGCACGGGCGCCTGCCGGTCCTGCGTGCGCAGCGGCCCCGTTCGCAGAGTCGGCGATGTCGAACGCTGCAGAGCATCGAGGAACCGATCGCGCTCGCGGGCGAAGAGCGTCTCATCATGATCGAGTCGGAACGCCGCGGACAGGAAGTTGTCGGACGAGGCGTTCTCCTCGAGACGCCTCACGAGATAGCTGATCGCGACGTCGAACTCGTCGGGGTTCACGACCGGCACGTACAGCAGCACCTCGCCGACCTCGCGCGAGACGGCCTGCACCTGCCCCTGCGCCATGCCGAGCAGCATCTCGAACTCCACGAGCGGCTGCCCCGCCGCTGCACCTGTGGCGACACCTCGTTCGCTCGCGAGCAGCCAGGCATAGGCGATGCCGAAAAGATTGTGTCCCGCGATGCCGATGCGCACAGCCTCGAGGTTCTCGGGGCGCAGCGCCCAGTCGAGGCAGCGCAGATAGTTGGCGTCGGTGTCGAGCTTGGTGTCGTAGGTCGCCTGCGACCAGCCGTGCATGCGCGCCTCGACCCGCTCCATGGCGAGGTTGGCGCCCTTGACGAGACGCACCTTGATCGGCGCACCGCCGTGCTCGACGCGTTCGCGCGCCCACGCGGTGAGCTGCTGCAGTGCCGGCAGCGCATCGGGCAGATACGCCTGCAGCACGATGCCCGCCTCGAGTCCCTGCAGCCGAGGATCCTCGAGGATGCGCGTGAACACCGCGATCGTCAGGTCGAGATCGCGGTACTCCTCCATGTCGAGGTTGATGAAGGTGCCGTCGCCGACCGCCGTCAGATACAGCGGCAGCAGCCGTTCGACCACCTCGTCGACGATCTGATCGAACGCCCACATGGAGATGTGGCTGATGATCGCCGACACCTTGACCGACACGTAGTCGACATCGGCACGACGGATGAGCTCGTGGATGCCGTCGAGTCGCCGGCGGGCCTCGCTCTCGCCGAGCACCGCCTCACCGAGCAGGTTGAGATTGAGTCGCGAGCCCGATTCGCGGATCCTCGCGATCGCGGGGCCGAGCTTGGCGGGACGAGCGTCGACCACGAGGTGACCGACCATCTCGCGGAGCACCCTGCGCGCGATGGGCACGACCGGTGTCGGGAGGAGAGGCGCGACACCGCCGCCGATCCGCACCGCCGACCGCAGGTACCAGGGCAGGAACTCCGGCACGATCGGCGCGATGCGGTGAAGTCGGGATGCCGCCGCGCCGAGGCTCTCGGGACGCATGACGCCGTCGACGAAGCCCAGGGTGAACGGGAGCCCGTTGACGTCTTGCAGCACCCCGGCGAGACGCTCGGCCGCAGGGTCGACATCGGCGGCCGCCGCCTCGATCGCCCAGCGCCGAGCCAGCTCGACGGCTCGGTCCGCGAGTGGGGCGGATTCGGCATCCGCAGAGAGCGACATGTCTGCCATGGGCTCAGCCTAGAACCGAGATGCAGACATGCCGTTGAGCGACGGGCGGGACCGGCATTCGTTCCCGTCGCACTTCGTGCCGCCCACCGCGAGACCCAGACCACTCCCGTCGCAGTTCGTGCCGCCCACCGCGAGACCCGGCGGCACGAAGTGCGACCGGAACGGACAGTCGCGAGCGCGGCCGGAACGGACAGGCGCGAGCGCGGGCACGAGCAGGCGCGAGCGCGAGCGCAAGCAGGCGCTAGCGCGCGGCGATCAGCGAGGCGTAGCCCTCTCGGAACGTGGGATACCGCAGCTCGCCGAGCAGCTCGAGCAGCAGGCTGCCGTCGAGCACGGTGCCTCCGCCGGTCGCCGGCTCCACAGCAGGCGGCGGCGCCACGCCGAGTTCCGCCGCGATGAACGCGACGACATCGCCGAGCAGCACCGGCTCACGGTCGACGCCGTGCACCAGTTCCGGCGGCGTGGCCGCGCGCAGCAGCACGTCGAGAAGCCGCACGACGTCGGTTTCGTGGATGCGGTTCGTGCGGCGCGTGAGCTCCATGGCCTCGCCCGCGAGCACCCGGCGGATGACCGATTCGCGCCCGGGCCCGTAGATCCCCGCGGGCCGCACGATCACGGCGCCCAGCAGCTCGCGAGCCAGCCGCTCACCCTCGACGAGCGCCGCTCCGCCCGGAGTGGTCGTCGCGGGCTCATCGCGCTCGGTGAGCGGCACCGGCCCCGGCCGCCCCTCGAACACCCGGGTCGACGACACGAAGACGACGCGTGACGGCACCGAGGGCAGCGCGTCGGCGATCGCCGGCAGCGCGAGCGGGTAGATCGAGCCCCGCTCGGACTCGGCGCGGCTCGGTGGCAACGTGATCACGACCGAGTCGAAATCGGGAAGCGCCTGCGCGAGCGGCTTCTCGAGGTCGGCGGCGATCGTGCGGAATCCGGCAGGCAGTCCGCTCGCCGTGCGACGGATCGCGACGACCTCTCCGCCGCGCGCGATCAGGCCTTCGCCCAGGCGGATGCCGATCTTGCCGCATCCGACCAGCAGCGTGCGCTCCGGCGAGCGCGCATCGATTCCCCATGGAGACGTCATGCTCAGCTCCACACGCTCGGAGCGGCGGCGCGGGTGGGAGGCAGGGCGGATGCCGCGGCCCAGTCGTGCACCCATGCGTCGATCTCCGGCACGCCCTCGGGCTTTCCGACCGCGGCGAAGAGCTCCTCGTTGCTGACGGTGCCGCCGGAGCGGCGCAGCATGCGCGACCTGACGATCGCCCGGGCGTAGACCTCGCCGCGCACCACCGCGCGGTGCTCGAGGAACACCGCCTTGTCGTCGTGTCCGATGAAGCGCGACTGCACCTCGAACCGCTGCCACAGCTGCAGGGATTTGCGGAACGTGATCGTCTCGCTCGACACCACCGCGTACCAGTCGCGGTCCTTCATCGCGTCGAAGAGCCCGGTGCGGATCAGCAGATCCCAGCGACCGAGATCGAACAGCGAGAGGTAGCGGCCGTTGTTCATATGGCGCAGGATGTCGATGTCCGTCGGCAGGGTGGTGAGCGTCACCGTGCTCACGGCCGCGGGGTCGAGGCTCTTGCCGCGCCGCACGCGACGACGCGCAGAGAGGATCACGAGCAGGGTGCGCCAGATCACGTTCACGAGATCCGATCGTAGCCTTCGGCGCACGAATCCCGAATTTCTTTGTCCGACACCTCCAGCGGCCCGAACGACGCCCGCGGCGGCATCCGCTCGATTTCCTGTTCCCGAAAGCCGCGCGTAGAGTCGCGCTATGAGCGCCGAAGCCCAGCCTGAAGTCATCGTCCGTCCGGTCCGTGATGTGGATGCGGAAGCCCTGGGTCGCGTGCACGCGCAGTGCTGGCACGAGACCTACGACCACCTGATCAGCAAGGCGGCCCTCGAGAAGGTGTCGCCCCGTCGCATGGCCGAGCTGTGGACGCACTGGGCAGCCCAGGGTCCCGACTTCACGATGAAGGCGGCTCTCGTCGACGGCGAGATCGTCGGATTCGCCGGGTCCGGCCCCGCCCGCGACAAGGACGCGCCGTCGATGCGCGAGCTCTACTTCATCTATCTGCTCGATGCGTTCCACGGCACCGGCATCGGCCAGAAGCTCTTCGACGCCGCGGTCGAGACCGACGAGCCGCTCTACCTCTGGGTGGCCGAGGACAACCCCCGCGCGCACCGCTTCTACACGCGCAACGGCTTCACGCTCGACGGAGCCAGCCACACCGAGCCGTTCCTCGGCGAGACGCTGACCGAAGTGCGCTTCGTACGCTGACCCGGCACTCGCTGAGTCCGGCGTTCACGATCCGGCGTGAACGGCCCCCTGCCACAGGCAGGGGGCCGTTTCGCTGTGTCGGGACGCCACTCGGCGCTGACGACCGAACGGGTCAGCGACCCGAGACGTTGCCGAACAGCTTCGCGATCGGCGCTATCACCAGCGGACGCGCAGCGGCCCAACCTGCGGCGATCACCACGAGAGACGCGACGAACACCCAGAACCCCGTCCACGTGACCGCGTCCTGCGCGGCGTACATGTGATTCAGGTTGCGCAGGAACCCGGTCAGCATCACGAGCGCGACATGCACGACGATGAACGCGACGAAGTACAGCATCACCGGGAAGTGCACCGCGCGGGCCCACTCGATCGGGTACGCCTTCGACAGCCGCTCGGCGTTCTTGGGCCACATGCCCGACATGCGGAATCCCGACACCGCGGCCAGGGGAGCGGCCACGAACACGGTCGTGAAATACGCGATCTGCTGCAGGCTGTTGTAGTTGTTCCAGCCGTTCTCATGCGGCCAGTCGAAAGACACGTACTGCAGAGCAGCCGACAGCGCGTTCGGGAAGACCTCCCAGCTCGTCGGCACGATGCGCGCCCAGTGCCCGGTGGTGAAGAGCAGCACGACGAAGATCACTCCGTTGACGAGCCACAGCACATCGAGAGCCTGGTGGAACCAGATCGTCAGGCTGACCTTGCCCTTGGGATTGTTGCGGGGAGTCCAGAACGCGGTCGGACGCTTCTCGCTGCGGATGCGGAGGCCGGAGCGGATGATCAGCACCATCAGGAACACGTTGAAGAAGTGCTGCCATCCGATCCACGGCGCGAACCCGGGCTCGACGTGCACAGCGGGTTCGTACTCGCCGGGGAACGCTGCGAGGAAGTCCTGCATGAACGGCAGGCTCAGCAGCGTGCGCACGAACGCGACGGCGGCGCCTGCCAGGATGCCGAGGGCTGCGGCTCCGAGCAGCCCGGCGATCGCCTGGGTCCAGCTGGGGCGACGAGCGGATGTCGCGGTGGATGCCGAATGCGCCGCAGGTATGCGGCGGGGCGCGGTGCCGTTCCAGACGGTGGGCTCACGCCTCAGCGGCGTGCTGATGTCGACGACCGCAGACGACGCCTCCTCTCGGTCGTCGAGCGAGGACGACGACGTCGACCGAGACGAAACGTGCGTCTCCGCTCGCTCAACGAGCGGACTCGCCGCGACCGTGCCCGCCGGGGGCCACGGCTCGCCACCCGGAGTGCGCGGGAGACCGCGACGCACGGATCCCGCCCCTTCATCGTGGCGCGTTTCGTCTCGCTGCTCCGCTGCTCGCTCAACGACCGCACCCGAGGCCGCCTCCTCCGCTGCTCGCTCGACGACCGGAGGCGAGGCCGATCCTCGGTCGTTGAGCGAGGACGACGAAGTCGACCGAGACGAAACGTCCTCCACCGCGCTCGCCGGAGGCCACGGCTCGCCACCGGGCACGCGCGGCAGCCCGCGACGCACGGATGCCGCCCCTTCATCGTGGCGCGTTTCGTCTCGCTGCTCCGCTGCTCGCTCAACGACCGGAGGCGAGGCCGCCCCCTCCGCTGCTCGCTCAACGACCGCAGCCGAGGCCGCCCCCTCCGCTGCTCGCTCGACGACCGCAGCCGAGGCCGATCCCCGGTCGTTGAGCGAGGACGACGAAGTCGACCGAGACGAAACGTCCTCCACCGCGCCCGCGACCGCCGGAGGCCACGGCTCGCCACCGGGCACGCGCGGCAGCCCGCGCCTCAGCATCCGGGTCGTCATGACTACTTCTTCCGGGCCTCGAGGCCCGCGATCACCTGCGGGACGATCGTGAACAGGTCGCCGACGATCCCGAAGTCAGCGACGTCGAAGATCGGCGCCTCGGCATCCTTGTTGATCGCGACGATGTTCTTCGCCGTCTGCATGCCCGCGCGGTGCTGGATCGCGCCCGAGATGCCCAGGGCGACATACAGCTGAGGAGAGACCGAGACCCCGGTCTGACCGACCTGATGCGACTGCGGGATGTACCCGGCGTCCACCGCGGCGCGAGATGCTCCGACAGCTGCGCCGAGAGCATCCGCCAGCTCTTCGACCAGCACGAACTTCTCTTTCGACGCGAGGCCGCGACCGCCCGAGACGACCCGGGTGGCGCCGCGCAGCTCAGGCCGCGACGAGGTGGACTCGACCGCTTCGACCGCGCCGACCGTCGCAGCGGCGGCACCGGATGCCGTCACGCTCAGGGTCTCGACCGCGGGTGAGGCCACAGCCTCGGCGCGTACGTCGACCGCACCCTGGCGCACCGTGATGACCGGGGCGTCGAAGGTGGGAGCGGAGTCCGTGAGGTATGCGCCTCCGTACACCGAGTGATGCGCGACGATGCCCTCGTCATCACGCGAGACGCCGACGGCATCGACCGACAGCGCGAGCTTCGCTCGCACTGCGAATCGCCCGGCGACATCGCGCCCGCTGATGGAGTTCGAGATCAGCACGGCATCCGGCCGCACCTGCTCGAAAGCCGCTTGCAGCGCATCGACGATCGGCACCGTGAGCACCGTCTGATCGGCGTCGGCCGTGAGCACCACCGACGCACCAGCCGCGGCCACCTGAGCTGCGGCATCGGCAGAACCGCCGACGACGAGGGCAACAGGAGCGCCGACGGTCGAGGCCGCGCCGATCAGCGCCGCCGTGCTGCTCGCGGGGTTTCCCGCGGGGTCGAGATCGACCAGTACGAGGATGGGGTTCTCGGGGTAGGTCATGTCACACCAGCCTGTTCTGCACGAGGTACTCGACCAGCTTGTCGGCGGCATCGCCCTCATCGACGATCTTCACGCCGGCCGCACGCGGCGGCTTCTCGGCGACCGCGGTCATGATCGTTCGGGGAGCGGCGGACGGATCGGCCGAGACGCCGAGGTCGTCGAGGGTGAGCACCTCGAGCGGCTTCTTCTTGGCCGCCATGATGCCCTTGAAGTTGGGGAAGCGTGCGTCGGGCAGCGCCTCGGTGATCGAGATGACGGCGGGGAGGGATGCCGAGATCGGCTGCGCTCCCGCATCCGCTCCTCGGGTTCCGCTGATGCCCTCTGACGTGATCTCGACGGTCGTCAACGCAGTCGCGTGCGCCCAGCCGAGGTGCTCCGCGAGCATGGCCGCCATCACGCCGCCCGAGCCGTCGGTCGACAGGTTGCCGGTGATCACGAGGTCGGGCTCGCCCCGGCGGATCGCCGCCGCCAGAGTCTCGGCCGTGAGTCCCAGATCGGCACCCGCGAGCTGTTCGTCGGCGATGTGCACCGCTGATCCTGCGCCGATCGCGAGAGCCCTGCGCACCGACGCCGTCGAGCCTGCCGACGCCATCGCGACCGCGACCACCTCGGTTCCCTCGTTCTTGTCGGCATGACTCAACGCCACCTCGAGCGCACGCTCCGTGATCTCATCGAGCACCACGTCACCCGCGCCTCGGTCGGCCAGGCCGGTCTCGAGGTTCAACTTGCGATCGCCATAGGTGTCGGGCACCTCTTTGACCAGGACGAAGATCTTCATCGATTGCTCCTCACGACTGCGTCGATTCTAGTGCCTTGATACTGAGTTCCACTTGACGAGCGACTGAGAACCACCCGCCTCTTCGAGCGGCGCGTCACTGCGGTCGCGACTCGATGGCCTACCGTAGAACCGTGAACCGACCGCGTCCGCTGCCCGTCGATCCGCTCGCCGAGGCGAAGCGGCAGTGGCTCGCGCACGGATGGTCGGATGCCGCCGACGGCATGACCGTCGTGACCTCGGTGATGCGTGCGCAGCAGCTGCTGCTCGCGCGGGTGGATGCGACACTCAAGCCCTTCGCGCTCAGCTTCGCCCGCTACGAGATGCTGCGTCTGCTGGCGTTCAGCCGCTCGGGACGACTGCCGCTGTCGAGCGTCGTCGCGCGCCTGCAGGTGCACGCGACGACCGTCACCAGCACCGCGGAGCGCCTCGTGCGCGACGGGCTGATCGTGCGCGAACCGCATCCGCACGACGGCCGTGCGGCACTGCTCGCACTCACCGACACCGGTCGGGAGCTCGTGGGCCGCGCCACCGAAGCACTGAACGCCGACGTGTTCGCCGACCCCGGCATGAGCCGGGAGGATGCCGCTGAACTCGTCGCGATCGTGGCGCGCATGCGCAAGGCGGCCGGAGACTTCAGCGACCCCAAGCCGCAGCCCGACGCGCTCTGACATGGCCGAGAGCCGCGGGCGTACACTGCCGGCATGAGCGAACTGCGCCTGCACACGATCCTCGAAGGTCGTGGCCCCGCCGCCGCGATCGTCCTCACCGACGGGCAGGTCGCCTCGTTCGGAGCGGGGAAGACGTTCCCCGTCGCGGTCACGATCGGAGGACGCACCGCCCGCCTGCGCCTCGCCCGCATGGGCGGGCAGAACATGATCGGCTTCAGCAAGGCCGTGCGCGCCGACCTCGGCGTCGAGATCGACCAGGAGGTCGACGCCGTCATCCGGCTCGACGGCGCTGAGCGCGAGGTCGAGATCCCCTCCGCCCTCGACGAGGCCCTCAGCGCCGACCCCGCGCTGCGCGCCGCCTTCGACGCCCTGTCGTACTCGGTGCGCAAGGAGCACGCCCGTTCCGTCGCCGACGCCAAGCAGGACGCGACCCGCGAGCGCCGCGTCGAGAAGATCATCGACGCGCTGCGCGGCTGAGCCGCGGATCACCCGGCCGGCGAGCTCAGCGGTTCTGGAAGTCGGGCGCACGCTTCTCCCGGAAGGCCGACATGCCTTCCTTCTGGTCTTCGGTGTCGAACAGCTCGGCGAACGCCCGCTTCTCATGCGCGAGGCCCTCGGTGAGCGTCGTCTCCATCGCCGCATCGAGTGCCGCCTTGGCCGCGAACACCGACGGCAGGGACTTCGACGCGATGGCCTCGGCGAGCTTGTCCGCCTCGGCGAGCAGGTCGGATGCCGGCACGACCCGCGACACGAGGCCGGCGCGCTCCGCCTCGTCGGCCCCCATGAAACGTCCTGACAGCACGAGTTCGGCCGCCTTGTAGTAGCCCACGGCACGGATGAGCCGCTGCGTGCCGCCCATGCCGGGGATGACGCCGAGGTTGATCTCGGGCTGACCGAACTTCGCGGTGTCGGCCGCGAGGATGATGTCGCACATCATCGCGAGCTCGCATCCTCCTCCGAGCGCGAAGCCCGAGACGGCCGCGATCACGGGGGTGCGCACAGCAGCGAACTCGCGCCACACTCCGAAGTGGTCGGTCTCGCGCATCGCGGAGGCCGACATGTCCTCCATCTCCTTGATGTCGGCTCCGGCGGCGAACGCCTTCTCCGACCCGGTGACCACGATCGCCCCGACGCCGTCGTCGAGGTCGAACGCCACGGCGGCCGCTGTGACCTCGTCTGCGACCCGGCTGTTCAGCGCGTTGAGCACCTCGGGGCGGTTCAGGGTGATCCATCCGACGCGTCCGCGCTGCTCGACAAGGATCGTCTCGTACTCGGTCATCGTGAAGGCCTCTCCGTCGTGGTCATCTCAGTATGTCGCGCCGTGTCCGGCATCCGCTCTCTGCCCGTTCTGCACACAGTGCCCCGTTCTGCACGCGCCTCCCGGGATGAGGTGTGCGGATCGGGACACAGTGTGCAGATCGGGGCACAGTGTGCAGATCGGGAGGAGGTGTGCGGATCGGGACGAGGTGTGCAGATCGGGACACAGTGTGCAGATTGGGACACGGGATGCTGGTCACACGGATCCGTCGCGGATCTCGGTGATGATGCCCGAGAAGTCGCGCGTCGCACCCTCGCCCGCGGCGTACGCGGCGTACAGCTGCTGGGCGAGTCGGCCCATACGGGCGTCGGTCGACGTCTGCTCGATCGCCTGCAGTGCGAGACCGAGGTCCTTCGCCATCAGGGCACCCGCGAAGCCGGGCTTGTAATCGCGGTTCGCCGGGCTCGTCGGCACCGGCCCTGGCACGGGACAGTTGGTCGTGATCGACCAGCACTGACCGGATGCCTGCGACACGACGTCGAACAGCGCCTGATGCTCGATCCCGAGCCGCTCCCCGAGCACGAACGCCTCGGCCACCGCGATCTGCGAGACCGCGAGCACCATGTTGTTGCACACCTTGGCGGCCTGCCCGAGTCCGGATCCGCCGCAGTGCACGATGCGCTTTCCCATGATCTCGAGCACCGGCAGAGCGGCGGCGTAGTCCTCGTCCGAGCCGCCCACCATGAACGCGAGCGTGCCGTTCTCGGCACCGACCACTCCTCCCGACACCGGCGCGTCGATGTGGCGGTGCCCGGCGGCGAGCGCGAGCGCGTGCGCGGCACGGGCCTCGTCGACCGCTATCGTCGACGACTCGATGAACAGGGTGTCGGGGCGGGCGGCGGCGAGCAGCTCGGTGCGGTACGCGTCGATCACATGGCGCCCGGCGGGGAACATGGTGATCACGACATCGGCGTCGGCGACGGCATCCGCTCCGCTGGCAGCGACCGGGATGCCGGCAGCCCGCGCCGCCTCGATCGCCGCGGGCACCAGGTCGAACCCCTGCACCTCGTGACCCGCCGCGACGAGGTTCTTCGCCATCGGAAGACCCATGTGACCGAGTCCGAGGAAAGCGATCACAGCCGTCGACGACTCGGTCATGATGCGCTCCGCATCGAGGCGGATCCGGCCGGCCGCAGCATCTCGCGCCCGACGATCAGGCGCATGATCTCGTTGGTGCCCTCGAGGATCTGGTGCACCCTCAGGTCGCGCACGACCTTCTCGATGCCGTAGTCCTGCAGGTAGCCGTAGCCGCCGTGCAACTGCAGCGCGCGGTTGGCGACGTCGAATCCGGCATCCGTCGCGAAGCGCTTGGCCATGGCACAGCGCATCGTGGCATCCGGGGCGTGCTCGTCGACCGCCAGCGCGCCGTCTCGCACCATGAGGCGTGCGGCCTGCAGGTCGGTGCGCATGTCGGCGATCGCGAAAAGGATCGACTGCTTCTCGGCCAGCGGCTCACCGAACGCCACACGCTCGTGCACGTACTGCACGGCCCGGTCGAGCGCCCACTGCGCGCCGCCGAGCGAGCAGGCGGCGATGTTGAGTCGACCGCCGTTGAGCGCCGACATCGCGATCGCGAAGCCACGACCCTCGTCGCCGAGCATTCCGGATGCGGGGATGCGCACTCCGTCGAGGATCACCTGACGGGTGGGCTGGGCGTGCCAGCCCATCTTCTTCTCGGGCGCCCCGAAGCTCAGCCCCTCGGCGTCGCCCGGAACGAGGAAGGCGCTGATGCCCCGGGCTCCCGGCTCGCCGGTGCGGGCCATGACGACGTAGACCGCAGCCTCGCCGGCACCGGAGATGAACTGCTTCACGCCGGTGAGCAGGTAGTCGTCTCCGTCGCGCACCGCGCTCGTGGCGACGTTCGCAGCATCGGATCCGACGCCCGGCTCGGTCAGGCAGTAGCCGCCGAACTCCTGCATCGCTGTGAGATCGGGCAGCCACCGGCCGCGCTGCGCGTCGTCGCCGTAGGTGTCGATCATCCACACCACCATGTTGTGGATCGAGATGTAGGCGGCGACCGCGGGATCTCCCTTCGCGAGCTCTTCGAAGATCGCCACGGTGTCGGAGCGGCTGAGGCCCGTGCCACCGAACTCCTCGCGCACGTAGATGCCCCCGAGGCCGAGCTCGCCGGCCTTGCCCAATGCGTCCCGGGGGAAGATGTGCTTCTCATCGAGCTCAGCCGAGAAGGGGGCGAGCTCGGTGTCGGCGAACTCGCGGACCGCGTCGAGAATGGCTTCGCGCTCTTCGGCAGTGGTGGTGACGGTGGTCATTGTCATATCGATTCCTTGTGGGGTGATGCGTTTCGTCTCAGTCGGCTTCGCTCGACGGCCGGGGCGAGGTGCGAGAGGTCAGTGCATGGTGGGGATGACGAAGCTCGCGCCCTCGCGGATCCCCGCCGACGGCCAGCGGCTCGTGACCGTCTTGGTCTTCGTGTAGAAGCGAAAGGCATCGGCACCGTGCTGGTTGAGGTCGCCGAACCCGCTGCGCTTCCAGCCGCCGAACGTGTAGTAGGCGATCGGCACCGGGATCGGCACGTTGACGCCCACCATCCCGACCTCGACGCGCGCGGCGAAATCGCGGGCCGCGTCTCCGTCGCGCGTGAAGATCGCGACGCCGTTGCCGTATTCATGCTCGGATGCCATGCGCAGCGCCTCTTCGTAGTCGGCGGCGCGGGCGATCACGAGCACCGGCCCGAAGATCTCCTCGCGGTAGATCGCCATGTCGGTGGTCACGTCGTCGAACAGCGTCGGCCCGAGGTAGAAGCCCTGCTCGTGCCCGGGCACCGTGAAGCCGCGACCGTCGGCGAGAAGAGTCGCTCCCTCGTCGACACCCTGCTGGATGTACCCCTCGACGCGTTCGACCGCTGCCCGTGTGACCAGCGGCCCGTAGTCGACGTCGGAGGCGAGCGAGGGGCCGATCCGCAGCTGCGCCACGCGCTGGGTGAGCTTGGCGGCGAGAGCATCCGCCGTCTCCTGCCCGACGGGCACCGCGACGGAGATCGCCATGCAGCGCTCCCCCGCCGACCCGTATCCCGAGCCGATCAGTGCGTCGACGGCCTGGTCGAGGTCGGCGTCGGGCATCACGATCATGTGGTTCTTCGCACCGCCGAAGCACTGCGCGCGCTTGCCGTGCGCTGTGGCAGTCGAATAGATGTACTCGGCGATCGGGGTCGAGCCCACGAAGCCGACGGCGCGGATGCGGTCGTCGGTGAGCAGCGCGTCGACCGCCTCCTTGTCGCCGTGCACGACGTTGAGCACCCCGGCGGGCAGCCCCGCTTCGAGGAACAGCTCGGCGATGCGCACCGGCACCGAGGGATCGCGCTCGCTGGGCTTGAGAACCACCGCGTTGCCGGCGGCGAGAGCGGGGCCTGCCTTCCAGAGCGGGATCATGGCCGGGAAGTTGAACGGGGTGATCGCTGCGACGACCCCGAGAGGCTGCCGCATCGAGTACACGTCGATGCCGGCGCCCGCACCCGTCGAGTACTCACCCTTGAGCAGATGCGGAGCGCCGGCGGAGAACTCGATGACCTCGAGGCCGCGCTGGATGTCGCCCTTCGCATCGTCGACCGTCTTGCCGTGCTCGCTCGCGAGGAGTTCGGCGAGCTCGGTCATCTCGCGCTGCACGAGATCGAGGAACCGCAGCAGCACTCTGGCGCGCTTCTGGGGATTGGTCGCCGCCCACTCGACCTGCGCGGCCTCGGCGTTCGCGATCGCATCGGCGACCTCGTCGGCCGAGGCCAGAGGCACGCGCGCCTGCACGGATCCCGTGCTGGGATCGAACACATCGGCGAAGCGTCCCCTCTCGGGGGTGAGGTGCTTTCCGCCTACGAGATGGGGAATGGTACGAGTCATTGTGCGATGTCCCTTCGCGCCGTCTTTGGCACTATGACGATGATACTTCGGCCTCCGCGGATTTACTAGGGCGTCCTTGCACTTCCGAATCGCGCATCTCGCGGCCCGGAGGGCGCTTCTCTCGGCAAGCGCGCGACTCGAGAAGCGGACGCACGGGAAAGCGCTTGCCGGTAAGGTGGGTCCATGCACTACGGCGCCGACTACAACCCCGAGCAGTGGCCACGAGAAGTGTGGCCCGACGACGTCAGACTCATGCGCGAGGCCGGGGTGACGCTCGTGAGCCTGGGCATCTTCTCGTGGTCGCGCATCCAGCCGGCCGAGGGCGAGTTCGACTGGGAGTGGCTCGATGAGATCATCGGGCTGCTGCACGACGGCGGCATCCAGGTCGACCTCGCCACCGCCACCGCCTCCCCTCCCCCGTGGGCCTCGGCCGCCTATCCCGAGATGCTGCCGCAGGATGCCGACGGCTCGACATTCTGGCCCGGCAGCCGCCAGGCCTACGCCCCGTCGTCCCCGGTCTACCGGCGCCTCGCGTCCGAGCTCGTGACGGCGCTCGCGGAGCGCTATGCGGAGCATCCCGCCGTCGTGCTGTGGCATGTGAACAACGAGTACGGATGCCACCTGCACTACGACTACTCGGATGCTGCACGCGACGCGTTCCGGGTGTGGCTGCAGCGCAAGTACACGACGATCGACGCCCTCAACCACGCCTGGGGCACTGACTTCTGGTCGCAGCGCTACACCGCCTTCGATCAGATCGTGCCGCCGCGCAAGGCGCCGTACAGCATCAATCCGACCAGCGTGCTGGACTTCAAGCGCTTCACCTCCGACACCCTGCTCGAGCTGTACGTGATGGAGCGCGACATCATCCGCGCCGCCGGGGCGACCCAGCCGATCACCACCAACTTCATGGGCGCCTTCCCCCCGGCCGACTACTGGAAGTGGGCGGCCGAGGTCGACGTGATCAGCGACGACAACTACCCCGACCCCAACGACCCCGAATCGTTCCGCGGAGCGGCATTCGCGCGCGAGCTGATGCGCGGCCTCAAGCCGGGCGTGCCGTGGATCCTCACCGAGCAGTCGACGAACGCCCTCAACTGGCGCCCGACCAACGCCCCGAAGGCACCGGGACAGATGGCCGCGATCAGCGCGCAGGCGGTGGGCCGCGGTGCCGACGGCATCATGTTCTTCCAGTGGCGGCAGTCACGCCGCGGCAGCGAGAAGTTCCACTCCGCGATGGTGCCGCAGGCCGGGCTCGACACCCGCACCTGGCGGGAGGTCGTCGAGCTCGGCGGTCGACTCGCGCAGCTGCCCGACATGCCGGACGTCTCGTCGGGGGCGAAGATCGCTCTCGTGTTCGACTGGGAGAACTGGTGGGCGATCGACGGTCGCGATCATCCGATCGTGCTCGATTACCTCACGCTCTCGCACCGCTGGCATGCGGCGCTGCACCGCCAGAACCTGGCGGTCGACATCGTGAACACGACCAGCGACCTCAGCGCGTACTCGCTGGTGGTGGCGCCTCAGCAGTATCTGCTCGGCGACGAGGGCGCCGCGAACCTCTCGGCCTACGTCGAGCAGGGCGGAAACCTCTTCGTCTCGGCGTTCAGCGATGTCGTCGACCAGGACGACGCGTTCCGCGAGGGCGGCTTCATCGTCTCGTTGCGCGATGCGCTCGGCGTCGCGCTCGAGGACTTCGGCGCGCTGGTCGCCCCCGAGTCGGTACGGTCGGCCGACTCGGCCGGCGAGGTCGCGAACCACGCCGTTCCCGATGGCCCCGGCCAGTCGGAAGCCCCCCTCGACGGCCCCGCGGGCACGATCGTCGGGCAGTACTTCGCAGAAGAGCTCCTCGTGCAGGATGCCGAGGTGCTCGGGCGCTTCACCGAGGGGCGCACCGCCGGGCGCGCGGCATTCACGCGCAAGACCTTCGGCGACGGCCACGGCTACTACCTCGCGACGATTCCCGACGATGCGGGCATGACGGCCGTGCTCGGCTGGCTCGCGGCCGAGGCCGGGGTGGCCGCCGAGATCGCCGGGCTCCCCGAGCACGTCGAGATCGCCCGCCGCGGCAGCATCCTCACCGTGATCAACCACAGTGCGGAACCGTTCGCGGTCGACGTGTCCGGCACCGACGTGCTCACGGGCTCGACCGATGCGCGTCGCGAGCTCGGCGCCTACGGATGGACGTTCATCGACACCGGCGCCGCGCCGAGGGCGCGCTGATCGCCCTGCACCGATAGACGGCAGACGCACGGATGCCGGGGCCCGCGCCCCGGCATCCGTGCGTCATGGGGCTAGTGCACGATCACGGGGAGCGGCAGCCACACCCGGGAGTCCTGCCACGGTTCGGTTCCCTCGAACCGCACCGTCAGCAGGTGCAGCCCGCGGCCGAGCTTCGGCACCGTCACGGTGACCCGTCCGTCGTGTTCGGCCGTGATCGGGGCCGTGGCGACGACCACGCCCCGGTCGCGCACGACCACCTCGCCCACGGGATCGCTGCCGTCGGCCGATGCGACCTGCACCTTCACGGCGGCGCTCCTGCCCGCCTTGACGAACACATCCGACGACGCGCGCACGGTCGTGTCGATCGGCTGCACCTGGTCGTCGACGAGCACGGCGACCGACCGGGCGGGGATCGTCAGGGTGCCGGTCGCGGCATCCCAGGTCGTGGTCTTGACGACGGCGTCGGCTCCGTTCGCCTGAGCGGGCGTCAGCGCGAACGAGCGTCCGGCCAGGCCCTCCACGGTCTGCGTGACCGGCGCGGGAGACGAGTTGAAGGCAACGAGCGCCCCATCGAGATCGGCGTCGGCATCGGGACCCGTGAGGTCGTCGATCTGCATCAGGATCACGCCCGGCGCCGCCGCCGCACCGCTGTTCGGGAACGTGACCTTCTGCTGGATCAGCTCGGCCGAGCCGAGCCGCAGCAGATCGACCTCGTCGCGGATGCGCAGCAGATCGAGAGCGGATGCCTCGGCTGCCGCCATGTCGGCCGCGCCCGGCTTGAGCGCGGGGTCGGCGAGCAGCGGCGCCATGATCGGCCACTTCTCTTCGTTGTCGGCTGCGGTCGGCAGCCCCGAACCGAACGTCGACTCCTGACCCGTCCAGTCGATGCGGTTGAACCAGTCGCCCGAGTTGTAGCTGTTGCGATCGAGGGACTTCGATCGCAGCAGCTCGGTGCCGGCGTGCCAGAACGACGGCGACTGCGAGAGCGTCACGGTCGCGAGCTCGAGAGTGTTCATGCGCACACGGTCGGCCATTGTCGTGTCGACGGGGAGCTTGAGCACGGAGAGGTCGTAGAGCGTCTCGTTGTCGTGCGCGTCGACGTAGTTGATCACCTCGTCGGGCTGATCGGCATAGCCCGCCGCCGAGCCGCGGTAGTCGATCGCCTCCCCCGCCGTCACCGAGCCGTCGCTCGTCGTGAACTCGAAGTCGCGCAGATTGCCCGCGAGCCCGAGCTTGACCAGATCGGTCTCATGGCCGAGGTCGGCGAGCGCCTGCTCGACCGTGCCGTTGATCGGATCG
Source organism: Microbacterium hydrocarbonoxydans (assembly GCF_904831005.1). Lineage (NCBI taxonomy): Bacteria > Bacillati > Actinomycetota > Actinomycetes > Micrococcales > Microbacteriaceae > Microbacterium > Microbacterium hydrocarbonoxydans. Next base: position 3,034,300 of record NZ_LR882982.1, on the reverse strand, counting down.
CCGTTCGGATCGGTGCCGAGACCGGTGCCGAAGCCCTGACGGAACGTCGACGACGAGTCGACGGGGCTGCCGCCGTGCACCGCGTCACGCAGTCGGTCGTTGAACGTGCCGATGCCGGTGCCGCCGAGCTGCCCCTGCGTGGCCTGCTCGAACAGCGCATTGTCGGCCACCTCGCCGAAGTTCCAGCCCTCGCCGTACAGGTGGATCGCCGAGCCGTCGATGCCGTCCTTCTTGACGGTCAGCGCATCGAGCGCGTCGCGGATCGCCTGCATGTTCGTCGTCGAGTGGTGCCCCATGAGATCGAAGCGGAAGCCGTCGACCTTGTAGTCGCGCGCCCACGTCACGATCGAGTCGACCATGAGCTTCTGCGCGGCGAGGTGCTCGGTCGCGACGTTCTGGCAGCACGTCGACGTCTCGACTCCGCCCGCCGCGTTCAGCCGGTGGTAGTAGCCGGGGACGACCTGATCGAGCACCGACTTCTCGGCCTGGCCGGATGCCGCGGTGTGATTGAACACCTCGTCGAGCACGACCTGCAGATCCATGTCGTGAAGCGCCCCGACCATCGAGCGGAACTCGCTGACCCTGGCGCCGCCGTCGGCGTCGACTGCGTACGAACCCTCGGGCGTCGAGTAGTGATACGGGTCATAGCCCCAGTTGAAGCCGTCGGCATCGGCGACCGCCTGGATGCACGCCTGCTGTGCCGAATCGGCAGGGCCGAAAGAGGCGAGGTCGCAGTCGGGCACGGCCTGCGCTGCGCGATCCTCTTCGATCGAGGCGATGTCGAACGACGGCAGCAGGTGCACGGTGTTGATGCCGGCATCCGCGAGCTGCCTCAGCTGATCGGTGCCCGCGCTGTCGCGGGTGAACGCCAGGTAAGTGCCACGCTCATCGGCCGGAACCGTCTCGTCGCTGATCGAGAAGTCGCGGATGTGCAGCTCGTAGATCGCCCGGTCGACCGCGCGTTCGACGACCGGGGCGTCGGCCTTCTGCCACTGCTTCGGCTGCCAGGCCTTGTCGTCGAGGTCGATGGCGATCGAGCGCTGCGAGTTCACCGTCAGCGCGATGGACGAGGGATCCGTGACCCGGTTCGTCTCGATCGTGCCGGTCGTCGGCGCATAGACCACGACCTCCCACAGGAACTCGTCGCCCTTGAGATCCTTGGATCCCGCGACCGACCAGACGCCGGATGCGGCATCCCACGTGGCCTCATGCCGCGCAGGGTCTCCGTCGGCCCCCTCGTTCCAGGTGAGCAGGGTCGCGCTCTGCGCGGTCGGCGCCCACAACCGGAAGGTCGGCTTCTTGCCCGAGAACGTCACGCCCAGGTCGACGTCGTCGAGGGCCGCGGCATAACGGTCGTCGAGCACGCCGGCGATCTGCACGCCGGTGAACGCGGTGAGCGCACCCGCCTCGTCACGCTGGGCGACTGCCAGCTGCGTGCGCAGCAGCGCCGCCGCATCGGCATCCGTCACCCGCAGGGCGAGGTAGCCGTCGAGGGCCGGGAATCGGGCCAGCTGCTCGTCGGCCAGCCCGCCCTCGACCGCCTCGAGTGCGATCGGCTCGGCGCCCGTGACGTCGCCGTCGGCCACCGCGAGCGAGGCGTCGGCCGAGGAGTACAGCTCGTAGGCGGCCTTGTCGACAGATCCGAGAGTCGCCGGCCAGGCGATCGTCGCGGCGTCGATCCACTGCGCGCGCTGCTCTCCGGTGCCGGGGAGCTGCGGGTCGGCGCTGACGACCTCGAGAACATGGGTCGCCAGCGTGTAGCGGAACGACGTCACCCTGCCCTCGGTGGCGCTGAACGAGATGTTCGCGCCGCCCGGCACTCCGTCGGCGCCGTAGTTCTCGGCCCAGCTCAGGCCGTGCGCCACCTTGAGCTCGTAGGCTCCGGTGGGCAGGTCGGCGGTCGAGAACTCGTAGACGCCGTCGCGGTCGCCGTCGGCCATGAGCGTGCCGAGGCAGTCGGGAGACCAGTCCGCCGCGCACCCGAGCTCGTCCTGCAGAGAGCCCGGCAGCGTCACGATGGGGCCGTCGGCCGTGGTCTGCACGATGTTCGTGCGCGGGTCGAAGTAGAAGGAGAGGGGGGCACCCGCGTGGGTGAGTGTGACGTTCGCGCCGTCAGGAACGCCGTTCGCGCCGTAGTTGACGGCCCAGCTGCCGTTGATCGCGGCCTTGTACTCGTAGTCGCCCGCCGGCAGATCGAAGGTCCCCTCCCACACGCCGTCGGCACGCAGCGTGAGCTTCGCCTTCTCGCACGCCGGGTCCCAGTCGCCCGCACAGCCCATCTCGGAATTGAGGCTGCCGGGCACGGTCACCATGTCGATCGGCGACTCGGGCTCCTCGCCGGCCTCCAGCGTCACGGCGTTGCCGACGGAGGCATATGTCGACGCTGCGGCGTGGTTGCCCGCGGCATCCGTCGTCACCGCCCGGTACTCGACGAGCGTGCCGTTCGCGAGGTCGCGGATGTCGTGGAAGACGCGGGGCTCCGTGTCCTCCGCGGTGCCGAGCGCCTGCCACTCCTCGGAGCCGACGACGCGCCAGGCGAAGCTCGTCTGCGCCCACTGATCGGCGATGTCGGCCTGTATCGCGGACTGTCCCGTGACGCCGGCTCCGGCGGCGGGAACGGCCACCTGGACGGAGGCTGCCTCAGACGGTGCCGTGACTGTCGAATCGGCCTTCCAGACCACGGCCGACAGAGCCGGCACCGTGATCGAGGCGGCCGCGCCGGCATCCGTGGCGAGCGGGGCGGCGTCGCCGTAGAGCACCTCGTACGAGGCGTCGGCGGTGAGCGTCGCGAGGTCGACCGTCTGCGCGGCGGTCGCGTTGTTCACCGCCACCAGGTACTCCACCTTGTCGTCGGCATCCACGCGCGAGAAGGCGTAGACGCCCGCACCGGATGCCGCGTACCGCTCGATCTGGGCACCCTCGTCGAGTGCGGGGTGGGCCTCGCGAAGCTCTGACAGGGCGGTGATGTGCTCGTAGAGCGGAGCATCCGTGGCATAGCGGTCGACCGCGCCCACCTGCTCGCCGGTGATGAGGTTCTGGTTCGCGTACTCGGCGACCTGCGTGGCGAAGAGCGACTGCCGCGCGTCCTTGTCGCCGCCGGGGCCGGTGAAGCCCTGCTCGTCGCCGTAGTACACCACGGGCTGACCCCGGGTGAGGAACATGAGCTCGTGCGCCAGTTCATCGCGCTCGAGCGGAGCATCCGTGGTCTGCAGGAACGATCCCACCCTTCCCATGTCGTGGTTGCCGAGGAAGGTGGGCAGTGCGGTCGACGACGAGTCGGGCGTCGTGTAGCGATCGTCGCCCGCGAACAGCGACTGCAGCCCCTTGGCCGAGTTGCCCGAGGCATAGCTGACGGCCGAGGACTGGAACGTGAAGTCGAGGATCGAGTTCATGTCGGTGTCTCGCACGTACGGTGCGAGCTTCACCGGGTCGGCGTCGTAGACCTCGCCGAACATGAAGAAGTCGTCGTTGCCCTTCTCGTGCGCATAGTCGAGCACGTCGGCGGTCCACTTCTCCCAGAACTCGAAGTTCACATGCTTGACCGTGTCGATGCGGAAGCCGTCGATGCCGAGATCGACCCACTGCTCATAGACGTCGACGAAGCCGTTGACCACCGTCGGGTGCTCGGTCATCAGGTCGTCGAGCCCGCTGAAGTCGCCGTACGTGACCGACTCCCCCGACCAGGTCGAGTCACCGCGGTTGTGGTACAGCGACGGGTCGTTCAGCCACGCCGGCACCTTGACGTCGGCCTCGCTGTCGGCGACCACCGGCGTGTAGGGGAAGCTGGTCGCGGGATCGAGTTCGGGGAACCCGTCGGTGCCCGCATGATCGGCCGGGTCGAAGGCCGTGCCCGCGGCATCCGTGTAGGGCCTCGTCGCCTGATCGATGTACGAGTACTGACCCTCGGCGTAGTCGATGACGTCAGCGGTGTGGTTGGTGATGATGTCGAAGTACACCTTGATGTCACGGGCGTGTGCGTCGGCGATCAGCGCCTGCAGCTCTTCGTTGGTGCCGAGGTGCGGGTCGATGCGGGTGAAGTCGGTGATCCAGTAGCCGTGATAGCCGGCCGAGGCGTTCGCGCCCTCGCCCTGCACGGGCTTGTTGGCGAAACTCGGTGTGAGCCAGATCGCCGAGGTGCCGAGGCCCTCGATATAGTCGAGGTTCTGGCGGATGCCGGCGATGTCGCCGCCCTGGTAGAAGCCCTTGTCGGCGGGGTCGAACCCCGTGGTGAGCCGGTCGCCCTCGAGGCCGCCGGCGTCGTTGGAGGTGTCTCCGTTCGCGAAGCGGTCGGTCATCACGAAGTAGAACTGCTCGCCGGCGCCCGCCTGGCGGGCCGGAGCTGCGATGAGCGCGTCGTCGTCTGCGGTGTAGCCGCCGCGCAGGTCGGTGGCCTCGAGCCCGACGCGTTTGAGCGTGTCGTCGAACGTGAAGCGGAGAGTCGTGGGGCCGGCCACCGTGAGCGGGATGTCGTCGGCGCCGCCGTCGAGCCCGTACGCCTCGTCCCAGCTGTCGTTCACCGCGACCTTGTACTGCCACGTGCCGGCCGGGATCTCGAACTCGGCGGAGTAGATGCCCTCGACTCCCGTGGGCTCCAGCTCGGTCTCGGCACAGTCGGGAGCCCAGTCGGCGGCACAGCCGAGCTCCGACTGCAGCGAGCCGACCAGCGCTACCGTTTTCTCAGCGGCTGAGGCGGGCGGTGCGTCCAGGGCGCCGGTCGCACCGAAGCCCGAGACGACGAGCGCGGTGGCGGCGAGGAGGGCGAGCGGACGTGAAGCGGTCGTCTTCGACCGAGCCGGCTTGAACAAGTGATGCTCCCTGGGTGGCGGCGGACACGACGACGTGTCCGGAGGCTTGCGAGCGAAGCTAGCAGGGCGGGATCATCCACTGCAAGCGCTTGCAGGAGGTATCTGGCGAAAAGTCAGGGGTGCTGGTGAAGTCGCTGGCCGAAGGTCGCAAGCGCTTCCAGCATGGACCTCAGCGCTGGGGTGGCAGCGTGAAGCTCGTCTCGTACGCGAACACCTCGCCGTTGACGTCGCCCACGGTCGTGATCGTGTACGGGCTGAGATTCAGCTCGTCACCCACGTGGAGGTCCGGGGGGTACACCGCGCGGGTCGGATCCACAGAAGTGGCACCTCCGCGGCGCACCGCGTTCAGCGCGTCCAGGTAGTAGACGCCGACGCAGAATCGATCCAGGATCGCATCCTCGTAGTCGCCGGACGCGACTTCGTACGACGCGAGCGAGCCGTCGTCGGCATACTGCGCGGCGCCGGTCGCACCCTCGCGGGCGCCGTAGTCATGCATCCTCGAATACATGTCGACGTTGAGCAGTCCGCTGGGCAGGATGATTCCCCCTCCGTCCGCACGCATGCAGCTCGGTGTGGGCTCGGCCGTCGGTGTGGGCCCGGCCGCGGGGTCGATCGTGGCCGAATCGGTCGGCTGCGGAGTCGACGCCGTGCTCGTCGCCGACGTGGTCGCTGAGGGCGACGCGGGGGCGCCGGACACAGACGCGACGCATCCCGAGAGAAGTGCCGTCGTGCCGGACAGGAGACAGACGAGTGCTGCCGCCGCTACGACGCTGATCCGCTGAGCCATTCCTGCATTCTGGCGTGAATCGCGATCGAGCGCTCCCCCGTTCTCGTCTCGTTCGCCGTATTTCTCAGGGGTGTCTTCATACTCGTGGGTCGCGACGACAGCGCGCTGCCGGTCGTTCACCCCATCGAGGGTGACGCCGGGGAGAGCATCCTCGAGGGTTCCCGCGGCGGTGTTGCCCTTGTCGGAGGATTTATCGCCGCGTTCACCCTCCGGACACCTTCGCCGACTACAACTGCAGGTGCGCGGACACAGACTCAGACCGGATCGGGTAGTCACGTCATCCGCGCACGACGGTGAGCGTCTGCTCCCGTTGCGGTGAGACACCGCGAAAGACCCCCGCCGAATCGGGTCGGCGGGGGTCTTCTCCGTTCGGCGGCCGCGCGCCCTTCGAATCGCTTGCTTTGCAGTTCTCGGCACGTCGGTTCTGCATAGTGAGCGATCTGAAGCCGGAGAGAGGCTGTGGATAACGGCGTCGGTCGAGCACTGCAGCGTGTCAGCGTGTGGACCATGACGTCTCGAGAGAACCTTCCCGATGAGTTCCGCGGCACCGGCTTCTCGGTGCACATCGCGCGGCTGCACGGCGTGAGCCGCAACCGCCTGCGCGGCGCCGATCTCGAAGCCCCGTTCTTCGGCACGCGCACTCCCGCCGGAACGGTGCCGACGTTCGACGACATCGCGGATCCCTATGAACGGCAGCGCCGCGCGCGAGTCCACCGCGCACGCGTCTACGCTCCGCGACTGCATACCGGCCATTTCTTCAGCCATCAGACGGCCGCGGCGATCTGGGATGCGCCACTGCCTCTCGAGTTCACCGATGACGACCAGATCGCCGCATACCGCGGTCTCGGTCTGCACGTCAGCGCCGCCGGACACACACCCTTTCCACGCGCGAGCGGCATCGTCGGTCACCGGACGCTGTCGAGCATGACCGAGATCACGATGCACGATGGCCTGCGCGTCACCTCGCCCGCGGCTACCTGGGCGTCGCTCGGCCGACTTCCGCTGTTCGACATCGTCGCGATCGGCGATCACATGTGCCGCGTGTGGCGAGAGGGAAGGGGCCGACGGACGCCGGGACGCGCACCGCTCGCGACTCTTGCAGATCTGCAGACGATGCTCGACGCCGGACGCCGACACGGGGCGGCACGGCTCAGAGACGCGCTCGAACTCGTCCGCGAGGACTCGTGGTCGCCGCGCGAGACACGAGTGCGCTGCATCCTGCTCGCCGGCGGCCTGCCTGAACCCGAGCTCAACGCGGATCTCTACGACGAGCGCGGGCGCTTCCTCGGATGCGTCGACATGGTCTACCGCGAGGCTCGGGTCGTCATTGAGTATCTCGGCATGCTGCATGGGGAGCAGTGGGCGGCCGACGTGGAGAGGCTCGCACGCCTCCGCGCGGCAGGGTGGATCGTCATCGAGGTCACCTCACCTCTTCTGCGTCGACCGGAGGAGCTGGTGCGGCGCGTGTCGGCAGCTCTCGGCGCCTGACCCCCTTCGAATCGCGCACCTGGCAGTTCTCCTGTCACCATTTCTGCACAGTGCGCGATTCGAAGGCTGAGGATGCCGCTACAGGCGCTCGATGATCGTGGCGTTCGCCATGCCGCCACCCTCGCACATGGTCTGCAGACCGAATCGCCCGCCGACCGCATCGAGGTGGTCGATCAGGGTGCCCAGCAGCCGGGTGCCCGACGAGCCCAACGCGTGCCCGAGGGAGATCGCGCCGCCGCGGGGGTTGAGCTTCGCGGCATCCGCCCCCAGCTCCGCCGCCCACGCGAGCGGCACGGACGCGAACGCCTCATTGACCTCGTAGGCGTCGAGGTCGTCGATCGTGAGCCCGCTGCGCTCGAGGATGCGGCGGGTGGCGGGGATCGGCCCCGTCAGCATCATCAGCGGATCGTCGCCGACCACCGTGAACGCGTGGAATCTGGCACGCGGCGTGAGACCCAGTTGCTCGGCCCGCTCGGCGCTCATCAGCAGAGCGGCGGATGCTCCGTCGGTGAGCGGGGAGGAGTTGCCGGGCGTGATGCGCCAGTCGAGATCCGGGAAGCGGGCGGCGAGCGCATCCGTGCGGAAAGCGGGGTGGAGCCCCGCGAGCCCCTCGGCGTTCGTGCCCGCGCGGACGGTCTCGTCGGCGACGGCATCCGGTGCCTCGGCGACCCCGATGACCGTGCGGTCGAAGAATCCCTCGTGCCAGGCATCCGCAGCGCGTCGGTGCGACTCGGCGGCGTACGCGTCGAGCGCAGCCCGGTCGATGTCCCAGCGCTGGGCGATCAACTCGGCCGAGACACCCTGGTTGACCAGTCCCTCGGGGTAGCGCTCGCGCAGACGAGGCGACATCGGCGACCCGCCGATCGCGGACGAGCCCAGCGGCACCCGGCTCATCGACTCGACCCCGCCGACGATCACGGCGTCGTAGGAACCCGCCATGATCCCCTGGGCGGCGAAGTGCACAGCCTGCTGGCTGGACCCGCATTGGCGGTCGATCGTCGTGGCGGGAACGGTCTCGTCGAAACCCGCGGCGAGGGCGGCCTGCCTGGCGATGTTCGACGACTGATCCCCCACCTGACTCACACAGCCGAGGAGCACGTCGTCGATCTGCCGCGATTCGAGTCCGCTGCGCTCGAGGACCGCAGCGAGCGCACCCGCCGCCAGGTCGACGGGATGCACGCCCGAGAGCGCACCCCCCGGCTTGCCGCGCCCGACGGGAGTGCGGACGACATCGATCAGGACGGCTTCGCTGCGCGTGCTCATGAGTCCTATTCTCACCCCACGCGTTCGCCTGTGGCCGATTCGCGCGGCGACCCCGGCATCCGAAATACAATCGATCACGCGCCCGCATCCCGGCGCATCCCCCACCGTCGAGGCGCTCGTGACCCGGGCGACCGCATTCTCCGAGGACCCACCATGTCCAGCGAACCCATCACCGTCTCCATCCGCCGCGAGGTCGACCCCGAGCATGTGGCAGCCGCCACCGCCTGGGTGCAGACCGGCGTGAACCTCGCCCACCGCTACCCGGGCTTCCTCGGATCCGGCTGGGTGCGCGACGGCGAGGACTCGCACGTGTGGCACATGCTCTACCGTTTCTCCGACGAGAAGTCGCTCGTCGCCTGGGAGCAGTCGGGCGAACGGGAGTGGTGGAAGTCGACCGGTGAGCAGTTCGTGCGCAGCGAGCGCGTGCGCCGTCGCACCGGCATCGAGGGCTGGTTCGACGAGCCGACCACCGACACGATCACGCTTCCCCGGGCCGACGGCTCGACGACGACGGTCGCGATGGTGAGCACGCCTCCGCGGTGGAAGCAGGCCGTCTCGATCTGGCTCGGATTCTTCCCTCTGAACCTCGCCTTCACGTATGCGCTGAGCCCCGTGCCCGGGTGGAACGAGCTGCCGATCTGGCTGCGCGTGCTCGCCACGACCGTGGTGCTCACGCCGATCATGACCTACTGGGTGCTGCCCTGGGTCACGCGTTCGCTGCGCCGCTGGCTCACCCGCTGAGGGTTGCCGCCCCGTGCGGCCGTGCGGGGTGTGGGGTCGGGCAGCGGTACGCCTGTGCGGCCGTTGCGGGGTCAATAACGCACCCGAAAGCGGCGTTTCCGATGCACTTTTGACCCCGCACCGGGTCACGGATGCGAAATCGACCCCGCACCGGGTGGGAAAACCCGCGGCACCCGTCAGAGGAGCGCCACCGCCGCGCGCAGCGCCCGCTCCACGGCAGCGACCCCGTCGGACAGCGGTCCCGGCCGCCGCACGAGGTACAGCGTGTTGATCGGCGGATCCTCGGTGGGCCGCAGGTCGACGAGCCGACCGTCGGCGAGTTCGTCGGCGATCAGATAGGTCGGCAGGGCGGTGACTCCCGCACCCGCGACCGCGGCGGCGGCGAGCGCACGCAGGTCGGGGAAGACGAGAGCGGGTTCCCGGTCGAGACGGATGCCGAAGACATGCCGCCAGTACCGCCGCACGATCGGCACGTCGCGGTCGTATGCCAGCAGGGGCACGGCGGCGAGCGCGTCTGGCGAGAGGGCCGGAGACGGGTCGATGCCCAGTGACGCGGCGGCCACGAGCGCGAACTCCTCGTCGAACAGCGGCGTACTCGGCAGCGCCCGTCCTCGTGGACGCACGGCAGAGATCACGAGGTCGAGGCTGCCGACCCTGAGCTGATCGAGCAGTTCGTCGGCCAGCCCCGTCGTCACCGCGAGCCGCAGCCCCTCGGCGACGGCACTCGCGAGCGCGGGAGCTGCGACGTGGGCGAGGAACTCCCCTGCACCGCCGAGGCGGATGACCGGCGATTCGAGGGCTGGGTGGGTGCCGAGAGCATCCGCCAACGCGTCGAGCGGGCCCGAGAGCCGTGCGGCGAGCTCGTCGGCGCGGGGCGTGGGCCGGATGCCGCGGGCATGGCGCACGAACAGCGGCTCGCCCACACTGACCTCCAGCGCCTGCAGCTGGGTCGTGACCGACGACTGCGCGAGGCCCAGCGCACGCGCTGCCGCCGACACCGAGCCCGACCGATGCGCGACGAGGAACGTGCGCCAGAGTCCGAGGTCCTGCAGACCATCGGCATTCCGATTGCTCATATCGGCAATCTATCGGAATCGTTCGTCATGGCCCGCCGTTGTCCCCCGTATCGCATCCGCACGGCATCCGTCGTCCGAACCTTGGGAGCATGCATGTCATCCGTACTCTTCGTCGTCACCGGCGCCCGCACCTGGACCCTGTCCGACGGCACCGAGCACCCCACCGGCTTCTGGGCCGAAGAACTGCTGGCCCCCTACCGTCTGCTCACCGACGCGGGGCATGACGTCGCCTTCGCGACGCCTGGAGGCGTGGAGCCGGTCGCCGACGCCTCGAGCCTGGGCGACGGCGACGCCGCAGCTCTGGCGCAGATCGCCGGGCTCAGTGCTCCCCTGGTGCTCGCCGACGTCGATGGCGCCGACTACGCGGCCGTCTACTATCCCGGCGGGCATGGACCGATGCAGGACCTCGCTGAGGATGCCGACTCCGCGGCCCTCATCTCGGCGACCGTCGCTGCGGGCCGCCCGCTGTCTTTGGTGTGTCACGGGCTCGCGGCTCTGCTGCCCGCGCGCGATGCCGCGGGTGACCCGATCGTCGCCGGCCGCCGCATCACCGGCTTCTCCGACGAGGAGGAGCGCATCGGGGGCCTCGCCGACCGCGCGCCGTTCCTGCTCGAGACCTCGCTGCGCGACCTCGGCGCCGACGTCGAGGTGACCGACCCGTGGAGCGATCACACGATCGTCGACGGACTGCTCATCACCGGCCAGAACCCGCAGTCGTCGGCATCCGCAGCACAGGCGCTGATCGCCGCTCTCGCCTGACCGTCGCAGTTCGTGCCGCTCCGGACGCCGTCACCGACGCTCGCGTCGCAGTTCGTGCCGCTCCGGACGCCGTCACCGACGCTCGCGTCGCAGTTCGTGCCGCTCCGGACGCCGTCACCGACGCTCCCGTCGCAGTTCGTGCCGCCGGAACGAGTCCGGAGCGGCACGAACTGCGACCGGAACCACCCGCGCCAGCCGCGCGCATCCGCGCCAGCGCAGCGACACGAGCACGTCAGACGGCGGCGATACTCCAGGATGCCGCGTGCGTCGCGCCGGCATCCAGTACCACCAGGTCGGTGCCCGAGTTGAAGGCGTCCGGCGGGCAGGTCATCGGCTCCACCGCGAGGCCGATGCGATGGATCGCGTCGATGCCCGGATTGTCGGCCGTGTGCACCTGCACCCAGGGGCAGCGCTCGTCGAAGGTGATCGCGACGCCGGTTCCGGCATCCGTCACGACCCGCACCTCGGCGATTCCTCTTTCACGCGCGAGACCCGTGAACGCGTGGTCGATGAAGACGTCGCCGATCGGGCGCGCAGCGCGGAAATCCCACTGCGGATGCTCGGCCACACCCTCGACCGCCACCGGGCTCAGCCGGTCATCGGTCACCGTCAACACCTCGGATGCCGGCAGCAGCAACGTCCAGTCATCGACCAGCCCGTCGGGACCGGCGACGAGATACGGATGCGGGCCCGTGCCCCACGGCGCGGCATCCGCCCCGAGGTTGTGAGCCGTGACGGTCTGACGCAGCCCCTCGGCCTCGATACGGTACTCGGTCTCGACCTCGACGCGGAACGGATATCCGGTCTGCGGCTCGATCACGGCCGCCAGCACGACCCGGTCGTCGAGCACCAGCCGGTCCTCGAACTCGGCCCACGCGAGCAGGCCATGCAGCGCCTGGCCGCGCGTGGGTTCGGTGAGCGCCAGCTGATGTTCGGTGCCGCCGAACGTGTACGTTCCGTCGACGATGCGGTTGGGCCAGGGCGCCAGGGTGGTGCCGCGGTATCCGGGCCGCACCTCGTCGGCGTCGAACGGCACCACCAGATCACGTCCTTCGAACGTCAGCGTGCGCAGCGACGCGCCGACGCTCGCGATCACGGCCTCGTAGCCGTGGCCTGTGATGCGCAGCTGGCGCCCCGACCGCGGCCGGCCCGCTCCCGTCATCACAGTCCCTGCGCGAGTCGGTAGTAGGCCTGGTTCCAGCGGACCTGCTTCTGGAACTCGGGCAGGGTGGTCGCGTCGTCGATCACGAGCAGCTCGACCTCGGCCATCTCGGCGAAGTCGCGGAATGCCTCGAGCCCGACGGCCGTCGACATGACGGTGTGGTGCGCGGCTCCCGCGGTCAGCCACGCGGCGGCCGAGGTGGTGAAGTCGGGCTGAGGCTTCCACACGGCGCGACCGACCGGCAGCTTCGGCAGCGACTGGCGCGGCGGCACGTTCTCGACGACGTTCGCGGTGAGGCGGAACCGGTCGCGCATGTCGCTGAGCGCGACGACGATCGCGGGGCCGGGGTCGGCGGTGAACACCAGGCGCACCGGGTCGTCCTTGCCGCCGATGCCCAGCGGGTGGATCTCGAGGGTGGGCTTCGCGGTCGTGAGCGAGGGCGAGACCTCGAGCATGTGCGCCCCGAGGATCAGCTCGTCGCCGGGGGTCATGTCGTAGGTGTAGTCCTCCATGAGACTTGCCCCACCGGGCAGGCCCGCACCCATGACGTTGGCGACGCGCACGAGGATCGCCGTCTTCCAGTCGCCCTCCGCACCGAATCCGTAGCCCTCGGCCATCAGACGCTGCACCGCGAGGCCGGGCAGCTGCTTCAGCGCACCGAGGTCTTCGAACGACGTGGTGAAGGCACCGAAGCCACCCTCTTCGAGGAACGACCGCAGACCGATCTCGATCGCCGCTCCGTCGCGCAGCGACTGGTGGCGCTCACCACCGCGACGCAGCTCGGGGACGACCTCGTACAGCTCTTCGTACTCGGCCACGAGAGCGTCGATCTCGGAGTCGGATGCCGCGGCGACCGCATCCGCCAGATCGTTCACACCCCACGTGTTGACCTGCACGCCGAAGCGCAGCTCGGCCTCGGTCTTGTCGCCCTCGGTGACGGCGACGAAGCGCATGTTGTCACCGAAGCGGGCGAGCTTGAGCGAACGGGATGCCGCGAGGCCGGCGGCCGCGCGCTGCCAGGTCGCGATCTCCTGGCGCACCCGGGGGTCGCTCGCGTGACCGACGACGGTCTTGCGCGGCACACCGAGACGCGTCTGGATGTAGCCGAACTCGCGGTCGCCGTGCGCCGCCTGGTTCAGGTTCATGAAGTCGAAGTCGATGTCGGCCCACGGCAGCTCGACGTTCGCCTGCGTGTGCAGGTGCGCGAGCGGCTTCTGCAGCGCGTCGAGACCTGCGATCCACATCTTCGCGGGGCTGAACGTGTGCATCCACGCGATCAGGCCGATGACCCTGTCGTCGGCGTTGGCCTCGAGCGCGGTGCGCTTGATCGCCGCCGCATCTGTCAGCACCGGCTTCCAGACGATCTTCACCGGCACCTCGCCGGCCTCGTCGAGGATGCGGGCGATCTCCTGCGACTGCTCGGCGACCTGCGCGAGCGTCTCGGGGCCGTAGAGGTGCTGGCTGCCGGTCAGGAACCAGACCTCGTAGCCGTCGAGCGAGGTGGTGAGCGGGGTGCGGGTCATGAGGGGCCTTTCAGATTCGGTCGAGCGAGGAGCGGAGCACCGAGACGACACGTGGTGCGGTTCTCGCGCTCAGCGACGTGAAGAGTTCAGAGAGCGGTGATGGCTGTGGACTCGATGGCGAGGCCGGTGCGGTAGCGGTCGAGGTAGGCGGCGAAGCCGTCGACGTCGGCGGGGTCGGGGTCGACGACGGCGAGGGATGCCGTGGCGAAGACGTCTCGCTCGAGGTACTCCCCGAGCGAGGCGGTGTCGGAGTGCGCGAGGTACGACGCGAGCACCGCGATGCCCCACGCCCCGCCCTCCGAGGCGAGTTCACCCACCGCCACCGGAGCCCCGAGGGCCCCGGCGAGGAAGCGCTGCGCGACGCCGGCGGTGCGGAACATGCCTCCGTGTGCGAACATGCGGTCGAGTTCGACACCCTCGGCGGCGAGCACCTGCATCCCGAGCGCGAGCGTGCCGAACACACCGTAGAGCTGCGAGCGCATGAAGTTCGCCAGCGTGAACGCACTGTCGGGCGTGCGTACGAACAGCGGTCGCCCCTCAGCCAGCCCTGCGATCGGCTCGCCGGCGAGATGGTTGTACGCGAGCAGGCCGCCGGCATCCGCCTCACCGTCGAGAGCCTCGCGGAAGAGCGCGTCGAAGACGGCGTCGTCGCTCAGCGGCTGCCCCGCGGCGGCCGAGAATCGGGTGAAGAGCCCTGCCCAGGCCGCGAGCTCGCTCGCACCGTTGTTGCAGTGCACCATCGCCACGGCGTCGCCTGCGGGAGTCGTCACGAGATCGAGTTCGTGATGCACTTCGGACAGCGGACGCTCGAGCACGACCATCGCGAAGATGCTCGTTCCGGCCGAGACGTTGCCGGTGCGCGGCGACACCGAGTTCGTCGCGACCATACCGGTGCCGGCGTCGCCCTCGGGCGGGCACAGCGGGATGCCGGGGGCCAGCGCGCCGGTCGGATCGAGCAGTGCTGCGCCGTCGGCGGTGAGGGTGCCGGCGGAGCCGCCGGCGGGGAGCACCTTCGGGAGCAGGCCTCGGGCCGTCGTGGGAAGGCGGTCTGCGGCGAGCGCGTCGTACGCCTGCAGCATCCGCTCGTCGTAGTCTCCGGTCGCGGAATCGATCGGGAACATGCCCGAGGCATCGCCGACGCCGAGCACGCGCTCGCCCGTCAGCGCCGTGTGCACATATCCGGCGAGGGTCGTCACGAAGTCGAGCTGCGGCACGTGCGCCTCGTCGTCGAGCACCGCCTGATGCAGATGCGCGATCGACCATCGCAGCGGGATGTTGACGCCGAGCAGCTCGGTCAGCTCTGCCGCCGCGGCGCCTGTGTTGGTGTTGCGCCAGGTGCGGAACGGCGTGAGCAGCTGGCCCTGCGCGTCGAACGCGAGGTAGCCGTGCATCATGGCTGAGATGCCGATCGCGCCGAACGTCTCGGGGCGCACGCCGTGGCGGTCGTCTGCGTCTGCGACGAGAGCGGCATAGGCCGACTGCAGTCCCGCCCAGACCTCGTCGATCGCGTAGGTCCAGAGGCCGTCTTCGAGTCGGTTCTCCCACGCGAACGACCCGGTGGCGAGCACCTCTGTGGCATCGGATCCGATCAGGCAGGCCTTGATGCGCGTCGAGCCGAACTCGATGCCGAGGCTGGTGCGGCCGTCGACGATGTCATCGCGGGCCGTGGTGCGGCTGGTCGTGTCGCTCATCGTCGGGCGTCCGAGTTCTGTCCGTAGACGTTCTGGTATCGGGCGAAGAGGCTGTCGACGGCCTCCTGCGGAATCGGGATCAGGGGGCCCGCCTCGCGGGCGTAGTGCACCGTGCGGGCGACATCCTCGACCATGACGGCGGCCTTCACGGCATCCTTCGCGTCGACCCCGATCGTGAACGGGCCGTGGTTCTGCATCAGGACCGCGCGGCTGCGGTGCCCCGTGAGCGTCTGCACGATTCCGCGGCCGATCGAGTCGTCGCCGATGATCGCGAAGGGGCCCACCGGGATCGGACCGCCGAACTCGTCGGCCATCGCCGTGATGACGCAGGGGATCTCCTCGCCCCGGGCGGCCCAGGCGACCGCGAACGTCGAGTGCGTGTGCACGACGCCGCCGACCTCGGGCATGTGGCGATAGACGTAGGCGTGGGCGGCGGTGTCGCTCGAGGGCGAGCGGTCGCTGCCCGGAGTGCCCGGGATGACCGCGCCGTCGAGGTCGCACAGGATCATGTTCTCGGGGGTCAGGTCGTCGTAGCTCACGCCCGACGGCTTGATCACGAACAGGTCGGCACCGGGCACGCGGCCCGAGACATTGCCGCCGGTCCACACGATCAGTCCGTAGCGGACGAGTTCGCCGTGGAGGCGCGCGACATCCTCGCGGACGGCCTGGATGGATGCGTCGATCTCGGCGGAGAAGACGGGGGCTTCGTTGCTCACGGGTACCTCGGGGTCGTCGGTGGTCACTGTGACCGGTCACAGTAGTGTGTCACGGGCTGTGCGGGCGGTCAAGATGCGACTGCTCGCCGCGGCGTCCTGTCGCGCGGGGTCACTTCCGCACCTCTCGCCTCGAGCGGGGTCACTTTCGCACCTCCGACCTCGAGCGGGGTCACTTTCGCACCGGATCCGGGGGTTTCACGTGCGAAATCGACCCCGCACCGTGGGCGCGTGCGAAATCGACCCCGCAAGAGACCGCGGCAGCAGAGACCGCAGCGGCGCCCGCCGCAGCGGCGCTCAGCGCGGCGGCGCGACCGACGCCCTGGTCACGAGCACGGGGGCGACGGGCGCGAGATCGGATGCCGGAGCGGCGCCGCTGCTCGCGAGGGCTGCCGCCACCGCGCGGCGGGCGAGCTCGTCGAAATCCTGCCGGACGGTCGTGAGCTGAGGCCAGTAGTACGCGGCGTCGGGGATGTCGTCGAATCCGACGACACTGATGTCAGCAGGCACCGAGAGGCCGGCCTCGTGGAGCCCCCCGAGCAGTCCCAGCGCCATCTGATCGTTGGCGGCGAACACCGCAGTCACGCCTGATTCGCGCACCGCGTCGGCCGCCGCATAGCCGGAACCGGCGGTCCAGTCGCCCTCGAACACTGGCCCGGCGGCGAGCCCCCGGGCAGCCAACTCAGCGGCGAATCCCTCGGCGCGCGACTCCGCCTCGAGCCAGTCGGCGGGTCCGGCGAGGTGTGCGATCCGCGTGTGCCCGGCATCCGCGAGCGCCGCCACCGCCAGTCGCGCTCCCGCAGCCTGGTCGACAGAGAGGCCCCGGGCGCCCCGGTCGGCGGCGTGCAGCGTCACGACCGGCACACCGATGCGCAGTGCGTCGAGCGCTTCGAGCGTGCGGGCGTGCGGGGCGACGACCACGATCCCCTCGACGCCCTGCATGACGAGGTGGTCGACGGCCGAGACCACGGCATCCGCATCCCCCGCATCGGCGAAGGCCGCGCTCAGCCAATAGCCGACCTCGCGGGCGGACGCCTCGAGCGCGGCGATGCTGCGCGACGGCCCGTACTGCAGTGCATCGGAGGCCAGCACTCCCAGCGTCCGGGAGCGCCGCGTGCCCAGCGCCCGCGCGGCATTGTTCATGCGGTAGCCGAGCTGCGCCATCGCCGCGAGCACGCGCTCCCGAGTCTCGGTGGCGACCTCGGGGTGGTCGTTGAGCACCCTCGACACCGTCTGTCGGGAGACGCCGGCGAGCACCGCGACATCGCGCACGCCGACGGTGCGGCGGGGCTGGCTGCTCGTGTCACTCACGCCGACGAGTGTATGCCGAGCGGCCCCGGCGCCTCGCCATCGTGCCACTCTGGTGACATGCGCATCGCACTCACCGGATCATCGGGCAAGCTCGGCAGCGTCGTCGCGCGGGAACTCCGCGCCCACGGATACGAGGTCATCGGCATGGACGTCGCAGGCACCCGCGGCCCCGATTTCGTGCAGGTCGACCTGACGGATTACGGCCAGGTCGTGGATGCTTTCACGGCTGTCGGAGACCGCCATGACGGCATCGACGCCGTCGTGCACCTGGGCGCGATTCCCGCCCCCGGCATCCGCAGCGACGTGGCGACCTTCCACAACAACATGCCCGCCACGTTCAACGTCTTCTGGGCGGCCGTGCGACTCGGCATCCGCCGTGTCGTCTACGCGTCGAGCGAGACCGTGCTCGGCCTGCCGTTCGATGTGCCGCCACCCTACGTGCCGGTCGACGAGGACTACCCGGCTCGCCCCGAATCGGTCTACTCGCTCGTCAAGACCCTCGAGGAGCAGCTGGCGCGAGAGCTCGTGCGCTGGCATCCCGACCTGTCGATCACCGCCCTGCGATTCTCGAACGTGATGAACCCGGACGACTATGTCGAGTTCCCCGACTTCGACGCCGACGCTTTGCGCCGCAAGTGGAACCTCTGGGGCTACGTCGACGCGCGCGACGGCGCCCAGGCTGTGCAGCGCGCCCTCGAGGTCGCCGCACCCGGGTTCGACAACTTCATCATCGCGGCGGCCGACACGGTCATGTCGCGCCCGAACGCCGAGCTGCTCGCCGAGGTCTTCCCTGAGGTGCCGGTCGCGCGCGAGTTCGGCCCGAACGAGACGCTGCTGTCGATCGACAAGGCCCGACGGGTGCTGGGGTTCCACCCGCAGCACTCCTGGCGCGACCACGCCTGACCTAGCTCCGGCACGCGCGAGCGCTCCTCAGCGTCGGGCGATGGTCGATCCGCGGATCACGAGCCGCACCGGCAGGTGGTGCGCGCCTTCGCCGATGTCGATGCCGTCGATAGCGTCGAACACCCGCAACGCCGCCTGGCGTCCGAGCTGCTGCAGGTTGGCGTCGATGCTGGTGAGCTCGGGCCGGGCGTTGGTCGCGAGCACCTCCCAGTTGTCGTAGCCGATCACGGCGAGGTCGTCGGGCACGGTGCGGCCGAGATCGCGGGCCGAGTCGAGCACTCCGCGAGCGATCTGGTCGGACCCGCAGAACACGGCGTCGATGTCAGGATGACGCTGCAGCAGCATCGCCGCGGCATCCCGCCCCCAGTGCTCGGTCCACTCCGAGAACATCGGCCCACCCACGAGTTCCAGCCCCGCCTCACCGAGTGCGGCCCTGGCGCCCGCGAGGCGGTCTTGGGCTGCGGCATAGGTCGGGTCGCCCGAGATGTGCGCGATGCGCCGACGCCCGCAGGCCAGCAGATGCTCGATCGCGAGACGCCCGCCCGCATAGTTGTCGGGAGTCAATGAGAGGTCGCGCGGATCGTCCGACGGTGCGTACGCGTAGACCACAGGCACGGGGATCTCCTGCCCGAGCGAGGGACGCGGGTCGGTCTGACGACCGACGACGATGATGCCGTCGGCCCTGCGGCTCAGCAGCTCCTTCAGGTGGTGCTGCTCACGGATCGCGTCGCCCCGCGCGTCGCAGAGGAACACGTTGATGCGGCCCGCTCCGAAGGCATCCTCGGCGCCCATCAGGATCGGCAGCATGAAGCGGCCCTCGAGGTCGCTGGTGAGCAGTCCGACCGTGCCGGTACGGCCGGCGAGCAGGCCGCGGGCCATCGCATTGGGGGTGAAGGACAGCTCTTCGGCGATCGCCCGGACCCTGGCGCGTGTCGCGGCCGACACGTCACCGCGATCGTTCAGCGCCTTGGATGCCGTAGAGATCGACACCCCCGCGCGCGCGGCGACGTCGCCGAGCGTCACGGCCCGCGCTCCAGTCGTATCGGTCATCCCACTCCCTGTTGCTGAAAGGTTATCGGAACAAGGGTTGACGCCCCCTCCACAACCACGCTATACCTTTTCGAAAGGGTTTTCGTAGATTTTCGAAGAGCCTGATCGCACACCGCCTCACTCCCGGCGCTGCACTGTCGAAGCGCCACACCGCATCCGCTCGAGGAAGAGCCCAGAGGAGCCCCCGCCCATGAACACCATCCGAACCCACGCCGCACGCCGGGCCGCAGCCGCCACCCTCGTGGCCGGACTGCTGGTCGGCGGCCTCGCCGCCTGCACGCCCGCCGCCGACGACGCGTCGAACGAGCCGATACCCGCCGAAGGCACCGATGACGGCACGACGCTGACGTTGTGGACCCGCGCGCCCATCGAACGCCAGGCCAAGCTGCTCGTCGACGCCTACAACGAGAGCCACGAGAACCAGGTCGAGCTCACGGTCGTCCCCAACGACGACTACGTCGCGAAGGTGGGTGCGGCCGCAGGGTCGAGCGGCCTGCCCGATCTGTTCGCCGCCGACATCGTGTACGTGCCCAACTGGGCGCAGCAGGGCCTCTTCCAGGACATGTCCGAGCAGATCGACGGACTCGACTTCAAGGACGAGATCAACCCCGGGCATCTGTCGGCCGGCACCGTCGACGACGCCGAGTACGTGCTGCCGTTCGCCCTGGATCTCTCGATGCTCTTCTGGAACAAGGAGCTCTTCGCCGAGGCCGGCCTCGACCCCGAGAAGGCACCGGCCACGCTCGACGAGTTCGCCGAGGCGGCCATGGCCGTGCAGGCACTGAACAAGCCAGACACCTACGGCACCGCGACCGGTCTCAACTGCGGCGGATGCCTGGTGTTCACCTGGTTCCCCTCGGTCTGGGCGTCGGGCGACGAGGTCATGAGCGACGATGGCACGGAGTCACTGCTCGACGGCGACTCGGCACAGGCGGTCTACGACACGTGGGCGGGCCTCGAAGAAGCAGGGGCCGTTCTTCCCAGCTCGACCGATGAGGCCGGCCCCACCTGGACCGCTGCGTTCAGCGAGGGCAAGGTCGGCGTCATGCCCTTCCCCGCGACGCTGCTCCCCTCGCTGGAGTTCGATGCGGGTGTCGCAGGCATCCCCGGTGTCGACGGCGGCGCCTCGACGTTCGTCGGCGGCGACGGCATCGGCATCTCGAAGGATTCGAAGAAGGCCGCACAGGCCTGGAACTTCCTCAACTGGATGATGTCCGAGGACGCCCAAGTCGAGGTGCTCGCGAAGGACGGCAACGCGGTCTCGCGCGGCGACCTGGCCGACAACGAGTACGCCGCAGCCGACCCGCGCCTGGTGACCATCAACGAGGTCGCCGCTCAGGGCGACACCCCCGTGGCGCTGAACTTCCAGCAGGCGTTCAACGCCCCGGGCAGCCCGTGGCTGACGCTGGTGCGCAACGCCGTGCTGAACGGCGACGATTCGGTGCCGGCCGACAACGAGGAGATCACCGCGATCCTCTCGCAGTGATCACGAGGGGGGCGGCGCGCATCTCGCCGCCCCCCGCATCCTCGCCGCACGCCCGCACTTCCGATCGAAAGAGAACGTGATGACCCAGGCCACACTCCCGCTGCGTCGCCGCAGACGGCGCACCGCCTTCGGCGGACCGGTGCAAGGCTGGCTGTACGCCGCCCCGACGGCGATCTTCGTCGCCCTGCTGTTCATCGTGCCGCTGCTGCTGGTGCTGCAGATGTCGGCCTCGGACTGGCCGCTGTTGAGCGGCAACCAGGGCATCAACTTTCCCGAGAACTATGCGGATGCCGTCACGCATCGCCTGTTCTGGGATTCGATCCGCTTCACCCTGCTCTACACGGTCATCACGACCGTGATCCTGATCGGACTCGGGCTCGGCCTGGCCCTGCTCGTGCAGGAGTCCACCCGATGGAAGGGCTTCCTGCGCACCGCGTTCCTGATCCCCAGCGCCCTCGGCCTGGCATCCGCCTCGCTGCTCTTCTACGTTCTCTACTCCCCCATCGCCGGGCCGTTCGCCACCCTCATGAAGTCGTGGGGCATCACGTTCCTCGGCACGCCGGAGGGGGCGCTGTGGTCGACGATCTTCCTGATCGTCTGGCGCTACGCGGGCTTCTACATGCTGCTCATGCTGGTGGGGCTCCAGGGGATTCCCGACGATGTGTACGAAGCCGCCCGCATCGACGGCGCGAACCGCTGGCAGACCTTCCGCGACATCACTGTGCCGCTGCTCAAGCCGACCTTCGCCCTCACCACCGTGATGTGCGTGACCGGGTCGCTGCTCGCATTCGAGCAGTTCTACATCCTCACCAAGGGCGGCCCCGACAACAGCACCATGACGGTCGTGCAGCTCATCTACAACGTCGCCTTCCAGGGGCAGAACAGCCTCGGCATCGCCGGCGCCCTCTCGGTGATCGTGCTGCTCGCGCTCATCGTCATCAACGTCTTCCAGCTGCGCGCGTTCCGCCGCACGGATGAGAGCTGAGAATCATGTCCCAGACCCTGACACGCACGATCGTCGCGCCGAACCACCAGCCGACTCCGCCGCGCTACCGCTCGAAAGCCGCCCGCGTCGTCTTCGGCATCCCCTACTGGGTGTTCACCACCGCCCTCGCGGTGATCTTCCTCTATCCGCTCATCTGGACCGGCGTCTCGTCGGTCAGCCCGATGGCCGGCACCAGCCAGACCGACGGCTGGGGGTTCGGCAACTACGCCGCCCTCGGCGAGTACCAGGCCGGCATCTGGGTGTACCTGGGCAACTCGCTGTTCGTCTCGGTGCTCACGGTCGCGTTGACGCTGTTCATCTCGTTGCTCGGCGGCTACGCGTTCGCGCGCTTCTCGTTCCCCGGCAAGAACGCCCTGTTCCTACTGACCCTCGCCATCCTGATGGTGCCGTACGCGACGCTGCTGATCCCGCTCTACGTGATCCTCAATGCGGTCGGCCTGCAGAACTCGCTGGTCGGTGTCGCGCTCGTGATCGCCATGTTCCAGTTGCCGTTCTCGATGTTCATGATGCGCATCTCGTTCGAGTCGATCCCCCGCGAGATGGACGAGGCGGCGATGGTCGACGGATGCTCCAGCTGGGGCGCCCTGTGGCGGGTGCTGCTGCCCGCGGTCAAGCCGGGCCTCGTCACCGTCGGGCTGTTCGCCTTCCTCACCGCGTGGAACGACTTCATGGCGCCGCTGATCCTCATCAACGACACCAACCGCATGACGCTGCCGCTCGCGGTCGCGAACCTCCGAGGACAGGTGCAGGGTGTCGTCGACTACGGCGCCACCGAGGCGGGAGTCGTCGTGCTGGCGCTGCCCTGCATCCTGCTCTTCCTGATCCTGCAACGACACTACGTGCGCGGCTTCATGTCCGGCGCCTTCAAAGGATGACCATGCTCGACACCACAACACCTGCCGCCCCCGTGGTCCCCACGCACGGATGCCTGCGCCCGCTCGGCCTCGACGAGGTGCGCATCACCGGAGGGTTCTGGGCCGACCGCCAGACCGTCAACGGCTCGGCCACTCTCAGTCACATCGAGTCGCGTCTCGAGTCTGAGGGATGGCTGCCGAACTTCGATCTCGCCGCCGCCGGCACGCTGCCGGACGGCCGCCGCGGGCGCGAGTTCGCCGACTCCGAGATCTACAAGTACCTCGAGGCGCTGGCGTGGGAGATCGGGCGCACGGATGCCGCGGCCGACAGCGACCTCGAGCAGCGATTCCGCCGGGTCGTCGACCGGGTCGCCGCCGCACAGGAGCCCGACGGATACCTCAACACGATGTTCGGGCGCGACGGCCAGGGAGATCGCTGGTCGGCGTTGCAGTGGGGGCATGAGCTGTACTGCCTCGGCCACCTCTTCCAGGCGGCCGTCGCCCGGGTGCGCACGAGGCCGCATGCCGACGACGGCCTCAGAGACATCGCGCGCCGCGCTGCCGACCTCGTGTGCCGCGAGTTCGGAGCCGAGGGTCGGGATGCGATCTGCGGGCACGCCGAGGTCGAGGTCGGCCTCGCCGAGCTCGGTCGAGCACTCGGCGACCAGCGGTACATCGACCAGGCCGCCCTGTTCGTCGAGCGGCACGGTCGCGGGTCACTGGGCGAGATCGAATGGGGGCGCAGCTACTTCCAGGACGATGTCTCGGTGCGAGACGCCGAGGCGCTGCGCGGACACTCGGTGCGGGCCAACTACCTGTCTTCCGCCGCGGTCGATGTCGCCGCCGAGCTCTCTGACCAGCCGTTGCTCGACGCCCTGCGGTCGCAGTGGGATCGCACGGTCGAGCGCCGCACGTATGTCACGGGCGGTCAGGGCTCGCACCATCAGGACGAGGCCTTCGGCGACGACTGGGAGCTGCCGCCGGACCGCGCCTACTCCGAGACCTGCGCCGGCATCGGCTCGATCATGTTCTCGTGGCGGCTGCTGCTCGCGACCGGAGAGGCGCAGTACGCCGACCTGATCGAGCGCACCCTCTTCAACGTCGTCGCGACCTCTCCGGGGTCGGACGGCCGCTCGTTCTTCTATGCCAACACGCTGCATCAGCGCACGCCGGGAACTCCCGCCGACCCGGATGCCACGTCGCCGCGTGCGTCGTCATCGCTGCGGGCTCCGTGGTTCGAGGTCTCGTGCTGCCCGCCGAATGTGGCGCGTACGTTCGCCAGCCTCGCAGCCTATGTGGCCACGGCCGACGACGACGGCGTGCAGCTGCATCAGTACGCGCCGACGTCTGTGCGCACTGCTCTGCCCGACGGCCGGGTCGTCTCGTTCGACGTGTCGACGACCTACCCCACCCAGGGCGACGTGCGGATCACGATCACCGAGGACGCCGAGTTCACCCTGACTCTGCGGGTGCCCACGTGGGCGTCGGGTGCGACCGTGCGCGTGCACAGCGACGGCGCGACCACGGAGTCGTCGGCGCCCGCAGGTGCCGTCGAGGTCACCCGCGCGTTCCGCTCCGGCGACGTCATCGAGCTGAACCTGCCCATCGCGGTGCGCGCCACGGCACCGCATCCGATGGTGGATGCCGTGCGCGGCAGCGTCGTCTTCGAAAGAGGCCCCGAGGTGCTGGCTCTCGAGTCGATCGATCTCGGAGCCGATGTCGGCGACGCCGTCGTGGCGGGTGATGCCGTGGAGCGCGACGGTGACGTCGTGCTGCCGGTGCGCCACCGCTCGACCGGTCAGACGACCGATGCCCCGCTCATCGCGTACCACGACTGGGCGCGGCGAGGTCCGTCGACCATGCGGGTCTGGATTCCGACCGTGTGACCTGCGGCCCTGCCTCCGGGACACGCGAACGGCCCCCTCTCGATCGAGAGGGGGCCGTTCGTCAGCGGCGTCGGCAGAGCTACTCGCGTCTGCGGGTCACCGCGCGCTGCAGCAGCACGAACACGAGCAGGATGCCGCCGGTGATGATGGTCGTCATCTCGGGAGGGATGCCGCCGTCTCGCGTGATCAGCACGTTCATCAGACCGAGCACCAGCGCACCCACGACCGAACCGAGCACATACCCGTATGCTCCGGTGAGCACGGTGCCTCCGATCACGGCGGCCGCGATCGCGTCGAGCTCCCACCCGATGCCCGTGATGTTCTGCGCCGTGCCGAGTCGTGCGGTGTAGAGCACCGCGGCGAGGCCCGCCAGACCGCCGCTGATCACGTAGACGAGCACCTTGGTGCGCTGCACGGGCAGCCCCATCAGCAGCGCCGAGCTCTCGGAGCCGCCGATCGCGTACACGGTGCGGCCGGTGCGTGTGCGGTGCAGCACGAAGAACGCGGCGGCCACGACGATCACCGCGATGAGCACCGCGGGGGTGATCACGAGGTCGTTGACCTTGGGACCGTCGATGATCTTCAGCTGCGCGCCGATCCAGCGGATCGGCGAATCCTCGCCCAGCCGCTCGGGCTTGGTGCTGAGCAGTGAGGCAAGTCCCCGCCCGAGGAACATCATCGCCAGTGTGGCGATGAACGGCTGCACGTTGAAATACCGGATCAGCACACCCGAGACGATGCCGAAGAGCACGCCGATGCCGATCATCGCGACGATCACGGCGAAGGCGTTCCATCCGGCATTCGAGAGCATCACGCCGGCCACGGAGGAGACAGCGATGATCGATCCGACCGAGAGGTCGATGCCGCCCGTGAGGATCACGAACGTCAGCGCCACCGCGAGCACGATGAGGTGCGCGTTGTTGATGAGCAGGTTCGACAGCGTGTTGAACTGCAGGATGCGGCCGTAGGCCACTTCGCCGAAGATCACCATGCCGACGAAGATGACGACCGAGGCGATCGTCGGAAGCACCGAGGGATTCGCCGTGATCATACGACGCACACGGTCGATCACGCTCTCGGTCGCCTGAGGGGCCGGCGGGGCGGTCATGACGCTCATGCGGACACCTCTTCCTTCGCGATGATCTGTTCGACCGGTCGGGTTCTGCGTCGCGATCGGAACCAGCTGCGCACACGCTGCGACTGCAGCAGGCACAGCACGACGATCACGATCGCCTTGAACGCAGGGGTCGCCGACGACGAGACGCCGAGGTACAGCACGGTCTTGTCGAGTGTGGCGATGAGCAGTGCGCCGACGAAGGCGCCGCTGAGCGAGAACTTGCCTCCAGCCAGCGAGGCGCCGCCGATCACGACCGCGAGGATCGCGTCGAGCTCGAGCTGGTATCCGGTGCGCGAGATGTCGACGGTCATGACGCTGCCGACCGACATGACGCCCGCGATCCCGGCGAGGACGCCGCTCATGACGTACGCCGTGAGCAACAGTCCCTTCGGCTTGATGCCCGCCATGCGGCTGGCTCGCGGGTTGATGCCGATGGCCTCGATCATGAGACCCAGCGCGCTGCGCCTGACGACCCAGCCGACGGCGATCACGATGAGCACCGCGAGGATGAACACCACCGGGATGCCGATCACGAAGCCGTTCGCGATCCACCGGAAGGCGTCGTTGGACGCCGTGGTGTTCTGCCCTCCCGTGATCACCTTGGCGATGCCCCGGCCGGCCAGCATGAGCACGAGCGTCGCGATGAAGGGCTGCAGCCCGACATACGCGACGAGGATGCCGTTGACCGCCCCGAGTATGCCCGTGATCACGAGCGCGAGCCCCACGGCCGCGAGCGCTGCGCCGAACGAGTCTCCGGCGGCGCTCAGGAACTCCATCGACACCGCTCCGGCCACAGCCATCAGTGATCCGACGGAGAGGTCGATGCCTCCCGTGGCGATCACGAGCGACATCCCGATCGCGATCATCATGATCGGCGCCGCCTGGCGGAGGATGTCGATCAGGTTGCCGACGAGGTTGCCGTTGTTGGGGTTGATCGAGAGCGCGAGGTAGGTCGGGTCCTTGATCACGTTCAGCGCGAGCAGCGCGAGGATCGCGACGATGCCCCAGAAGAACGGCTTGTGGATCAGTTCCCGCCAGAAGGTCGTACCGGCTGCCGCGGTCATCGCGCTGCCTCCTTGTCAGTCGTGTGGCCGATGGTATCCGGCAGCGCGACGTCGGCGTCGTCGAGCGTGTCGACCGCGGCCTCCACTCCGTGTGCGGCGATCACGTCGACGACCACCTGGGCGGTGACGTCCGGGCCGTTCTGGATCTCGCCGATCTTGCGGTGGTCCTTCAGCACGACGATCCGCTCCGACAGCCGCACGACCTCTTCGAGCTCTGAGGAGATGAACACCACGGCGACCCCCTCTTCGGCGAGCTCGGCCACCGCCTCCTGTATCTCGGCCTTCGCGCCGACGTCGATTCCGCGGGTCGGCTCATCGAGGATCAGCAGCTCGGGCTGCGTCGCGAGCCAGCGCCCGAGCAGCACCTTCTGCTGGTTGCCCCCGGAGAGGTTCTTGATCATCCGATCGGGGTCGGCCGGCCTGACGTTGAACTGCCGGATGTAGCGATCGACGATCGCATCCTGCTCCTTGCGACTCATGGGTCGCGCCCAGCCGCGCTCGGCCTGCACCGCCAGCACGATGTTCTCGCGCACGGTGAGGTCTCCGATGATCCCCTCGTCGCGGCGGTTCTCCGTCGAGAAGGCGATCCGGCGGGGCAGTGCATCGGCGGGCGACCTGAGGTCGACTCGGCGGCCGTGCAGCTCGATCGTCCCCTCGTCGGCGCGATCGGCCCCGTAGAGCAGTCGCGCGAGCTCGGTGCGCCCCGAGCCGAGCAGCCCGGCGAACCCGACCACCTCTCCCGGACGGATGTCGAGGTCGGTGGCCTCGACCGCGCCGCGTCGGGTGATCCCGGTCGCGGACAGCAGTGGCTTCTCGTCGGCCTCACGCGGCGCTCGGCGCCGGTTGCCGCCCAGCGAGGTCAGCGCGTCGAGGTCCTTGCCGATCATGGTCGAGATCAGAGCATGCCGGTCGAGGTCGCGGGTGAGGAACTCGCCCTCATAGCGTCCGTTGCGCAACACGGTCAGACGGTCGCTGATGGCATAGACCTGGTCGAGGAAGTGCGAGACGAAGAGGATCGCGACGCCCTGGTCCCGCAGCGACCGGATGACCGTGAAGAGACCGTCGACCTCAGCGGCATCCAGGCTCGAGGTCGGCTCGTCGAGGATGAGCACCTTGGCCTTGATCGCCATGGCCCGACTGATCGCGACGAGCTGCTGCAGGGCGATCGAGAGCGTCGACAGCGGCTTGCGCGTGTCGAGGTGCCCGAGGCCCAGGCGCGTGAGGGCGTCGGTCGCGGCGCGGTGCGTCGCCGACCAGTTGATGCCGAACACGCCCCGCAGCTCGTGGCCGAGCATCACGTTCTCGCCGATCGAGAGGTTCGGAGCGAGGTTGACCTCCTGATAGACGGTCGAGATCCCCGCATCCTGCGCGTCGCCGGCGCCGCCGAAACTGCGCTCCTGCCCGGCGACCGCGATCGACCCCGAGTCGATCCGATAGACACCGGTCAGTGCCTTGATGAGGGTCGACTTCCCTGCGCCGTTCTCTCCCATGAGCGCGTGCACCTCGCCCGGGAAGAGACGGAAATCGACCCCGTCGAGGGCTTTCACCCCGGGGAACTCGATCGAGATCCCGCGCATCTCGACGAGGGGCTGTTCATGGTTCATCGGTGTCTCCTCCTCCGCACGAGCCCGGGCGGTGCGGCCATGCGGCACCACCCGGACTCATCGGCTGATCGCTCCGGCGGGGTCAGTACTTGCGGTCGGCGAGCACGGCCTGCGCCGCCTCTGCCGAATCGAACGCCTCGCTCGGGACGACGATGTACGAGTCGACGTCTTCGCCGGCGAGAGCCTTCTCGACGACTTCGAGGGCCGTCTCGCCGAACAGCGGGTTGTACTCGTGCACGTAGCTGAGCTGGCCGTCGGCGAGCGCCTGCATGGCGTTCTTCGTGCCGTCGATCGTGGCGATCTTGACGTCTTCGCCCACCACCAGGCCGGCTTCCTCAGCGGCCTGCGCCGCGCCCAAGCCCATCTCGTCGTTCTGCGCGAACACGAGCTGGATGTCGTTGTTCGAGGACTTGAGCATCGTCTCGAAGACGCTCTTGCCCTCCTCCGCCGACCAGTTCGCGGTCTGCGCGTCGAGCTTCGTGAGCGACGAGTCACCGAGTCCCTCGTCGAAACCGGTGTTGCGCTCGTTCACGACGCCGACGCCGGCGGGGCCCTCGAGCACGACGTAGTTGCCGCCATCCGGGAACGTCGCCGCAGCCCACGTTCCGACCTCCTTCGCGACCTCGACGTTGTCGGGAGCGATGCGGGTCACGTACAGGCTGTCGTCGTCGGGCTCGATGCCGCGATCGAGCAGGATCACGGGGATCTCCGCCTCCTGAGCCCGCTTGAGCGAGTCCTCCCAGCCCGAGGCCTCGGTGGCCGAGAGCAGGATCACGTCGACGCCCTCGTCGACGAACGACGTGAACGCGTCGATCTGCGACTTCTGGTCGAGGTTGGTGGCGGGGGCGTACTTGAGGTCGTATCCGGCATCCTCCGTGAAGGTGTCCTGGATGTTCTGCTCGTTGGCCTCGCGCCACGCGCCCTCGGGCCCGACGGCCACGAAGCCGACTGTGGTGACGTCGTCGCCGTCGCCGCCCCCGTCGCCCGAGTCACCCGTGGAGCAGGCCGCGAGGCCGATGGTGAGTGCGCCGACTGCTGCCAGGCCGAACGCGATGCGGATGCGCTTCTTCGCGGACATTTCTTCTCCTCATTGAGATGCCGGTGGTCGTTCCGGCGGTGGTGGACCCGTCATGGTCCGATCGTGAGTGCAGGACACCGTGACTGCATGTCCTGCGGTGATGTTACCGGGAACATTTTCAGCAACACAAGAGGATGCGGAAAATTCGGCGTGTTCACTCGCGGAAGATCGTGTTACCGATCACAGGTCGATGCTGTGGCTGAGCTCGGCGGCGATCATCTCGACCACCGTGTCGACCGTGACACCGGGACCGTTGCTCAACTCGCCGATCTTCTCCCGGTCCTTCAGCACGATGATGCGATCGCTCAGCCGCACCACCTCCTCGAGCTCCGACGAGATGAAGACGACGGCCACTCCATCGCCGGCGAGTTGACTGATGCGGCGCTGCACATCGATCTTCGCCGCGATGTCGATCCCGCGGGTGGGCTCGTCGAGGATCAGCACGTGCGGCCGCACGGCCAGCGCGCGGGCCAGAAGCACCTTCTGCTGGGTTCCCCCCGACAGCAGCCCGACCGGGCGGTCGAGGTCGGCCGGGTCGAGATGCAGTGCCTCGACGTAGGTCTCGACCAAGCCGCGCGACTCGGCGTGCGAGAGCGGACGGGTCCATCCGCGCAGCGCCTGCAGCGACAGGATGATGTTCTCCCGAGCGGTGAGCTCGCCGATGATCCCCTGGGTGCCCCGATTCTCAGCCGACAGTGCGATCCGGTGCCGCAACGCCGCCGACGGACTCCTCAGCTGCACCCGTTCGCCGTCGACCCACAGCTCGCCGCTGTCGGCTCGCACCGAACCGCTGAGCAGCGAGGCGAGCTCAGTGCGCCCGGAACCGCGGAGGCCCGCGAGTCCCACGATCTCTCCGCGTTGGATCTCGACGTCCATCTGCTCGAGCTCGCCGCGTCGGCCGACGCCGGAGGCCTGCATCGCGGGCTCTCCGTCGTATGCGTAGTGGTGGGCCTTGCGCTCCGAGCCGAGCGCCCGCAGGCTGTCGATGTCCTTGCCGAGCATCTGGGAGATCAGGTCGGCCCGGTCGAGGTCTCGCGTCGCGTACTCCCCCACGCGCCGCCCGTTGCGCAGCACGGTCATGCGGTCGCTGATCGCGAACGCCTGCTCGAGGAAGTGCGTGATGAACAGAATCGCGACCCCCCGTTGCCGCAGCCCGCGGACGACCCGCATCAAGGTCGCGACCTCGGCGACGTCGAGGCTCGAGGTGGGCTCGTCGAGCACGAGCACTCTGGGCTCGTCGACGACCGCGCGCGCGAGCGCGACCAGTTGCTTCTGCGCCGGCGTGAGCAACGACAACGGCGTCTTCGGGTCGAGTCCCTCGAGACCGAGTCTGGCCAGAGCATCAGCGGCATCCGCCCTGGTCCTGCGCCAGTCGATGCCGAATCGTCCTCGGCGCTCGCGCCCGAGCATCACGTTCTCGGCGACGCTGAGGTTCGGGCTCAGCTGGGTCTCCTGGAACACCGTCGCGATCCCGGCCGATCGGCTGTCGGCCACACCCGAGAAGCGACGCGGCTCGCCGTCGACCAGCACCGCGCCGGCCTGGGGGGCGAGTGTTCCCGTGATCACCGCCACGAGGGTCGATTTACCGGCCGCGTTCTCGCCCATGACGGCATGCACCTCGCCGGGGAACAGGCGGAAGGCGACGTCGTCGAGCGCGCGCACGCCGGGGAAGTCGACCGTGATGCCCTCGAGCCGCACGATCGGCTCGGGACGCCGGTCGGGCGTCATCGCACCTCCCGGGGCGCGGCCGACGAGCCACGGGCGACCAGCTCCGTCGGGATCCTGGTGAGTGCGGGGATGTCCCGGCCTTCGATCGCCGCGCGCAGCATCTCGACGACCGCGACGCCCAGGGCTCCGAAGTCCTGTCGCACGGTCGTCAGGGGAGGGATGAAGTGCCGCGCGAGCGGGATGTCGTCGAATCCGACCACGCTCAGATCCCGCGGCACCTCGAAGCCCCGGTCGTGCAGTCCGTGGATCAGCCCCATCGCCATGTCGTCGTTCGCGGCGAAGATCGCGGTGTAGTCGGGCAGCCGCGTGAGCCCCTTCGCGAAGTCGTAGGCGAAGTCGGCCGACCAGTCGCCCACGACGATGGGCCGTTCGCGGATGCCCCACGACTTGGCCCGCGAATGGAAGGCGCGCTCGCGCGCCCTCGCGTCGAGCCAGTCGAGCGGGCCCGAGAGGTGCAGGATGTCGCGGTGCCCGAGCGCGACGAGGTGATCGACGACGGATGTGGTTCCTGCGTGCTGGTCGATCGACACCGTGAGGAAGGTCGGGTCGGCATCGGCCTTGACGACCAGCATGGGAACGGTGATGGCGATGCGACGCAGAGCCGCCACCGACGACGAGCGCGGCGCGATGACGCAGAGCGCGTCGACGCCCTGCGTCACGAGATGGTCGACCGCCTCCTGCGGAGACAGCGGATCGCCCTCGTGCAGCGCGATCGGCGTGACGGAGTATCCGGTGGCGCGTGCCGAGAGCTCGACGGCGCGCAGGATGCTGGTCGGACCGTGCGCCACCGCACTCTCGACGATCACGCCGATGCGCCGGGTGCGCTGCGTGGCCAGAGCCCTCGCGACGAGGTTCGGACGGTAGTCGAGCTCCTCGATCGCCTCGAGCACGCGACGCCTGGTGTCGGGCTTGATGTTCGGGTGATCGTTGAGAACCCGCGAGACCGTCATGTGCGAGAC
Source organism: Microbacterium hydrocarbonoxydans (assembly GCF_904831005.1). Lineage (NCBI taxonomy): Bacteria > Bacillati > Actinomycetota > Actinomycetes > Micrococcales > Microbacteriaceae > Microbacterium > Microbacterium hydrocarbonoxydans. The sequence goes on along the minus strand of NZ_LR882982.1, from coordinate 3,002,246 downwards.
GCCCGCGATGGTCGCGACCTGACGGATGTTGGGCTTGTCGGAACCGACGTTCGCCATGCACACCTCCGTCGGCCGAGCCTCGGAGAATGTTACCGAGAACAACCGCCGTGGTGCAACGGATCCCGCTACAGCCCGAGGCGCTCCAGGTACGGGTTGACGAGCCGACGCTCGGGGTCGAACCGCGCGGCGAGCGCGGCGAAGTCGTCCCAGCGCTCGTATCGCGACCGCAGCTCGGCGCCGTCGAGTGTGAAGACCTTGCCCCAGTGCGGGCGGGCGGTCGCCGGCAGCAGCGCCTCGAGCGTGGGCAGGAACTCCCGCACCGCGACCTCATCGGGCTTCCAGGTGAAGTGGATGCCGACGGCATCCGTGCCGTGCGACGAGCTGAGCCACAGGTCATCGGCCGCCACCGTGCGGATCTCGTTCACGAGCAGCAGCGGGGCGATCTGACCGGCGAGCGTGCGCACAGCCTGGATCGCGGCCACCGCGTCGGCGCGCGGCACGAGGTACTCGGTCTGGATCTCGGCTCCGGCCGACGGCGTGAACTCGAGCTTGAAGTGCGGGAGGCGCTCGAACCACGGGCCGGGGACCCCGAGCTGCTCGGTGCACGCGACCGGGTCGACGCCGATGATCGGATGCCGCTTCGCCGTGGCCGCCTCACCGTCGATGCGCGAGAACAGGTCGGCGCGAGCGATCTCGCGCGCTTCGGGCTGTCGCTGCTTGACCCAGATCTGGTCGGCGACGTCGGTGCGCTCCCAGCGCGAGAAGATGCTGACGCTCGTGCCGATGCTCGTCACCTCGTCGAAGTCGGCGAGGATCGCGTCCCACGACGGATGCTCGAACACGAGCTGAGCGACCTCGTACGCCGGTTCGACGTCGAGGGTCACGTCGATGACCGCCCCGAGCGCGCCGAGGCTCACGACGGCGCCGTCGAAATCGTCGTCACCGCGCTGCAGCGATCGCACGTCGCCCGAGGGGGTGACGATCGTGAGCGCGCGCACGGCGCTCGCCAGCGAGCCGATCGCGTCGCCCGAACCGTGCGTGCCCGTGGCGATGGCGCCCGCGACCGAGATGTGCGGCAGCGACGCCAGATTCGCGAGCGCGAGCCCTTCCGCGTCGAGCAGCGGGGCGATGTCGCCGTAGCGCATGCCCCCCGAGACCCGCACCGCGTCACGGGCCTCGTTCACCTCGAAGGCCGTCGGCATCCGATCGAGGGCGACCAGGAGTCCGTCCGTGTCGGCGATGTCGTTGAAGCAGTGCCGCGATCCGAGCATCCGCACCCGTCCCCCGCGGGCGAACGCCGCCTGAAGCTCGTCGATCGACGCGGGGTGCTCCACGGCGGATGCGCGGTAGGTGAGATTGCCTGCCCAGTTGCGTTCGATCGTCATGGCGCCATGATAGCCACGCGGCCTGGGGTTACAACGATGTACCCGACTGGCTCGACCGGCCGCACTAGGCTGACCGCATGACAGCGACGCTGCCGCCACGAGCGACCATGAAAGATGTCGCGGCGATGGCCGGGGTCTCGATCAAGACCGTGTCGAACGTGGTCACGGGCACCGTCTCGGTGCGTGACGAGACGCGCATCAAGGTCGAGGCCGCGATGGCGCAGCTCGACTTCGTGCCCAACCTCAACGCCCGCGGTCTGCGCAAGGGACGATCGGGCATCATCGCGGTCGCGCTGCCCGACCTCGCCACCGCCTTCTCGGCAGAGCTGCTGCACCGCATCGTCGAGACGGCGCACGAGCGCGGCCTCGCGGTGCAGATCGAGGAGACGGCCACAGACCCCGACCGCGAGAAGGAGCTCGTCTCCCGCGCCCGCGCACATCTGGTCGACGGACTCATCCTGAATCCGATCCGCCTCGAAGACAGCGTGCTCGAGTTCGCTGACAGGCTGCCGCCGCTGGTCGTGATCGGCGAGGTCGAGCAGAACCGCGCCGACCATGTGCGCATCGACAGCAGACGCGCCGCAGCGGATGCCGTGCGGCACGTGCTCTCTCGCGGCGCGACGCGCGTGGCGGTGATCGGCGCCGACGACGTCTCGTCCGTCGCGACGGCGACCAGCAGGCTGCGTCTCGAGGGTGTGCACGATGCGCTGCGCGAGGCCGGCATCCCGATCGACCCCTCGCTCCAGATCAACCCGATGCCGTGGTCGATGTCGGGCGGAGCCACCGGCGTCGAGACGCTGTTCCGTCGCGGAGTCGCCTTCGACGCGATCGTCGCCTTCACCGACACACTCGCTCTCGGAGCGCTGCACGCGCTGCACGATCACGGCGTCAGCGTGCCGGACGACGTGATCGTCACCGGCTTCGACGACGTCGAGTTCTCGCGGTACACCGCGCCGTCGCTCACGACGGTGGCGTTCGATCGACGGGCGTTCGCGGATGCCGCACTCGGACTCCTCGAGTCGCGGATGGACGACCGTGCCGCACCGCCGCGCGCGCTCACCCTGTCGCACCATCTGCTCGAGCGCGACAGCACGAACGGCACCCCTCGCGGCTACCGCCCCTGACCCGGGTCGCCGCACTCCCGCATCCGCATCCGCCGCATCCGCCGCATCCGCATCCGGTGCATCCGCATCCGCATCCGGTGCATCCGCATCCGCATCCGGTGCTCCAGTCGCACTTCGTGCCGTCTGCCTCTCCCCCACATTGCACAAGCTGCGACCGGAACCCCCGGTGCCGGCACAAACTGCGACCGGATGCTCTGAAATCACCGCCGCTTATGCACGCGACGCTCCCGTCGCACTTCGTGCCGCACCCGCACGCGCACACGCCACTCCCGTCGCACTTCGTGCCGCCTGGCCCTCCCCCGCAAGGCACAAACTGCGACCGGAACCCCCGGTGCCGTCACAAACTGCGACCGGATGCTCTGAGATCACCGCCGCACGCACGCGACGCTACGGTCGCACTTCGCGCCACGCCCGCACGCGCACACGCCACTCCCGTCGCACTTCGTGCCGCACCCGCACGCGCACACGGCGCTGCCGTCGCACTTCGTGCCGCCCGGCACTCCCGCAAACGGCACAAACTGCGACCGGAACCCCCGGTGCCGGCACAAACTGTGACCGGATGCTCTGAGATCACCGCCGCAAGCGCACGCGACGCTACGGTCGCACTTCGTGCCGCACACGCACAGGCACACGCGACACTCCCGTCGCACTTCGTGCCGCCTGACGCTCCCCCACACGGCACAGACTGCGACCGGAACCCCCGGTGCCGGCACAAACTGCGACCGGAACCCCCGCACACGGCACAGACTGCGACCGGAGCGGCATACGAGGCCGGCACAGACGCACCCACGGGCGCTCACGAACGGCAGATCGATCTTGCGCGTCGATTACATCGATGTAATGATGATCGCAACCCCGACCGCAGTCACAAAGGAGTGACGATGACACCCCCGCTCGATCTGTCTCGGCGGCAGTTCCTCACTGCCGCCTCCGTCACAGCAGCCGCGGCTCTGCTCGCCGGCTGCGCTCCGGGAACAGTGCCCGGGGCGAACGGCACGAACGCCACGACCCTTCAGTTCTGGCATCTGCTCTCGGGCGGCGACGGCATCACCATGTCGCAGCTGCTCGACACCGCGAACTCGGCACAGGATGCCTACCGCATCCGCCCCACCGTGCTCGCCTGGGGCACCCCGTACTACACGAAGCTGGCCATGGCGGGTGCCGGAGGCCGCGCCCCCGACGTCGCGATCATGCATGCCACCCGCACGGTCGGCTGGGCCCCCGGCGGCCTGCTCGACCCGTGGGACCTCGATCGACTCGCAGAGCTCGGCGTCGACGCCTCGACGTTCCCGAAGCCGATCTGGGAGAAGGGTTTCGTCGGCGACGACATGTACAGCGTCGCGCTCGACGCCCATCCGTTCGTCGCGATGTTCAACACCGACATCTGCGATGCCGCGGGCGTGCTCGACAGCGACGGCCGCCTGCAGCAGACGTCGTCCCCCGAGGAGTTCGTCGACCAGCTGCGCACGATCGGCGGCAAGGCCGAGGGCCACGCGCTCTCCTACGGCTACCTCGGCGACGGCGCGCAGATGTGGCGCCTCTTCTACACCTTCTACTCGCAGCACGGCGGCGCGATGGAGCTGCCTCCCGGCGGCAAGGCCGTGATCGACAAGGATGCGGCGGTCGAATCGCTCTCTCTCATGCGCACCCTGCTCGACGGCGAGATCGCACTGCCACAGGCCGACTACGGCAGCGCCGTGGCCGAGTTCTCGGGCGGCAAGAGCGGCATGCTCTTCACGGGCGTCTGGGAGCTGCGCACCATGCAGAGCGCCGAGATCCCGTTCGACGCGACCATGATCCCCACGCTCTACGGCACCCCCGCCGTCTACGCCGACTCGCACTCGTTCGTGCTGCCGCACCAGACGAACGCCGATGACCACAAGCGCGAGCTGACCTACCAGTTCGTCGCCGACATGCTGAAGGGCTCGTTCGGCTGGGCCGAGGCCGGGCACATCCCCGCCTTCCTCCCCGTCACGGAATCGCCCGAGTACGCCGACCTGATTCCTCAGGCCCACTACGCCGAGGCCGCGCAGCACGTGGTCTACGACCCCACCGCGTGGTTCACCGGCTCGGGCTCGAACTTCCAGGGCGAGTTCGGCGCCGCCGTGCAGGGCGTGCTGCTCTCGGGCGACGACCCCGCCGCCGCGATCGACCGCTTCGAGGCACGGGTCAACACGCTGCTGCGACAGCCGAACCCCGCCGACCCCGAGGGGACGTTCGCATCATGACCCTCGCAACCGACTCCACCCGCACCATCGTCACCGGCTCGAAGTCGGCCGCTCCCGGTCGACGCCCCGGCTCCTCACGCAACCGCGAGCAGCTCATCAGCTGGGCGTTCCTCGCGCCGTTCCTCCTCGCGTTCGCGCTGTTCCTCGTCTGGCCGATCATCCACGGCATCATCCTGAGCTTCACCGATCAATCGCTCACGGGCGCCGGCGGCTCCTTCATCGGATTCGCGAACTACGCCGAGGCGCTCACCGATCCCAAGATGTGGCAGTCGATGGGCAACACGGTGTGGTTCACGCTGCTGTCGACGGTGCCCCTCGTCGTGATCGCCCTGCTCATGGCCGCGCTGGTCGACCGCGGCATCCCCGGCCAGTGGCTGTGGCGACTGTCGTTCTTCATGCCGTACCTGCTCGCCTCCACCGTCATCTCGCAGATCTGGGTGTGGATCTTCAACCCGCAGATCGGCGCCGCGAACAACATCCTGGTGTTCTTCGGTCTCGAGCCGATCGCCTGGCTGCAGAACCCCGACACCAACATGCTGTCGATCGTGATCGCCACCGTGTGGTGGACCGTCGGCTTCAACTTCCTGCTCTACCTCGCGGCGATGCAGAACATCCCGCCGCAGCAGTACGAGGCGGCATCGCTCGACGGCGCTGGGCCGTGGCGGCAGTTCTGGTCGATCACGCTCCCGCAACTGGGACCCGCGACCGTGCTGATCCTGATACTGCAGATCCTCGCGTCGCTGAAGCTGTTCGACCAGGCATACCAGATGCTCGGCGGCGTCGCGAGCGACACCACCCGCTCGATCGTGCAGTACATCTACGAAGCCGGCTTCGTCAGCTACCGATTCGGCTACTCGGCCGCGATCTCCTATGTGTTCTTCGCTCTCATCGTCATCATCGGCGTCGCGCAGGCCCTGATCACGCGCCGCCGGAAGGAGCAGCAGTGATGTCCTCCGCCACTCTCACCGAAACCATCACCACCGCCAAGCCCACGGGCGCCCGACGCTCGCACCTCCCCGGTCAGAAGCCGTTCGGCGTGCTGCGCATCAGTGCTCTCGTGGTGCTCATCGTGCTCGCGGTCGGCTGGCTGCTGCCGTTCCTCTGGGCCGTCGCCACGGCCTTCAAGACCGAGACGGATGCCGCCAGCGGAGACCCGTCGTGGATCGGCGCATCCGGCCCCACTGTCGAGGCGTTCACGGCGATCCTGTCGCAGGGCAACGTCTACATCTGGGCGTTCAACAGCCTGTGGACCTCGATCGCGGTGACGCTGATCACGCTGGCGATCTCGGCTCTGGCCGCCTACGCGTTCTCGAGGCTCGACTTCACCGGTCGCAAGTGGCTGTTCGTCGCGGTCATCGCGTCGATCGTGGTGCCGCCTCAGGTGCTGATCATCCCGCTCTTCTACCAGATGCTCGCGTTCAACATGATCGACACGTACTGGGGTCTGATCCTGCCGCAGGTCGTCGCCCCGGCCATGGTGTTCATCCTGAAGCGCTTCTTCGACGCGATCCCGATCGAGCTCGAAGACGCCGCCCGCGTCGACGGCGCCAGCCGCCTGCGTATCTTCTGGTCGATCGTGCTCCCGCTCTCTCGGCCGATCCTGGCATCCGTCGCGATCTTCGTGTTCATCGGCGCGTGGAACAACTTCCTCTGGCCGTTCCTCGTCATCAACGACACCACGCTGATGACGCTTCCGGTCGGACTCCAGACGGTGATCAGCGCCTACGGCGTGCAGTACGCGCAGCTCATGGCGCAGGCCGTGCTGGCCGCCCTGCCGTTGATCATCGTGTTCATCATCTTCCAGAAGCAGATCGTCAAGGGCGTCGCGACCAGCGGCTTCGGCGGTCAGTAGTCCCCACACGGCCGCAGTGCCGGAACAGGCTCGAGAGCCAGAACCAAGGAGAGCAATGTCTCAGGCCCGCATCACCATCGATCGCGACTTCACCATCGCCGACGTCCCCCGAAGGCTCTTCGGGTCGTTCGTCGAGCACATGGGGCGCTGCGTGTACACCGGCATCTACGAGCCGGGGCACCCGCAGGCCGACGAGCGCGGCTTCCGTCAGGACGTGCTCGCCCTGGTGAAGGAGATGGGACCGACCGTGGTCCGCTACCCCGGCGGCAACTTCGTCTCGGGCTACCGCTGGGAAGACGGGGTGGGTCCGGTCGAGGAACGGCCGGTGCGCATCGACGGCGCCTGGCACACGATCGAGACCAACGCGTTCGGCCTGCACGAGTTCATGGACTGGGCGAAGGAGGCCGACGTCGAGGTGATGGAGGCGATCAACCTCGGCACCCGCGGTGTCGAAGAGGCACGGTCGCTCGTCGAGTACGCCAACCACCCCGGCGGCACGTACTGGTCGGACCTGCGACGCAAGAACGGCGCCGAGCAGCCCTTCGACATCAAGCTGTGGTGCCTGGGCAACGAGCTCGACGGCCCGTGGCAGATCGGCGGCAAGACAGCGACCGAGTACGGTCGCCTCGCGCAGGAGTCGGCCAAGGCCATGAAGCTCGTCGACCCGACGATCGAGCTCGTCGCGGTCGGCTCGTCTGCCCGCTCGATGCCGACTTTCGGCACGTGGGAGCACACGGTGCTCACGCACGCGTACGACGAGGTCGACTTCGTGTCGATGCACGCGTACTACCAGGAGCACGACGGCGACGCCGAGTCGTTCCTCGCCGAGGCGGTCGACATGGATGCGTTCATCGACGGCGTCATCGCGACGATCGACGCCGTGAAGGCGGCGGGCAAGCACACGAAGCAGGTCGACATCTCGTTCGACGAGTGGAACGTGTGGGATCAGAGGAAGTTCAACGACGTCGAGTCGGTCGAGATCGCGAAGGCGGGGTGGAAGAAGCATCCGCGTCTGATCGAGGACACCTACAACGTGACGGATGCCGTGGTCGTGGGCACCCTGCTCAACAGCCTGCTGCGTCACGGCGACCGCGTGAAGATCGCCAACCAGGCGCAGCTCGTCAACGTGATCGCACCGATCCGCTCGGAGGAGAACGGTCCGGCGTGGCGTCAGACGAGCTTCTGGCCCTTCGAGCGCATGGCCCGCCTGGCGAAGGGACGCATCCTGCGCCTCGCCGTGTCGGCACCGCAGATCGAGACGACGCGCTACGGCGGGGTCGACTCGATCGATGCCGCAGCGACGTGGGACGAGCAGACGGGACGCGTCGTGGTGTTCGTCGCGAACCGTTCCCTCGATGAGCAGAGCGACCTCACCGTCGAGCTGCGCGGCCTCACCGGCCTTCGCGTCGTGAACGCCGAGACGCTGACGATCCCCGAGGGCGGCGACCGCCACACCGCGAACCTCGAGACCACGCAGGATGCCGTGCACATGGTGCCGCTCGCGGCCGCCGAGGTCGTCGACGGTGCGGTGCGCGCCACGCTGCCGCCGCTGTCATGGTCCGTGATCGAGCTGGCCTGAGTGCCGAACACCCCGCACACGACGAAGCCCGGTATCGATCGACACCGGGCTTCGTCGTCGTCAGATCGCGAACGATCCCCCGCGGTCGGCCATCACCCCGACGCACCTTCCGCCGCCCATTCCACGCGCGGCCAGCCGTCATCCCACGTGATCGGCAGGATGCCGAGTGTGGCGACGCCGTCTGCCCGGCCGTCGTAATAGTGGAACGCGAGGGCGTCGTCTGACACCGACTGACCGCCTGGTCCGATCCGGTCGCCCTCGGTGGCGAGCACGACCGTGCCGCCGTCGTCGAGGAGGGCACCTCCGTCGGCGTCCAGATACGGCCCGCCCACCGAGGTCGATCGGCCGACGATGATCTCGTAGGTGCTGTCGACGCCGCGGCAGCAGAAACCGCGGGAGGCGAAGAGGTAGAAGGAGCCGTCGTGCGCGACGATGAACGGGGCCTCGATCGCATTCTCCATGAGACCGCGATCCGCGAGACGCAGCGGTTCGCCGTCGTCGACTCGCAGCCCGCTCGGCCACGACAGCTCCACCATGCGGATGCCGGAGGAGAACGACCCGAAGGACATCCACGGCACGCCGTCTTCGTCTTCGACGATCCCGGGATCGATCGCGTTGTAGTCGGTGCCGGCCGAGGCGATCACCTCTCCGCGATCGACCCACTCGTACTCGGGGTCGTCGGGATCCAGCGTCGTGTTCGTCGCGAGCGCGATCACCGAGGTGTTGTCGCCGAAGGTCGATGCCGAGTAGTAGAGGTACCACGTGCCGTCATGCTCATAGAGCTCGGGCGCCCACAGGTTGTCGACCCCCGGCACCGCCTGAGACAGCCATGCCGGCTTCTCGGCCCAGACCTCACCGACGTACTCCCACTCGATGCCGTCGTCGGATCGGCGGATCTGCACGTTGCCGTCACCGATCTGACCGTTGCCCGTCGAGTAGACGTAAGCCGCATCGCCGTCACGCACGTAGGCGGGGTCGTGGACGAAGACGTCACCCGAGAGCTCGACTGCCGGTCGTGCTGCCGGCTGCGGCGCCGCACAGCCGGCCAGCACCGCCGCCAGAGTGACGGCTGCGGCGGCGCCGACCAGGCGTGCGAAGCGGATCATGTCGATCAGCCGAGGGCGAGAGCCGACCACGAGACCGGAGGCAGCGTGACGGTCAGCACACCATCGGCGATCACCGCGCCATCGAGCTCCTTCAGCCCGACGCGTTCCTGATCGGCGAGGGTGTTCTTGGCGTACACGTCGTCGTCCCACACGGTGACGGCCTCGTCGATGCGGGTGGCACCCAGCTCGGTCACCGCGATGCTCACCTCGATCGCCTCGGTCTGACTGCGGTTGACGAGGAACACCGCCGATGCGGTGCCGTCGGTCGTGACCACCGAGTCGACGAGCGGCGCAGCACCGTGCACGGCGGTCTCGTAGGTCGTCACGTCGATGCGCGGCTTCACGATCTCGCCCTTCGCGAGTCGCGACGTCACCGAGAACGGGAAGAACGTCGTCTGACGCCAGGCGGCGCCGCCGGGCTCGGTCATGATGGGGGCGATCACGTTCACGAGCTGCGCGAGCGAGGCGGATGCCACACGGTCATGGTTCTTCAGAAGCGTGATCAGCAGGTTGCCCAGCACCACCGCATCCGCCACCGAGTACACGTCCTCGAGCTGACGCGGCGCCACCCGCCACTCGTCGTTGACCTCGTCCGACGCCTGGTGCTCGTCGAGGTACCAGATGTTCCACTCGTCGAACGAGAGTTTGATCTTCTTCGAGGACTTGAGCTTGTTGCCGACGTGATCGGCCGTGGCGACCACGGTCTCGATGAAGTACTGCATGTCGAGCGACGAGGCGAGGTATGACGCGAGATCGCCGCCGCGCTCCTGGTAGTACGCGTGGCACGAGATGAAGTCGACGTGCTCGTAGGCGTGCTCGAGCACGGTGCGCTCCCAGTCGCCGAACGTCGGCATCGACGATCCGGACGACCCGCACACGACCAGCTCGAGGTCCTTGTCGGCCGCCTTCATCGCCTGGGCCGTGCGAGCCGCGATCTTGCCGTAGTCGTCGGCGGTCATGTAGCCCGTCTGCCAGGGGCCGTCCATCTCGTTGCCGAGGCACCACATGCGGATGTCGTGCGGCTCCGGCGTGCCGTTCGCGATGCGCTGGTCGCTGAGCGCCGTGCCCGAGGGGTGGTTGCAGTACTCGAGCAGGTCGAGCGCGGCCTCGATGCCGCGGGTGCCCAGGTTCACCGCCATCATGAGCTCGGACCCGGTGAGCGCGAGCCAGCGGGAGAACTCGTCGACGCCGACCTGATTGGTCTCGATCGAGTGCCACGCGAGATCGCGACGCACCGGTCGCTGCTCGCGCGGCCCCACGGAGTCCTCCCACCGGAATCCCGACACGAAGTTGCCGCCGGGGTAACGGATGGTGGTCGAGCCGAGCTCGCGCACGAGATCGACGACGTCGAGCCGGAAGCCGTCTTCGTTGGCGGTCGGATGCCCGGGCTCGTAGATGCCGTCGTAGACGCAGCGGCCGAGGTGTTCGACGAACGAGCCGAAGATGCGTCGATCGATCGTCGCGACGACCGCCTCACGGTCGATGGAGATGCGTGCCTTGGTCACAGGGTTTCCTTCTCTGATACGGGCCGACTCGGCGAGGCGGCGAGGGGGTCGAGGATGTCGATGGGGTCGAGGATGTCGATGGGGGATCAGTATGGCTGGCCGGCATCGTCGGGTCGGCCGGCATCGATCGCCTGCAGGCGCCGATCGATCAGGCGCACGGCGACGGCGAGGGGAAGCGAGGCTCCGACGAGCGGGATGACGACGGGGAAGACGCCCGCGATCACCGCGACGGCGACGATCACCACGAGCACGCCGATTCCGGTGAGAGGAGCGGTCAGACAGACTGTCAGCGCGTAGCGCAGCACCGCAAGAGGTGCGTCGCCGTAGCGCACGAGCAGTGTGATGCAGACGATCCACATCAGCAGCACCGCGAGCGCGACGACGCCGGTCAGCGCGGTGAGCACAGCCGCCACCGGTCCGGTGAGGCTCGGGAGCACGATCGCATCCGCCACGAGCAGCGCGGCGGCGAGAAGGAACGGGATGCCGGCGAGGTTCGCCCGCAGGAACGATTCGCGGTAGGCGCGCACGAACCGCCGCGTCACCCCGGCACCGTCCCGATCGGCATCTGCGGGAAGCAGCACCGAGGCTGCGGCCACGCCGGCCGGCATCAACCCGAGAACCCCGAGCCCGGCCACGACGCCGGCGACGAAGAGCAGGTTCACCAGCACCAGCGTGCAGACCGCCTGCAGCGCCTGCATGACCCGGCCCGTCCAGCCGAGCCCCACCTGCGCGTCGACGGTCACGAGCGCACCGCCTGCGAACCGCTCCACACGACGCCGTGCTGGTCGATGCCGCTGAAGGCGAGCACGGTGCGCTCGGCGACGGGATCCCAGGCGCCGAACACCACCGCGTCCAGAGTCACGGCGTCGCCGCCTGCGCCGGTGCCGTCGCGACCGGTCGCACGCACCGTCAGCGACGTCGCCACAGGCTCGCCGTCCGACTGCAGCGTGGATTCGCAGTTCACGCGCTGCGCCTCGACCATCGTCGACACCTCGGGTGCGAAGCGCACGGCATCCCACTCCCCGGCGACCGGTTCGGCCGCGGTGAGTCTCTCGGTGCCGAGCCCTGCGAACGGATGCGGTGACACGAGCGGCCATCCCGCCGAGCTCCAGTGCACGCGCCGCACCTGAGCCTCGTGCTGCGTCGGCTCATCCGCGAAGCGCACGTGATGCACCATGAAGGTCGCGTCGCCGTCGCGGAAGATCGAGTTGTGCCCGGGCGCGATGAGTCCGGAGCCTCCGGGGAACCGCAGCCCCCCGAGGATCTTGGTGCCCGCGACCAGGGCATCGTCGTCCGACGGCGACGTCAGATCGCGCCCCTCGTGGTCTCGATACGGGCCGGTGATCTCGTCTGCCACCCCGACCCGCACGCTGTAGGTGTCGACCAGCGAGTCGAAGGAGACGAACAGCACATAGCGGTCCTCCTCGTCGCGGTGCAGCAGGTACGCGCCCTCGATCGCGCCGTCGACGCTCTGCGGTCGGCGGGCGATCAGCGCACCCGGTTCGTCGCGGAGGCGCAGACCCGTCTCGCGGGAGAGCTCGACCGCGTGGATGCCGCCGAAGAACGATCCGTAGAGCATCCAGGGCGCACCCGACCTGTCGGTGACCACGGCGGCGTCGATCGCGTTGTACCCGTCACGGTCGTGACGGGTGGAGATCACGATGCCGCGATCGGTCCATGGCCCCGCCAGATCGCGTGCGGTCGCGAGGCCGATCGCCGAGGTGCGGGATCCGAAGGTCGACGCCGAGTAGTACATGTGCCAGAGCGGCGCGCCGTCGGCGGTGGGCCAGCGCACGACCTCGGGCGCCCACAGGCCCGAAGCGCCGCTCCACTCCCCCGCCGCAGCGGGCACGCCGTCGAGCGCCGTGCCGCGGTACGTCCATTCCACCAGGTCCGGCGAGGTGCGAACGTGCGCTCCCGCGGGCACCCGATCGGCGCCGGCCACGGCGTCGGTCGAGAACATGTACCAGAGCCCGTCGTCTCCGCGCACGACGGTCGGATCATGCGCGTGCCTGGCGCCCCAGGCCGCGGTGTCGAGATCGATGTCGATGGTCATGTCAGCCCTTCGCTCCCGTCAGCGCCACGGACTCGATGATCTGCTTCTGGAACACGACGAACACGGTGAGCACGGGGATCAGCGCGATGAACGACGCCGCCATGATCAGGGGGTAGTCGGTCTGGCTCGCGTAAGTGGCGTTGAAGCTCGCGATCACGAGCTGCAGCGTCTGACGCTCCGGCGTGTTCAGGTAGATGATCGGCGCGAGGTAGTCGTTCCACACCGCCATGAACCAGAGGATGAACTGGGCGGCGATTGCCGGCCGGATGGCCGGGAAGATCAGCGTTCCGAAGATCCGCAGATAGCCGGCGCCGTCGAGCTTGGCCGCCTCGATGATCGAATCCGGCACGGAGTCGAGGTACTGGCGCAGGAAGAAGATCATGACGATGTTGCCGAAGATCCCTGGCAGGATCAGTGGCCACAGAGTGTCGACGAGCCCGGCGTTCGCGAACATCGTGAACTGCGGGATCATGATCGTCGGGAACGGGATCATGATCGCTGCGAGAAGCGACAGGAACACGACGTTCTTGAACGGCAGACGCATCTTCGCGAACGCGAACGCCGCGATGGCCGAGCTGACCGTGCCCACGATCGTGACGCTCACCGACACGATGAGGCTGTTCACGATGCCGCTCGCCAGCGGACCGGCGGACCACACCCGGATGTAGTTCTCCCACTGCACCGGATCGGGGATCCACTGGGGCGGCAGTGCGAACACCGCCTCCTTGGTCTTGAGCGAGGTGCTGAACGTCCACAGCAGCGGTGCGATCATGATCACTCCGCCGAGGGACAGCACGGCGAAGAGTATCGCGTCGACCACGCGGCGCCGGGCTGTGCGCGACCGCCCGGCGGTGACGCCGTTGCCGGTCGGGCGACCCACGCCCGCTCTGAGCATGCGGCGTCGTCGGGTGGTGGGCACGGTCACGGCGACGGTGTCGTCAGCGAGATCGGCGGTGTCGGATACGAGCTGGTTCATGATGGGCCTCAGTCGATCGAGAACTGGAAGCGGCGGTTGATCCGGAACTGGATCGCGGTGATCACGAAGACCAGGAGCCCCAGCACCACCGACATCGCGGTGGCATAGCCCATCTGCAGGTAGTTGAACGCCTTCTGCCAGATGTACCAGACGATGGATGCCGTCGAGAACTCGGGGCCGCCGGTGGGGGTCATGATGTTGATCTCGATGAAGATCTGGGCTCCACCGATGATGCTGGTCACCACGAGGAAGAACGTCACCGGGCTCAGCATGGGGATCGTGATGTGGCGGAACTGCTGGAACGCGTTCGCGCCGTCGATGGCGGCCGCCTCGTAGAGGTGCCGGGGCACCGACTGCAGGGCAGCGAGGTAGAGCAGCATCGAGAAGCCGAGCCCTTTCCACACCGACATGATGACGATGGCGGGCTTGGCGGTATCGGCGTTCTGCAACCAGTTCGGGCCGTCGATGCCGAAGATGGCCAGCACCTGGTTGATGAGGCCGAAGTCGCCGTTGTAGGCCCACTGCCACAGGATCGCGACAGCGGCGAGCGACGAGATCACCGGCACGTAGTAGACGGTGCGGAAGAACGTCGTGCCGCGCATCTTGCGGTTGAGGGCGAGCGCGAGCAGCAGCGAGAGCACGAGTCCGATCGGGATGCCGATCATCATGAACACGGTGTTGCCCATCGCCTGCCAGAAGTACGGGTCGGCGAACATCTCGGCGTAGTTGTCGAGACCGTTGAACACGGGGTCGCTCAGACCGTTCCACTTGGTGAACGAGGCGTAGAACGAGAACAGCAGCGGATACGCGATGAAGATCAGGAAGCCGAGCACGGGGATCGCGACGAACGCGGCCGCGACGAGATGTTCACGGCGGTGCAATCGGGAGCGACGGGGTGTCATCGTCGACATGGTCACCTCTTCTCAGAGAACGGGAGCGGATGGTCAGCGGCGGTGCCGGGGCCGCTGCGGAGCGGCCCCGGCAGAGCTGTCAGCCGATACCGGCGTCTGCATTGGCCTTGTCGAGCAGTTCCTGCATACGCGGCTGCACCTCGGCGAGGTAGTCGGCGGCGGTCTGCTTGCCGTCGAGCACGGGCTGGATGTTCTTGAAGAGCTCGTCGTACCACTCGGCGCTGTAGGTGGTGTTCGCGGGAAGGGCGCGACCGTCGCCGTTCACGATGTCGAGGAACTCCTGCTTGTTCGCCGGAGGCAGGGTCGCCGACGCGACCCAGGTGTCGGCCATGTCCGTGAGGTTGGGCACCTGCACTCCGGCGTCCACGAGCGACTGCTGCGCGGTCTCGTCGGTGGAGAGGTAGATGGCGAGCTTCGTGGCGAGGTCCGCGTTCTTCGACGACTCCGCGACCGCGATGCCGAGTGTTCCGATCCACGTGGCGGTCTCGCCGGTCGAACCGACGGGATAGGGGATCAGGTCCCAGTCGAAGTCGAGCGACTCGTAGGTCGGCACGTCCCACGGCCCGACCGGGAAGAAGCCGATCTCTCCCTGCATCCAGCGCTGGTAGGTGTCGAGGGTCTGCGCGTCGGTCACCGAGGGAGTCACCTGCGCGACGTTCTGCATGTCTGCGAAGAACTGCAGGGCCTCGGCGAACTCGGGGCTGTCGACGGTCACCTCGGTGCGGTCCTCGTTCAGCCAGTCGCCGCCGTTCGACCAGACGAAGGACTGCAGGTTCCACTGGACGTTGAGACCCGTGCCCCACTGATCGAGAACGCCGTCGCCGTCGGTGTCGAGCGTGAGCTTCTTGGCCACGTCGATGAACTCGTCCCAGCTGTACGGCTCATCGACCGAGGGCAGGGGAATGCCTGCGGCCTCGAACATGGTCTTGTTGTAGCCGAACGAGAAGGGCCCCACATCCTTGGGCATCGCATAGATCGGGCCCTGCCCCATCAGCGAGCCGTCGAAGCGATAGCTGTCGACGCCGTACTGCCAGACGTTGTCGAGATCGACCGTGGCCTCGACGTCTTCGGTGATGTCCTTGATGATCCCGGACTTCACATATGCCTGCACGCTGCCCGGGTCGACGTAGAAGACGTCGGGGATCTGCTTGCCGGTGATCGCCGCCTTGAGCTTGGTGCTGTACTCGTCGGCCGTCGTCATGATGATCTTCACCGTGACGTCGTTGTCCTTCTCGAACTGCTCGATCGCGGCGGTGTACGCCGCCTTCTCCGCGTCGCTGCCGCGGAACATGAAGGTGAGGGTGTTGCCGTCGCCGCCTGCTGCGGCACCGCTCGAGCATCCGGTGAGTGCTGCCGAGGCGAGGGCGATGACGCCGGCGACGGCCAGGATCCGTGACTTCATTGTGCTGTGATTCCTCTCGGGAGGTGACTTCGATGTCGTCGCCCAGCTGCTTCGCTCGAGCGATCCCACAATTTACAACGTTGTAGTAAACGTTGTAAATGTATTGTGACCCGATTACCGGGAACTGTCAATCGCCATTTCGCACGCCCGCGGAGACGGACCTCGGCGAGGGCGCGTCAGACCGAAGGGGCGGATTCCCGCTCGAGGATGCGGTAGTCGGCCAGCAGCGTCCTGGCGGGGATCTCGGCCGTCCCCGCGATGCGCTCGAGCAGCGTGGAGACAGCCGTCTTCGCGATCCACGCGCGCCCCGGATCGACGGTCGTCAGCGACGGGATCGAGTACGCGGCCTCGTCCAGACCGTCGAAGCCGACCACTGCGACGTCATCGGGCACGCGGCGCCCCGCTTCCTGCAGCACGCGCATCGCACCGAGGGCGAGGGTGTCGTTCAGGCCGAAGACCGCATCGAACTCGGCGCCTCTCGCCAGCAGATCGCGCATGGAGTGCGCGCCGTTCGCCCGATGCCAGAGGGTGGTGTAGCCGATGATCTCCTCGTCGAAGGGGATGCCCGCGGCCTCCAGCGCCGCGCGGTAGCCCTGCAGACGCAGGGCGGCAGAGCCGAGGACCTCGCCCTCGTGTGCGCCCACGACCGCGATGCGGCGCCTCCCCTGCGCGAGCAGGTGCTCGGTCGCTGCGCGCGCCGCCTCGACGTTGCGCATAGTGACGTGATCGGTCGGACCGTCGAAGATGCGCTCGCCGAGAAGCACCAGCGGGAACGACACGTCCAGCGCGGCGGCATCCTCCTGCCCCATGCCCAGCGGGCTGAAGATCAGGCCGTCGGTGAGCTTGAGGCGAGGGCTGCGCAGCAGATCGAGTTCGCGCACGCGATCGGCGCCGGTCTGCTCGACGAGCACGACGACTCCGGCGGCCTCCGCCTCCTGGATCACGAGCGCCGCGAGCTCTGCGAAGTACGGGAGTCCCAGATCGGGCAGCGCCAGGGCGATCGCACCGGTGCGTCCGGAGCGCAGGTTGCGGGCAGTGAGGTTCGGCGTGTAGCCGAGCTCTGCGATCGCAGCCTCGACCTTGGCACGGGTCGCCGGTCGAATGTGCGGATAGTCGTTGATGACGTTCGACACCGTCTTGATCGAGACGCTCGCGAGACGCGCCACGTCGTGCAGCGTCGCCGCCATGTCGCCTCCAGTACTCGCGCGGCTACAACGATGCAGATCTGCGGAACCGCCGCGAGTTCACCCTACACACAGGTGCCCCGCCGGACGCGAAGAAGCCCGGCATCCGAGGGATGCCGGGCTTCCTCATGTCACATCGCGATCAGCAGATCAGCTCTCGATCGTCTGACGACGACGAGCGAGGAGCAGGAATCCACCCGACAGCAGCGCGAGAGCGATCGCCGCTGCAGAGAGCGGGACCAGCACGTCGCCACCGGTCACGGCGAGACCGCCGTCACCACCGGGAGCGGGAGCGGCTCCACCGCCGCCCGGAGCCGGAGCCGGGGCCGGAGCTGCGAGCACCGAGAACGCCACGTCGGTCGGAGCCGAGGTGACTCCGACGAGCGCCTGCGTCACCGAGACGGTGTACGTGCCGGGCTGCAGAGCAGCACCGAAGTCGACGGCCCACGATCCGCTCTCGACCGTGGTCGTGAACGTTCCGCTGGCTGCCGCGAAGGATCCGGCGAGAGCCGCGGTCGTTGCCGCAGGAGCCGGCTCAGCGCCGGTGAGCGTCACGGTGACGGTCGCGCCGGTGATGCCGGTGCCCGAGAGCACCGAGGGGCCACCGTCGTGCGGGAACTCCGCGCCGTTCGCGACCGAGGTCACGACGGGCGAAGCGGGGATGACCGCGAAGGTCGAGGTGGCCTCAGGCGAGACCTCTTCCACGCCCTCGATGGTGCGGGTCTGCGTGACGACGATCTGGTGCTGGGCCTTGTAGCCGAGCTTCAGTCCGTCGACGGTCCAGGAACCGTCCGCGGCGACCGTGGTCGTGCCGAGGATCTCGCCGTCAGCGTCGCTGACAGTGATCTCGGCGGTCGGGAGTCCGGTGCCCGAGGCCGCGGTGACGGGCTCGTTCACCGTGGAGCCGTCGGCCGGCGACGCGATGACCGGTGCGACGAGCGGGGCCGGAACCACGTCGAGCTCGAGCGTCGTGGTCGGTGAGGTGCTGAAGCCGTTCACTCCGGTGATGGTGATGGTCGCCTCGCCGAGCGAGACGGGTCCGACGAACGAGAACGCTCCGTCGACGACGTCGACGGTCTGCTCTGCGCCGAGACCGGTGACGGTCACGGTGTCGGATCCGGGAGCGGTTCCGGTGATGGTCGCTCCGGGGTTGACCTCAGCGCCGGCAGCCGGGCTGCTGACGACCGGTGCGTCGAGGTCGAGCGCCACGGTGTAGCCGTCGGTCTTGGGAAGCGCGGTCACGAGCGATGCCGACCAGGTGAACTGCTCCTCGGTCGGGGACGCGGGCGAGCCGCCGCTGATGAGGCCGACGGCCGCGTTGCCCTGGATGACAGCTCCACCCGAGTCGCCGGGAGCGGCGAGCGTGTTGCTCGAGAAGCCCTGCACCCAGTGACCGTCGATGCTCGCCCAGCCGTCGAGCACGTCTTCGGCGTCGACCACACCGGTGGTGAAGCCGGTCGTGCGACCGGACTTCGAGACCTCGCCGACCGAGGGGGCCGCGACGGACTTGATCTCGACGACGCTGTCGGCGAGCGAGCTCAGGGAGTCTCCGGCCGTCTCCCAGTCGGTGACAGCCGGGACCGGGTTGAAGCCGGAGCCCTCAGCGATGTCGATGACCGAGATGTCGGTCGCCGTCGGGTCGCCGTTCGTGCCGAGGCTGCCGTTGGCGCCACCGAACTGGGCGAAGCTGAACTTGCCGAGCAGTTCGACCGAGCTGGGCAGTGCCGGCTCGCCGCCCACGGCGGGCTCGTTGCCGGGAACCGTCAGCGTGGTGTCGGTGAGGCGCTCGTCGTTCTCACCGAAGGCGCAGTGTCCCGCGCTCAGGAGAGCCGGAGCACCGGAGGGCGAGAAGGCGGCGAATCCGACCGAGCACGACCATGCGGCGCTGCCGGGCTCGTTCGCGAGGAAGCCGGGGAGGTCGGGAGCGACGGACAGGTACCCCTGCCCACCGACGACATCGCCCTCGGCGAAAGCCGTGAGCTTGCGATCGACCGTGACGACCGAAGGGTTGGCGAGCTCGGCCTTGGCCGCGACGTCGTCGATCGCTGCGCCGCTGGTCGGGCTGCCCGCGGTCACGACGACGACTCCGTTGCCGTCGGCCTTCTTACCGAAGGCGACGACCTCGACGCCCTCGGCAGCTGCCTTCTTCGTGGCCTCGAGGATGTCCGCGTCGGGACCGCTCTGGCTCGGAGCCTCGGTCGTGGTCGGGGCCGGACTCTGGTCCGAGCCGTCCTGGGCGAACGCCGCGGGCGCTCCCAGGAAGATGCCCGACAGGGCAAGCGTGGTGGCGGCGGTCAACGCCAGCGGGCGTCGACCTGTCCCTCTGTGCTTCATGTGATGTATGTCCTTGCTGGTCACGGATCGTCAGTCAGATTCACTTCCCGGCAGCGTGCATGAAGCACAGAACCGGCCGCCTCCCGGTGGAGGCGTGAACTATGACGCTGGCCCCCCGACAAGCAGGATCCTGTCCGTCGGGACGAACAGGGATCTCCAGAAGAGTACCCAGGTAATCCACAGAATGCGAGGTTTGTTTACCAGAATTTCGCTTCTTGACCTGGCACTCGTCTATGAGGTATTCGCGCGACCGCATCTGTGATCAGGGGTCCGATCTCGCAGCCGACCCGGTTACCATGACCACCATGAGCACCCACCGCAGAGCACGCAATCTCGTCGGCCTCGCGATGCTGGGAGCGTTTGCGCTGGTCGCGACGGCCTGCGCGACCAACTCCCCCGGCGACGCTCCGACGTCGACCCCCGAGCCGAACAGCGAAGAGGCCGCCGTCGTCGAGAAGCTCGTCGGGCTCTGGGGCGAGAACGCCGCCGGACAGCCTCATCTCGAGTTCGCCGCCGACGGCACCGTCACCGGCAGCGACGGATGCAACGGCGTCACCACGACCTACTCGGTGAACGGCGACCGCGTCGACCTCGCCCGGTTCGCCTCGACTCTGAAAGCGTGCCCCGGCGTCGACGACTGGATGCGCGGCGTGCGCGCGGTCGAGCTTGACGGCGACGTGCTGATCGTCATGGACGCTTCCGGTGCCGAGCTCGGCAACCTCAGCCGGTCGAGCTGACGCGAGGGATTCGTTCGAATCGCTCACTTGGCAGATTTCCACGGTGGATTTCTGCAAAGTGCGCGACTCGAACGGGGGGAGACGAAACGCAGTCAGCCTTCGACGTGCCGCTCGTCGACGCCGTCGTAGTACGAGAGCGGACGGATGAGGGCATTCGCTCCCGCCTGCTCCATGACGTGCGCCGTCCATCCGGTCACGCGTGCCGCGACGAACAGTGGCGTGAAGGTCAGGGTGTCGAAGCCGATCAGGTTGTAGGCGGGACCCGAGGGGTAGTCGAGGTTCGGATAGATGCCCTTGCGCGCGACGAACTCCGACTCGAGAGCGTCGTACAGCTCAGCCACCTCGGCGCGGTCATAGTGCTCCACGAGCGTGTCGAGCGCGGCCTTCATCGTCGGCACCCGTGAGTCGCCGCTCTTGTAGACGCGGTGGCCGAACCCCATGATCTTGCGCTTCTCTGCCAGAGCCTTGTCGAGCCACGGCACGACGTTCGAGGCGTCGCCGATCTCGTCGAAGATGTGCAGCACGGCCTCGTTGGCGCCGCCGTGCAGCGGTCCCTTGAGAGCGCCGATCGCACCGACGACCGCCGAGTACAGGTCGCTGAGCGTCGAGGTGATCACACGGGCCGTGAACGTCGAGGCGTTGAACGAGTGCTCGGCGTACAGGATCATCGAGCGGTTGAACGCATCGACGACGACCGGGTCGGGCTCCTCGCCGAACGTCATCCAGAGGAAGTTCGCCGAGTAGTCGAGGTCGTCGCGCGGCGCGATCGGCTCCTCGCCCCGCCGGCGTCGCTGCCCATAGGCGACGATCGCGGGAAGAGCCGCGAACAGCCGGATGCTGCGCTCGAGGTTCTCCTCGGGGCTGCCGCCGGCATCGAGCACCGATCCCCCGGCGTCCGTGTCGGAGGCGCCGATCAGGCTGACCGCCGTGCGCACCTCGTCCATCGGATGCGCCTCGAGCGGGATCAGGTCTATCGCTGCCTTGACGCTGTCGGCCAGAGCGCGGTGCTCGCGCTCGGTCGCGCGGAGGGTCGCCAGTTGCGCGGCATCCGGAAGTTCGCCGTGCCACAGCAGATACGCGACCGCCTCGAAGGGCTGTGTGGCGGCGAGCTCCTGCACCGGGTAGCCGCGGTACAGCAGGCTGTTCGTCTCGGGGTTGACCTTCGAGATCGCTGTCGTATCGACGACGACCCCCGCGAGGCCCTTCTTGATGTCCGGCTCGGTCATGCTCACTCCTTCGTCACGGTGAAGCCTGCGACGCCGGAGTCGAACTGCGTGTAGGACTCGTAGTCGATCAGGTCGTAGAGATCGGCACGGTGCTGCATCTCACCGAGCTTCGAGGTGAGGTGCCCCTCCTCGTTCAGCGTATCGAGCGCGCGCCCCGCCGCGCCCATGGCGATGCGCAGCAGCGACACCGGCCAGATGACCATGTTCACTCCGGCATCCCGCAGCTGGTCGACCGAGAACAGCTCGCTCTTGCCGAACTCTGTCATGTTGGCGAGGATCGGCACGTCGAGCGCCTCGGCCATCGCCTCGAACTCGGCGAGCGTGCGCATAGCCTCGGGGAAGACCGCATCCGCCCCGGCGTCCACGAGCGCCTTGGCGCGATCGATCGCGGACTCCAGCCCCTCGATCGCGCGGATGTCGGTGCGCGCCATGATCAGGAAGTTGTCATCGCGTCGGGCGTCGGCGGCGGCGCGGATGCGGCGGATCGCCGTGCGCTCGTCGACCACGCTCTTGCCGTCGAGATGCCCGCAGCGCTTCGGGTTGATCTGGTCTTCGATGTGCATGCCGGCGAGCCCGGCGTCTTCGAGTTCCTGGATCGTGCGGGCGACGTTCATCGGCTCGCCGAAGCCGGTGTCGGCGTCGACGAGCGCAGGGATGTCGGTCATGCGAGCGATCTGCTTCGCGCGACCGGCGACCTCGGTCAGCGTGGTGAGTCCGATGTCGGGCACGCCCAGGTCGGCAGACAGCACCGCACCCGAGATGTAGACCCCGTCGAAGCCCTTCTGCTCGATCAGACGGGCGCTCAGGGGGTTGAACGCGCCGGGGAACCGCAGCAGCTCGCCGCTCGCGAGACGCTCGCGGAAGAGGCGGCGCTTCTCGGCCGGGGTGACGTGCGAGTACAGCATCAGTTCTTTCCTTTCAGCGCGAATGCATCTGTCTGGCGCGTTTCGTCTTGCTCGGCTCCGCCGCGCTCGCGGGGCCCGGTCGTTGAGCGACGCCCGCGAAGCGGCCGGGACCCGCAGGGCCCGGTCGTTGAGCGACGCCCGCGAAGCGGCCGGAGACGAAACGCGGTGGGCAGCATCAGAACAGCCCCGTCGGAGCGTCCGCGCCCTCGAGCAGACCGGGCTTCGCGATGATCGACAGCTCGCCGACCTCGGCGGCGGTGAGCTCGGGAAGACGCTGCACGAGTTCGAGGAATCGCTCGATCTCGGCGGGCTCGAGCACGGGCCCGGCCAGCAGCCGGAACTTGGCGATGTAGTTCTCGCGGGCGAACGGACGGGCACCGAGCGGATGCGCGTCGGCGACGGCGATCTCGTCGACCACGGTCGTGCCGTCGGTGAGCCGGAACTCGACGCGGCCGCCGAAAGCCTTCACGTCGGGGTCTTCGGAGTGGTAGCGACGCGTCCACTCCGCATCCTCGGCCGTGGTGATCTTGTGCCACAGCGCGACGGTGTCTGCGCGACCTGCCCTCTCGGGGGTGTACGAGTCGACGTGGTGCCACCCGCCGTCCTGCAGCGCGACCGCGAAGATGTACGGGATCGAGTGGTCGAGCGTCTCGCGCGACGCCGTGGGGTCGTACTTCTGCGGGTCGTTCGCGCCCGATCCGATCACGTAGTGCGTGTGGTGGCTGGTGTGCAGCACGATGGCCTCGATGGCTGCGGGGTCGCGCAGCGCCGGGTTCTCGGTGCCGAGCTTGCGGGCCAGGTCGATCCACGCCTGCGCCTGGTACTCGGCCGAGTGCTCCTTCGTGTACGAGTCGAGAATCGCGCGCTTCGCCTCGCCTGCCGCGGGCAGCGGCACCTCGTAGGCGGCGTCCTTGCCGTCGAGCATCCACGCGATCACGCCGTCTTCGCCCTCGTAGATCGGCGCGGGACTCGTCTGACCCCGCATCGCCCGATCGACCGCCTCTACGGCGAGCTTGCCCGCGAACGCAGGGGCGTGCGCCTTCCAGGTCGAGATCTCGCCCTTGCGGCTCTGGCGCGTGGCCGTCGTGGTGTGCAGACCCTGGCCGACGGCCTGGTAGATCGTCTCGACGTCGAGGCCGAGAAGGGTGCCGATGCCGGCCGCGGCCGAGGGGCCGAGGTGCGCGACATGGTCGATCTTGTGCTTGTGCAGGCAGATCGCGCGCACCAGGTCCATCTGGATCTCGTAGCCGGTCGCGATGCCGCGCAGCAGCGCACGACCGTCGGCCTGCACGTGCTGTGCGACCGCGAGGATCGGCGGGATGTTGTCGCCGGGGTGCGAGTACTCGGCGGCGAGGAAGGTGTCGTGATAGTCGAGTTCGCGCACGGCCACGCCGTTGGCCCACGCCGCCCACTCGGGGCTCGTGCGGTGGTCGAGCGCCGCGCCGAACACGGTGGCACCGATACCGCCGGTCGAGACGGGGTGGCTGAACGCCTGGGCGCGAGCCGCGTTGATGGGCCCGCGGGTGAGCGATGCGGCAGCGACCGACGCGTTGTCGATGATGCGGTTGATGATCATGTCGGTGACGTCCTGCTCGACCTCGACCGGGTCGGCGGCGACTTCGGCGATCTTCCAGGCGAGCTGGTCCTCGCGGGCGAGGTTCTCATCGCTGCGGTGGACGCGGACGTGGTGGGTGACGGTCATTTCACACCTTCTGGGTTGGCTGTCAGGGAGTCGAGGATGCCGGTGAGCGCGTTGTGCAGGTGCACGTGGGTGGCGTGGGCGGCGAGGTCGCCGTCGCGGGCGGCCAGGGCCTGCGCGATCGTGCGGTGCTCGGCGGCGGAGGCCGCGAGACGGGCCGGCTTGTCGCGGGCCATGCGGCGCACGCGCACGAGGTGGGCGCGCACGGTGCGCAGGGCCGAGGCGATGTAGTCGTTGTCGACCGCACTGTCGAGCGCGGCGTCGAAGCGGGCGATGAGGGCGTAGTACGCGTCGCGTCCTTCGACGGCTGCGAGGTCGACGTGCGCAAACTCGTCGGCGAGCGAGGCGAAGAGGGCGGCATCCCCTCGCCGGGCTGCGAGTCGGGCGGAGGTCTCCTCGAGCGCGCGACGGATCTCGAACAGAGCGCGGATGTCGTCGGCATCCAGATCGGCCACGACCGTGACGCGCGGGGACTGCTGCACGACCAGGCCGTCGGCGGCCAGGCGGCGCAGGGCCTCGCGCATCGGGGTGCGGCTGATGCCGAGACGGGCGGCCTGCTCGACCTCGCCCAGCACGAAGCCGGCCGGGAGCGCACCTGACTGGATCTCCTCCAGCAGCGCGGCGTGGGCTCGGTCGCTCGCGGTGATGCGATCAGCGACAGAGCTCATGACCCCAGTGTATACACAACCGGGAATCCACGGGCTCGTCAGTCGGGATATCGCGCCTCACGTATACATAACGAGCCAGGCGATTCGACCAGCCCGCCACATACGCGCTCGCCCTCGCTTCGCCGTGCGGGGCCGGAATCGCATCCGAAATATCCGTGCGGGCCAGAATCGCATCCGAAACAGCGCACAGGGATGCGGAACTGGCCCCGCACCGGCGCAGGGATGCGGAACTGGCCCCGCACCGGCGCAGGCGCCCGGCACCGCCGGCCTACCGAGCCACCGCCGCCGCATCCGGCACGGGTTCGACGAACTCGCCGGGCCGGGGCTCTCCGAGCTTCACCACCACCACACCGACCAGCACGAGTGCGCCGCCGAGGGCTTGCAACAGGTCGGGCAGCTGGCCGAGCAGCATCCAGCCGAAGAGCAGTGCGGCGACGACCTCGGCGAGGGCGACGAAGGATGCGAGACGCGAGCCCAGCATCCGCGTCGATGCGATGCCCAGAACATAGGCGAGGGCCGTCGCGATGAGTCCGATCGCGAGCACCGGCACGAACCACGGCACGGTGCCGAAGCGGTAGGTGATGTCGTCGGTCGTCCAGGCGATGGGCAGGATGCCGACGAGGCCCGCGACCGTGAGCGCGACGGCGCCGAGCAGCAGCCCACCCCCGGCGAGCGCGATCGGCGGCAGGCCGGTGTCGGCCTTGGCGGACAGCAGGAAGTACGTCGCTGCTCCGACCATCGCGGCGAGCGCCCAGAGGGTGCCGGGGACATTGACCTCCGCGCCGGTGACGATGTCGAGCATGAGCACGAGGCCGACGAACGCGATGGCGGCCCCGATCACACTGCGCCGACTCGGGCGCTCGCCACGACGCAGCCACAGCCACAGGATGACCGCGATCGGCGCGGTGTACTCGATGAGCAGTGCGAGCCCCACGTCCATCACGGCGACGGCCTGGAAGTAGCAGAGCTGCGTCGCCGTGACGGCGAGCAGTCCGTAGGCGGCGACCATGCCGGCGTTCTTGCGGAGCACCCCCCACCGCCCGCGCAGCGACAGGATCGTGGGAACCAGCAGCACGAGCGCGGCGACCCAGACTCGCGCTGTCACCGCAGCGCCAGGGGTCCACCCGGCATCGATGAGCCCGCGAGCCCAGGCACCCGACATCCCGAACGCGAAGGCCGCGCCGATCGCCAGCGGCAGCCCGAAACGCACGCCCGGCGCTGCGACGTCATTTGTGAACTTGCTCATGACAGGTGACGCTACTCGCGCTGGATGTAAGGTGTCAATATGACGTTCGCGAATGACACCGAGGAGGCGCTCCGCGCCGCCGTCTGGCTGGTGAACTCCGCAGAGGAGCCCGAGACGTTGGAGACCCTCGCCGACCAGGCGACGTTCCTCGCCGAGTTCCCGTACTCCGGTCGACTCGATCGCGACGAGGTCGAGCTGTCGGCCCTGCGCGGCATCCGCCCCCGGCTGCGCTCGATGCTGCTCGCACCGCGCGACGAGATGGTCAAGCATGTGAATGCCGCGCTCGCCGAGAACCCGCTGGCGCCTCGTCTGGTTCGCCATGACGGCGTCGACTGGCACCTGCACGCCGTCGCGGACGACCGGCCACTCCCCGAGCGAGTGCTGCTCGAGACCGCCATGGCGCTGATCGACGTCATCCGCGCCGACGAGGGCTCACGCATCTCCGTCTGCGCGGACGACACCTGCGACGCGCTGGCGCTCGACCTGTCACGCAACCGCTCGAAGCGGTACTGCTCGACCACATGCACCAACCGCAACGCCGTCGCCGCCTACCGAGCGCCGCGCCCCTGACGTCTCACCGCCGCCCCGCCGCGCCCGCTCCGCCCGCGCTCCCGCTCCGCTTCCTCTCCCCCCTCTCCCGCGCCCCGCGATCCGGTCAACCGCGCGAGATGCGGCCCATCGATGCACTCCCATCCGCATTTAGGCCGGTTTACCGGATCTGGCGCACCCCATTCCACCGCACCCGCCACCACCCCCGCACCACGCACCCGCCCGCCGCCCGCACCGCCGCGCGCCACGCCCACTTGACATCCCGAACCCACCACTTCTTAACAGTTTCTACCGATTGTGCGCCACGGTTGACGTCGACCGCGCCCCGCGGAAATACTGTTAACCGCCCGAAAGCACAGCGATTGTGCGACTGCTCACCCCAAGGCCAAGGATGACCTAGATGACAGAAACGATCAGTTCTACACAGTTAGACACAGATCGAAAGCCTCGACGGCTCTCCGATGGCATGTTCGCCCTGCTGCTCACGGCCCCCGGCCTGGCGCTGCTCGCCGCGGTCGTCGTCTACCCGCTGATCACAGCGCTCATCACGGCCTTCTACAAGCAGAGCCTCGTCGAACCCGGACGCGAGTTCGTCGGTTTCCAGAACATCATCGATGTGCTGACCGGCGACTTCTTCCGCCTGCTGGGCCAGACTCTGGTGTTCACACTCGGCACCACGATCGCGCCGTTCGTGATCGGCTTCGGCCTGGCACTCGCGCTGAACACCCGCATCCGCGGCGCCAAGGTGATGCGCGGGCTCATGCTCATCCCGTGGCTGATCCCGGGTGTCGTCGTCTCGTTCCTGTGGATGTGGATCTTCAACGCCAATTACGGCGTGCTCAACTCGCTGTTCGAGAGCCTGGGACTGATCGACGAGCCGCAGGCGTGGCTGGCGAACCCGACCAGCGCGATGATCGCCGTGATCGTCGCCAAGACCTGGCAGTCGTTCCCCTGGATGATGGTGATGCTGCTCGCAGGCCTGCAGACCGTGCCGATCGAGCTGCACGAGGCCGCCGAGATCGACGGCGCCGGCACGGTCCGCCGCTTCTTCTCGATCACCGTGCCGCAGATGCAGGGGATCATCGGCCTCGTCCTGCTGCTCGAGTTCATCTGGAACTTCCAGCACTTCGACATCA
This sequence comes from Microbacterium hydrocarbonoxydans, assembly GCF_904831005.1. NCBI lineage: Bacteria > Bacillati > Actinomycetota > Actinomycetes > Micrococcales > Microbacteriaceae > Microbacterium > Microbacterium hydrocarbonoxydans. The sequence continues at coordinate 2,974,438 of NZ_LR882982.1, read as the reverse complement.
TCTACGTGCTCACCGGCGGAGGTCCCGCCGGATCCACCCAGACGTTCGCGACCGCCGTCTACGAGACCGCGTTCGACGGGTTCGATCTCGGCCGCGCCGGGGCTCTCGGACTGCTCTGGATGGTGCTGCTGATGGGGCTGGTGGTCGTCTACGTCCGCCTCTCCGAGAAGGGAGAGAAGCGATGACCGCCGTGCTCACCGAGACTCCGGCGGCCGTCGCCGCTCCGATCGCACCCGCCCCGCGGCGTCGTCGGGGGCGCGCCGACCGGCGAGCCGTGACGATCAGCGCCTGGGTGGCGGTGGTGGTGTTCGGCGGGTTCGCCCTGCTGCCGGTGTACTGGCTGCTCGTGACCTCGCTCACCCCGCGCACCGAGGTCTTCTCCTACCCGCCCAAGCTGTTCCCGTCGGAGATCACGTTCGATGCGTATGCGGCGCTGCTGAACAATCCGGCCCTGTTCGGATACCTGCGCAACAGCATCCTCGTCTCGGTGATCACTGCCGTGCTCTCCGTCGTCGTGTCGGCCTACATGGGCTACGCGTTCTCGAAGTTCCGCTACCGCGGCCGTCGGAGCCTGATGTACTTCGTGCTCGCCTCGCAGATGTTCCCTCAGGCGCTGCTGCTCATCACGCTGTACGCGGTGTTCTCGGCCTACGGCCTGCTCAACACCTACACGGCGCTGGTGCTGTCGTTCACGACGTTCACCCTGCCCCTGTGCGTTTGGATGCTGAAGGGCTTCTTCGACACGATCCCGGACGAGCTCATCGAGGCCGCCCGCATGGACGGCGCGTCGCGGATGCGCATCATCCACTCGATCGTGATGCCGCTGGCCGGCCCCGGGCTCATCGCCGCCGGACTGTTCGCGTTCGTGCGCGGATGGAACGACTTCATCTTCGCCCTCACCCTGGCAGGACCCGACAAGCAGACGCTTCCCCCGGGCCTCGTCAACACGTTCATCGGCGAGGCCTCCACGGCCTGGCCCGAGCTGATGGCGGCATCCCTCGCGGTGTCGCTGCCGGTGGCCATCGCCTTCATCGCCCTGCAGCGCTTCCTCGTCGGCGGTATGACCGCCGGTGCGGTCAAGGGCTGAATCCCCCCGATAGTCCCTCGAAGAAGAGAGAGCACACCCATGTCCGAGAACTCCATCTCCGTCTCCCGTCGTCAGCTGCTGCAGTTCGCCGGTATCGGCGCCGCCGGGCTCCTGCTCACGGCGTGCATGCCCACCGGCGGCGGCAACACCAGCCCCGCGAGCACGCCGGGCGGCGGCCTGTCAGCCGGCGACTTCACCGCCACCGACTTCTCGTTCGCGAGCTGGTCGCTCACCGAAGAAGCCGCAGCACCCGCGATCCGCTCGCTGCTCGACGGCTACAAGAAGAAGAACGATGTCGGCATCACCGAGGTCTCCTTCCCCTACAACGAGTACTTCAAGCAGCTGATGCTGCAGGTGCGGGGCGGGCAGTTCACGGGTGCCGCGCACGTCGATGTCGCCTGGCTGGCGTCGCTCGCAGCCCTCGGCAAGCTCGAAGACGTCTCGGCCCTCACGAAGGGGCGCGGCTACACGGCATCCGCGCTCGAGGCGGCGCAGCTCGACGGCGTGCAGTACGCGTTCCCGTGGACCATCGGCGCGATCGGCCTGGTGACCAACTCCGAGATCATGGACAAGGCCGGCGTCTCGGAGTTCCCGACCACGGTCGACGACTTCGAGAAGGCGCTCAAGAAGCTCAAGGGTCTGGGCAACGGACTCATCCCCTACGCCGCGTCGACCAAGGCCGCACAGCTCAAGGACATCCTCATCTGGATGCAGACATTCGGCTGCGACCTCGTCAAGGACGGCAAGGTCACGATCGGCGACGACGCGAGCATCGAGGCCGTCACCTGGTACAAGTCGCTCTACGACCAGGGCCTGATCGCAGCCGACGTCGACAGATTCGACGCCCGGTCGCTGTTCTCGCAGGGCCGCACCGCCATGTACGACGACGCTCCCGTCGGTCGCACCTCGGTGACCAAGGACTCCCCCGATCCCGACCTCGACTCCAAGCTCCTGCCGCAGTCTCGTCCGGTGCTGAAGAAGGGCGACACCCCTCGTGCGCTCGTGTGGGGTGGAGCGATCGTGATCGTCGGCGGTGGCGACGGCACGCGCACCGCCGCGGACTTCGGCCAGTGGTCCACGAGCGACCTCGATGCGGTGACCGCCGACTACGAGCTGCGCGGGCTGCCTCCGGTCACCGAGAAGGCGCAGTCATCGTCGGCGGTCAAGGCGGATGCCTTCGGCTCGCGCTTCGCCGAGAAGATCACCGCCACGGCCACGACAAATCCGTTCTGGCAGTACCCGGAATACGCCCAGATCGAGACCACGATCGCCGACCGCGTGCAGGCCGTGCTGGTGGGCCAGCAGAGCGCGAAGGACGCGATGTCGCAGGCCGGCGAAGAGGCGCAGAAGCTCCTCGCCTGATCACCCACGCCTCGGCATCCGCACCTGCATTCCCTCTGAAAGGACCCCCATGCGCACCCAGACCGTCGAAGCCGACATCATCGTCGTCGGCGGCGGCCTCGCCGGAGTGAGCGCCGCCGTCGCGGCCGCTCGCCTCGGTCGTCGTACCGTGCTGATCAACAACCGGCCGGTGCTGGGCGGCAACTCGTCGTCGGAGGTGCGGGTGTGGGTGTGCGGGGCGACCGCGCACGGCAACCAGCGGTGGGCGCGGGAGACCGGCATCATCGGCGAGCTGTACCGCGAGAACCAGTTCCGCAATCCCGAGGGCAATCCGATCTACTGGGACGACGTGGTGCTCGACACGGTGCGGCGCGAACCGAACCTGACGCTGTTCCTCAACACCGAGGTGATCGAGGCCGCAGCCGACGGGCCGGACGATGCTCGCCGCATCCGCTCGGTCACCGGCTGGACCATGGGGTCGGAGATCCGCACGGAGTTCCGCGCACCGATCTTCCTCGACTGCACGGGTGACGGGCTGATCGGCGCATTCGTCGGCGCACGACACCGGCTCGGCAAGGAGGGACGCGACGAGTTCGGCGAGGACTGGGCTCCCCTCGAGCCGATCCGGGAGTTCCTCGGCTCGACGCTGCTGTTCTACACGAAAGATCTCGGGCACCCGGTCAAGTACGTCGCGCCGGAGAGCGCGAAGGACATCACGACCACGCCGATCCCGGCGTCCCGCATCATCCGCAGCGGCGACAGCGGTGCGCACTACTGGTGGATCGAGTGGGGCGGCCAGCTCGACATCGTCGATGACAACGAACGGATCCGTGACGAACTGCGCTCCGTGATCCTCGGCATCTGGGATCACATCAAGAACTCCGGCGAGTTCGATGCCGACAACCTGACACTCGAGTGGATCGGCAACATCCCCGGCAAGCGCGAGTACCGGCGATTCATCGGCGATCACACCCTGCGTCAGCAGGACATCATCGATCAGACGTCGTTCGACGACGGGGTGGCGTTCGGCGGATGGTCGATCGACCTGCATCCGGCCGAGGGCATGTACTCCACAGGCGCCGGGGCCGTGCAGCGGTTCTCGGACGGGATCTTCGAGATCCCGTTCCGCTCGCTCTATTCGGCCAACGTCGAGAACCTCCTGATGGCGGGGCGCAACATCTCGGCCACGCACATCGCCTTCGGAGCGGCTCGGGTCATGGCCACATGCGCGGCGATGGGCGAGGCCGCCGGCACGGCCGCCTCGCTGTGCCTCTCTCATGGCGCGAGTCCGCGGGAGCTGTATCAGCACCACCGCGCCGAACTGCGGCAGACGCTGCTGCGCGCCGATGCCTCGCTCGTCGGCGTCGCGAACGAAGACGCCGACGACCTCGCCCGCGTCGCCACCGCGAGCGCATCGAGCTCGGTGCGCACGATCGGCGCGTGGGCTCCGGATGCCGAGAGCCACCCTCTCGTCGAAGACCTCGGGCTCGTCGTGCCCGTGCATCCCACTCTCGAGACCACCGATCTGCTCGTCTCCGCCGCGGCCGACACGACCCTGACAGTCGAAGTCTGGTCGACCGGCAAGCCGCAGAACGTCGTGCCGTTCCGTCTCGAGCACGAGGCCGTCGTCGATGTCCCCGCCGGCGACCGCGAGTGGCTGCGGGTCAGCACGCCGTTCGCGCCGGAGACGCCGCAGAACGCGATCGTCGTCGTGCGCGCCAATCCGCTGGTGAGCGTGCATGTGACGTCGTCGTTGCCGCCCGGCATCCTGACCCTGGTGCACCGCGTCGACAACGACGACCAGAACGTCGAGGTCGACCGCGACGGGCTTCTGGTGCGCTGGCCGACAAAGCCGCTCCGCGGACGGAGCGTGGTCTTCCGCACGGCCCCCGAGTCCGAGGCGCTTGCTCCCGAACGCGCGATCTCGGGCTTCAACCGCCCCCACGGCGGGCCTCACATGTGGGCCTCCGATCCACAGGCGACGGGCGAGCAGTGGCTGCGGCTGGACTGGCACACGGCGATCACGGCATCCGAGATCAGAGTGGTGTTCGATGACGACGTCGACCTCGAGCTGAACACCCTGCACCACCACCGCAGCCCCGACGAGGTGCTGCCCGAGCTCGTGCGCGACTACCGCATCGAGGTGCTCCCCCAGGGTTCTTCGCAGTGGCGCATCGTCGCAGAGGAGACCGACAACCGCCACCGTCTGCGCGTGCACGGTCTGCCCGACGACCTCGGCGCGTTCACCGCGGCTCGTCTGACCGTCGTGCGCACCAACGGCGCTCCCGAGGCGCGGGTGGTCGCGTTCCGGGTGCAATCGTGACCGGGGGCGCTAACGTGAAGGGGACTCGTCGGCCCGCCGGCGATCGTCGTCCCACCAGGAGGCCGCAGGTGACCACCCCGTCGACAGGCCGTGCCGTGCCGGTCGCCCGGGCCACACGCACAGGGCTCATCGCGCTGGCCGTGCCGCACCTCGAAGAGCCCTACTTCGCCGAGCTCGGGTCCCGCCTCGTGCGCGGCGCCGACGAACGGGGTCTCGCGGTGCTGATCGTGCAGACCGAGGGCGACCACGGCCGTGAGATCGACGTGGCGAACGGCGTCGGCCTGCCACCCGTCGACGGACTCATCCACATCCCGCGATCGCTGACGGTGGCCGACCTCACGCGGCGCACGGCGCCCGGCCCGCTGGTGCTGCTCGGCGAGCACATCCAGGTGAGTCCGTTCACCCACATCACGATCGACAACCGCGCGGCGGCGCGCACGGCGACCGAGCATCTCATCGAGGTCGGATGCAGGCGCATCGCGTACATCGGCCGACGCGATTCGCGTCCGTCGGATGCGGCCGACCGCCGCCATGTCGGCTACGTCGAGGCCCTCACCGCGGCCGGCGATGCACCCGACCCCGCCCTCACCGCCCAGGTCGACGCGTTCACCGCCGACGAGGGCGAGCGCGCCACCGCGGCAGCCCTTGCTGCGACCCCCGATCTCGATGGCATCGTGTGCTCGAACGACTCGCTGGCGCTGGGCGCCCTGGCGGCCCTGTCCGCAGCGGGACGACGGGTGCCGACCGATGTGGCCGTGATCGGGATCGACGACATCCGCGCCACGCGCTTCTCGGTGCCCGCGCTCAGCACCATGGCTCCGGATCACGAGAAGCTCGTCGACGCGGCCTTCACCGAGCTGCAGCGACAGCTGACCTCGCCCCCGGGCGCCGACCTGCCGGTGCGCCACGTCACGATCCCTGCCGCGCTCGTGCGCCGCGCGAGCACCGCGAGGCGATGACTCCGCAGCGGTCAGGCGTTCGTCGCCGTAGCCTCTTGGGCGAGCTGCGCCACCAGCATCGTGCCGACGTGCGCCGCCAGCTGCTCGCGCGCATCGACGTCGAGACCGTCGTCGGTGATGAGCCGATCGATGTCGGCGAGATCGGCGATCGTCGTGAGCCCGACCACGCCCCAGCGGGTGTGGTCGGCGAGCACGACGACTTCGCGCGCCGCCGCCATGAAGGCACGGTTCGTCTCGGCCTCGAGCAGGTTCATGGTGGTGATGCCGGCCTGCACATCGAGCCCGTGCACATCGAGGAAGACCAGGTCGCAGTGCAGATGCTCGAGGGCGCGCACGGCCACCGGCCCGACGAGCGACTGCGCAGGGGTGCGCACACCGCCGGTGAGCACCACCGTCTGCGTATAGGGCGCATCCGCGCGCTCAGGGGGCGAGAAGAGATCGGCCACCGTCAGCGAATTGGTGACGACTGTGAGGTCGGCGACATCACGCATCGCGCGGGCGAGCGCGAGTCCGGTCGTGCCTCCCGAGATCCCGACCGCCATACCCGGTTCGACCAGCGCGGCCGCCGCCTGGGCGATCGCCTGACGCTCGGGCGACACGGCCGGCGCCGCGCTCGCACGATGGCCGGCGATCACCCGCATCCCGCCGCGCACCCGTTCGACGATCCCGTCATCCGCGAGCTGATCGATGTCTCGGCGCACCGTCATCTCACTGACCTGCAGCGCTGCCGCGAGCTCGGGGATCGAGGCCGCACCGCGGTCGCGCGCCGCCGCGAGGATGCGCTCTCGTCGCTCGGTGACCAGCACGCGCGCTCCTTCCGGTGGGGCCTCCAGTCTGCCATGGGGCCGCCCTGCGCCACGCCCCTGACTCACCCCCGATCGACCGCTCTCACCGGAGTCCCGCACGCATGACGCTCCCCTCTCCCTATGACCTCTGGTTCGCCGACGCCGCTGTGGACGGCAGCTACGGCCACACCCTCGAGACGCTGCGCGCCATCCCGCCCATCCCGCCGCCCGAGGGGTTCACCGAGAGATGGGCGCGATGGCGAGAAGAGGCCAGGGCAGTGGATGCTGCGCCCGCCGTGCTCTCGTCCGACGATGTGCTCGGCAGACGTGTCTCGCTGATCGAGCACTCGGGAGTCGACGGCGTGCGTCTCGCCGCGTGGTTCGTCGAGCCCGTGTCGGGCTCCGCGCGCGTCGGCGCGGCGCGCGTCGGCGTCGTGCACACCCACGGATACGGCGGCCGCGAGGCGATCGACCTCGCGCGGATCCCCGACGACGCGGCCGCGATCTTCCCCGTCGCCCGGGGCCTGCCCACACTGAACGCCGGGGTGGGCGCTCCCGAGCCGAGAGACGAGCACGTGCTCGCCGGCATCGACGACCCTGATCACTACGTGCTGGGGCTGTGCGCGCGGGACCTGTGGCTCGCGGGCGATGCGCTGGTCGCTTTGGTCCGGGCATGCGGGGTGCGCGGGGATGCTGCGGACCCTGTGGATTCTGCGGAGCCTGGGGATGCTGCGGACCTGCCGCTGTACTACGTGGGAGAGAGTTTCGGCGGCGGCATCGGCTCCCTCGCTCTGCCGTGGGACGACCGCTACATCGGCGCGACGCTGATCGTGCCGAGCTTCGGTCAGTACGACGAGCGCCTGGCCGTGCCCTGTCTCGGCAGCGGAGAGGTCGTGCGCGCGCACGTCGCCACGCACCCCGAGGCGCGCGAGGTGCTGCGCTGGTTCGATGCGTCGAGTTCGATGACGCTGACCCGGGTTCCGGTGCGCGTCGAGGCGGCGCTGTGGGATCAGTACGTGCCGCCACAGGGACAGTTCGCGGTGGCGAACGCCGCCACCGCACTCGACCTCGAGGTGCTCCCGGCCGGGCACGCGGAGTATCCCGGATCGGATGCCATCAGGGCCGCCGCGATCCGAGGCGGCCGCGCGCACCTCGACCGCGTTCTCGCTCGCTGACGCGTGGCGCGGCGGCGCACGCGCCCGCCCGCCCGCCGCCCGCAACCTTCCGTCGCACTTCGTGCCGCCCCACACCCGCCACACCGACACCAACTGCGACCCGAACCTTCCTTCCATTCTGCCGGCACCCGCCGGCACCGCTCCGTCCTTCATGCCCCCCACCCGCCCCTTCACACAGACCTTCCGTCACTTCATCCGCCACCCGCACCCTCCGTCCTTCGTGCCGCCCACCCCCACCAGGCCGACCTTCCGTCGCATTGCCCCCCACCGCCGGCACCCGTCCGTGCACTTCGTGCCGCCCCCACCCGCCGCACACCGCTCCGCTTCCGTGCTTGCGCCACCGCCGGCACCGCCCGTCCCCTCGGCCGACCCGCCACACCTGCGACCCAGAGCCCGCCTGACTGCACCTGTGGAGGCCGAACCGGCGCGCAAGCCGGACTGACACGGTAGAGCGATGGGACGACCACGACCGCTACCCGAAGGACTCGGACCGAGGTTCTCGGTGCAGGATGCCGCGACCGCCGGCGTCACGCGCGGAAGACTCCGGCGCTCCGACCTCGACACGCCTTTTCGCGGCGTCCGCAACGCCGAGCCCCTCGCACCTCTCACTGACGACGACGTCTACGAGCGGCAGGCGAAGGCGCGCCGAATCCGCGCCACGCTCTACACTCCGCGGCTCGGCGCGAACCAGTTCTTCAGCCACGAGTCCGCAGTGGCATTGATGGGAGCGCCCCTGCCGCTCGCCACGCACCGCGGCCGTGCGGTCGACGGCATGACGCTCGACGTCCACGTGAGCACAGTGGGCACGGGCGCTCTGGTCCGCGCGGGCGGAGTCGCGGCGCACCGAGCGCATCCGGCGAGCAGAACGTTCACGGGCCGGGGCGGCGTGAGGGTCGCGACTCCGGCCACCGCATGGGCGCAGCTCGGCGCCTGGGAGGTGCTCGACCTCGTCGCGCTCGGCGATCACCTGTGTCGGGTCTGGCGCGACGGCCCCGGGAGACCACATGCCGGACGCCGCCCGCTCACGACGCGAGCCGAGCTGCGGGCCATGATGTCCGCAGGGCGTCGAACCGGCATCCAGCGCCTTCGCGACGCGTTCGAGCTGATCCGCGAGGACTCGTGGTCGCCCCGTGAGTCCAAGGTCCGCTGCCACCTCGTCATCGCGGGCTTGCCGGAACCGCGCCTGAATCACGACGTCTACGACTCCGCCGGCAGGTTCATCGCCTGCGTCGACCTCGCGTACCCCGCCGAGAGGATCGCGATCGAGTATCAGAGTCTTCTGCACAGCGACCGATATGCCGAAGATGTCGAGCGATTGGCTGCCCTGCGCGATGCCGGGTGGACCGTCATCGAGGTGTCCGCGACCCTCTTCGCGAGACCCGCCGAGTTGGTCGCCCGCGTTCGCCGCGCACTCGGCGCCTGAACGCGCGCCCGGAGCTCACCCGGAGCACGCCCGGAGCTCACCCGGCGCGCTCCCGTCGCAGTTCGTGCCGTTGCGCACGAGATCGCGCGGCACGAACTGCGACCGGAACAGGATGCGGCCCGCGGATGTCGGTGCGGCCTACTAACCTTTCTCGAGGGCGCACGCGGCGTCACGCACCGGGGGGAGAGCGTCGATGACGAACGAGCAGGATGCTGCAGGGCAGCCCGAACACGTCATTCCCCCCGAGCCCGTCGTGCCGCTGGCTCCTGCCTCGGCATCTGTCACCGAGTCGTCGACGGCCGTCCCGCTCGCTCCGTCGTTGAGCTCACCGGCTGGGCCACCGCCGCCGTGGCAGCCTCCGCCGTCGCCGGGCGGCCACCCCACTGCGCTGCCGCCCTACGCGAGCCCGCAGCCCGGGAGTTCGCAGCCCGGGACCCCACCGCCCGCTTACCCGCCCTCCGCATACCCGCCCTCCGCTTACCCGCAGCCCGGATACCCGCAGCCGGGAGGCCAGCAGCCGGGTGCATACGGCGCAGCGTCCTATCCGCTCGCGTCCTCAGCGCCGCCGTCCGCAAGGTCCAGCGGCCGTCGGCTGCCCGTGATCCTCGGCGTCGTCGGCGGCATGGTCGTGCTCGGGGTGGTGGCCGTCGCCGTCGTGGTCGGATTGATTCTGGGCTCGGATCCTCCGCCGGTGGCGGTTCCGAGCCCGAGCTCCGTCACGCCCGAGGGCCAGCAGTCCGAGCAGCCGTCCGAGCCGTCCGGCGACCCCGCCGATCCCGAGGCCGGGGCGGCCATCGCCGACCGGCTCGAGCAGAAAATCGACGAGTACAAGCGGCTCCGCGATTCCGGCGAACTGTGGCAGAGCATCCCCGACTCCGAGTTCAATCGCACAGCGGTCAGCGCATTCCTCTATTTCCTCACCGACATGAAGGTCGCGACCATCTGGGGCGTCGATGCCGCCACCGCCGACGAGTACGAGCAGCGGATGACGATGCTCGAAGAGCGCCTGCTCGCCCAGCAGCCACTCGGCGACGACATAGAGATCACCCTCGAAGACAAGGTATTCACCTACGACGGCGAGACGGGTGAGGGCGGATACACCGCCAAGTAGCGGCGCGTTACGCTCGAAGCATGAGCGACTGGACCAGCACCGCGATCGCCCTGCTGGAAGCCGATGCCAACCGCAGCGCCGACACGCACCTTCATCTCTTTCCGCTGCCGCCCGAGTGGGGCATCGATCTCTACCTCAAAGACGAGTCCGTGCACCCCACCGGGTCGCTCAAGCATCGGCTGGCTCGTTCGCTGATCCTGTACGGGCTCGTGAACGGCCGCATCACCGAGCAGTCGACTCTCGTCGAATCGTCGAGCGGGTCGACGGCCGTCTCCGAGGCGTACTTCGCCCGGATGCTCGGCCTGCCGTTCGTGACCGTCGTGCCTCGGTCGACGAGCCAGGAGAAGATCGACCTCATCGAGTTCTACGGCGGACGCTGCCACTTCGTCGATCGCGCCGAAGACATGTCTCCCGAGGCGCAGCGCCTGGCCTCCGAGTGCCACGGCCACTACCTCGACCAGTTCACCTATGCCGAGCGCGCGACCGACTGGCGCGGCAACAACAACATCGCCGAGAGCGTGTTCAGCCAGCTGTCGCAGGAGCGGCATCCCGTCCCGCGCTGGATCGTGGTGGGGGCGGGCACCGGCGGAACCAGCGCGACTTTCGGCCGTTACGTGAAGTACCGGCGGCATGAGACCCAGATCGCGGTCGTCGACCCCGAGGGCTCGGCCTTCTACGACGGATGGGCCGGCACGGTCGACCCGCCCGTCGGCCGCCCGAGCCGCATCGAGGGCATCGGCCGGCCGCGGGTCGAAGCGTCATTCGTGCCGAGCGTGATCGACGAGATGATCCGGGTGCCGGATGCCGGCTCGATCGCCGCGATCCGGATGCTGCGCGAGCGCACCCTGCACTGGGCCGGCGGTTCGACCGGCACCAACCTGTACGGAGCCTTCCAGCTGATCGCCCGCATGCGCGCCGGCGGCGAGACCGGCAGCATCGTCACGCTCATCTGCGACAGCGGCATCCGCTACGCCGGCACGTACTTCGCCGACGAGTGGGTCGCGGCACAGGGCTGGGATCTCGCCCCGCACCGCGCTCGGCTCGATCACTTCCTCGAGACAGGCGACTGGGTCTGATGACCTGCCCTCACGCGGTGACGTAGCCGCCCGAAGAGCTGTCGCTGCTCACGACGTACGACGGGATGCTTCCACTGACGCTCGCGCGGATCCACACCCGCGCCGATGTCTTCCGCTCGGCATCCTCACCGCCGTACTCGAGAACGAGCGCGTCCGGAATCCGGTCGCCCGCGCACTCGATCATGACGTAGCTCGGACGACCGAGACCGCTCGATTCGATGCGTCCGACGACACTCGAAGGGTGTGTGATGCGGGGAGGCATGGCGAGCAGTTCCGATTGGGCGAGGCGCTGCACCCTGCCCCCTCCGCCAAGCATGGAGACCGGGAGACGTGCGATCGACGCCATGCTCATTCAGCTCACACTCGCTGACGCGTCAGACTTCTGCGTGCGCTCCCGCAGCACCTTCGCCCATGCCCTGGTGTCGGCGAGGTCGTGTTCGTCGAGATACGCGCGGACGACGTCGTGGACGAGGCGGATCTGCGCCTCGGATCCCATCGCAGCCTGCATCATGTCGACCGTCGGCGCCGGCGCTCCGTCGATGCGCTCGAGCGCCTCGCGAACGATGCGCTCACGCGCCGCACGCCCCATCGACTGATCCATCGGCAGTGATCGGGATGGACTATCTTTGGCGTGTTCGTGACTCATGCGAGCCTCCTCTGTCAGGGATGGTGGTGCTTCACGGACAGTGGTGCCGGGGCTGCAACCCCGGCACCACGTCGCCCCTCCATCGTACCTTGTTTTGAATGATTCAAAACAACAGCTCCGTGTCGGGCGATGCGCCGGCAGGTGCTCCGGGCGTGACGGCTACGCTGGCCGCATGACTACTCTCATCCTCACTGTCGCGGGTGCCGATCGCCCCGGTCTCGTCGCAGCCGTCGCCGATGTCGTCGATGCGCACGGCGGCAACTGGGAGAACAGCTCGCTCGCCGAGCTCGCCGGAACCTTCGCAGGTGTGATCGAGGTCTCCGTCGCCGCCGAACACTCGGAGGAGCTGCAGAGCGCCCTGCGAGAGCTTCAGGGCCAGGGACTCCTCACCCTCGCGGTGCTCACCGGCGCCGCCGCGCAGCCGGGCGACGACGAGCGGATGCTCGAGATCCGGGTGCTCGGCAATGATCGCTCGGGCATCGTCCGGGAGGTGTCCTCCGTGCTGAACGCGCATGACCTCAGCATCGAAGAGCTGGCGACCGAGACCCGGGACGCCGCGATGGCGGGTGGTCGTCTGTTCGAGGCATCCGTGATCGCGCGCGTTCCGGCATCCGTCGACCTCGACGCGCTGCGTCGCGATCTCGAGCGCATCGCGAGCGAGATCCAGGTCGACATCACGGTCGCCTGACTGCCCCATCGACCAGAGCTCCCGTCGCACTTCGTGCCGCCGAGCACCGATCTGGACGGCACCAACTGCGACCGGAACGCTCAACCGCCCGGTGAGACCGGAACCGCGAGACGAGCGCGGTGAGTCAGACCGACTCGTCGGTATCGGTATACCGACGCACCCAGTACTCGGTCTGGGCGACATGGGCGGATGCGGCAGCCGACGCGGCCACCGGATCCGCCGCCGCGAGTCCGCGGAGGATGGCCCGATGCCCGGCATCCGAATGCAGCTTGAGTTCGGCAGCATCTCCGGCATCCGGGATCCGATAGGCCCGCGAGCGTGAGCGCAGCACGTCGATCAGGCTCGTGAGGGCGTCGTTGCCCGCGACTCGCGAGATCGTCATGTGAAAGTCGTGGTCGAGCCGCGAGTGGGCCTCGAAGTCGTCGCTGCCCTCGATCTCGTCGAGCACGCCGCTGAGCGTCTCGATCGTCGCCGCATCGATGCGGGCTGCGGCGAGCGCGGCGGCATGAGGCTCGAGCACCCGGCGAAGTTCCGTCAGCTCAAGCACCCCGGCCATGGGCAGGAGTCCGACCGTGAGAGAGAGGCTGCCGATCAGGTCGGCGGCACGAAGCTCACCCACGTAGCTGCCGGAGCCATGGCGGGTCTCGAGCACGCCGAGGGCCGCCAGCATGCGGATGGCTTCTCGCAGCGATCCGCGTGAGACGCCCAGCGTCTCGCACAGCTCGCCCTCGCTCGGCAGACGGTCGCCGGGACGCAGCTCGCCATCCGCGATCAGCGTGCGCAGCCCGTGCAGTGCCGTGTCCAGTGCGCTCATCGTCATCCTCCTGACACCGCCGATCCCTCTGAGAGTCTGTCGGACGCAGACCCCGCATCAAATTCGTATGACAACTATGTTTCATACTCGCTATTTCGTAGCCATTTCGGAAGCTGTGTGGCAAAGTTGTGCAACAACTCGACCCACTGCACCGACGAGGACCGATGCCCGCACCACTCTTCCCCGCACCGCTCACGCTGAACTCCGGCATCCGAGCCCGTGATGCGTGGCCGCTCGATCCCGACGTGATCCACCTGAACCACGGCTCGTTCGGCGCAGTGCCTACGGCGGTCGTCGAGCAGCAGGATGCGCTGCGGCGGCGCGCCGACCTCAGCCCGGTCGAGTGGTTCCCCCGCATCGCCGAGCGGGTGCGCGACGCTCGCGAGCGCACGGCTCCGTTCCTCGGCGCCCATGCCGAAGACAGCGTCTTCGTCCCGAACGCCTCAGCCGCCGCGACCGTCGTCTACAACGCCCTGCACCTCGAGCGCGGCGACGAGATCCTCGTCACAGACCAGGGGTACGGCGCGATCACGATGGGCGCGCAGCGCCTGGCCCGCCGCTTCGGAGCATCCGTCCGCGCCGTCGAGCTGCCGCTGCTCGCCTCCGACGACGAGGTCGTGCAGCGCTTCGCCGACGCGCTCACTCCGGCCACCCGTCTGATCGTGGTCGACCAGATCACCTCACCGACCGCGCGCATGCTGCCGACCCGCCGCATCGCCGAGCTCGCAGCGGAACGGGGCATCCGCACCCTTGTCGACGGCGCCCATGCTCCCGGTCTCGTCGCCGACGCCGCCGCGGTCGCCGGCGGCGACTGGTGGTTCGGCAACCTGCACAAGTGGCCCTGCGCACCGCGCGGTTCCGCCCTGCTCGTCACGAACGCCCCCGACCGCGACGATCTGTGGCCGCTCATCGACTCGTGGGCGGCGAACGAGCCCTACCCCGAGCGCTTCGACACCCAGGGCACGATCGACGCGACGACCTATCTCGCCACCCCGGCGTCGATCGAGTTCATCGAGTCCGAGTTCGGGTGGCACGACGCCCGCCAGGCGATGGCGCAGATGGCGGATGCCGGGGCCGAGATCATCGCCGAGGGTCTGCGCCCCTACGGCGACGAAGACCCCCTGACGCCACTGCCCTCCCCCGTGCCTTCGATGCGGCTCGTGCGCCTGCCGCTCGGACTCGGCTCGACCCGAGAAGAGGCCGACGCTCTGCGCATGGACCTGCTCGACGAGACCGGCGTCGAGACCGCGTTCACCAGCTTCCGCGGCGTCGGCTACTTCCGCCTGTCGGCACACCTCTACACCGAGGCCTCCGACTTCGAGGCCTTCGTCGAGCGCTGCATCCCGCAGATCCTCCGCCGTGCCGGCATCCGCACCGCCGATTCCGTCATCATCTCCTGACCCGACCCACCCCCTCCGCCCACCACCCGACCCACCACCATCACCAACTGAGAGGCACCTCGTGAAGAACAACAGAATCTTGACGACCGCCGCGGGAATCGGCACCGTCGCCGCACTCGCGCTCACCGGCTGTTCCGCAGGCGGCGGCGAGTCCGCCGACGGCACCGTCACGCTGCAGATGGTCGAGAGCCTGACCAATCCGGCGCGCACCGACCTGCTGCGCGGACTCCTCGACGACTTCGAGAAGGAGAACCCCGACATCAAGGTCAAGCTCGTCTCGCCGCCCACCGAGCAGGCCGACGCGAAGATCCAGCAGATGCTGCAGTCGGGCAAGGGCGTCGACGTGCTCGAGGTCCGCGACATCACGGTCGGCCCGTTCGCGAACAACGGCTGGCTGCACGACATCTCGGGCGACCTCGAGAAGTGGGACGGCTGGGATGCCCTCACCGACAACGCGCAGTCCGCGTCCGTGGCCGCAGACGGCAAGAGCTACTTCGTGCCGTACGGCTTCTACGGCCTCTCGCTGTTCTACCGCACCGACCTCGTCGAAGAGGCGGGCTTCGACGGCCCGCCGCACAGCTGGAAGGATCTGCTCGAGCAGGCCGGCGCCATCCAAGACCCTGCGAAGAACATCTACGGCTACGCGTTCCGCGGCGGCCAGAACGCGAACAGCAATGTGGTCGCGGCGATCGAGGCCTACACGATCGACGGCCTCGACGTCGACGACGCCTTCCTGATGGAGGACGGCTCGACGATCTTCGCCGCTCCCGAGGCGCAGGAAGCCGTCGACGACTACTTCGACCTCTTCACAGAGGCGTCCCCGCCGTCCGCCGTGTCGTGGGGCTACCCCGAGATGGTCGCTGGTTTCACCAACGGCACCACGGCGTTCCTGCTGCAGGACCCCGAGGTCATCGCGACCGTGCAGGACTCCTCCCTGACCGAGGATCAGTGGGACACCGCCCCGCTGCTCGTCGGCCCGTCGGGCAAGGCCGCGCAGCCGCTGGCTGTCGCGGGCTGGGGCGTCGCAGAGAACAGCGAGCACCAGGATGCCGCGGTCAAGCTCGTCGAGTTCCTCTCGTCGGCCGAGCCGGCCACCGAGTTCGCGCAGGCCAACAGCCTCGTGCCGATCATCACGGAGGCCGCGGATGACGAGTTCTACTCCTCGGGCCCGTGGACCAGCTACGTCACGATGACCGAGGACCCCGAGACGTACGTCAACGTGCAGCAGCCGCGGGGTGTCAGTTGGTGGACGGAGTGGATCCAGAAGTCCGACCAGGACGTGCAGAACGTGCTGCTCGGCAACATGTCGACCACCGAGCTGCTCGAGTCGTGGGACACCTTCTGGACCGAGAAGTACGCTGCGGAAATGGGCTGATCCGTGACCCGGACCACTCTCGAAGGGGGCTCCGTCGGCACCGCCGTCGGGGCCTCCCCGGCATCCCGCCGGCGCCGCCCCTTCCGTGGCCGCCACGCGCTGACGCTGCTGGCCTTCATGGCCCCGGCGATCGTGTTCGTGTGCTGGTTCACCTACTGGCCGATGCTGCAGGGCGCACGCATGGCCTTCCACGACTGGAACCTGTGGGATCTCACCTCCACCCCGTGGGTGGGTTTCGACAACTTCGTCACCGTCTTCCAGGACCCGGCCTTCCCGATCGTCGCCTGGAACTCCGTCCTGTGGGTCGTCGGCTCGCTCGTGCCGCAGCTCGTGATCGGCTTCCTGATCGCGCTCGCTCTGCGCAAGCGCTTCCGCTTCCGCGGGCTCTACCAGGCGCTCGTGTTCTTCCCGTGGGCCGTCTCGGGCTTCCTGATCGGGATGCTGTTCCGCTGGATGTTCAACGCCGAGTTCGGCGTCGTGAACGACCTGCTCATGAAGGCCGGCCTGATCGACGCCCCGCTGCCCTGGCTGGCGGATCCGAAGCTCGCGATGTTCGCGGTCATCGTCGCCAACATCTGGTACGGCGTGACCTTCTTCGCGATCATGATCCTCGCGGCTCTCCAGTCGGTGCCTGACGAGATGCTCGAGGCCGCCAGCCTCGACGGCGCAGGCAAGGTGCGTCAGCTGTTCTCGATCATCATCCCGTACATCTCGATGACGCTGCTGCTGACGATCCTGTTGCGCATCATCTGGATCTTCAACTTCCCCGACATCATCTACGCGATGACCAACGGCGGGCCGGCGAACCAGACCCACATCATCACGACCTGGATGATCAACTACACGCAGCAGGGCAACTACGGCATCGCGAGCGCCATCGGACTCATCGTGGTCGCGTTCCTGTTCGTGTTCTGCGCGTTCTACCTCATGGCGATGCGGAGGGTCCAGCGATGACCATCACCGGAACCACGGTCACCGAGACCCGGCGTCTCACCGTCCCCGACATCGCGAAGGCACCGCGTCCGAAGCGCAAGGTCTCGGTCGGCGGCATCGTGCGCGTCGTCGGTCTCGCCCTCTGGCTCGTCATCACGCTCTTCCCGCTGTACTGGATCGCGCTGACGTCGTTCAAGTCGCCGGGCACGATCAACTCCTTCCCGATCGAGTACTGGCCCAGCGAGCCGTCGCTCGACAACTACGTGAGCCTGTTCGAGCAGAGCTCGTTCGGGGTCTTCCTCGGCAACTCGGCTCTGGTGGCGACGATCGCGGGCGCGGTGGCGACGCTCATCGCTCTGCTCAGCGCCTATGTGATCGCGCGCTTCGAGTTCCGCGGCAAGGGGACGGTGCTGGTGGCGTTCCTGCTCACGCAGATGATCCCCGCGTTCATCGCGCTGGGCCCGCTGTACTCGATGATGACCGACCTGGGCCTCGTCGACACCAAGCCCGGCCTGATCCTCGTGTACATCGCGGTCTGCATCCCGTTCTCCACGGTCATGCTGCGCGGTTTCTTCGAGAACGTGCCCGACGCGCTCGAAGAGGCGGCGATGATCGACGGATGCTCGCGCTTCGGCGCGCTGTTCCGGGTGCTCGTGCCGGTGATGACCCCGGGCATCATCGCGGCCTTCATCTTCAACTTCGTCAACTGCTGGAACGAGCTGTTCCTGTCGGTCGTGCTGATGAACACCGACGAGAACCGCACCGTGCCGTCGGCGCTGAACGGGTTCATCTCGACGTTCAACATCGACTGGGGCTCGATGAGCGCCGCAGCCGTGCTGACGATCCTGCCGACCATGGTGATGTTCGCACTCGCGAGCCGCTGGATCGTGCAGGGCCTGACCGCCGGCGCCGTCAAAGAATAGCTTTCGAATCGCGCACTTAGCAGAAACGCGCCCCGAAGAACTGCCAAGTGCGCGACTCGAGATCGCCATGGGGCGCATGACGAAGGCCGCCGCCCCTGACGGACGGCGGCCTTCATCATGCGAGCCGTCAGACCAGGCGCGCCTTCGGCGACACCGAGTACGTGGCCTCGGCATCGCGGTTGACCGTGTCGCCCAGTGCGGTGTCGATCGCAGCGAGCGTGTCGGCGTCGAGCGTCACGCCCGAAGCCTTGACCGTGTCGGCAAGCTGCTCGGGGCGCGAGGCTCCGACCAGAGCTGCGGCGACGTTCGGGTTCTGCAGCACCCAGGCGATAGCGAGCTGCGGCATCGAGAGGCCTGCCTGCTCGGCGATCGGCTTGAGCTTCTGCACCGCGGTGAGGATGTCATCCTGCAGGAAGCTCTTGATGAAGTCCGATCCGCTGTGCGGATCGGTGGCGCGCGACCCCTCGGGCACCGGCTGACCGGGCAGGTACTTGCCCGAGAGCACGCCCTGCGCCATGGGCGACCAGACGATCTGCGAGATACCGAGCTCCTCGGATGCGGGCACGACCTTGCCTTCGATCACGCGGTGCAGCATCGAATACTGCGGCTGGTTCGAGATCAGGTGCACGCCGAGCTGCTTCGCGAGCGCGTGGCCCTCCCGCAGCTGCTCAGCCGTCCACTCCGAGACGCCGATGTAGAGCGCCTTGCCCTGACGAACGACGTCGGCGAAGGCCTGGAACGTCTCTTCGAGCGGGGTCTCGTAGTCGAAGCGGTGCGCCTGGTAGAGGTCGACATAGTCGGTGCCGAGTCGCTTCAGTGAGCCGTTGATCGATTCGAGGATGTGCTTGCGGCTCAGCCCGGTGTCATTCGGACCCTTGGGGCCGGTCGGGAAGTAGACCTTCGTGAAGATCTCGAGGCTCTCGCGGCGCTGCCCTTCGAGCGCTTTGCCGAGCACGACCTCTGCCGCGGTGTTCGCGTAGGTGTCGGCCGTGTCGAACGTGGTGATGCCTGCGTCGAGCGCCGCGTGCACAGTCTTGACGGCGGCGTCGTCGCCGACCTGCGAAGCGTGCGTGACCCAGTTGCCGTAGGTGATCTCAGAGACCTTGAGACCGCTGTTACCGAGATAGCGATAGTTGACCATGCGACCACGCTACCGGCCGTGGCAGACGTCGGGCCCGGATCTCCGTGACCGGTCTCGACCCCGCCCGTTCCAGTTCCCGTCGCAGTTCGTGCCGTTCGGCTCGCGCTTGAGCGGCACAAAGTGCGACCGGAACGACCACGAGCGGCACAAAGTGCGACCGGAACGACCACGAGCGGCACAAACACCCGCGCCCGGAACTCAGACGCGCGGCTCGACCAGCTGCTCCTGCTCAGCGAGTGTCTGCGCCTGCGCTCGCTTCTCGGCGAGCTCGCGCTCCTGCGCCTCGGCCGCTTCCTTGCGCTCGGCGCGGGTCTGCGGCTCGGCCGGCGAAGCATCCGCCTGCATCCCCTGCGACTGCACGGTCACGATCGCCGCACGATCACGGAAGCCCTCGGCTGTCACCTTGTCGAGCGCGACCTGCTTGCGGATCGCGAGCGCCTTCTCGTAGAGCGACGGGTCGCCGTACGACGTGAGCACCTTCACGAGCACCGGCAGCAGCTCGATCATGAAGAACAGCGCGGCGATCAGGATGTGCGCCCACAGGATCGTCGGCTCCTTCTCGCTCAGTCTGTTCAGCCCGCTGATCTGACTCAGCAGGCCGATCGCCCCCGCATTGCCGGATGCCACGGATTCGGCCCGCGCGTTGTAAGCGGCGAGCGCTGCGTCATAGCTGTCACGCGCGGCAGGCAGCTGCGACTGCGCCTCTTCGCGGTTCTGCGATTCCGACGTGCTCGTGTTCTCCTTGGCGGCGGTGCCGGCCTCGGCGAGCTCCTCGTTGGCGGTGCGCAGCTGTGCGGCGAGCGCGTCATAGGTCTGCTGCGCCTCGGCGAGCTGGGCCTGAGCGGCATCCGAGCTCGCACCTTCGCCGTTGACACCGGTGCAACCGGGAACCGTGCCTGCCCCATCCCCCGTGAGCTCGCACTGATACAGCACCCGGGCCTGGTCGATGACCGCCTGCTGCGCGGTCATCTTGGCGGTGAGGTCGTCGACGGTGGCCTGCGCCGCCGACTCGCTCGCCGACGAGGAATCGGTCCCGGCGACGATGCCGGTCGCCGCCTGGTTCTCGAGCTCGGCGACGCGGTCGGATGCAGCATCCAGCGCCTTCTTCTCGGGACCCGTCTCGAGCGCATCCTGATCGGCCTGCGCCTGCGTGATGTTGGTCGACGCGACCTCACGCGCGATGTCGTTGTGGAAGATCTGGAGCACCAGAGGCTCGGCCACGACGAACCCGATGATCGCGGCCATCACCACACGGGGGATGGCGAGTCCGATGAGCTTCCACACATTTCGCGTCGACGTCATGGTCGAGGTGAGGAAGCGGTCGAGGTTGAAGATGATCAGCGCCCACACCACCGCCAGCGGCACGGCGACCCAGATCGCCGCTTGCACCCCGGTGGTCAGCGCGAACAGCATCGAGATCGCCGAGACCAGGGCGGTACCGGCGAGCACGAAGAACATCTGCACGAACCGAGGGGTCTCGCCGGGCACCCGGTCGAGGATCTCCCCTTCGGCCCCACCCAGGATCGCCAGCGTGCGAAGTCGCGAGCCCGGCACGCGAGGCTTGCGCTCACGGGGCTGACGTCGAGGCTTCGGCTCTCGCGCCGGCGAGGGAACGGCGGATGCCGCGGCATCCTGCCCTGCATCCGATCCCGTCGCTGACGACGCGGCGGCCGGCTCGGGCGCCTGCAGATCGGCTCCCGAGGGCTCGTACTCGCGGAGGAAGTCGAGGTCGTCCGTGTCAGCGTTCGGGTCGCTGTCGAGGATGATCCGACCCTGCGAATCGAACCGTCCGGGGCGGTGGGCAGAATAGGGCATCCCGACAATCTACGAAACGTCGCCTGTGGAAAACGTGGACGAACCCTGTGTTTCCGCCTCTCTCCGGCATCCGCCTGCTGTCGCGATGTGGCACCTCATGCCGCCACGACGCCCCAATACCGACAACAGGTGCCACCTGAACAGCCACGCCCCCCTTCATGTGGCACCTCATGCCGCTACGACGCCCCAATACCGACAACAGGTGCCAACTGAAACGCCACGCCCCCTTCATATGGCACCTCATGCCGCCACGACGCCCCAATACCGACAACAGGTGCCACCTGAACAGCCACGCCCCCTTCATATGACACCTCATGCCGCCACGACGTCCCCATACCGACAACAGGTGCCACCTGAAAACCCACCGACGCACCCATCCCATCCCCAGCCCAGCACAGCCCCAGCACCCCCACCCCTCAGCGCGGCAGCATCCTCACGAGAGCATCCGCACTGGCGGTGAGCGCATCGTCGAGCGAGAAGTGCCCGGCGGCGCTCAGGGTCCCAAGTCCGTGCACGAGCCCCCACACGCCCGTGACGCTCTCGGCATCGAGGCCGGCAGCGACGGATGCCGTCGCCAGCAGCTCTTCGAGTTCGTCGATCAGCGGGGCCATGGTCTCGCTGGGCTCACCGGGAATACACACGGTGGGGTCGTAGATCACGTCGAAGCCGTGCGGATGCTCGACGGCGTAGCGGATGTACGCGGCGCCGCCGTCGAGCACGGCGGATGCGGGATCTTCCGCACCCTCCATCGCCACGCGCACCGCTGCCACGAGGTCGGCCATGCTGCCCTCGGCGAGCACCTTCAGCAGTCCTCGCCGATCCGAGAAGTGGTGATACGGCGCGTTGTGGCTCACATCCGCCGCGCGAGCGACCTCGCGCAGGCTGATCTCCCCCGCCGGCTTCTCGGTGAGCAGCTGCATCGCCGCGGCCTCGAGGGCGTGGGCGAGGTCGCCGTGGTGGTAGCCGGATCGCGAACTTGACACAAGCAACATTGTCTCCTATCTTGACAGTGTCCACCACTGCTTGACACTGTCAACATAGGAGCACGAATGACTTCCGCACTGATCATCGACGGTCATCCCGACGGCCGATCCCTCACCGCCGAGCTCGCCAGGCGCTATGCCGCAGCGCACGGCGACGCCCGCGTCCTCGCGCTCCGCGATCTCGACTTCGATCCCTCACTGCGCTTCGGATATCGCGAGCGCATGCAGCTCGAACCCGACCTCATCGACGCCAAGCGCGCACTGGCCGAGGCCGCGACCGTCGTGGTCTTCACGCCGCTGTGGTGGGGGTCGGTGCCCGCACTGCTGAAGGGATTCTTCGATCGGGCGCTGCTCCCCCAGCAGGAATACCGCTACTCCAGGCTCGGAATGCCCGAGGGACTGCTCACCGCCGCCAACGGGCGCCTCTTCCTGCTCGCCGACACACCGTGGTTCCTCACGCCCCTCACGGGACTGCCCGCACAGACGCACGTCGCCCGCGGAACACTGCGCTTCTGCGGCGTCCGCTCGGTGCGTACGACCCGGATGCTGGGCGTCAAGGACGCGCGCCCCGAGCGCATCACCTCATGGCTGTCTCGCGCCGAGGCTCTCGGCCGCCGAGACGGCATCCGCGATCGAGGACGCGACTCGAAGACTCAGGCCATCGCGGCTGAGGCGGCCTCGTCTTCGGTCGTCGCCACGAGCTGACCGCACGCACCGTCGATCTCCTTGCCGCGGGTGTCACGGAGGGTCGTCGGAATGCCCGCGTCATTGAGACGACGCACGAACTCGTTCTGCACCGAGGGCTCGGACGACGTCCAGATCGAACCGGGCGTCGGGTTCAGCGGGATCGGGTTGACGTGCACCCAGCCGCGGCCGCGCTCGTTGAGCTTGTCGGCGAGCAGGTCGGCCCGCCAGGCGTGGTCGTTCATGTCCTTGATCAGGGCGTACTCGATCGAGACGCGGCGACCGGTCTTGGCGTAGTAGTCGTACGCGGCGTCGAGCGCCTCGTCGACCTTCCAGCGCGAGTTCACCGGGATGAGCTCGTCGCGCAGATGGTCGTCGGGTGCATGCAGCGAGAGGGCGAAGGTCACCGGGATGCCCTCGTCGGCGAGCTTCTTGATCGCCGGCACGAGTCCCACCGTCGACACCGTGATGCCTCGCGCGCTCATGCCGAGCCCGTCGGGCTGCGGGGCGACCATCGAGCGCACCGCGTCCATCACCCGCTTGTAGTTGGCGAGCGGCTCGCCCATGCCCATGAAGACGATGTTCGAGACACGCTCCATCGAGTGGTCGTCGGCCTTCTTGCCGCCCAGGCCCCCCTCGGCGATCAGGCGATTGGCGCGGACGATCTGCTCGATGATCTCGGCGGTCGACATGTTGCGCGTGAGACCCGCCTGGCCGGTGGCGCAGAACGGGCAGTTCATGCCGCATCCCGCCTGCGACGACACGCACAGCGTGATGCGACCCGGGTAGCGCATGAGCACCGACTCGACCAGCGCGCCGTCGTGCAGACGCCACAGGAACTTGATCGTGTCGCCGCGGTCGGTCTCCAAGCGGCGCACCTCGGTGAGCAGCGGCGGCAGCATGCCTGCGACGAGCTGCTCGCGGGTGTCGGCGGGGAGGTCGGTCATCTCGGCCGCATCCGACGTGTAGTGACGGAAGTAGTGGGTCGAGAGCTGCTTCGCACGGAAGCCGGGGAGTCCGAGCTCCTTGACCTTCTCGATGCGCTCGGCCGGGGTGAGGTCGGCGAGATGCACGGGCGGCTTGCCGCGCTTGGGGCTCGCGAACTGCAGCAGCGGCCGCCCTTCGGCATCCTTCTGCTGCGTCCACCCCTCGGTCGCGGGGCGCACCTGCGGCGTGCCGGTGGTGCGGACGGCCCCCGTACGGGACGACGCGGATGCTGCCTGGGGGCGCGTCTCGCGCGTGCGGGGAGTCTCGGTCATACCTTCCAGGGTACGCGGTGCCGGGTGGGAGACGGCTGGGGCGCCGAGGACCCGGTCCATAGACTCGACCCATGGAGATCGTCCTGTGGATCGGAATCGTCGTCGTCGTCGTCGCGGTCGGCGCGGTGATCATCGCGGCCGCGCTCCGCGGCATGCGCCCCCAGGTCCCGGATGCCGGGGCCTATCGCCCGTCTCCTGCCCGTCAGGGATCGGCCCCCGCGGCCACGACGATCAGCCCCGCGTCCGGCCTGACCCCCGAGGTGATCGCCGAGATCGACCGCCTCGTGACGGCGGAGCAGAGGATCCGTGCGATCAAGGTCTATCGCCAGCACACGGGTGTGCGACTGCAGGAGGCCAAGGACCGCATCGACCACTGGTCGGTCAGCACCACTGCCCCGCACGCCGCCGCGGTCTCGCACGCCTCGGCCGCCCGCTCGTCGATCACGGCGACCGCCGCGTCGGTGCGCGACGGGCTGCCGCCCTCCGTCACAGCCGAGATCGATGGACTCGTCGCGGCCGACCAGAAGATCCATGCGATCAAACTGATCCGCGAGCAGACCGGCTTCGGGCTGAAGCAGTCGAAGGAGATCGTCGAGTCCTGGCCGCATCCGCGCCGACTGTGATCGTCGCCGGCCCGAGTCGGGAAGAATGAATGCATCCCCCGATGAAGGAGCCCCGATGCCCGACCGTCTCGACCGCGCCCGCCGCACCGGAGTGCTGGCGGTTCTCCGCGCCCCGTCACCCGAGCTCGCGCTCGAGGCGTCCGAGGCGATCATCCGCGGAGGGGTGACCGGCATCGAGGTCACCTTCTCGACTCCCGACGCGCCCGCCGTGATCCGCGAGCTCATCGCGCGCCACGGCGACGCCGCGTACGTCGGCGCCGGCACCGTCACGACGCCCGAGCAGGCGGCAGAAGCCGCGGATGCCGGTGCCGAGTTCCTCGTGAGCCCCGGAACCCTGCCGGCCCTCACCCGCGCCATGCTCGACACCGGCCGCGTCGTGATGACCGGCGCGATGACGCCCACCGAGGTCATGGGCGCGCTCGAACTGGGCGTCGACGTGGTCAAGATCTTCCCCGCGTCGCTGGGCGGCCCGTCATACCTGGGCGCGCTGCGAGGCCCCTTCCCGGATGCTCCGCTCATGCCCACCGGGGGCGTGACCCCCGACAATCTCGCCGACTGGTTCCGTGCGGGCGCCGTGGCCGTCGGCGCCGGCGGCGACCTCGCCAACGCGGCATCGATCGCTGCCTCCGACTGGGCCGACATCGCAGAGCGCTCAGCACGGTTCGCCGCGTCACTGACCGCCGCGCGCGGCTGAGGATCCCATGTCCGACAGCACTCGTGACCTTCTCTCCGCAGCCGCCGCGGGCGACGCCGAGGCGGTGGATGCCGCGCTCAAGGCGGGCGCCGACATCGAGGCTCGCGGCGACGGCGGTATGACGGCCCTCGTGGCGGCGACCAAGGCGAACCACATCGACGCCGCCCGGGTGCTGATCGAGGCCGGCGCCGACGTGAATGCCCAGGACGACATGCAGGACTCGGCCTATCTGTACGCCGGCGCCCGCGGACACGACGAGATCCTGCGACTGACCCTCGACAACGGCGCGCACCTGGGAAGCACGAACCGCTTCGGCGGCACGGCGCTGATCCCGGCATCCGAACGCGGACTGCGTCCGACCGTCGAGATCCTTCTCGAGGCGGGCGTGGATCCGAACCACGTCAACAGGCTGCGGTGGACCGCCCTGCACGAGGCGATCGTGCTCGGCGACGGATCCGACGTCTACGTCGAGGTCGTGCGCGCACTGATCGACGGCGGAGCCGACGTCACGATCCGCGACGGCGACGGCGTGCTGCCACGCGACCTCGCCGCCACCCGCGGGTACGAGGCGATCGTCGCGCTGCTCGACGCCGCCCCTCGGTGATCGCGCTCGAGCCGTGGGCGTGGGCCGCACTCGCACTCGCGGCCGTCACGATCGGCATCTCGAAGACGGCGCTGCCCGGAGGCAGCATCCTGGCGATCGCCCTCTTCGCGACGGTGCTCCCGGCCCGCACCTCGACCGCGGCGATGCTGCTGCTGCTCATCGTCGGCGATGTGTTCGCCCTCATCACCTACCGCCGTCACGCGCACTGGCCCACGCTGCTGCGACTCGCACCTGCGGTCGTCGCCGGACTGCTCGCAGGTTTCGCGTTCCTCGCCCTCGCGGGTGATGGCATCGTTCGCCGCGCGATCGGCGTGATCCTGCTCGTCATGATCGCGGTCACGCTGTGGCGGCGATGGAGGCAGAGCAGGGCGGATGCTGCCGCGCACGAGCCCGGCGGCCTGCTGCTGTCCGGTGTCTACGGCACGCTCGGAGGATTCACGACCATGGTCGCGAACGCCGGCGGCCCCGTCATGTCGATGTACTTCCTCGCCACCCGCACCCCTGTGCAGGTGTTCCTCGGCACCTCGGCGTGGTTCTTCGCGATCATCAACCTCGTGAAGATCCCTTTCCTGGCGGGCCTCGGCCTGTTCGAGGGGCACGTTCTGCTGATGGATGCCGTGCTCGCACCGCTCGTCGTGCTCGGCGCCCTCGCCGGCATCCGCCTGGCTCAGCGCATGGACCAGCGTCTGTTCGACCGCATCGTGATCGTCCTGACGATCGCCGGCGCGCTGTACCTGCTGTTCTGACCCGCGCCGCGGCCCTTCCTCGGAAAACGCAGACCGATCGCTCTTCGCTCGGCGAGTCGGCGTGCGGCACGCCGAGCCGACCACATCACGTCTCCGTTTTCCAGCGTGAGCCCGGGACCGAGGATGCTGAGCGCGGCCGTCAGTCGAGGAAGATGTCGGGGAACAGGCGGTCGTCGGGCGTGCCGGGCACCGCGGCGTACCGCGAGAAGTCCGTCACTCCGTCGGCCTCGAGCACGTCTTCGACGATGAGCGACTGGCCGGTGTACTCGGCTGCGGACTTGAGCATCACGGCGTACGCCGCATCGGCGTAGATGTCGGGCGTGCGGCTCGCCGCCATGACCTTGTCGCCGCCGAGCAGATTCTGCACCGCAGCGGTGGCGATCGTGGTGCGCGGCCAGAGCGTGTTCGCCGCGATCCCGTCGCGGGCGAACTCCGCGGCGAGGCCGAGGGTGACCATCGTCATGCCGAACTTCGCGAGCGTGTAGCCGGTGTGCGCGCCCAGCCACTTCGGTGTCGGATTGAGCGGCGGCGACAGCGAGAGGATGTGCGGGTTCTCTGCATCCTTGAGCATCGGCACGGCTGCCCGCGAGAGCATGAACGTGCCGCGCACATTGACGTCCTGCATCAGGTCGTACTTCTTCGCACCCAGGTCGAGCGAGCGCGACAGATCGATGACGCTGGCGTTGTTGATCACGATGTCGATGCCGCCGAACTCGCCCTGCGTCTTCAGCACGGCCTCGGTGATGTCGTCGTCATCGCGCACATCACCGACGATCGGCAGCGCCCGGCCGCCGGCCGCGCGGATCTGCTCGGCAGCCGAGTGCACGGTGCCCTCGAGCTTCGGGTGCGGAGTGTCGGTCTTGGCGAGCATCGCGATGTTCGCGCCGTCGGCGGCGGCCCGCAGCGCGATCGCGAGGCCGATGCCGCGGCTGCCGCCGGACATGAGGATGGTCTTGCCTGCCAGTGACATGGATTCTCCTTGGAGCGTCGAGGCTGAGGGACGTGGGGCTGGGGACGTGGAGTTACTTCGGCGCCATGCGGATCGCGCCGTCGAGGCGGATGGTCTCTCCGTTGAGATACCCGTTCTCGATGATCTGCTGCACGAGAGAGGCGTACTCCTCGGGTCGCCCGAGCCGAGACGGGAACGGCACTTGCTGACCGAGCGAGTCCTGGGCGGCCTGCGGCAGGCCCATCAGCATGGGAGTCTCCATGATTCCGGGAGCGATCGTGCAGACGCGGATGCCATGGCGGGCGAGCTCGCGCGCGACCGGCAGCGTCATCGCATGCACACCGCCCTTCGACGCCGAGTACGCGGGCTGACCGATCTGCCCGTCGAAGGCGGCGACACTCGCCGTGTTGACGATGACGCCACGGTCGCCGCTCTCGGTCGGGTCGTTCTTCGCCATCACTGCAGACGCCTGCGAGAGCACGTTGAAGGTTCCGACGAGATTGATCCTGACGACGCGCTCGAAGTCGGCGAGCACCGCGGGGTTGCCCTCGCGGTCGAGCACCTTCGCCGGTGGGGCGATGCCCGCGCAGTTCACCACGACTCGCAACGGCGCTATCGCCTGCGCCGCGGCCGCGGCCGAAGCCGCGTCATCAGCGCTCGTCACGTCTCCGGCGCAGAAGATGCCGCCCAGTTCGGCAGCGATCTCGGCACCCGGCGACGACGGCAGGTCGAGGATGGCGACGGCGGCCCCTGCCGCGGCGAGAGCACGGGCTGTGGCGAGGCCCAGCCCTGACGCTCCCCCGGTGATGAGAGCACTCGAGCCCTGGATCTGCATGCGGTTCTCCTTCGAACGTGCGACTCAGTGTCAGCCTAACTGATCCGCAGTCCCAGGGAGATTCATCCGATGGAGCCTGGAGATCGCCACCGAGCCTACGCGGACTCCCGCCCGGGCGCACCGAGGGGGAAGGTCCCCCACGGACCTTCCCCCTCGATTCGGCGCATCACAAGAGGACGCGCCGCCTCTGTGGACCGATCAGACTTCGATCTGTCCTGCGATCGCCTTGAGCTTGTGCCGGGCCAGCGCGAGGTTCGCCGATGTCTTGTTGAGCACCAGGTAGATGAAGAGCCCGGTGGCGCTCTTCGTGTTGAGCACGTTGATCAGGTGGTACTGCGAGGTGAGCGTGATGAGGATGTCGTCGATCTCGTCGGTGACGCCCAGGTCGCGCATCGTGACGAGCTTGGCCCGCACGACGTTCGAGTTGCCGGCCGCCGCGATGCCGAGATCGAACGAGGGGTTCCCACCCTGCGCCAGAGCCATGCCGCTCGCGTAGTCGACGATGGCGGCGCCGGTGGCGCCCTCGATGGAGAGCAGCTGCTGCAGCGCGTCGTCCAGTGAGCTCATGTTCGGGTACTCCTCTGTGGTCAGGATGGTCTCGGGGTGCGCAGACTCGCGCGCGATGGTGGGAGCACTGGCGTCAGCCTGAATCCACTTCACGAACTGATCGAGATCTTGCTCGTGGGCGCCGGTCGGCGAGACCGCCGTCGGCGTCGGGAGGTCGACCGTGAGTCGTTCTGAGGCGTGGGCGTCGATGATCACGGGAGTGGAAGACGGTTCGTCGGCATCGCCGCCGTTGCGTCGCCACCACTGAGACCGAGACGAAACGCGCACGGAGACCTCTGGTGTGTGATTGGTGTGGTGCGGCCGCAGAAGGCGACCCGGACCGACACTAATCGAAGGTCAGGAGGCAAATCCGGGAGTATGCACGTATTCCGATATACGATCCGACGCCAGCTGTCAGGATGGAGATGTGAACCTTCCGCTGGCGTCCGTTCCCTCTGCAACCACCCCGGTGCCCGACGTCGTTCGGCGCCTGGCGGGAGGAGCCCGGCTCGAGCCGGTCTGGCTGAACGGCATCGGCGGGCTCACGTTCCGCACCGACGACGGACGCTTCATCAAGTGGGGTCCGCATGACCTCGAGGCCACGATGCGAGACGAGGCCGAGCGGATGCGCTGGGCCCGACAGTGGATCCCGGTGCCCGTCGTGCTCGATCAGGGCTCCGATGCCGATCACGAGTGGCTCGTGACCGCGGCACTGCCCGGTCGCAGCGCCGTCGACGCTCGCTGGCACGACTCGCCCGAGGTGGCGGTGCGCGCCGTCGGATCGGCCCTCCGGGCGATGCACGATGCTCTTCCGGTCGATGCATGCCCGTGGACCTGGGACCCGGCATCGCGCATCGCCAACGCCCACGCGCGCGGCGTCACCGTGCCGGTCGACCTGAACGACCCGCCGCCGCCCGACCGTCTCGTCGTGTGCCACGGCGACGCGTGCATGCCGAACACGCTGCTCGGCGATGACGGCCGGCCCCTCGCCCACGTCGACCTCGCGACCCTCGGAGTCGCAGATCGTTGGGCCGATATCGCGGTCGCCTCGATGAGCACGGGGTGGAACTACGGCCCCGGCTGGGAGGACGTGCTCATCGAGGCATACGGGATCGAGCCCGATCCAACGCGGCTGGAGTACTACCGACGCCTGTGGAACGAGACCTGAGCCCGACGATCAGTCGCGTTGCGCCGCCACGGCATCCGGCTCCTCGTGAAGCGCCACGCGGATCTCGGCGATGCGTCGCCGGTCGACCGCGGTCACCCGCAGAGTCGCTCCCGGCACCTCGACCGAGTCACCCACCACCGCCAGGCGCCCGAGCATCTCGGTCACGAAGCCCGCGACGGTGTCCGAGGCCCCGCGAGGCAGCGCGATCCCGGTGATCTCGGCGAAGTCCTGCAGGTTCAGGCGTCCGTCGAGCGCGCCGCCGGCGCCCGGCATCCGCTCCTCGGTGTCGTACTCGTCGAAGATCTCGCCCACGACCTCCTCCACCAGGTCTTCGAGCGTCACGATGCCGTCGGTGCCGCCGTACTCGTCGACCACGACGGCGATCTGGTGGCCGGCTGCCCGCATGCGGGTCAGGGTCGGCAGCACGCCCGCGGTCGACGGCACGTACTCGACAGGGCGCATCAGGCCGAGCACTGCACGCGTCGCGTCCTCCGCGGCCACCTCGAACAGGTCGCGCACGTGCACGAAGCCCACGACGTCATCGAGCGACGCGTCGATCACCGGGTAGCGCGAGAACGGCAGCTCGCGCACCTGCACTATCGCCTCGGCGACCGAAGAGGCTCCGTCGAGCGCCACGACCTCGGGGCGGGGTCGCATGACCTCGCTGACCTGCCTGCCGCGCAGCGACAGCACATCGTCGAGGATGCGTCGCTCGTCATCGGGGAGGCTCTGGTGCGTCGCGACGATGTCACGCAGCTCCTCCTCGCTGAGCTCATCGGCGGCCTTGTGCGGGTCGCCGCCGAGCAGACGCACGACCGCGTCGGTCGACACCGACAGCAACCAGATGACCGGCCGCATGATCGTGGCGAAGCCGTCGAGCACCGGGGCCACAGCGTAGGCGAACTGCGCATTGCGCTGGATCGCGAGGCGCTTGGGAACCAGCTCTCCGAGCACGAGCGACAGGTACGCGATCACGAGCGTCAGCAGCACGGTGGCGAGCGTCATGGCCAGCGGGGCCGCGACACCCGCGCTCTCGAGCAGCGGCGCTACCGACGGCGCGATCGACGTCGCACCGTAAGCGGCCGACGCGAAGCCGGCGACGGTCACGCCGATCTGCACCGCCGAGAGGAAGGTGTTGGGGTTGCGGGCGAGGCCGGCGACCTTCTCGCCGCGCTTGCCGCGAGCCGCGATGGCGTTGAGCTGGCTCTCACGCAGGGTGACCAGCGCCATCTCGGTCGCGGCGAACACTCCGCCGACGAGGACGAAGACGAACACCAGAGCGATGTTCAGGGCGAGGTCGCCCATCAGCGGGTCACCTCATGAGGTACGGTGGCGCCCGAGGTCATTCGGGCGCCGGGTCTGTCAGGGTCTGCGGACGCGTCGGAGCGGCGCGACTGGTTCACGAGTGTTCCTTCTCGGAGTCGGTGGTGAGGGATGCAGAGCGGGAGGAATCGGCCGAGTCGAGCGCATCGCGCCTGTCATCGCGGCGCGTCTTCATGAGGCTCGCGACCGTGGCGACGGCGATCGTCGCGCCGATGAAGACCAGCGAGAACCAGATCGGGATCTCGGGGGCCCACAGCATCGGCTCGCCGCCGTTGATGAAGGGCAGCTCGTTGACGTGCATCGCGTGCAGCACGAGCTTCACGCCGATGAAGGCGAGGATGACGGCGAGGCCCTGGGCCAGGTACACGAGGCGCTGCAGCAGACCGCCGATGAGGAAGTACAGCTGGCGCAGACCCATGAGGGCGAACGCGTTGGCCGTGAAGACGATGTAGGCCTCTTCGGTCAGACCGTAGATCGCGGGGATCGAGTCGACCGCGAAGATCAGGTCGACGAAGCCGATCGCGATGATCACGAGGAACATCGGCGTGAAGAACCGCTTGCCGTCGCGCTGCACGGTCAGGCGGTCGCCGTTGTACTCGTCGCTCACCGGCAGGATGCGGCGCACGAAGCGCATGAATCGGCCGTTGGCCGGGTTGTGATCACCCTGTGCGAACGCCTGGCGGTAGGCGAGGAACAGCAGCAGCGCGCCGAAGAGGTAGAAGATCCACGAGAAGTTCTCGATCAGCGTGGCGCCGAGCGCGATGAATCCGCCGCGCATGATGAGCGCGATCACGATGCCGATCATCAGCACCTTCTGCTGATAGATGCGCGGCACGGCGAAGCCGGTCATCACGATCAGGAACACGAAGAGGTTGTCGATCGACAGCGCCTTCTCGGTCAGGTACCCGGCGAAGTACTCGCCGCCGTACGTCCAGCCCGAGACCGTGCCGATGCCGACGCCGAACAGCAGCGCCAGACCGATGTAGAACGCCGACCAGCGGGCGGACTCGCCGATCGTGGGCTCATGGGGCTTGCGGACGTGCGCGAAGAACTCGTACACGAAGAAGGCGATCGTGACGGCGATCGTGATGATCCACACGAGGGGGGTGATGTTCAAGGAGGTCTCCAGAAGACGAGGCGTGACGAGGTCGACGCCAAGGTCTTCTCCATCCTCGAGAACGAGGACCGGGGACCCGGGATGCAGGGACATCCGTAATGACGAGCCGCCCGTGGTGGAGTACTCCCCTTGGGTTCACTCGATGCTAGCGAATACATCGGCATGCCAGCTATGAGCAAGCTGAGTATGGGCCGAGGGTTCGTCAGGCCGCCGGACCCAGGATGAAGTTCCAGGCGCCCGACATCACCGCCGCGGCGATCGCGATCGCGGGGATCATCGCTGCGACGGTCACGAGCATCGTGTCGCGACGGTCCCACGTCGATTCGCGGGCCCATGACCTCGGTTCTGTTCCCCCGAAACCGCGCGCCTCCATCGCGGTCGCGAGCGAGGACCCGCGACGGATCGCGAGCACGAACAGCGCGAACGCCATTCCGAGCACACGGCGGATACGCCCCTGGTCGGCCACTCCCCGCGCGCGTCGGGCCAGCGCCAGCGCGCGCCAGTCCTCGGTGAGCAGGCCCAGCATCCGCATGCCGGCGAGCGCGCCGACGACGAACCGTGCGGGCAGACGAACCCGCTGAGCCAAACCGTCGGCGAGATCGGTGGGGTCGACGGTGACGAAGAGCACGACGGCCGGCAGACCGATCGCGAGCACGCGCACAGCCGTCGCTGCCGCGAGGGCGAGGGACCCGTCGCTGATGCGCACGACGAACCACTCGAGATGGATCGTTCCGCTCGTCGCGCCGTACAGCGCGATCGTGACCGCTCCGAGTGGCGCAGCGATCCACAGCACCGCGGTACGGGTCCAGAACTCCCTGGCGCTCAGACCCGCGAGAAGCAGCAGCGGGATCTCGAGGAGCAGTGCGACGGATGCCGAGACGACATCGATCGACAGCACGAGCGGAAGGGCGATGAGCAGTGCCGCGGCGAGCTTCGCCAGCGCCGAGCGCGGCGCGATGGGCCCTCGGCGATCGGCGCGGGCGGTGAGGGGATCGATCAACGCCCCACCTCGATGCGTCGTGCGTGCAGCGCATCGAGCACCGCCTGGTCATGACTGATCGCGACCACGGCCGTACCGTCGTCGCGAAGTCGCGCGATGAGACCGACCAGCTCGGCCCAGGTCGTGGCGTCCTGTCCGAAGGTGGGTTCGTCGAGCACCAGCACCCGGGGACGCGTGGCGAGGGCCGAAGCGACCGTGAGACGTCGCTTCTCACCACCCGAGAGCGTGTAGGGATTGGCGCCCGCGAGCGCGGTGAGCCGCAGCCGTTCGAGCAGATCGTCGATCCGGGCGGTGATCTCGGTCTCGGCCAGCTTCAGCGCTCGCGGGCCCACCGACAGCTCCTCGCGCACGGTCTTCGCGAGCAGCTGGTGCTCGGGAGTCTGCATCACCGTGGCGATGCGGGTGAGCAGCGCCCGCGACGACCAGCGGAACGGATCGGCCCTCTCTCCTGCCGCGAGGGCCGGCCGCGCAGCGACCCCTCCGTCTTCAGCCGGGATGAGCCCGGCGAGCGTGAGTCCGAGCGTCGATTTGCCCGCTCCGTTCTCACCCGTGATGCCGAGCGCTTCGCCCGCTCGCACCTCGAGGTCGAAGGGGCCGGCGACGGCGAGCCCACGACGCCGCGCCACGCTGAGCCCGCGGGCCTCGATGAGCACCTCCCCCGGCTGCTGGGCGGGAGCAGGAGGGTACGCGGGCGGATGCCCCGGAACCCACACGCCGGATGCCGCCAGCTCGGCACCGCGCGTGCCCAGTACCTGCTCGGGTGTGCCGTCGGCCAACACGATCGTTCCCCCGGGCTCTACGCCCAGCACGACCACCCGCGTGACGAGCGGCAGCCAGATGTCGATGCGGTGCTCGATCACGACCAGAGTGGCGTCGGTCGCATCGAGCGCCGCGGCCACGGCATCCCGCACATCCGCCACCCCCTGCGGGTCGAGGTTGGCCGTGGGCTCGTCGAGCAGGATCGCTCCGGGCTGCATCGCGAGCACTCCGGCGAGCGCGAGCCGCTGCTTCTGGCCACCCGAGAGCGCGGTCGTCGACCGGTCGAGGGCGACGTCGAGCTGCACCGCATCCAGAGACCGGTGCACGCGCTGCCAGATCTCGTCACGCGGAACGCCGAGGTTCTCGCACCCGAACGCCACGTCGTCGCCGACTCGGGCGAGGATCGTCTGCGTGTCGGGGTCCTGCAGGACCATGCCCACCCGCCCGCGTGCCTGTGTCGGAGGGACGCCGTCGACCAGCAGCGCTCCGTGGGTCTCGCCCTCGTCGTCCCCACCCAGCACACCGCCGAACCCCTGCAGCAGGGTCGACTTCCCCGATCCCGAGGCGCCGAGCAGAAGCACCCGCTCCCCCGGGTCGATACGCAGATCGACCTCGCGGACCGCCCACCGCAGCCGCGTGGCATAGCGCCACCCCCAGCCGCGCGCTTCGAGCGCGGCCGGTCTGATGGGCGAAGTCACACCCGTGCGGTGACCTCGCGGCCGGCGGCGAACCGACTCAGGGCTCCCGTCGCAGCGAGACCCCGAGCGATCAGCCACGCGCCCAGCCCGGCGATCACGGCACCGGAGATGGTGGTCGAGACGATGTAGACGGTCGTGAAGAGCGTGTCGGCGCCCGCGTACCAGAGGATGCGGTCGTTGATGCCGCACGCGAGGCCCGCACCGGCGCCCGCCAGCATCGCGACAGGCAACCGCCATACGCCGTAGAGGAAGAGGAGGAAGATCAGCTCCGCGCCCAGGCCCTGCACCAGACCCGAGACGATCGTGAGCGGACCCCAGGCGTTGCCGACCAGTGCCGAGATGATCGCAGCGACCAGCTCGGTGTAGAGCGCCGCGCCGGGCTTGCGGATGATGAGCCCGCCGAGCACTCCCGCGATGAGCCACGGGCCTGCGAGCAGACCCTGCACGCCGGGAAGGAGCGGGGTGAGGAAGGTGCTCGGAACCTCGTAGCCGACGTTCCAGAGCAGGAAGATCACGGCACAGGCCACCGCGATGACACTCGCCACGACGATGTCGACGACCCGCCAGCGCCACAGTTCGGGACGGCCGAGCCTCTTCGATGCGCGAGCCGCGGTGGCTGCTGCGGATGCCGATTCCGTGCTGGATCCGGACGTGGATGTGCTCATGTGAATGCTCCTCCCTGCGCTGGCATTACCCAGATCAGGTTCGACGGTCGAAGCGCGATTCGCTCCCTCTCAGCCCGGCTCGCCGGACTCCCGTGGTTGTGCTGTCGATCATACCCAGTGCCGACACTCGCGTCTTCTCCTGATGCGGCGCCCGGAATCCCGGCTCTGATTCGGTACCGTGAGGAGGTGACCGCTCCAGACTCCGCCGAGGCCACCTCCGACGCGCCCGCTCCGGACGCCGATGCCGCCCGTCGGGACGATGACGTCGATGCGGCGCTCGGCGCCGGAACAGACATCCCCTCGGTGGAGGAGCCGGACGACGACGAGTCGGATCCGGAGGAGCCGGATGCGCAGTGGGCCGAGGCCGGGCGAGGCGCGACTGCTCTCACGTGGATCGATCCGGTGGAGATCGGCCGACAGTCGGCCACTGCCGCGCTCGACGAGGACACTGATCGCGCAGTGGGTGGAGCAGCGCTGCTGCGGGACGCCCACCTGCGACCTCGCATCGCCACTGCCGGCATTCTCGTCCCGTTGACCCTCGTGGTGTGCCTCGTCGGGGCGTATGCGGGGTCGACGCTGCTCTGGCCGCTGCATGAGGTCGCTCCGACCGTGCAGTCGGTTCCGACCGCGGCTGTCGCGGCGGTTCCGGCCGACGTGCTGTGGCCGGCGCAGGGAAGCGCAGCCGTGGGCATCACGGGCCTCGGAACCACGGCGTCGACGGCCGACCCCGCGGCGATCGCCAGCATCACGAAGGTCGTCTCGAGCCTGATGGTGCTCGAACGCATGCCGCTCGCGGTCGGCGAGCAGGGTCCGGAGTTCGGGTTCACGCGTGCCGACAACCTCGAGTACTGGGACTACCGTCGGCTCGACCAGTCGGCGCTCGACGTGCCGGTGGGTGGTGTGCTGACCGAGTATCAGCTGCTGCAGGGGACTCTGCTCGGCTCGGCGAACAACTACATCGACCGACTCGCCCAGGAGATCTGGGGGTCGAATGCGGCCTTCGCCGACGCCGCAGCGACCTGGCTCAGTGATCGCGGCCTCGACGACGTCACGATCGTGACGCCCTCGGGCTTCGACGACCGCAACACCGCGACGCCGCAGTCGCTCATCGCCGTGGCCGAGATCGCGATGCAGAACCCGGTCTTCGCCGGAATCGTCGCCACCCCGTCGGTCGATCTTCCCGGCGCGGGAACCGTGGTGAACACGAACGGAATGCTGGCGGATGCCGGGGTCGTCGGCGTCAAGA
The DNA here is from genome assembly GCF_904831005.1 of Microbacterium hydrocarbonoxydans. Lineage (NCBI taxonomy): Bacteria > Bacillati > Actinomycetota > Actinomycetes > Micrococcales > Microbacteriaceae > Microbacterium > Microbacterium hydrocarbonoxydans. The sequence continues at coordinate 2,937,524 of NZ_LR882982.1, read as the reverse complement.
CCGGCACCCTCGGCGACAGCTGGAACCTGTTGACCGCGAAGGACGTCACCGTCGACGACACGACCGTGCACCTCTTCGCGAGCGTGCTCGGTCAGAGCGATGACGAACAGCGCCTCGCCGAGACCCGCGCCCTGCTGGCACAGGTGGAGACCGCGCTCGACGCGCAGGAGCCGGTGCTCGCCAAAGGCACGACGGTCGGCACCGTGTCGACGATCTGGGGTGCGCCGGTCGACATCGTGACCGACGAGGATGCCGACGTGGTGCTGTGGAACGGCGTGGCCGCCGAGGTCACCCCCTCGTTCGAGCTGGGCGAGGAGCGCGAATCTGGCGACCACGTCGGCACTCTCACGAGCGTGGGTCCGCTCAACACCGCCACGACGCCCCTCGTTCTCGCCGAGGACGTCGACGGGCCCAGCCCGTGGTGGCGTCTGACGCACCCGCTCGAACTCTTCGGCATCTCCGGCGCTCAGCGCTGACGCACTGCCGGCCTCGACGCACTGCCGCCGTGACGCACTGCCAGCGTGGCGCAGAAAGACGCCGCTCCCGGCGAGGGGAGCGGCGTCTTTCTGCGTCAGGGTCGCTGAGACCCCGGCTCGTGTCGTTACGAGCCTTCTGACTGCGGACGTTCGACCACGGCCTGCGCTTCGGCCGCCGCCGCGGCGGGAGCAGACGCACCGACGGTGGCACCGATCTGAGCCGCGGTCGCGGCCTCCTCGGCATCACCGCTGACCATCACCGGGGTCGACCCCGTGAGAGCATCCTCGGCATCGATGTCTGCCGCCGCCTGTTCGAACTGCGACTGGTACAGACGCCAGTAGGCGCCCTGCGCAGCGATGAGTTCGTCGTGCGTGCCCTTCTCGACGATGTCGCCGTGCTCCATCACGAGGATGAGGTCGGCGTCGCGGATCGTCGACAGGCGGTGCGCGATCACGAACGAGGTGCGTCCCTGGCGCAGCGCCGCCATGGCGTGCTGCAGCAGCACCTCTGTGCGGGTGTCGACGGCCGAGGTCGCCTCGTCGAGGATGAGGATCGACGGCTGGGCCACGAACGCGCGCGCGATCGTGATCAGCTGACGCTCACCCGCGGAGACGTTCGACGCGTCTTCGTCGAGCACGGTGTCGTACCCCTCGGGCAGCGAATGCACGAAGCGGTCGACGTACGTGGCCTTCGCGGCCTCGAGGATCTCCTCGTCGGTCGCCGTGGAGCGGCCGTATCGGATGTTCTCGCGGATGCTCCCGGCGAAGAGCCACGGGTCCTGCAGCACCATCCCGGTGCGGGAGCGCAGCTCGTCGCGCGTGATCTTCGAGATGTCCTGACCGTCGAGCAGGATGCGCCCGCCGTTCAGCTCGTAGAACCGCATGATCAGGTTGACGAGTGTCGTCTTGCCTGCTCCCGTCGGACCCACGATCGCGACCGTCTGCCCCGGTTCGACCTGGAACGAGAGGTCGGTGATGAGAGGACGCTCCGGCGTGTAGCTGAAGGCGACGTTCTGGAACTCGACGACGCCCTGGCCGCCGGCCAGCTTCGGAGCGTCAGAGGCATCAGCCTCCTGCTCCTCGGTGTCGAGCAGCTCGAACACGCGCTCGGCCGACGCCGTGCCGGACTGCACGACCGCGGCCATGCCGCCGAGCTCCGACAGCGGCTGAGTGAACTGCTGCGAGTACTGGATGAACGCCTGCACGTCGCCCAGGCGCAGCTGTCCGCTGGCCACCATGAGACCGCCGAGCACGGCGATGCCCACATAGGTGAGGCTGCCGACGAAGGTCATCGCCGGCATGATGATGCCGGAGAGGAACTGCGCCTTGAAGCTCGCCTGGAACAGCTCCTCGTTCTCGTCCTTGAACTTGTCGAGAGCGTCCTGCTCGCGGCCGAACACCTTGACCAGCGCGTGGCCCGAGAACGCCTCTTCGACGCGGGCGTTCAGTCGACCGACCTTGCGCCACTGCATCCCGAAGGCCTTCTGCGACCGCGGCCCGATGACGCCGAAGATCACGCCCATCAGCGGCAGTGCGACGAGGGCCACGAGGGCGAGTTGCCACGAGATCGAGAACATGAGCACCAGCACGCCCACGACGGTGAGCACTGCGGTGATCGCGCCCGACAGCGACTGCTGCATGGTCTGCGTGATGTTGTCGATGTCGTTGGTGACGCGCGAGATCAGATCGCCGCGCTGCACCTTGTCGAAGTACGACAGCGGCAGGCGGTTGATCTTCGCCTCGACCGACTCGCGCAGACGCCACATGGTGCGCACCATGATGACGTTGATCACGTAGCCCTGGATCCAGCTCAGGAAGGCTGCGGCGATGTAGATCGCGAGGACCGCGATGATGACCCACCGCAGCGCGCCGAAGTCGACCCCGTCGCCGACCTGGAAGCTGCCGAGCGCAGCGACCTGATTGGCGAAGTCGTCCTGCCCGCCCTGGCGGAGCGCGGCGACCACGTCGTCTTGCGAGGTGCCGTTCGGGAAGCCGGGGAAGTCCCCGTTCGCCTGCCCGAGCTGCACCGAGATGAAGCCCTTGTAGATCAGGTTGGTGGCCTCGCCGAGCACCTTCGGTGCGGCGACCGTGAGCACGACGCCGACGGCACCGGCGATCGACACCAGGATGAACCACACCGCCGACGGCTTGAGCAGTCCGATCATGCGACTGAAGCTCTTGCCGAAGTTGTCTGCCTTGCCCGGTGCGACGCTGTCCCAGCCGCCACCGTCCTGGCGCGCCTTCTCGGCGAGCTCGGCCTCGTACTTCTCCTCTTCGGTCAGCTCGCGCTCGACCGTCGCGGTGGCTGCCGTCGCCTTGCCTGCGCGACCGCGACGCGTCTGGGGCTCGTTCTGCTCGCTCATGCGTCCACCCCCAGCTGCGACTCGACGATCTCTCGATAGGTCGTGCTCGTCTCGAGGAGTTCCTCGTGCGTGCCGACGCCGACCATGGTGCCCCCTTCGAGCACGACGATGCGATCCGCATCGGTGATGGACGAGACGCGCTGCGCGACCACGATCTTGGTCACGTGAGGCAGCTCACGCCACAGCGCCTGTCTCAGGTGCGCGTCGGTGGTGAGGTCGAGAGCGGAGAACGAGTCGTCGAAGACGAGGATCTGCGGCTGCCGGACGATCGCGCGGGCGATCGCGAGGCGCTGACGCTGCCCGCCGGACACGTTCGTACCGCCCTGCGTGATGCGGGACTCCAGCCCCTGCGGCATCTCCTCGACGAAGTCGCGTCCCTGAGCGATCTCGAGCGCATGCCACAGCTCTTCGTCCGTGGCATCTTCACGTCCGTATCGCAGGTTCGACGCGACGGTGCCCGTGAAGAGGAAGGGCCGCTGAGGCACGAGACCGATCGTCGCCCACAGCGACTCCACGTCGGCGTCGCGCACGTCGGCGCCGCCCACGAAGACCGCTCCGCCCGTGGCGTCGAAGAGACGCGGGATCAGGGAGACCAGTGTGGTCTTGCCCGCACCCGTCGATCCCACGATCGCCACCGTCTCGCCGGGCTCGGCGGCGAAGCTGATGCCCGTGAGTACGGGCGAATCCGCGCCCGGATAGGTGAACTCGACACCGTCGAATGCGACCGCGCCCGGAGCCGGGAACTCGGTGATGCCGTTCGCCGGACGCTCCATGCTCGACGTCGTGTCGAGGACCTCGCCGATGCGCTCTGCCGAGACGGCCGCGCGCGGGATCATGATCGCCATGAAGCTCGCCATGATGACGCCGCCCATGATCTGACCGATGTACTGCATGAAGGCGAAGATCGTGCCGACCTGCACAGTGCCGCTGTTGACCTCGATGCCGCCGAACCACACGACCGCCACGACCGTGACGTTGAGGATCAGCATGAACAGCGGGAACAGCAGCACGAACAGCGAGCCGACCTTGCGCCCGACGACCATGATGTCGGTGTTCGCTTCGCGGAATCGCTCTTCCTCGATGCGCTCGCGGACGAATGCCCGCACGACGCGAACACCGGTCAGCTGCTCGCGCATGACCCGGTTCACGGTGTCGAGCTTGCCCTGATAGCTGCGGAAGAGGGGCACCATGCGGCTGACGACCACTCCGGCGACGATCAGCAGCAGCGGCACGGAGACCGCGATCAGCCAGCTGAGGCCGATGTTCGTCTGCACGGCGAAGATGATTCCACCGATCGCGAGGAGCGGCGCGGTGACGAGCATGGTGGCGCCCATCATCGCGAGCATCTGCACCTGCTGCACGTCGTTCGTGTTGCGGGTGATGAGAGAACCGGCACCGAACTGCGAGACCTCGCGCTCGGAGAACCCGCTCACCTTGCCGAACACGTCGGCGCGGATGTCGCGGCCGGCGCCCATCGACGCACGGGCGGCGAAGTAGGTGGCGATGACCGAGGCGATGATCTGGCCGAGCGACACGGCGAGCATGAACAGGCCGGTCCGCCAGATGTAGTCGGTGTCGGACTGAGCGACACCCTTGTTGATGATGTCTTCGTTGAGACGCGGCAGGTACAGAGTCGCGATCGCGCTGGCGAACTGGAAGACCAGCACGGCCAGGAGCAGCCACTTATATCGAGTGAGATAGCGGACGAGTATTTTTCCCAGCACAGGCGGACTTTCTAGGAAGGATGAAGTGGGAGATCTCCCGGCGAGCGGACGCGGGCCGACGATCGCGCACATGCAAGGGTGACACGAACCACGGACTTTCGGATCCCCCTGGAGGCGGCCCTTCGCTCACAGCGAACCATTACGCGCCCTGATCGGCAATTTCTGCCCTACGTCCAGAAGCTCGCGGGCATTCTCGGCCGGTTCTTTGTACCACCATCAAGATACAACTTGTGATAGACAGTAGGTACAAACTCACGCTCGGGGGTCGATGACCATGGACAGACTGATCGCGCTGCTCTCCGCCGATCCGGCGCAGCTCGCGGGGGCGCTGCTCTCGCAGCCGCTCTTCTCGCTCGCCGTCGCCGCCGCCGTCGCCGTCGGGTGGCGGCTGCTCCGTCGTAACCGCGGGGGCGCGAGCGCGGTGGCGCCCGCCTCGGACGGCCTCGACGAAGCGATCCGCACGCGATACCGACCCGAGCATGTCGCGCTGCGGATCGCCGCAGTCGCGGTCACCGTCGCCCTCGGCGTCGAGAACATCACGGCCACCGTGGTGCCGCCCGACGGCGACACCGTCTCATGGTGGAGGTACGCCACGCCCGCCCTCGCCGGCGCGATCGCGCTTCTCGCGCTTCTGCTCCTGATCACCGGTCGGGGCTCCGCCACGCCACGGCGACCCGTGCCGCTCGCGGGCCGCCGCACCTGGACGAGCTTCGGAGCCCGCGGCGACCTGTACGCCGCTGCCATCGCCGCTTTCGCGCTCATCCTGACGACGATCGCCGCCGGGCTGGCATCATCGCCCGACCCCCAGGGCCGCTATGTCTGGCTCGAGGTCCCGATCCCGAACGCCTCGGTCGATCCGCTGCGCCCGTGGTTCTTCGGTTGGGCGTACGGAGTACCCGTTCTGCTCAGCGCCGCAGCGCTGCTCGCCATCACCGTGACGGCGCTCCGATGCAACGCCATCCGCCCCTTCGTGGCCCCGCAGACCCTCCGCCTCGAACGACTCCGGCGATCGACCGTGGCATCCGGCATCCTGCGCATCTCGACCGCGGCGATGCTGCTGTCGCTCGCCGCCGCGTGGCGTTTCATCGCGGATTCGGGAACGACGACCGGATTGTCGATCGAGGGCGTCGGGACCTACGAGGTCACCTGGAGGTACGCCGAACTCGCGGCCGCCGCAGGATGGGCGGCCCCCCTCATCGAGGTGGCGGCGTTCCTTCTGCTGTTCTTCTGCACCGGCATCCGCTCACCCCGCCGACGCGCGTCCGAGCCGGTGCGCGACGAGGTCGGCGACCCGCTCCTGATGCTCGCCGACGGCGACCGGTGAGCGACCGTGTCGGGGAGTCCTCTCCCCCCGTGCCTGCCTCGATCGACGACTCGAGCCCGGCCGTCGACATCTACCGCCAGTTCCGCGGCCTCATCGTGTCGGGCCAGCTGGGCGCGGGCGAGCGCCTCCCCACCGTGCGCCAGACCGCCAGCGACCTCGGCGTCGCTGCGGGCACGGCAGCACGCGCGTACCGGCTGCTCGAGCGCGATGGACTGGTGGTGACGCGCACCGCTGCAGGCACGCGCGTGTCGGACTCTGCGGGCGTCGTACCCCGTGCTGTCATCCGACAGATCAGAGAGCTGGTCGCTGCCGCCGAAGAAGCCGGGAGCGCGATCGACGACGTGATCGACATCCTGCGAGTGGTCGCCGGCTCGTCGGCGGGGTCCGAGCCGCACTGAGCTCCGGGCCTGACTCGGCGCGGCGTGTTCCGATTCAGAACAGCGGATGCTCCGGCACGTAGTCGCGCGCCGGAGCGCCCGCGTCCGAGCCGAGTGCGTCGAGAGTCGGGGGATCCCATCGCGGATTCCGATCCTTGTCGACGAGCTGCGCCCGAATGCCCTCGACGAGGTCGGGATGCTGCGTCACGAACCACATGACCCGGCGATACTCCCCTTTCAGAGCCGCGCGCAGTCCGGGCAGCGACCGCGCCTCGCGCACAGCGTCGAGGGTGACCGCCAGGCCGGTCGGCCCGAGGCTCTCGAGCAGGTCGGCCGTGGCCGCGGCATCCGTCTCGTCCCGTGCGCGCAGGCGCGAGACGATGTCGACGACGGTGTCGGCCGCGAACGCCGCGTCGATCCATTCGCGCGACGCGGGCAGAGTCGAAGGCTCCGGCGTCTCGTCGAAGAGCAGCACGATCTCTGCCGGTCCGGTCGGATCCGCGCGATACGCGAGCGCCTCGCGCAGCGCGTCGAGGCGGTCCGACGGCACGACATGGTCGGCGAAGCCGAGCAGAACCGCATCCGCGCCGTTCATCGTGGCGCCGGTGAGACCGAAGTACTCCCCGAAGCGTCCGGGGGCACGACCGAGCAGCCAGGTGCCTCCGACATCCGGAGTGAAGCCGATGCGCGTCTCGGGCATCGCGAGCTTCGAGCGCTCCGTGACGATGCGGATGGACGCATGGCCCGACAGCCCGACGCCGCCTCCCATAGTGATGCCGTCTGCGACCGAGACGATCGGCTTGGGGTACTCCGCGATCATCGCGTTGAGCGCGTACTCGGCGCGGAAGAACTCGGCGGTCTCCTCGGCACGGCCCTCGAGGATCTGCGCGCGCAGGGCCCGCACATCGCCACCGGCGCACATGCCGCGCTCACCCTCGCCGTCGATGAGCACGATCTGCACATCGCTGTCGGTGCGCCAACGATCGAGCGCATCGGCGAGCAGGCGGATCATGTCGATGTCGAGCGCGTTGATCGCCTCGGGACGGTTCAGAGTGAGTCGACCCAGCGGGCCTTCCGTGCGGACGAGGACGCGGGGCGAGGCGGTGGAATCGGTCACGGGTGTCAGGTTACCCGGTGGATCGGGTCTTGCGATGGGGCCGAAAGATGAGGTAAATGCGCGATCCGGGCGCTTTTCCGGCAGGATAGACGGAACTGCCCATTTTCAAGGAGAGGTCACGGATGCCCGACGGACAGGTGCTCGAGTTCACGCGCGTGACGAAACGCTTCAATGAGGTGACGGCGGTCTCCGACTTCTCCGCGCGGATCGAGCCCGGCGCGGTCACTGCTTTCCTCGGGCCCAACGGAGCCGGCAAGACCACCAGCCTGCGCATACTCCTCGGCCAGGTGCGTGCCACCAGCGGTACCGCCACGATCGGCGGCGCCGCGTTCTCGGAGCTGCGCAACCCCCTGCGAACGATCGGCTCCGTGCTCGAGGAGACGGTGTACCGGCCGCGTCGCTCGGCGGCGCGCCAGCTCACGATCGCCGCCAAGGCCAACGGCATCCCGCTCTCTCGCGTCGACGAGGTGCTGTCGCTCGTGGGACTCGAGAACGAGGCGGACGGACGCATCGGCAGCTTCTCGCTGGGCATGCGCCAGCGACTGAGCGTCGCTCACGCCCTGCTCGGCGACCCCGGGGCCCTCGTCTTCGACGAGCCCGCGAACGGGCTCGACCCCGAGGGCATCCGGTGGATGCGGCTCCTGATGCGTCGTCTCGCCGATGAGGGTCGCACCGTGCTCGTCTCCTCGCATGTGCTGAGCGAGGTCGAGCAGGTCGCCGACAACGTTCTCGTCCTGTCTCGCGGGCAGCTGATGCTCTCCAGCGGCATCGAGACGCTCGCAGACCCGTCGTCGGGCGCGGTCGTTGTCGACGCCGCGGATCGCGCCGCTCTCACCGCCGCGCTGTCTGCGGGCGGTTTCGAGGTCGAGGTGCTGCGCTCCGGCCTCACCGTGCGCGGCGGCGACGCCGGCACCGTCGGAGCGATCGCCGCCGAGGCGGGGATCGCGCTGACCACACTCGTGCAGCGGGGCCCCACACTCGAGGACATCTTCATCGAGCTGGTCCGCGGCGGCAGGCACGCGCCCCGAGAGATCGCCACCCCGGCGATCGTCGTTCCGCCGGTGCGGGAAGATGAGGCCGCGACCGAGACCGCGACCGCTTCCCCGGAGCAGACAGCAGACGAGCCGGCGGCCGACGAGGCGCCCGCCGACGCGCCTGCGGCTGAGACGCTCTCTGACGTGCCGGCGGAAGCGGCGCTGCCGGAGACCTCCGACACCGTCGATGCAGACGCAGACGCAGACGCCAGTGCCGACTACGAGGTCGTCGACTCCCCCGCCCAGCCGTCGTTCGACGACATCCTGTTCGGCACCGGCGGCGAGACCGGCGACGCGCACACGGCGACCGGACCCGAATCGGAGCAGTCCGACGCGGATGACGCAGAGCACTCGGGCCTCGAGGCCTTCGCCGGCCTGCACCACGAGGCTCCCACCGGGGAGGACGCGGACGACGCGAAGGATGCGGACGACGCGGATGCTGAGGCGCCGTCCGTGCCCACGCACACCCCCGATGAAGAGAGCGACGCCGACCCGCGCTCCGAAGCCGTGAGCTCGATGCTCGCCGCCGCCGCGCGTGCGTACTACCAGGACGAGCCGAAGCAGTACCCGTTCGCAGAGGATGACAACCAGCCCGTGGCCGAAGGCGGCTCCGGATCTGATGACGCGGCCGCGGTCGGAGACGACGGCGAGCACCACGAGCATCACGAGCACCACGACGGCGAGCACCGCGAGCACCATGACGGCGAGCACCGCGAGAGCTGAGTCGCCGCGTCCCTCACACGAACGCCCTCCGCGCCGACAGGTGGCGGAGGGCGTTTCGCGTGTGCACGCGCCTGGGCGGATCAGGCCGGTCGCGGCCTGATCACAGGGCGTCGGCGCCCCTTCGAGGTCGAGGACGGCGCTGTGGCGACGATCTCCTCGACGTCAGCAGGCTCGTGCGAGACGTCGAGCCGCAGCGCCTGCGTGAGAGCCAGACCGTGGCTGGTCGTGAGGATCAGTCGCCGGTACTGCTCGTCGCCGTCGAGATCGATCACGACGCTCGGACGACGGCGACGGATCAGCACGAAGTCGACGCTGCCGGCAGCCTTCCATGTGCCCGAGGCGAGGACACCCGGGATGTGGGTGCCGGGGTTCGGCACGCCCCGCAGCCACGTCCATGCGTCGTCGATCAGCTGCACCTTGGTGATGGTGCTCCGTGCGATGCGCAGGTTGTCGCGGTGAAAGCTCGCCGCACGCTCGATCGGCGAGAGCACGATCTCGAGTTGCGTCTGGTCAAGCAGCAGCGTCACCATGCGTCAAGTCTGCCAGCGGTGCCCTGCGAGTTGTCTGCTTCTTGCTCACAGGACGGCAACGATCCGTTGTCCGTTCTCTCCATGCCGCGCTCTCCCATTCCGGTGTTCCACTCGTTATTCGAACAAATCTACTAGAGTCGGAGTATGCAGATCACCACCGAAGACGAGTTCGAACGGCGCATCGCGCTGCTCGACTCCTGGGTGGAGAAGCGCCGACAGATCGCGTGCCTCGAGTCCGAGGCGTCCGATCTTCTCGCCGAGCGGCTTCGACTCGATCGCACCGAGGGCGACGAGCACCCCCATCACCGGGACGCCATCCATCGATCGATGGTCGCGGAGTATTCCGCTGCCGGTCGGATCGCTCAGGGCAGCATCGAGTACGCGTTCACCGACGCAGGGTTCCTCGACGCCCGTCACCCACACGTGCACGAGGCATTCCGCCGCGGCGCCATCACGGCTGCGCACGTTCGCGAGATCGTACGGGCGGCAGGAGTCGTGCGCGAGGCCGTGAGCAACGGCAGAGCGGACACCGAGGCGCTGCAACGCTACGACGTGGGTGCCGTCACCATCGCCGAGAGCGAGACGCCCGCGCGCACGAAGGTGCACCTCAGAGGACTGGCCGCGATCCTCGCGGGCTCCACGACGAACGAGCGCCATGAGCGCGCGGAGTCAGAGCGCACGGTCACGGTGCGGCCTGCGGGCGATGGACTCGCCGTGCTGACCGCCGTGCTCCCTGAGCACCTCGCCGCGGCGATCATCGACCGTCTCACCCAGATGGCGCGAGCCGTCATCGCCGGGCGTCGACACCATGAGCCCATGCTCGAGCCGATCGACGACGGCGAGAACCCCATCTATCCACAAGACATCGCTCACGACGATCCCGCGCGCGACGACCATGCGATCTTCGGAGACGGTACGTTCACCACCGATCCCATCGGCCCCTTCGTCGAGCACATCCCCGCAGACTCGCGCACGATCGACCAGGTCAGGGCCGACCTGCTGATCGATCTTCTCCTCGCTGCAGAACCCAGTGCTGCGAACGGCTCAGGACTCGACAACATTCGCGGACGGATTCACATCACTGTCGCCGCGACGACGCTCGCGGGCTGCGACGATCGACCTGCCGAGCTCGACGGGCACGGCCCCCTGCACCCTCTCATCGCTCGCGATCTCGCCGGCCGCATGCAGGGGTGGTCCCGACTGTTCCTCGATCCGACGGGACTGGTCGTCGAGACCGACAATTACGCACCCACCGATGCAATGCGCCGATACCTCCGTGCCCGAGACCAGCACTGTCGGTTCCCGGGATGCAGGATGCCGGTGCATCGATGCCAGGTCGACCACACCTTCGACCATGCCAAAGGCGGAAGAACCGAGATACACAACCTGGCTCATCTCTGCGGAAGCCATCATGTTCTGAAGCACCCTGATCTCGCCGACGAACATCGGTGGACCGCCCGCCAACTGCCCGACGGCACGATCGACTGGTCGAGCCCCCTCGGTCGCACCTATCGCGACGACGCTAAGCGACGGGTGATGTTCGTCTGAGCGCAGACGCCGGTTCGTCTGACGACGACAATCCGGCTACGGGCCACGGTGACGGCAGTTGCAGCCAGCCGCCGTCAAAGGCTCGCGGCGGCGGCTGCAGCTGCAGCAGCGACGGGCAGGGCCGCCTCGATGCGCTGCAACTCCTCCTCGCCGTGCGCTGCCGTGAGGAACCACGCCTCGAACACACTGGGCGGCAGTGCCACACCCTGCTCGCGCATGGCGTGGAAGAACGGCGCGTAGCGGAAGGCGTCCTGAGCCTGCGCCTCGGTGTAGTCCCGAGGGGCGGTCGCCCGGAAAGACGGGTTGAACAGGCTGCCGGCGTTCGCCACGGAATGCGTCACGCCTGCGTCGGCCAGCGCCGCTGTCAACGCCGAGGCGACTCGAGACGCCGCTGCATCGACCGTCGCATAGACCTCCGGGGTCGCCAGACGCAGGGTTGCCAGACCGGCGGCCACCGACAGCGGATTCCCCGACAGGGTGCCCGCCTGATACACCGGGCCGACCGGCGCGAGCATGTCCATGACGTCGGCCCGTCCGCCGAGAGCAGCGAGCGGCATCCCCCCGCCGACGACTTTGCCGAACGTGAAGATGTCGGGCAGATACTCCTCGCCCGCCTCGGCCTGAAGGCCCCAGAACCCTGCGGAGTGCACGCGGAACCCCGTGAGCACCTCGTCGATGATCATCAGCGCGCCATGCGCGTGCGCGGTATCCGCGATGAAGCGGTTGAAGCCGGGCAGAGGCGCGACGACCCCCATGTTCGCCGCCGACGCCTCGACGATCACAGCGGCGATCCGCTGCCCGTGCTCGGCGAACACCGCTTCGAGAGCATCGCGATCGTTGTAGTCGATCACCAGCGTCTGCGCGGCGATCGGAGCGGGCACGCCGGCCGAACCGGGCAGTGCGAGCGTCGCGACACCCGATCCCGCTGCCGCGAGAAGCCCGTCGGAATGACCGTGGTAGTGCCCTGCGAACTTCACCAGCAGGTCACGCCCGGTCGCTCCGCGCGCAAGGCGGATGGCTGTCATCGTGGCCTCAGTGCCGGTCGACACGAGACGCACACGGTCGATCGGCCGCACCTCGCCGAACCGCACTCGATCAGCGATCAGCGCCGCCAGCTCGACCTCGCCTTCGGTGGGCGCTCCGAACGACAATCCGCGGCCCGCCGCGTCCTGCACGGCCGCCACGATCTCGGGGTGGGCATGACCGAGCAGCGCGGGCCCCCAGGATGCCACGAGATCGACGTACTCGGTGCCCTCGGCATCCGTCACCGTGGCACCCCTCGCCGAGGCGAGGAATCGCGGCGTACCGCCGACGGAACCGTATGCGCGCACCGGCGAGTTCACCCCACCGGGGATCACCGCACGAGCAGCGGAGAAAAGGTCGTCATTGCGGTCGGTCATGGGTCCCTCCAGAACAGCGGCGGAGCGGCGGGTCAGCCGCGCAGCCAGCGGGCGGCTTCGGTCGCCCAGTAGGTGAGCACGACGTCGGCGCCGGCACGGCGGATCGACAGCAGCGACTCCAGGATCGAGGCTCGGCGGTCGATCCAGCCGTTCGCCGCGGCCGCCTCGATCATCGCGTACTCCCCCGACACCTGGTACGCCCAGACAGGGATGTCGACGGTGTCGCGCACCTCACGCAGCACGTCGAGGAACGCCATCGCCGGCTTGACCATGACGATGTCGGCGCCCTCCTGCTCGTCGACGACGGCTTCACGCACGCCCTCACGTCGGTTGCCCGGGTCGAGCTGATACGTGCGCCGATCGCCCTTGAGCTGAGAATCGACCGCCTCGCGGAAGGGCCCGTAGAACGCACTCGCGTACTTGGCCGCATAGGCGAGCAGCAGAGTGTCGGTGAAACCCTCGGCGTCGAGCGCCGCGCGGATCACCGCGACCTGACCGTCCATCATGCCCGAGAGACCGAGCAGCTGCGATCCGGCCCGCGCCTGCGCGAGCGCCATCGACGCGTACCGCACGAGGGTGGCATCGTTGTCGACCGACCCGTCGGCGGCGAGGACGCCGCAGTGCCCGTGGTCGGTGAACTCGTCGAGGCACAGATCCGTCTGCACGACCAGCGCATCGCCGACCTCGGCGGCGAGAACTTCGGTCGCGACGTTCAGGATGCCCTTCGGATCGTCGGCGCCCGAGCCCTGCGCGTCGCGCACGGCGGGCACTCCGAACAGCATCACGCCGCCGACGCCGGCCTCGGCCGCGTCGACCGCGGCAGCTCGCAGCGAATCGAGCGAGTGCTGTGCGACACCGGGCATCGAGCCGATCGGCGCCGCCTCGGAGAGCCCTTCGCGGACGAAGAGCGGAAGAACGAGGTTGCGGGGCTCGAGCGACGTCTCTCGCACCAGTCCGCGGACGGCGGGAGACTGACGCAACCGGCGCAGTCGCACCTCGGGGAAGCTCATGGCGCCAACTCGTCAGACGAGTGCGGAAGGGTGAAGCCCGAGACCGCGTCGATCAGGGCGTCGACCGTCTGCCGGTCGGCCACGACCGTGATCGGGAGTCCTGCCCGGTCGGCGTCCTTGGCCGTGCGGGGGCCGATCGCGGCCAGCAGAGTCTCGTCGGGGATGTGCGGGAACTGCTCGCGCACCTGTTCGGCCACCGAGCCGCTGGTGATGAGGATCGCGTTGATGCGGCCGTTCTCGACATCGCGCTTGATGCGATCGGTCACCGGTACACCCACTGTGCGATAGGCCACGACGCTGTCGACATCGTGCCCGGCCTCCTGCAGGAGCACGCTCAGCACGGGCTTGGCGATCTCACTGCGCAGAGCGAGGATGCGGCGACGCTCCTGCGTCTCGAGCGCGATGAGCTGCTCGGCCATGCCCGCCGCCGAGTTGTCTTCCTCGGGCACCAGCGCGACCTCGTAGCCCACGGCCTGCAACGCGGCCGCGGTGGTCTCGCCGACCGCCGCGATCCTGGTGGAGCGCGGAACGATCGCACGGTGCGCGAACATCACGTCGACCGTGGTCGCGCTCGTGACGGTCAGCCAGTCGTACTCGCCGCCGGCGAGACGCCGCAGCGCGGTGTCGAGCGCCGCCTGATCGGTGGTGGGCGCGAAGTTGATCAGCGGCGCGACGACCGGCACCGCTCCGCGGTCGCGGAGGCTCGCGGCCACCCCGTCACCCCACGGGCCACCGCGCGGTACCAGGATCCGCCAGCCGTCCAACGGCCGGTCCTGCTTCGAATTCGTCATGAGGAATGCTCTCGGGAAACAAGGTCAGCCGCCCCTTGATCGAGCAGCCGACGGGCAACACTCAACCCGAGCTCGCGAGCCGCGCGCATCGGGACTGCACCATCGGCAGCATCCGCTCCATTGCCACTGCCGTTCCGTTGAATATACTCCCCGTTCAGCACCTCTGTGACGTCGAGCCCGATCCTCCGACCCCCATCAGGGGCGTAGACGACCGTCCTGACGCGGATCTCTCCGCCCTCGAAAGAGGCGTGTGCAGCCATCGGCGCCTGGCATCCGGCGTCGAGCCCCTCGAGCACCGCACGCTCGACGGTGACAGCCAGTCGCGTGTCGGCGTCGTCCAGTTCAGCGAGCGCTGCGAGCAGCTCGTCCGAGGCGTCTTCGCGAGTTTCGACAGCCAACGATCCCTGCCCCGGGGCGGTCGGCCATTCCGCAAGGCCCAGCTCCTCCCGATGCATCGGGAAGTCGGACGCGAGACGCGACAGACCGGCCGCCGCGAGGATCACCGCATCGAGGTCTCCGGTCGCCACGCGCTGCAGCCGCGAGTCGACGTTGCCGCGGATGTCGACGACCTCGGCATGGGGCGCCCGACGACGCACCTGCGCGATGCGCCGCGGTGATCCGGTGCCGACGGTGCTGCCGCTGCCCAAGTCGTGAAGCGCAGTGCCGTCGCGGGTGATCACGACGTCGCGGGCATCCTCCCGGGTCGGCGTCGCCGCGATCACGAGCCCTGCCGGGATCGCGGTCGGGAGATCCTTGAGCGAGTGCACGAGGAAGTCGCACTCCCCCGCCAGCAGCGCCTCCCGCAATCGCGTCGCGAAGATGCCCTGGCCGCCGATCTCCGAGAGAGAGGCGCGGTTGGTGTCGCCCTCGCTCGTGATCGGGACGAGTTCGACGCGGCGTCCTGACACCTTCTCGAGAGCGGCCGCGACATGGCCCGACTGAGCCTGGGCGAGCGCACTGCGCCGTGTGCCCAACCGGATCGGGGTGGACGTGTTCATCGGAATCGTCATGGCGCGGCCTACTGCAGCACGTCCGCGATCTCGTCGAAGCGGAGACGACGCCCCGTGTAGAAGGGGATCTCCTCCTTCACGAACAGACGCGCGTCGGTGTAGCGCAGGTCGCGCATCAGGTCGACCAGCTCGGTGACGTCGTCGGCCTCGAGCGGAAGGAGCCATTCGTAGTCGCCCAGCGCGAACGAGGCCACCGTGTTCGCGATGACTCCCGTGAAGGCCGCGCCCTTGCGTCCGTGGTCGGCGAGCATCTTGCGACGCTCCTCCTCGGGCGCGAGGTACCACTCGGGCGTGCGCACGAACGGGTAGAGGCAGAGCCAGTCCTTGGGCTCGACACCGCGGAGGAATCCAGGCACGTGTGCGCGGTTGAACTCCGCGTCGCGGTGCACGCCCATCGCGTTCCAGACCGGAAGCAGGGAGCGCAGCAGCTCGGTGCGACGCAGGCGACGCAGCGCCTTCTGCAGCTCCTCCGCCGTGTCGCCGTGCAGCCAGACCATGAGGTCGGCATCGGCCTTCAGGCCGGAGACGTCATAGAACCCGCGGACCGAGACACCGGAGTCCTCGATGTAGAAGACGATCGTCTCGAGCTCGGTCGAGTCGGACTCGGTGACCGGAACGTCGGGGTTTCGTCGCCACACGGCCCACAGGGTGAAGCCGGACGGGTTCTCTTCGCGCTCATCGGACATGGATCCAGTCTGCCCCCTTTGCCCATCGGTGGCTAATTGCCGGGGCTCGCTTGACAGACCCCGCGAAGGGGTACTCAGTGCGGAACCGGATTCAGCGCGAGAGAGCGCGTGCCACGACCCACACCGCACCGCCGACGGCGGCAGCGATCGCGACGGCCGCGGCGACCGCTGCCACCGGGTTGCGGTCGGCGAACACGCGTGCCTTCGCGGCAGCGCGCTTCGACGCTTTGTCGAGACGACGAGGGACGTTTCCCTTGACCTCGATCGCGGCGAGCGCAGCCTTCAGCTCGGCTCGGGCCGATGCGACAGGATCGACGATGCCGGCCGGGACAGCCGTCTTGGGCAGCGAGGTGAGGCCCGACGCCTTCTGCAGGGGGGTGAGGTCAGAGTTCGTCATCGCCGGCTTCCTTCACGAGTCGGATGTCTTCGCCGACCGCCTGAGCGGGATTCTGTCGGCGGAGCACCTTGCGGAACTTCAGGATGCCGAGCAGCGCGAACAGCAGCACGGCGATGATCAGGATGCCGAGCACGGCGAGCGCCGAGAGCCAGACCGGCCACCACGATGACAGCCCTGCTATGGCGAACACGAGGATCACCGGCACGGCCCAGAACAGGAAGAACAGGGCGACGAGGAACCAGACGGAACCGATGCCCGCGTCCTTCGCGGTCCTCGAGACCCAGGTCTTCGCGGCATCGATCTCGGCCTTGACGAGATTGCCGATGAGCTCAGGCAGGTCGCCGATCAGCGACAGCAGGCTGTCTTCGGCGCGATCGCGGTATCCGCGGGGCATCTCAGTCTCCGGACTTCGCAGCGGTCGTGCTCGCTGACGGCGCGCTCTTGGCCGTCGACTTCTTCGCGGCCGGCTTGGCGGCGGCGGGCTTGGGCGCGGCATCCTTCTCGGCGGCGGCCTTGGCTTCTTCGACAACGTCGTCGGTCGCCTCGACGATGTCCTCAGCCGCCTTGCGGCCTGCGGCCACGGCGGAGTCGAGGCGCTGGCCGGCGGTCTTGTCTCCGCCGCTCGCCGACTTCACGACCTTCTGCACGCCGGTCCAGATCGCGCCCGGAACGGCTGCGGCCTTGTCACCGACATAGCCCTTCACCTTCTCGACCTGATCCTGCACCGGGTCGAGGTTCCAGACCTTGAGCCACTGCGTCTTGATCTGCTCGTAGCGCTCGCGTCCTGCGCGCGTTCCGAGGACATATCCCACGCCGATTCCTACGACGAGTCCGATCTTCCCCTTCATGGGGTCTCCTCACGTTGTTCCGGTGTGAACGCCTAGGGCGAACCGACGGCTGCGGGGCCGCCTGCAAGTGTCCAGCGTAACGCCGTATGCCGATTTCGGCATCTACACATCAGAGGGTTGACAGCGCGACCCCGATGGGGATCGGTGCAGAGCGCGACGCGTCGGCCTCAGTCCCAGAGGAGAGCGCGGCGCAGACGGTCGGCCTCGGCCTGAGCATCGGGCACGACCTGTGCGAGCCCGGTCCCCGCCAGCCATGCCCCGACCGCGGCGAGGCCCGGCACGGCCTGCACAGCGGCCCGTGCCGCGCTGCGTCGCTCCCCCGAGCCGATCACCGAGGCGGGCTGCGACTGCACGAAGCGAGAGCGATGCGCCGCCACGACGTCGTTCTGAGCGAGCGGGACGCCCAGAAGTGCAGATGCCTCGCGCACGGCGAGACGCGCGGCTGCGGCGTCGTCGAGCGCTGCGGTCGCTGCGGGCTCGCCCTGCGCGCCGAACGAGACCCGCACCACGTGACGGCCGGATGCCGCCCGCTGCACCCACTCCCATTTCGCGGTGGAGTGGGTGAGGGCCTTGGCCGTGTGGCTTCCCGGTACCGTGAGCACCCCGGTTCCTCGCGGCGTGCCGTCGAGCGCCGACGGCGCCAGCAGCAGGGTGACGAGCTCGATCGCGGGCGATTCGGCAGAGTCCGTCGCGGCAAGCGCGGGGGCGATCTCCGCCAGCAGGTTCCGCGCCCCCGCCTCGGGGGTCGCCAGCACCACCGCGTCGGCCTGGAGGACCTCGTCGTCGTCGACGAGAGCATCGTCCGCGCCCGGAGTGCCGTCGGTCACGAGAGCGGCGCCTGCGGAGTCGGCGGCGGTGATCCGGGTCGTCACGGTCCACAGCTCCCCCGACTTCGCGAGCTCCGTCACCCGCACACCGGTGCGCACGACCGCACCGAGCTTGTCGAGGTCGGCCACGAGCGCGTCGATCAGAACGGTCATGCCGCCGTCGAGCCCTTCGACGGCGGCACCGGGCGACTGCGCCTTCGCGGCTCGCGAGGCGTTCTCGTCGCGCAGCGCCTGGACTGCTCCCGACAAGGATCCGACGCGGGTCAGCGCCGCGTTGAGTCCCGGGGCGGCGACGTCGACGTCGACGTCGTCGGGCGAGGCCGAATAGACGCCGGTCGTCACCGGCGCGACGAGTCGGTCGCGCACCTTCGCGCCCATGCGCGACGCGACGAGCTTGCCCAGGCTGTGGCTGTGCCCGATGGTCAGCGGCGGCCGCACGCGGTCGAGATACGCACGCCAGACCCCCGACCATCCGAGGATGCGACGGACGTCTTCCTGGAACGGGTTCGCAGGTATGCCGAGGATGCCTCCGACGGGCAGGGGCGCCGCTCCGATTCCGGGGATGCCCGCGAGCCACGCGCCGCCTGCCGCGGGAGTCACGATGCGGTCGGCGATGCCCAGATCTTCGAGGAGCGCGCGCACTCGCCCGCCGCGGGTCGCATAGCTCTCCGCCCCGGCGTCGAGTGCGACGCCGTCGAGCTCGGCGCGCTGCAGAGCGCCGCCCACGGCATCCGCGCTCTCGAGCAGGGTCACGCGCATGCCGACCTTGGCGCATTCACGCGCCGCGACCAGTCCGCCCACGCCGCCGCCCACGACGACCACGTGCGTACGCGCGGCGCGCTCGGCCCGGGCTGCGAGCTGAGCGCGCGAGTCGGCGGTCTCTGCATCAGGAGTCATCGTTGCGGCCCTTCCCGTCAGATCGAGTGGACGAGCTCGACGATCCGCGTCAGCTGATCGGGATCAGCCTCGGGCGGCACGCCGTGCCCCAGGTTGACGATGTGCCCGCGAGCCGCGCGACCCCGCTCGACGACGTCACGCACGTGCGCCTCGAGGACCGGCCACGGTGCCCCGAGCAGCGCGGGATCGATGTTCCCCTGCACCGAGACGTCGGGGCCGACGATCGCCGCAGCCTGGTCGAGGGGCATGCGCCAGTCGACCCCGACGCCGTCGACGATGCCGTCGAGCCGCATGTCTGCGAGGAACGGACCTGTGCCGACGCCGAAATGGATGCTCGGGACGCCGATGCCCTCGAGCGCCGTGCGCGAGTGCGGTGCCACGAAAGCGCGGTAGTCGGCGGTGCTGAGCGACCCCGCCCACGAGTCGAACAGCTGCACCACAGAGGCTCCGGCGTCACGCTGCGTCTCGAGGAAACGACGCGAGATCTGCGCCAGCCATCCGGCGAGGCGGTGCCAGGCGTCGGGGTCGGCGTGCATCATGCCGCGGGCGCGGAGGTGCTCCTTCGACGGTCCTCCCTCGACGAGGTAGGCGGCGAGGGTGAACGGTGCGCCCGCGAAGCCGATCAGCGGGGTGTCCCCGAGTTCGGCGGTCACCAGACGCACGGCCTCGGCGATCGCGGTGCCGTCGAGAGAGTCGGGATCGATCGCGGTGATGCGGTCGACATCGGCCGCCGTGCGAACCGGCTCGGCGAACACGGGGCCGCGGCCCGGCTCGATCTCGACCTCGACGCCGGCGAGACGCAGCGGGATCACGATGTCACTGAAGAACACCGCCGCATCGACGCCGTGCCGACGCACCGGCTGCAGGGTGATCTCGGCCGCGAGGTCGGGGGTGAGGCACGCGTCCAGCATCCGCGTGCCGACCCGCAGCTCACGGTACTCCGGCAGCGATCGCCCGGCCTGTCGCATGAACCAGACGGGGGCATGCTCGGGGCGGGGGCCGGTGAGGGCACGCAGCAGCGGAGCGTCGGAGAGAGCCATGGATCCATCCTCCCATCCCCTGCTCTGGCCGACCTGTGCGCGAGGAGGGGTAGAATCGTCGTGTGCTGCTGTGTGTCACGGCGAGTCACAAGACCGCCTCCTTCGAATTGCTCGAACGCTTGAGCCGCACCCCCGATGACGTCGCATCCACGATCGTGGACACGGCGTCGTGCGTGCAGGGTGCGGTCGTTCTTGCTACCTGCAACCGTTTCGAGGCCTACGTCGAGATGGATGAGCCGGTCACCGCCGCCGGCGCGATCGGCGTCGAGGCCGTGCTCGAGGCGGTCGAATCCGCCACCGGCATCTCGACCGACGAACTCGACGGCGCCTACGACGTGCACTCCGGCCGCCGCGTCGCCGAGCACCTGTTCTCGGTCGCCTCGGGCCTCGAGTCCGTGGTCTCCGGAGAGGGTGAGATCGCCGGCCAGGTGCGACGCGCGCTCACCTCGGCCCGCAAGGACGGCACCACCTCTCCTGAGCTCGAGCGCCTGTTCCAGCGCGCCAGCCAGGCGCAGCGCAAGGTCAAGAACGTCACGGCCCTCGGGCGCGCCGGTCGCTCACTCGTGCGGCTGGCGCTGGAGCTCGCCGACAGCCGCATCGTCGACTGGTCGGCCGAGCGCGTGCTGCTCGTCGGCACCGGCGCGTATGCGGCCGTCACTCTGGCGACCCTGCGCGAGCGCGGCGCTGTCGACATCTCGGTGTACTCGCCGTCGGGCCGTGCCGAGAAGTTCGCGGCCAAGCACGGCATCCGCCCCGTCGCGGCAGGCGACTATGCACGCACCGCCGCTCACTCGAGCCTGCTGATCACCTGCACCACGGCGACCGAGCCCGTGCTCACCCCCGAGCACCTCCAGGCGCCGACCGGCATCGCCACCACGGGCTGCCCCGTCGCGTCGCACCGCCAGCTGGTGGTCGACCTCGGCATGCCTCGCAACGTCGACCCCGCCGTCGCCGCCCTCGAAGGCGTCGCGCTGCTCGACCTCGAGACCATCAGCCTGCACGCACCGCTCGAAGAGCTGCAGGCCACGGATGCTGCTCGCACCGTCGTGCGTGAAGCCGCCGACACCTTCCATGTCGTGGGCAGCCGGCAGAGTGTGACGCCGTCGATCGTCGCCCTGCGATCCCACATCTTCACGCTGCTCGATGCGGAGATCGACCGGGCACGTGCCCGTGGAGACGAAGACGGCAAGGTCGAGCAGGCGCTGCGACACCTCACCGGCGTGCTGCTGCACACCCCGACGACCCGCGCGCACGAGCTCGCTGCGAGCGGGCAGGCAGACGAGTTCGCCGCCGCGCTCTCGACCCTCTACGGCATTCAGCCGGTCGAGCCCGCGCAGACGTCGGACATCGACGCCGCGACCGCCTGACGCGTCACTCTCTCTGCACCGAGGTGCTCTTCGGGCATCTCTCCCGCTCGATCGAGGGATCCCCGAGCGCAGGGCGCGCCCATCCTCCACGCTTCATATCGTCGAACGCATGACAGCGTCCGACCCTCGGCGCAGACTGGGAGCATGCTCGTGGACCCGAATGTGATCGGCATCATCATCGCGCTGTTCGCCTTCACCGCCACGGTGCTCGGAGGGGTTTCCCGGATGCTCGCGCGGCAGTCTCACGGGCTCGAGGTTCGCTTCGACAGGGTCGACGAGCGCTTCACGAAGGTCGAGACCGACATCGCCGACCTGCGTACCGAGCTCAAGACCGACATCGCCGACCTGCGTACCGAACTCAAGACCGACATCGCCGAGCTCCGCACCGAGCTCAAGACCGACATCCACGACCTCCGCACCGAGCTCAAGACCGACATCCACGACCTCCGCACCGAACTCAAGACCGACATCGCCGAGCTCCGCACCGAGCTCAAGACCGACATCCACGAGCTCCGCACCGAACTCAAGACCGACATCGCCGAGCTCCGTACCGAACTCAAGACCGACATCGCCGACCTCCGCACCGAACTCAAGACCGACATCCACGACCTCCGCACCGAACTCAAAGCCGACATCCACAACGTCGAAACCGAGCTCAAAGCCGACATCGCCGACGTCCGAGTCTCGATCGCACGGCTCGAGGGCCCGTTGCCCCGACTCCAGCGCATCTGACACCGATCCGGCATGCGGCGGTGCCACACTGGACACATGGCCCTTCACATCACCGGAGACACCGCCGCCGACAGCCTGCTCACAGACAATCCGCTGGCACTGCTGGTGGGCATGCTGCTCGACCAGCAGGTTCCGATGGAGACCGCGTTCGCGGGCCCACTCAAGATCGAGCAGCGCACGGGCGCAGCGGATGCCGCCGCCATCGCGCGCATGGACCCGGAGGAGTTCCTCGCCGCGTTCAAGGCGACCCCGGCGGTGCACCGCTTTCCGGGCTCGATGGCCGCGCGCGTACAGACGCTGTGTCAGACCATCGTCGATCAATGGGATGGCGATGCATCGGCGATCTGGACCGAGGGCGACCCCTCGGGTGCCGAGGTGCTGAAGCGTCTCAAGGCCCTCCCCGGATTCGGTGAGCAGAAGGCCAGGATCTTCCTCGCGCTGCTGGGAAAGCAGTACGGCTTCGACGGAGCGGGCTGGCGTGAGGCGGCCGGTGACTACGGCGTCGAGGGCTCGTACCGCAGCGTCGCCGACATCGTCTCACCCGAGTCGCTCACCAAGGTGCGCGAGCACAAGAAGGCCATGAAGGCCGCGGCGAAGGCGAAGGCATGAAGCCCACCGGCGATGACGTCGCCGGCCTCATCGCCCGCTCCAGCCCCGCCGCACGCCGGCGGGACGCCGAGACGCTGACCGCACTCATGCAGGAGATCACCGGCCGCGCGCCGCAGACCTGGGGGACGATCATCGGCTTCGGCAGCTGCCACTACAGGTACCCCACCGGCACCGAGGGCGACAGCGGTCTGCTCGGCTTCGCCCCGCGCAAGGCCGCGACGACGATCTATCTGTTCGACGGGGTCGATGCGCACCGCGAGGCGCTCGAAAAGCTCGGCCCGCACACCACCGGGGTCGGCTGCCTGTACATCAAGGACCTCGAGCAGGTCGACCTCGGCGTGCTGCGCGGCATCCTCGAGCGCTCGCTGGCGTGGGTCGAGGCGGGCGGCACCGATCAGGTGCAGCTGACGCTCACGAGCTGACGGCGCCCCGACGCAGGCGCGCAGCGATCGCGGGCACGGCGAGGACGATCACGATCGCCGCGACGATGCCGCGCACGATCCAGAGCCCCGGTTCCCAGATCACCTCATAGCTGCCCGGGAGTCCGAAGAAAGCGGCGATGATCTGCGCCTCGGCCCGGCGTCCGACCTCACCGCTCGACATCGACATGCCCCCGACGATGCACACGACCCCGAGGGCGAGGAGCACGAGCGGCATGATCAATGCCGTGGGCTGCGCCTCACGGCGGACGATCAGACGGATCACCTTCGCGAGCGACACGAGGGGGAAGACGAAGAAGAACCACACCAGAGCGCCCAGCATCACCCCGACGCAGATGAAGATCGGCACCCAGATCAGCATCCAGGGACTCTCTTCGCCCACGAAGTACTCGGGCTCACGCAGGAACGCCACCACGAAACCGAGCAGGGTCCCGAGCGGCAGCACGGCGAGCATCAGCCACAGCACCGGCTTCGGCACTCTCTTGCGCTCACCCAGTCGCGTCATCACGATCTGGATGACGAACGCCGAGGTGATCGCCGGGACGCCGAACATCGCGATGAGGGGCGCCGCCCCGTCGTTGTCGCGAAGATCGAGCACCGCGAGCAGCATCCAGCTCACCGCCAACGCGCCGAGCACGAGCGCGGCCACCGCTCGCGTCGCCGCGCGATGCTCCTCCTGCGTCCCTCCCCCCGGAGAACCCATCAGGATCACGCTCCCTTGAGGCGCTCCGCGAGGTACTCGTGGAGCTCGTCGATCGACACGCGCTCCTGCGCCATGGTGTCGCGGTCGCGCACCGTCACGGCGCGGTCGTCGAGCGAGTCGAAGTCGATCGTGACGCAGAACGGCGTTCCGATCTCGTCCTGGCGGCGGTAACGACGGCCGATCGCTCCGGCGTCGTCGAAGTCGACGGCCCACGAGCTGCGCAGGGTGTCGGCGACCTCGCGCGCCAGCGGCGACAGGCGCTCGTTGCGGCTCAGGGGCAGCACGGCGGCCTTGACGGGGGCGAGACGCGGGTCGAGCTTGAGCACGGTGCGCACGTCGGTGCCGCCCTTCGCGTTCGGCACCTCCTCCTCGCGGTACGCGTCGACGAGGAACGCCATCATGGCGCGCGTGAGGCCGAACGACGGCTCGATCACATACGGGGTGTAGCGGTCGCCGGTCGCCTGATCGAAGTAGGTGAGGCTCTGGCCGGATGCCTCGCTGTGGCTCGACAGGTCGTAGTCGGTGCGGTTGGCGACGCCCATGAGCTCGCCCCACTCCTTGCCGGTGAAGCCGAAGCGGTACTCGACGTCGATCGTTCCGGCGGAGTAGTGCGCGCGGTCGTCTTCTGGCACGTCGAACTGACGCATGTTCGCGGGGTCGATGCCCAGATCGATGAACCAGTTCCAGCAGGCCTCGACCCAGTGCTCGAACCACTCCTGCGCGTCGGCCGGCGGCGTGAAGAACTCGATCTCCATCTGCTCGAACTCGCGGGTGCGGAAGATGAAGTTACCCGGGGTGATCTCGTTGCGGAACGCCTTGCCGACCTGGCCGATGCCGAACGGCGGCTTCTTACGGCTGGCGGTGAGCACGTTCGAGAAGTTCACGAAGATGCCCTGAGCGGTCTCGGGACGCAGGAAGTGCAGGCCGGACTCGTCGTCGACGACTCCGAGATAGGTCTTCACCAGACCTGAGAAGGACTTGGGCTCGGTGTACTGGCCCTTGGTGCCGCAGTTCGGGCAGGGCACGTCGGCGAGACCGTTCTCGGCCTTGCGGCCCTTGCGCGCCTCGAAATCCTCGATCAGGTTGTCGGCACGGAAGCGCTTGTGGCAGCTCAGGCACTCGACCAGCGGGTCCGTGAAGGTGGCGACGTGACCCGAGGCCTCCCAGACGCGCTTGGGCAGGATGATGCTGGAGTCGAGCCCGACCATGTCGCCGCGACCGCGCACGAACGTCTGCCACCACTGGCGGCGGATGTTCTCTTTGAGCTCGGTGCCGAGGGGTCCGTAATCCCACGCCGACCTCGAACCGCCGTAGATCTCACCCGCCTGGAAGACGAACCCGCGGTGGCGGGCAAGGGCGATGACCTTGTCGAGACGGGACTGTTCGGCCACGGTGGCTCCAATGGTC
Source organism: Microbacterium hydrocarbonoxydans (assembly GCF_904831005.1). Classification (NCBI taxonomy): domain Bacteria; kingdom Bacillati; phylum Actinomycetota; class Actinomycetes; order Micrococcales; family Microbacteriaceae; genus Microbacterium; species Microbacterium hydrocarbonoxydans. The sequence goes on along the minus strand of NZ_LR882982.1, from coordinate 2,912,144 downwards.
GGATGCGGGAGATGACCCGTGATCACGGGCACGTCAATCTTATCCGCGCGGGCCGGAGCGCAACTCTCAGGCCGAGAAGAGGTAACCCTTGTCGACGTCGAATCCCGACAGGGTGAGGCCGCTGCCGAGCAGCCCCTCCATCTGGGCGCGCAGGCGCAGGCGCCACTCATGCGCGGCATCCGGGTCAGAGACCCTCATCGCCTCGATGTCGTTCGGGATCTCGAGGGTCTCGACGACGGAATCGGCGTCGGGCTGCTTCGCGATGTCGGCGAGCGCCCACTCGACGTCGAGTCGATCACTCTCGTCGCCTGCGTCACCGCCACCGAAGATCCCGTACCGGTTGACCGAGTATCCGGTCACACGCGCTCCGAGCACGGTCAGGAAGAAGTGCGCGTTGCGGGCTACGAGCGGGTCGAACGTCCAGCTGATCCTGCCGACGTCGCGCGAGAACGCCCACTGACGCTGGTGCTCCTTGAGCTCACGCCCCCACCCGCGACCGCGGTACTCGGGGAGCAGCGCGGTGATGTGCGAGTGCATGGCCCGCCGCGCCGGGGCGCCGAAGAACGCGATGGAGGCGCCGACCATGCGCTCCTCACCGTCCTCCGCGTCGAAGAGGCCGACGACGTAGTTGCCCGATTGCTGCAGCGCACGCAGGGTTCCGGCGTCGATGACGCGCTCGGGGCCGCGGATCGAGTCCAGCAGGCTCTGCGCGTCGATGATGAGTTCAACGGTGTCGAGATCACGGATGGTTCGCACGACCCCAGTCTGCCCCTCCGGTGCAGGATTTCGGAATCGCGCGACGCGATCCGGCTGTGATCGGCGCCCTGACGAGGCGTACCGTGGAGGGATGGCAACCAGCAAGACCACGTCCGATCAGTCCGACACGCGCTTCTTCGGGCAGCCCTGGGCGCTCGTGCACGTGTTCGGCGTCGAGATGTGGGAGCGGTTCAGCTTCTACGGCATGCAGGGCATCCTGCTGATCTACCTCTACTTCTCGGTGACCGAGGGCGGGCTCGGGCTCTCCCAGGCGGTCGCAGGTGGAATCGTCGGCGCCTACGGCGGGTCGGTCTATCTCTCGACCATCCTGGGCGCATGGATCGCCGACCGCATCCTGGGGTCGGAGCGGGTGCTGTTCCTCAGCGCGATCGTCATCGTGGCCGGCCATGTCGCACTCGCGCTGCTGCCGGGCTTCCTCGGTGTGGGCGTGGGCCTGGTGCTCGTGGCGCTCGGGTCCGGCGGCCTCAAGGCGAACGCGACGGCGGTCGTGGGCACGCTCTACGGCCCCAACGACACGCGTCGCGACGCGGGCTTCTCGCTGTTCTACCTCGGCATCAACCTCGGCGCGTTCCTCGGCCCCATCCTCACCGGCATCCTGCAGTCGACGCTCGGCTTCCACTTCGGCTTCGGACTCGCCGCGATCGGCATGACCCTGGGCCTGGTGCAGTATGCCTTCGGCCGGCGTGCTCTTCCCGATGAGGCGCGGAACGTGCCGAACCCGCTGCCGAGATCGCGCTACCCGCTCGTCGCCGCGATCGCCGTCGCCGCCGTGGTGCTCATCGCCGTGCTCGTGCTGGTCGGGGTCATCACCGCCGACAACCTCGCCACCATCGTCATCATCGCCACGGTCGTCGCCTCGGTCACGTACTTCGCGGTCATCCTGACGAGCCGTCGGATCGACGGGACCGAGCGCTCGCGCGTATGGGGGTTCCTGCCGCTCTTCATCACGAGCGTCGCCTTCTGGTCGCTGTATCAGCAGCAGTTCACTGTGCTCACGGTGTATTCGGACGAGCGGCTGAACCGCGATCTGTTCGGCTTCGAGATGCCCATCTCCTGGGTGCAGTCGATCAACCCGGTCTTCATCATCATCCTGTCGGGGGTCTTCGCCGCGATCTGGACGCGTCTGGGCGCCCGTCAGCCGTCGACACCGGTGAAGTTCGCACTCGGCGCGATCATCATGGGAGCCGCCTTCCTGCTGTTCCTGCCCTTCGCGAACGGAGCCGCGAACTCGACTCCCCTGCTCGCGATCGTGGGCATCCTCCTGGTCTTCACGATCGCCGAGCTGCTGATCTCGCCGGTCGGGCTCTCGGTCACGACCAAGCTGGCGCCCCGGGTCTTCCACACGCAGATGGTCGCGCTGTTCTTCCTCTCCGTGGCACTGGGCACGGCCATCTCGGGCTGGCTCGTGCAGTTCTACGACCCGAAGAACGAGGTGCCCTATTTCTCGATCCTCGGCGGGATCGCGATCGTCGTCGGAATCGGACTGCTGCTGTCGGCGAAGCCCGTCCTCCGGCTCATGAAGGGCGTGAGCTGAGCGCACCCCGCGCGCGGGGCGGGCGCGGCCGGGTGTGCGGATCGCCGATAGCCTGAGGCGATGGGAGAGAACGACGATCGCGCACGCAGAAGGCTCTCCCGGAGGGCTCCTCGCTGGGCGGTCGTCGCGGTGCTCGCGTTCGCCGGGCTGTGCTCGTCGTTCATGTTCACCCTCGTCGTACCGCTTCAGGCCGAGCTGCCGCACCTGCTGAACGCCTCCCGCGAAGACACCACCTGGGTCGTCACGATCACCCTGCTCGTCGCTGCGGTCGCCACCCCGATCTCGGGCCGCCTCGGCGACATGTACGGCAAGCGACGCGTCGTGATCGTGCTGCTGGCGCTGCTCATCGTCGGCTCGGTGATCGCCGCCCTCTCGGGGTCGATCGTCGGCGTGATCATCGGGCGTGCGCTGCAGGGTGCCGTGACGGGCGTCGTGCCGCTCGGCATCGCGATCATGCGCGACGTGCTGCCGCCCGAAAGACTCGGCACCGCCGTCGCCCTGATGAGCGCGACGATGGGCGTCGGGGGCGCGATCGGGATGCCGGTCGCGGCCCTGCTGGCAGTGAACGCCGACTGGCACTGGCTGTTCTGGCTGGCTGCGGCTCTCGGCGTCGTGGGCCTCGCACTCGTGCTGCTCGTGATCCCCGAGGACGTGCTGCGGTTCCCCGGACGCCTCGACGTGCTCGGCGCCATCGGGCTCGCGATCGGCCTCACCGGCATCCTGCTGTTCGTCTCACGCGGAGCGGAGTGGGGCTGGACGGCTCCGCTGACTCTCACGTGCATCATCGGCGGCGTCGGCGTGCTGCTCGTGTGGGGCTGGTATCAGCTGAGGACGACGGATCCGCTGCTCGATCTGCGGGTCGCCGCGCGCCCCGCGGTGCTCTTCACGAACATCGCCGCGATCGGCATGGGCTTCGCGCTGTTCGCGTCGAACGTGACCTTCCCCCAGCTGCTCGAGGGGCCCGCCACCTCGGGCGCGGGCTTCGGACTCGACATGGTCTCGGCGTCGCTGGTCATCATGCCGGCCGGGCTCGTGATGATGGTGATCTCGCCGCTGTCAGGCTGGCTCGAGCGCACGGTCGGACCCCGGCCGCTCTTCACCGTGGGAGCGGGAGCCATCGTGCTCGCCTACGTGTTCGTGCTGCTCTGGTCGAGCGAGGTCTGGCACATCCTGGTCGGCAACCTGCTGATCGGCGTCGGGATCGGATTCACGTTCGCCGCCATGCCGATGATCATCATGCGGTCGGTGCCCGCCAACGAGACCGGCGCCTCGAACGGCTTGAACGCGCTCTTCCGCTCGGTCGGCACCTCGAGCGCATCTGCTGTGATGGGAGGGGTGCTCGCCGCGATGAGCGTCGACGTGGGCGGCGTCTCAGTGCCCACCCGGGCGGCATTCGACGTGTGCTTCTGGCTCGCGATCGCCGCCGGGATCGTCGCGCTCGTCCTGTCGCTGTTCATCCCGCGCCAGCGCTCTGCCGAGCAGCATCCGTCACTTCCCGGGTGACGGCGCCGCAGAGCTGACCGCCAGCCGCGCTCAGGTCAGAACACCCGAGGGTCGGGATCCGTCGGCAACGGCAGCCGCAGCCGATCGGGGGCCGGCCACTCGAGCACGAACTGCTGCGTGAGCGGGCGGGTGACATCGCCGAAGTCGTCGACCTTCACGACCACCCGCCCCGCGATCCCCTCGCCCTCGGGCGTGACCTCGAGGATGCGGACGCGCAGCGGCAGCTCCGCCTCACCGTCGAGCATCCACGGGTCTGCGAGCCACGAGATGCCGTGCGCGTCGAGCGCCGCCTCGGCGTCGAGCCACTCCATCGGCTCGGTCACGGCGCGGCCGAGCACATCGACAGCGGCCCATGCATCGCCCTCGGGGTGGATCCAGCCGAGCATCTCGCCGTCGTCGCGGCGATGCGGGGTCCAGTCGGTGCGTGGCATGCCTCCAGGCTAGCCATGCCTCGCGTGGGGGCGCCCGAAGATCAGTGCGTGTACTCCATGAGCTCTACGCCGAGGACGCGGAAGGCGTCGTGCGCCCGCAGCCGGTGCGCGATCGACAGGTCGTCGAAGCAGACGATCAGCGAGTAGGCGACGCCTGCGCGGGGACCTGCGAGGACTCCCGCCTCTGCGCGCACGCCGCGGTCGCGGCCGGTCTTGTTGATGAACAGCAGGCCGTGCGCATCGTGATCGTGCGCGAAGGGATCGAGACCGGTCGCAGAGGCGACGAGGCTCAGATCCTGGTTCAAGCTCAGCCACTCCGACACCTGAGCGCTCACCGACGCACCCACCACCTGCGAGTTCACGAGCGCGGAGAAGAGACCAGCCAGCTCGCGCGCCGAGCCCACGGCGACCTGAGGGGCGTCGTCGGGCCCGCGCTCATCGCGGAACCGATCGAGCAGAGCCGTGCGGCGCAGCCCGAGCGCCTCGATGCGGTGACGCACGCGATCGTGGCCCACCCTCTGCAGCAGCGCGTTGACGGCGATGGGGTCTCCGGCCGTCGCAGCGAGCACGGCCAGGTCTTCGAGCGGCAGCGCGGGCGCATGCAGGTGCCGCCACAGCCCTGACGTCGAGACCGCGTCGACGGCGGTGCGTTCGACGATCTCGAGCGGGTCGAGCGTGCCCGCCTCGAACGCCGCCGCCACCTCGATCAGCAGAGGGACGACACCGAGTCCCGCGACCGGCATCGTCACATGGTCATCACCCGCAAGCACATGGGTGTGGCTGTCGAGGTCGACGACGTGCACCGACACCTGGGCGCCGGCATCCGCCAGCTGCTCGAGTGCGCGCAGCGTGGAGGTGAACGATCGCCGCCCCTCGGCGGCACGACGCGGCAAGCGTCGGCTGGGCCGCTGAGAGCGGCGCAGGGCGGCCAGTGGCGGGCCGTCGACAGGCTCGGGAGCACCCACGCGTGATCCTTAGGAGGGGGAATGGATTGGCGGGATGCTGCGGTGTCCATCCTCCGCAGCACCGATATCGTAACCCCGCCAGGTGAGGATGCTCTGCGTACTCCGGAATACGGTCATCAGATCGTCATCCGGAGCGTGCAGAGCGCCCCGTCGAGGCCCGGGCGCACCGGGCCCGACGTCTCACCAGATCGTCACTCGCGACTCCTGGGGAAGCCACAGCGCATCGGTCTCGGCCACGTCGAACGCGTCGTAGAACGCATCGATGTTGCGGACGATCTGATTGCAGCGGAACTCGTTCGGCGAGTGCGGATCGATCGTGAGCAGCCGCAGAGTCTCGGCGTCGCGGCTCTTCTGCTGCCAGACCTGCGCCCACGACAGCAGCAGGCGCTGCACGCCCGTGTAACCGTCGATCACCGGGGCCTCCGCGCCGTCGAGCGCGATCTCGTAGGCCTTGAGCGCGATGCCGAGGCCGCCCAGATCGCCGATGTTCTCGCCGATCGTCAGCGCACCGTTGACGTGGTGCTCGGCATCGAGGCCCTCAGGCACGAGCTCGTCGTACTGCGCGATCAGAGCCTTCGTGCGCTCCTCGAACGCCGAGCGATCGGCATCCGTCCACCAGTCCTCGAGCTTGCCGTCGCCGTCGTAACGGCTGCCCTGGTCGTCGAACCCGTGACCGATCTCGTGACCGATGACCGCGCCGATGCCGCCGTAGTTGGCAGCGGCGTCGCGTGACGCATCGAAGAACGGGTACTGCAGGATCGCCGCCGGGAACACGATCTCGTTCATCGAGGGGTTGTAGTAGGCGTTGACCATCTGCGGCGGCATGTGCCATTCGTCGCGATCGATGGGCTTGCCGACCTTCGCCACGTTGCGGTCGTGCTCGAAGATCGCGGCGCGCCGCACGTTGCCGAACAGGTCGGCGCGGTCGATCTCGAGGCTCGAGTAGTCACGCCAGACGGCGGGGTGCCCGATCTTGGGCGTGAAGGAGTCGAGCTTGGCGAGCGCCCGCTCTCGGGTCTCGGCGGTCATCCATTCGAGGTCGGTGATGCTCTGCCGGTACGCCTCGATGAGGTTGGCCACGAGCTCGTCCATCGCGGCCTTCGCCGTGGGCGGGTAGTGCCGCTCGACGTAGACCTTGCCGATCGCCTCGCTCAGCGCGCTCTCGGTCACCGAGACACCGCGCTTCCAGCGCTCGCGGATCGAGGGGACGCCGGTGAGTTCGGTGCCGTAGAACGAGAAGTTCTCCTGCACGAAGTCGTCGGTCAGGTACGGAGCGGCGGCATGCACGACCTGCGCGCGCAGCCAGGCCTTCCAGTCGTCGAGGCGCGCGACGGTCAGCAGCGATCCGAGTCCCTCGAGGAAGCTCGGCTGCGAGACCACGACCTCGGCGAACGCCTCGGGGTGCGCGGGTGCGACGGCATCGCGCCACGGCTCGAGGTCGACGCCGGCGAGCTCCTGGATCTCGGCCCAGGTCTTGAGGTTGTACGTGGCGACGGCGTCACGACTGCGCACGTTGTCCCAGTGGTGGCCGGCGAGCTCGGTCTCGAGCGCGATCGAGCGGTCGGCGGTGCCCGCAGCATCCGCGATCCCGGCGAGCGCGAGCAGCCGCTCGAGGTGCGCGCGGTACGCCGCCCGGGTCTCGGCGAAGGTGTCGAGCCTGAAGTAGCTCTCGTCGGGCAGCGACAGGCCCGACTGCACGATCACCGGGAGGTAGCGCTCGGGGTTTCCGGGATCGCCGTCGACGTAGAAGCCGATCAGGTGCGCCCGGCCGTCGCGGTCGTAGGCTCCGACCGTGCGCAGGAACGCGGGGATGTCGTCGATCGCCTCGATCTCGGCCAGCGTCTCGGCGAGGGGCGTGGCTCCGGCCGCGTCGATGCGCTCGGTGTCCATGAAGCTCGCGAACAGGTCGCCGATCTTGCGGGCGAGGGTGCCCGACTCGGCATCCTGCGACTCCTCGATGATCGCTCTGACGTCTTTCTCGGCCTGCTCGGCGAGCAGATGGAAGGAGCCCCACCGCGCCTTGTCGCCGGGGATCTCGGTACGGGCGAGCCAGGCGCCGTTGACGTGGCGGTACAGGTCGTCCTGCGGGCGGATGTCGGAGCTGAACTCGGAGGTCTCGAGGCCAGAGGGAAGCACGTCGGTCATGCCGACCAGCCTATGCGCCGCTCCGACATTCGGGCAGGAGCCGTCACGCCCGGCGACGGAGGCCGAACCGACGTCGCCGCGGCTGCTCGGGCGCCTGCGCGGCACGGGCCGCGAACCGCGCCGCCCGCCGTTCGGCCCACGCTGCGACCTCGGCGTCGATGTCGCGAGGCTTCGTCACGACCGGCGGACCGCCCTGCAGCTGGCGTCGGGCTTCGAGCACCCGGCGATTGAAGTCCTCGAGCACCGACCGCACGTCGGCCTCCCGTCCGAGCAGGTCGAGCTGATCGTCGAGCTCGCGGTCCTCGGTGCGCAGCAGGATCGCCGGAGGGCCGAGGCCCGTCAGGTTCTCCTGCTCGATCTTGCGCCGGATCCACCAGTCAGGGTCGTGGTGCGTGCCGAGTCCTTCCAGGGGCTTGCCCGCCCCGGGGAGATCGTCGAAGTCCCCCCTGCGGATCGCGACCTGGATGGCCGTCTCGACGAACGCAGCCCGGTCGGCGGAAGTGGCGGTTCCCGGAGTCGCGCCCGCTTCGGCGTCGTCCTCGCCGTCCCCGCCCTGTCGCTGCCGCGCGAGATACCTCGCCGCGGCTTCTCGAGGATCCGTCATGATGCACCTCCGTCGCATCCTGGTCCTTCCAGGGTACGACTGCACGAGATCACGGAGGCCGCACGCGCGTTCGACCGTCTTCCGTGGGGCAGCCCATAGGCTCGGATCATGACCGAGCGCACTCTCAACCGCGAGATCCTGCGCCTCGCCGTCCCGGCCCTCGGCGCCCTGATCGCCGAGCCGGCTTTCCTGATCGTCGACGCGGCGCTGGTCGGCCACCTCGGCACGACGCCGCTCGCGGGTCTCGGCATCGCGGGCGCGGTGCTGCAGACGATCGTCGGGCTCATGGTCTTCCTCGCCTACTCGACCACCCCGGCGGTCGCCCGACTGTTCGGCGCCGGCCGGCCGGGAGAGGCCGTCTCGGTCGGCATCAACGGCATGTGGCTCGCCCTCGCGATCGGGGCCGTGCTCGCCGCCGCAGGCGCGGCGGCCTCACCCTGGCTCGTGTCGCTCTTCGGCGCGAGCGACGCGGTGGCCGCCGCTGCGGGCGACTATCTCGTCGTCTCGATGTGGGGGCTGCCGGCGATGCTCATCGTGTTCGCCGCGACAGGGCTGCTGCGCGGGATGCAGGACACGATGACTCCTCTGTGGATCGCCGGTCTCGGGTTCGGCGCCAACGCGCTGCTCAACGTCGTCTTCATCTACGGGCTCGGGTGGGGCATCGCGGGGTCGGCCGCCGGCACGGTCGTCGCCCAGTGGGGCATGGTCGGTGCCTACGTGCTCGTGATCAGGCGCCTCGCGGCGACGCACGACGCCTCGTTGAAGGCCCGGCGAGAGGGGATGGGCAGCACAGCGCGTTCGGGGGGCTGGCTGTTCCTGCGCACAGTGAGCCTGCGCATCGCCCTGCTGGCGACGGTCGCCGTCGCCACCGGCATCGGCACCGACGAGCTCGCAGGATGGCAGATCGTGTTCACGATCTTCTCGGCCGCGGCATTCGCGCTCGACGCGCTGGCGATCGCCGCACAGGCGCTGATCGGCAAAGAGCTCGGTGCCGGCGACGAGCGACAGGTGCATCGCGTGCTGAAACGCACCGTGGCCTGGGGCGCGTGGTTCGGTGTGGCGGTCGGCGCGATCATCGCTGCACTCTCGGGCGTGCTCGGGATCGTGTTCACCGGCGACGCCGAGATCGCGGCGCTCGTGCAGCCCGCACTGCTGATCCTCGCGCTCGCACAGCCCATCGCCGGCGTGGTCTTCGTGCTCGACGGTGTGCTGATGGGCGCGAACGACGCGCGCTACCTCGCGATCGCCGGCGGACTCAACCTCGTGCCGTTCCTGCCGGCGCTGTGGATCATCGCCGCGAGCGGCGTCGACGGGTCAGCGGGCCTCATCTGGCTCGGGGTCGCGTTCTTCGGCATCTACCTGCTGGCTCGGCTGGGCACTCTCGGGTGGCGCGTGCGCTCCGGCCGCTGGGTCACCGCCGGGGCCTAGAGCGATCAGGCGTTCTCGAGCTCGGCGATCACGATCTTCTTCATGTGCATGAGCGCCTGGATCTGCTCGGGCCTCTGCTGCAGCAGATCGAGGCCCGCGGGCACGACCTGCCAGCTCACGCCGAACCGGTCCTTGCACCAGCCGCATGCCTCCGACTCCGGCACGGCCGAGAGCGCCTGCCAGTAGTGGTCGATCTCGGCCTGGTCCTCGCACCCGATCACGAACGAGATGGACTCGTTGAACGCGAACTCGGGGCCGCCGTCGAGGCAGCCGAACGGCGTGCCGTTCAGAGTGAAGTCGCCGTTGAGCACCTTGCCGCTCATGCCCTCGAAGTGCCGACTGAGCGATTCGTCGGGGTAGAGCACCACCTGGTCGATCGACGAGTTCGGGAACACCGAGACGTAGTACTCCATCGCCTCCTGCGCCCGACCGTCGAACCAGAGGAACGGGCGGATGGGATTGACCGCTGCCATGACGACCTCCTGGATCGGCACTCACGCTACGCCCGAGCCGCCACCCTGTCGAGAGCAGCGCTCACATCGGTCAGCCCGCGTGCCTCCGGCACCACTCGTACATGATCACCGCGGCCGCCGCGCTCGCGTTGATCGAGCGGGTCGAGCCGTACTGCGTGATCTCGATGTGTGCGGATGCCGCGGCGAGCGCTGCGTCGGAGAGTCCCGGCCCCTCCTGGCCGAACAGCAGCACACAGCTCCGCGGCAGATCGGCGCGATCGACCGGCACTGCGCCTTCGACGTTGTCGACCGCGATGATCGGCAGTCCCGCGGCAGCGGCCCAGGCTGTGAAGGTCTCGACGTCTTCGTGGTGCACGACGTGCTGGTAGCGGTCGGTGACCATGGCGCCGCGCTTGTTCCAGCGGCGCCGACCGATGATGTGCACGGTGTCGGCGAGGAACGCGTTGGCGCTGCGCACGATCGAGCCGATGTTCATGTCGTGCTGCCAGTTCTCGATGGCCACATGGAACGGATGCCGCTTGGTGTCGAGGTCGGCGACGATCGCGTCCATCCGCCAGTAGCGGTAACGATCGATCACGTTGCGGGTGTCGCCGGCAGCCAGCAGCTCGGGGTCGTACCAGGGTTCCGCCGGCCACTCGTCGTGACCGCCCGGCCACGGCCCGACGCCGTATCCGGGCTGCGCCGACGATCCGCGTGTCTCGGCCGCTGCATCCGCAGGCGCGTGCTCATCCATCCAACCAGGCTATCCGGCGCATCGACGTGACGATATTTAGGTGTGCCGAAAGATCCGCTACGATTTCGGCATGCCTAAAAATGCCGCGCTCGGGGTGAGCGCACCGCCCGCTCGCACGACTGCGCCCCGCAGCATCTGGCTTCTCGGACCCGCTCTGGTCGCGGGCGTCGCGTATCTCGATCCGGGCAACGTCGCGAGCAACATGACCGCGGGTGCGCAGTACGGGTACCTGCTGGTGTGGGTCGTGGTGGCCGGCAACGTGATGGCCTGGCTGATCCAGTACCTGTCGGCCAAGCTCGGCGTCGTCACGGGGCAGAGCCTCCCCGAGGTGCTGGGCGCGCGACTCACCAAGCCGTGGGCCCGCCGGGCCTACTGGTTGCAGGCCGAACTGGTCGCGATGGCGACCGACCTCGCCGAGGTCATCGGCGGCGCCGTGGCGCTCCACCTGCTGTTCGACATCCCGCTGCTGCTCGGAGGGATCATCACCGGGGCCGTGTCGATGGTCCTGCTCGCCGTGCAGAGCCGCCGCGGCGCTCGTCCCTTCGAGTTCGTGATCATCGGGCTCATGGTGATCATCGCTGTCGGCTTCGTCGCCGGGCTCTTCATCGCTCCACCGGATGCCGCGAGCATCGTGGGCGGCCTGGTGCCGCGCTTCGAGGGCACCGGATCTGTGCTCCTCGCCGCCTCCATCCTCGGCGCGACGATCATGCCGCACGCGATCTACGCGCACTCCTCGCTGACGCGTGACCGGTTCGGGGCGGCCGCAGCGCACGGACCGACCGAGACCGCTCGCACAGAGAGCTCGCGCATCCGTCGTCTGCTCACGGCGACCCGCTGGGACGTCTCGATCGCGATGGTGATCGCGGGCACCGTGAACCTCGGCATCCTGCTGCTCGCCGCCGCGAACCTGGCCGGCGTCGAGGGGACCGATTCGCTCGAAGGCGCCCATGCCGCGCTCGCGGCGGGACTCGGCCCTGTCGTCGCGACCTTCTTCGCGGTCGGCCTGCTGGCATCCGGACTCGCCTCGACATCCGTCGGCGCGTACGCCGGAGCCGAGATCATGCACGGGCTCCTGCGCGTGCGCGTCCCGCTGCTCGCGCGCCGGCTGGTGACCCTCATCCCCGCGCTCGTGATCCTCGGCATCGGATTCGATCCGACGCTGGCGCTGGTGCTCAGTCAGGTCGTGCTCTCGTTCGGCATCCCGTTCGCGCTGCTCCCCCTCGTCGCGCTCACCGCGCAGCGTCGCACGCTCGGGGTCTGGGCGAATCGCATCTGGACCACGGTGGCGGGCGTCGTCGCATCCGTCTTGCTCATCGCCCTCAACGGCGCCCTGCTCTGGCTGGTGCTGACGGGCGCGTGACCCGCCCGCACCACCGTCCGCGCAGAAACACCGCCGCACGCAGAACCGCCCCGAGCCGGCACGGGAAGAGTCGGCTCGGGGCGGCGTTCTGTCACCGCCGCGGTCAGCGCGAGCGGAGGTACTCCGTCCACTGCGCGGTCGCACCATCGGCGATGCGATATCCCGGCTCGGGCACCGCGACGACGGTCACCTCGCCCGTGACCCGCACCTTGCCGTTCGACGCCTCGACCTTCTCGCCGTTCACGTAGTAGACGACGCCCTTCACATTCGGCACCTTGACCTCGTCACGCGAGGTTCCCGGCTTGTCGGTGAACTTCGGCGCCTTCGGGGTGGTCGGCGCGGTGAGCACCGGCACGTTCGCCCAGTCGAGGTCGCTCGCCAGGTAGTACGACGTATACGCCGGCTGGTTGTAGGTGGTCTGCTGACGAGCGGTCTCGACGCGGTACTGCACGTCGTGCATGAGGGTCGTGAGCTTGTGCGCGGTCGGCTCGGTGGTCGTGAAGAACCGCAGCGCGCTCGAGTCGATCGTGCGCACCAGCAGCTCCTCACGCCAGTCGCCCAGCACGTCGGCCACGAGCGACGGGTTGCCCTTCGTGCCGTTGTTCGTCAGCGTTCCGTTCGCGGTGACCAGCGTTCCTCGAGTCCAGTCGTCGATGATGGGCGTCTGCGTGCCGCTGCCGTTCACGAGCTGCGTCGTCAGGTCGCCGGCCCAGCGGATCGACATGTTGGTGCCGGGCGTCTCTGCCTGCAGCACCTCGCCCGCAGCACTGAGCAGACCGCTGCCCTCGGTGCCACCGGGCATGCTCGACCACACCTCGATGCCAGGAACGTCCGCACGCACATCCCCGATCATGGCGCGACCGGTGTCGCGGCCCGAGTACGCGCCGAACAGCGCATCTCCCGTCGCGGCGTCGCGCAGCACAGACCCGTACGGCGCGCTGGTCGCGCCCTCATGAGCCGTCCAGATCTCGAGGCCGGGGCGAGCGGGGTCGATGTCGGTCACGTGCATCGCGTCGCCGTGGCCCAGACGCACGCTCGCACCGGGGTCGGCACTGCCCTCGGGAAGCACGTCGAACGAGCTGTAGAGCAGGCTGCCGTCGTCGTCGATCGTCGCCGATCCGTAGACGAGTTCCTGCCTGCCGTCGGCATCCACGTCGGCGAAGCTCAGCGAGTGGTCGCCCTGGGTCGTGATCGTGCCGAACTCGGGGTTTGTGCCGTCGCGGCCGTGCGGCGAGTCATTGAACGGGTTGGTCATCGGGGCGTGGCCGCTGTCGACATCCCAGCGCTGCGTCAGACGAGTGCCGTCCCAGTCGAAGGCGGCGACGGTCGTGCGCGTGTAGTAGCCGCGGGCGAACACGGCGGAAGGGTGCTGCCCGTCGAGGTATCCGACGCCTGCCAGGAAGCGGTCGACGCGGTTGCCCGGCTCGATGCGCGACATCGCGTAGTCGCCCCACAGCAGGCCGTCGTCACCGCGCTCGGTCGGATACGGGATGGTCTGCAGCTCGGCGCCCGTCTCGCTGTCGAAGACGGTCAGGTATTCGGGCCCGTCGACGATGAACCCCTCGAACTCTCGCAGCAGGTTGCGCGCGCTGCGACTGGGGGCATAGACGTCGATGAACGTGGTGGCGAGCTCCTGCGCGGCCTCCGGCGAGAGCGGATACTCGTGCGTCACGGGCATGCCCCACGCCTCTTCGAGAGTCGCCGGCCACTGGCCCGAGACCACCTCCTCGCGCTCACTCCACCCCAGGAACATCTCGACCAGGTGCTGCTCGTAGTCCGCCGCGCTGAGGCGGTAGTCGTCGTCGTTCGAGTACCCGGCGTCGATGTCACCCTGAGGGAGGGTGATGTACGACTCGCTCGCGACCGAGCCGTCAGCGGCGTACTGCACCGACTTCGTGCCGGGGGCGGTCTTGAGCATGGTCTCCGACCGGCCGTCGCCGTCGAAGTCGTAGACGAGGAACTGTGTGTAGTGCGCTCCCGCACGGATGTTCACGCCGAGGTCGAGGCGATTCAACAGCGTGCCGTCGAGCTCGTAGGTGTCGAGATAGACGGGGCCGGTGTAGCCGCGCTGCGAGACGTCCTTCGAGTTCGAGGGGTCCCATTTCACGACGTACTCGTACTGCCCGTCACCGTCGACATCGCCCACCGAGACGTCGTTCGCCGAGTAGGTGTAGGCCTCGCCCTTCGGCGTCACCCCGTCGGCCGGCTTCTGCAGAGGCAGGTCATGGTGACCGTCTGCCCACGCGCTGACGGATGCCGAGGCGGAGGCCGTCAGCTCGATGCCGTTCACGATCGGGACGACCGAGTACTTCGAAGTGGCAGACCCCTGGGCATCCGCGTAGTCGGTGCTGTCGGTGACCGTCGCGATCTTGGCGCCATCGCGATAGACGGCGAAGTCGGGTCCGGCGAGGCCGGTCTCCGTCGCGCCGGTCGCCTCGGTCGCGAGCAGTCGCCAGCTGACGAAGACGCCCTCGGCGGTCGAGACGGCGACGAGCCCGCGGTCGAGCGTCTCGAGTTGAGGCGTCTGCACGCCGTGATCATGGCGCCCGGTCGCAGGGGCGGCGACCGAGGCCGCCCCTGCGCTCTGCGCGCCGCCCATGAGGAGGCAGCCGGCTGCGGCCACCGCCACGACGGCGCGGAACGAATGGTGTCGGATGTTCATCGTCGAAATCCTTCTCTGAGCGCGAAGCTCGCTCGGATAGCGTTTTCCCGTGCCCGGTCGAAGCTACCCGGCCCGCTGCGACGCGTCAAGGAATCGGGGATGATTGAGACGATTCACAGGCGGCTCCGGCGATTAGGCTCGGACTCATGTCTGCCGAACCCGCACGCCGCACCGTCCGCATCCTCACCTGGATCGGCATCGCGACCGGTGTGCTCGGCGGGCTTCTCGTCGCCTTCCCCACCGCACTGCCCTTCGGTGGCCCCTGGGTGCAGCTCGCCCTCGGCGTCGCGACGCTGATTCTGGCATTCCGCGCGCGCAAGATCGGCATCGCCGAGATCGAGGGCTTCGACGGTCGGCTCTCGCTCTTCGCTGCACTGCTCGGCTTCCTGATCGTGTTCTTCGCGGGCCAGGTCGCCTTCGGCCTCCTCGTCGACGTGGCGAACCCCTGATCACTCGCGCATCCCTGATCTAGGCTGGACCGGTGGCATCCCCTGCAGCAGACGACTACCTGAAGACCGTCTACGCGCACACCGAATGGCAGGACGCACCGATCACACCCTCGGTGCTCGCCGCGAAGCTCGGCATCGCCCCGTCGTCGGTGACCGAGATGGTCAAGAAGCTCGCGGCCGCCGGACTCGTCTCGCACGTGCCCTATGGCGCCGTGCGGCTGACGGATGCGGGCACGCAGCGCGCCCTCGCGATGGTGCGTCGGCATCGCCTGATCGAGACCTGGCTGGTGCAGGAGTTCGAGTACGGCTGGCACGAAGTGCACGACGAGGCCGAAGTGCTCGAGCACACCATCAGCGATCGGCTGCTCGAGGGCATCGACGCGCGGCTGGGGCGACCACGCTTCGATCCGCACGGCGACGCGATCCCTGATGCCCGGGGGCACGTCGAGCGCGAGCCCTTCGTGCTGCTCGCCGACGCGCCGACGGGCCACGTCGGACGCGTGCTGCGGGTCGATGATCGCGATCCCGAACTGCTGCGCGCCCTCGAAGCCGCGGGAGTCGTCGTCGCTGCGACGGTCACGGCCACCGCATCCGGCATCGAGCTCGACGGCAGCGTCACGGAGCTTCCCGCGGGTGCAGCCGAGGTGGTCTGGCTCAGCGCCTGAGAAGCTCGTCAGAACCTGACACCAGCCTGTGACCACGGCCCAATAGGCTGAGCACATGGCACACCGCGACGACATCGAATGCTGGCTGACCGACATGGACGGCGTGCTCGTCCATGAGAACGACGCCATTCCCGGGGCCGCCGAGATGCTGGCCGGATGGGAGCAGAACGAGATCCCCTACCTCGTTCTGACCAACAACTCGATCTTCACGGCGCGCGACCTCTCGGCCCGCCTGCGCGCCAGCGGTCTGGTCGTGCCCGAGGAGCGCATCTGGACCTCGGCCCTGGCGACCGCGGACTTCCTCGCGCAGCAGCTGCCCGGCGGCTCGGCGTTCGTGATCGGCGAGGCCGGCATCCTCACGGCGCTGCACGAGGCCGGGTTCATCATGACCGAGACCAACCCCGACTTCGTGGTCGTCGGCGAGACTCGCAACTACTCGTTCGAGGCGATCACCAAGGCGATCCGGCTCATCATCAAGGGCGCGCGCTTCATCGTCACCAACCCCGATGCGACCGGCCCCTCGGCCGACGGCGTGATGCCGGCGACCGGCGCCATCGCCGCCCTCATCACCAAGGCGACGGGCAAAGAGCCGTATGTCGTCGGCAAGCCGAATCCGATGATGTTCCGCTCGGCCCTGAACAAGATCGGAGCGCACTCGAAGAAGACCGGCATGATCGGCGACCGCATGGACACCGACATCATCGCCGGCATCGAGGCGGGCCTGCACACGGTGCTCGTGATGACCGGCATCAGCGACCGCGCCGAGGTCGAGAAGTACCCGTTCCGGCCCGACGAGATCGTCGACTCGGTCGCCGACCTGCTGCCGACCGTCACGCAGTCGATTCCCACGCTCGACGAGGACTGACGTGGGTGCACTCGACGAGGGCGAGCGGGTCGTCGCAGCGGATGCGGCCGCCTGGCGTGTCTGGCTCGAGGAGCATCATGAGCGCACCGCGGGAGTCTGGCTGCTGAGCGTTCGCGGCAACCGGGCCGGAGGTGTCGGATACGAGGATGCCGTGCGCCAGGCGCTCTGCTTCGGCTGGATCGACGGCCCGGTGCGCACCTTCGACGACCAGACGGTCGGGCAGTGGTTCTCGCCCCGACGACGCGGCAGCGGGTGGGCTGCGACCAACAAGGCCCGACTGGTCGAACTCGAGGCCGCCGGACACCTTGCTCCGGCCGGCATCCGCGTGCTCGAGGCCGCGAAGGCAGACGGATCCTGGACCCTGCTCGACGGCCCCGAAGCCGGGATCGAGCCGTCGGAACTGACAGAGGCGCTGGATGCCGTGCCCGCCGCGCGGGCCCACTGGGATGCGTTCCCGAGATCGGTCAAGAAGTTCGGCCTCACACACATCGCCATGGCGAAGCGAGCCGAGACGCGATCCGCCCGGATCGCCAAGATCGTGGCGGATGCCGCAGAGGGGAAGCGACCGTGAATCAATCTGACGTGCTGTTCCTGGTGGTGTTCCTGATCCTGCTCAGCACACTGACGGTGTTCGTCGTGCAGTTCTGGCGCTCACGTCGGCGAGGCGGCGGCGAGGGCGATGGTCGCGCCGGGTGGTGGGAAGGCCCCTGGGACGACGACGATCGCAGGCGGTGAGCGCCCGCGCTCTCTCGATCAGCCGAGAGTCAGGCTGCGCACTCGTTCGACCGGCTCCGGCATCCGCAGCGGACCCGTGCCCGGTGTGATCGTGCCGAGGATTCGCGCCTCCCGCGCTCCCGTGCCACCGGGAGTCACCGCCGCGATCCCGTGCATCGTGCACCACCCGATCAGGGCGAACAGGATCGCCTCCTTGCTGTCGACCGGGGCACCGAGCCCGTCGGCGAGCACGACCTCGATGTCGGGGAGCGCATCGCGCAGCCCCTGCATGATGAGTGGGTTGTGGCATCCGCCGCCGGATACGGCCAGGAAGCGGACGCCGGCAGCGCGGATGTCGTGTGCGACGGTGCGGACCGTGAGCTCGGTCAGCGTGCGGATCAGGTCTGCCGGCGCGATGCCGGGTCGCATGCGGTCGACTTGCGCACGCACGTAATCGAGGTGGAAGTGCTCCTTGCCTGTGCTCTTCGGCGCGGGAAGTGCGTAGTAGGGGTCGGCGAGCAGCTCTGCGAGCAGCACCTCGTCGACGGTGCCGGTGCGAGCGATCGCGGCATCCGTGTCGTAGCCTCGGTCGTTCTGCCCCTCGGCGACGACGACCGCGTCGACCAGCGCATTCGCCGGCCCGATGTCGTAGGCCGACAGGCCGTCGGGACCGACCACTGTCACGTTCGCGATGCCGCCGAGGTTGACGGCCGCCGAGACTCCCGCGCGACCGCGCAGCAGCAGCTCGTCGAGGAACGATACGAGTGGGGCGCCGTGGCCCCCCGCAGTGATGTCGCGGATGCGCACGTCAGAGATGACCGGCGCTCCGACCCGCTCGGCGATCCATGCCGGCTGCCCGATCTGCAGGGTGCCGAGCGCGTGTCCGTCGGCGACCCAGTGGAAGACGGTCTGACCGTGCGTGCACACGGCATCCACTCCCCCGACCGCGTCGGATGCCGCAGCGGCGACCTCGGCGAAGGCCTGGCCGATCAGGGTGTCGAGCTCGCAGACTTCGGCGAACGTCGTGGGTGCCGGAGGCAGCGCGGCGACGAGTCGCGCCCGGAGCTCTGGCGCGTACGGGACGCTGTCTTCATGCAGAACCGTGCCGCGCAGCGCGCCGTCGCTCTCCTCGAAATCCACGACCGTGACGTCGATGCCGTCGTGTGAGGTGCCCGAGAGCAGTCCGAGTACGCGCATGCGTGTTCCTTCCGTCGCCTGCTACGAGCGTAAGGCCGATTTGTTAGGGAGGCGAACGGAACGGACCGATCTCTTCTGCACGATCACTCTCTAGACCGCGTTCTCCCCACCGCCCGAAGGATGCCCCGCACCGTCGGCGGCCCCCCGGTCGTCGCCCGCGTAGCATTCTGCGAGACCCCACCCTCCACCCCCAGAATGGGAGCATGTTCGTGTCCGTCGAGATCATCACGATCGTCGTCAGCGCAGTCGGCCTCCTGCTGACTCTGGGCGGCACCATGTTCGCGGGCTTCGCCTGGTGCATTCGCAGATCCGACGCCCTCCGCACCGACCTCGTCGGCGTCGAGACGTCGCTCGGTGTGCGTATCGACGGAGTGGAACAAAGGCTCACCACACGAATCGACGGAGTGGAACAGAGGCTCACGGTACGCATCGACGGAGTCGAAGAGAAACTCACCGCACGCATCGACGGAGTCGAAGAGAAACTCACCGCACGCATCGACGGAGTCGAAGAGAAACTCACCGCACGCATCGACGGAGTCGAAGAGAAACTCACCGCACGCATCGACGGAGTCGCCGCCGACGTCACCGAGCTCAAGGTCGCGGTGGCCCGACTCGAAGGGCCGCATCGTCACCTGATCGTCGCGGGGCGCTGATTCTGCGGTGACCGGCAGGTCAGCGCAGGACGAGCGCCGCGGCGCCGATGAGCGGCCCCTCGTCGCCGAGTCCCGAGCGCACGACCCGGGTACGTCGCGAGTACTCGTGCGCGGCACTGGCCGTGAGCGCCTGCTGCACGAGGTAGATGTAGTCGGCCGACACCCTCGAGAATCCTCCGCCGATCGCGACCATGTCGAGGTCGACGAGGGTCGCGGCGTCTGCGAGCGCTTCGCCCACGGCCTTCGCCGACCGTTCGATGGCCGCACGCGCGACGGCGTCGCCAGCGGCCGCATCCCTTGCCAGGTCTTCACCTGTGGCTCCGGTCCAGCCCTGCTGCTGGGCCCAGGCGGCGCTCGCGGGCCCCGAGGCGATCTCCTCGAGGGTGAGTCCGCCCTCTCGGCGCACCTGACCGAGATGACCGGCGTTGCCGGTGGCCCCGGGAATGTAGGCGCCGTTCACGACGAAACCGCCGCCGACGCCGGTCGAGACGACGATCGACAACGAGGCACCGGCATCCTGCGTGGCACCGAGCCACGACTCGGCCAGTGCGAGCGCGCCGCCGTCGTGGCCGAGCACCGTCGGCACCTCGCGCCCGAGCGCGACAGAGGCCGCCGATCGCACCGACTCCGCGAGGCCGAAGCCGCGCGCGAGCGGCATGTTCACCGGCATGATCGCTCCGGCGCCGCGGTCGATGGGGCCAGCACTTCCGGCTCCCGCGCCGACGAGCTCGGCATCCGCCGGCAACGCGGCCAGGGCGTGCGACACGATCGCGATGACGGCGAGGTTCAGCGACTCGAGCGTCGCTTCGCGGCCTGTCGCCTGGCGTGAACGGCTGCCGTCGACCAGCGTGCCCTTCTCGCTGACGAGCGCGGCCTCCATCTTGGTGCCGCCGACGTCGACGGCCAGGGCGTAGCGGGTCACTGGGGGTCGAGCCCGAGGTCGTCGAGGTCGAAGGCGGCGCGCCATTCGAGCCCCTCGGCTTCGATCGCGGCCTGCGCGCCCGTCTTGCGGTCGACGATCACGGCGACGGCGACGATCTCGGCACCCTCCTTGCGCAGCGCCTCGACGGCCTTGAGCGCGGACTGCCCGGTGGTCGAGGTGTCTTCGAGCACGACGACGCGCTTGCCCTTGACGTCTGCACCCTCGATCTGGCGACCGCGGCCGTGGTCCTTCGGCTCCTTGCGCACCACGAACGCGTCGAGCGGCTTGTCGGCGGCGACCGAGGCATGCAGCACCGAGTTGGCGATCGGGTCGGCGCCGAGCGTCAGGCCTCCGACGGCCACGACGTCGAGGTCGCCGATCAGGTCGAGCATGATGCGGCCGATCGCCGGGGCAGCGCGGTGGTCGAGCGTGAGCTTGCGCATGTCGACGTAGTACGTCGCCTTCTTGCCGCTCGAGAGCGTGAAGTCTCCGTGGAACACGGCCTCGTCCTTGATCAGGTCGAGGAGGGTCTGGCGGTCTGCGTCGAGTGCGGTCACGGCATCCAGTGTAGGAGGTGGGCCCTAGGCTTGACGCATGCGCTTGGCCACCTGGAACGTCAACTCCATCCGCACTCGTGTCACCCGCACCGTCGAGTTCGCCGTGCGAGAAGACATCGACGTGCTGGCGATGCAGGAGATCAAGTGCAAACCCGAGCAGTTCCCGTATGGGCCGTTCGAAGAGGCCGGCTACCACGTCGAGGTGCACGGCCTCAATCAGTGGAACGGCGTCGCGATCGCGAGCCGCCTGCCGATCACCGATGTGCGCACTGCGTTCGACGGCATGCCCGGCTTCGCCAAGGGACATGAGGGGCCGGATGCTCCGCTCGAGGCGCGTGCGCTCGGAGTGCTGGTCGACGGCGTGCGGGTGTGGAGCCTGTACGTGCCGAACGGCCGCTCGCTCGGCGACCCGCACTACGCCTACAAGCTGCACTGGCTCGAAGAGCTCAAGAAGGCGACCGCGACAGAGCTCGCCGCCAACCCCGATCTGCCGCTCGCGCTGGTCGGAGACTTCAACATCATCCCGTTCGACAAGGACAATGGAGACCCCGACATCGTCGAGGGTGTCTCGACGCACGTCTCACCGCAGGAGCGCCAGGCGTTCTTCGCATTCGCCGACGCGGGAGTCAGCGACGTCGTGCGCCCGCTGATCCCCGAGGGCTTCACCTACTGGGACTACCAGCGCCTGAAGTTCCCGCGCAACGAGGGCGTGCGCATCGACTTCATCCTGGGGTCGAAGACGCTCGCGGAGGCGGTGACGGGCGCCTCGATCCACCGTGACGAGCGCAAGGGCGAACAGCCGAGCGACCACGTGCCGGTCGTTGCAGAGTTCGAGCTCGGCGGCGGCGTCGAAGACGACGACGACCTCCCGATGATCTTCTCCTGACTTCCCGATCGTTGAGCGAGCGAAGCGAGACGAAGCGGATGACCCTGCGCCTGATCGCGACCGATCTCGACGGCACCCTGTTGACCTCGTCATCCGAAGTGTCTGCGCGTACCCGCGCAGCGCTCGACGAGGCGCGGTCCCGCGGCATCCATGTCGTTCCGGTCACCGCCCGCCAGCCGATCGGGCTGCGAGCGATCGCCGGCGGCGCCGGGTTCGACGAGTGGGCTCTGTGCAGCAACGGAGCCTATGCGACGCACCTCACGGAAGGGCGGATGCTGTTCGCCGAAGAGCTGCCTGCAGACACGATCCGCTCACTCGCCGAGGCGCTCGGGGCAAGCATCCCCGGCCTGCTCTTCGCGAGCGTGCGCGAGGGCGGCGAGACGTTCGTCGCCCAGCACGGGTACGCCGAGATCGCCGATCTCTCAGACCACAAGCGCGACCCGAAGACCATGGGCGGCGTGACACTCGACCAGGTCGTCGACGCTCCCAGCCTGAAGTTCGTGATCCGGCATCCCGAGCTCGCCCCCGCAGCGCTCTTCGAGGTGCTGCGCGACCTTGGCCTCACCGGCTTCGAGGCGACGCTGTCGGGCGCGCCCTTCGTCGAGGTCATGGCCGAGGGCGTGACCAAGGCCTCGGGCCTTGCGCGGCTGTGCCAGCACCTCGGCCTCAACCGCGCTGACGTCGTGGCGTTCGGCGACGCCCTCAATGATGTCGAGATGCTGCGCTGGGCGGGCCACGGCGTCGCGATGGCCGGGGCGGCTGACGTCGTGCAGGATGCGGCAGACGAGACCGCCGCCTCGAACGACGACGACGGAGTGGCGCGGGTCATCGAGCGGATGCTCGGGATCGGCTGAGCCGAGCACCGGTCAGGCAGGTCAGTCGCGGGGCATGTCGCACGGGCTGTCGCTGACCTCCCCCGAGTGATAGACGAACTTTCCTGCCGCGAGTGTCTTCAGGTCGATGTTCTCGAACTTCATCTCGGCGCGTACCTCCGGCCCTGACAACAGCAGGAACACGGTCACCGTCCCCGTCAAGGACGAAAGGGCGATGTCATTGCTGTGCAGCACGGGCAGCCCCGCGAAGGTGCTGCTCAGGTCGACAGGAACCCCTGGCGCGACCTCCACTGCGTCCTCGACGACCCCTTCAGCCGTGAGCACCGACCACTCCCGTTCCTCCCCCGCGTCCTCGCGTATATGGGCAGACACGTAGGTCACCTGCATGCTGTGATCGAGGCACTGCACCCACGACAGGCGGTCGTCGATCGACGTCACGCTGATCGGCTGCAGCGCGAGCGGACGGGATGGGAAGAGGGGGACGCACCCGACGAGCAGCAGCATCGATGCCGTCGCGGCAACGGCTGCGCCGGCGATTCTTCGACCGCTGCCAGTGAGCATTCTCGCTTCTCCGCTATCGACGAGGTCGGGTACATCTTCGATCAAATCAGCACCACGATCACATAGCGCACAAGCAGAACCACTCCAGCCGCAATCGCGAACAGGCCGACGAAGCCGATCCAGAACGAGTTCTGGAGTCGCTCGAACGCGCCGGCAGCATAGCGACCGAAGATCTTCCGCTGACGATCTCGTGTACTCGCCCAGAGGGTGTTCCGGTGCTTCACGATCAGAAGTCCGGCCGCGACGAGCCCCACGCAGACGAGCGGAAAGACCATGTGCATGACCGAGTCCATTCCAGCCCCCAACTGACACCGGCGAAATGGCGCGTCGCCTGCCTCAGGGTAGCCCTTCGACGGCGGTTCACCGCTCGGGGGCACAACATGGAACTTCGCCGACGTGCTCGGTCAGATCACGCCCAACCCGAACGCGATCTGAATCAGTCCCATCACTGCCGCTCCTATTCCTACGAACAGGATCACCTTTGAACTCTCTCCGGGGTTCATCAGTGCTTCCGCGAGAGCCTCGCTGAAGAGGCGATCACTCACTCGCCTCAGAAACCGCCAGTAGCGCTCATGAAAGATCGCAAGCAGGATGCCGAGCACCACGCACACGATTCCTGAGATCAGCAATTCAGCACCCCCTCTTTAGTCGCTCCATCGAATGCCCGCCGTGCAGCCGCCTCCGGCGCCCACTCTGACTGTGCCCGATGTAGAGCCGGCCAACCCGTGGTCGCCGATCCCTACACCGACTTCTGCTCCCGCCCCCGCTAAACCAGACGCAGAGCAACCCGCCACCAGATACGCACCTGCGGGCGAGGAGACCTCAGCAGACACGTTCAACGTGACTTCGATCCGCGGCCCGAACGTGATGCTGTTCGAGCCCGATGACCCGTCGAGCGCCCAGTCTCGTGAGTAGCAGACGATAACGGCGCAAACCGTGAAGCCCGCGGAAACCGTCGGCTTCGGAGGCTGATAGTTCGGGACGAATGACACCAGCGGCCCTCAGGCAGGTTGCGCCTTCGGAACCCAGCTCTTGGCCGGCGCCTTCGGGGTGAGGGTGCTAATCAAGGTCGGCGGTTTGGGCGTTGCCTGCGGCTTATTGGTCACGGTGGGGGTGGGCGTATGAGTCCAGGTCACGGTCGATCGGGCAAAGGTCTTCCCGTGCGCCTTGGGCATGTTGCAGGTCAGACCCCACGGGCCGCATCGCCCCGTCATTCGCAGCCCGGTCGGGTCCATATACGTCGTTGGGTTGTTGCCCGAGTACGTATACCCCGTGTTCTGCTGCGGCAGGTTCGTGTCGATCACCGGATCCACCGACAAGAACTTCCCCAACACCGGGTCATACGTGCGCGCACCGACCGTCGTCAGCCCCGTCGACGCAGTGACGGGCTTATTCATGTACCCGGTGCCGCTCGACCACACACCACTCGACCCGATCGGGGCACCATACGGATCACGCAACACCCGAGTCGTCGTCCCGACGGCATTCGCGACAGTCTGCACGTCCACCGTCCCCTCCAGATTCGAGAACAACCACGTCAACGTCGTCCCCGTGGTCCCGGTCTTCGCCGACTTCTCCGCAATCGGCTTACCCTCCGCCCCAGAATACGTCCGCACACCCGACACCACCGAAGAACCCGGCGCCTGCGACAACACCGTGTCACCGACGAACAACGACGCACCCTCCTTCGAACTCTTACGCAGAAGAAGACTGCCATCGACGTTGTACACGTTGTCCTGCGACACCGACCCGGCGACGCGGTTGAGCCCATAGCAAGCAGCCGATCAAGCCAACAGCACTCGTCTGCTATTCGTTCAACCTGAGGCGGGCCGCAATCCTGCCTACTTGGTTGTTCGCGCTGTCCGAGTGGCTAATTGAGCGGATTGAAATCAGCGTAAGTTTGATCACAGAACGGTTGCCGTAGTTCCGACCAGTCGACACCCTCAAACCTTGCGGGGCCCGGAAGGAATACAGCGTCGCCCGTATCCGTGGTGATGTGGAGTGCGCCGTCGGGATCTATCTCCCAAGTTCCGTTTCCGGAATATGCATCTTTGTTATTATGAACACACTGACGCCCGTCGGCGGTTCGCGCAGTCTCACCCACATCAATGTTGACAACATTTGCGGTCCCATCTTCATTCAACGTCAACGCCGAAGAGTCCGTCGACATAGAATCGGGCTTACGCGCGGATTCCCACTCAATGGGAAAACCGAACTGCGACTCCGGACCCGGTCTACTGTCGAGACCGATGCGGAGCAAGACCACACCAAGTACTACAACAGCAGCCAGCGTCACGAACGCAATCGCACTAATCGCCAATTTTTGTTTCATTCGCACGCAATCTCTCCACAATGGTTCACAATGAAGTCGTAATACTGTGCGCTCGTCAGACCGTCGGGATACCTTTTGAACATTTCGTAACCCACACTGACAGCAGCATCGTCGCTTGAGTCACCGTTGATCCCGACATCCTCTCCGGGCGCGTTTGCCGCTTGTATCGCAACTCCCTCTGGAACTCCGTAACTTGCAAGCATCGCTCCATAGATCACGTTTCCATACACGTCCACACGCACGCTCGTGCCGTCGGAGGGAGCTGGATAGTCATTCCCGTCTAAGCCATACGCCTTAAGCACCCCGACCTTTGCATCCCATTCGCCATTCGTTTGAAACTTTTCATAGAGAGTAAACGCCGCAGAAGCCTCCGCTTGATGCCACGGGACGTCAATCATCAAGCCAATCACTCCCGAACCAAGCCCCCTCCGATACGCGAGTGCGTCATTGATAATTCCTCGAAATGCCGCGTTATTTGCCTGGGCGACTCTAATCAGATTCTTATTGGTTTTGGACGAGGTCCAGGTGGTGTACTGTTGGTGGGTGAATTCACCCAAACGCGCAGAGTTGACAAAAGGGGCCTGATTAGTCTTCTTTGCTCCCGGATTATTGACGCTCTTGGTGCAATTGACGCCCCACCCGCATCCCTGGTCGAGCCGCAGCCCGGTGGGGTCCATGTACGTGGTCGGGTTGTTGCCCGAGTACGTATACCCCGTGTTCTGCTGCGGCAGGTTCGTGTCGATCACCGGATCCACAGACAAGAACTTCCCGATCACCGGGTCATACGTGCGGGCGCCGACCGTCGTCAGCCCCGTTGACGCGGTGACGGGCTTGTTCATGTACCCGGTACCACCAGGCCACACACCGTTCGACCCCCCGATCGGGGCACCATACGGATCACGCAACGTCCGAGTCGTCGTCCCGACGGCATTCGCGACAGTCTGCACGTCCACCGTCCCCTCCAGATTCGAGAACAACCACGTCAACGTCGTCCCCGCGGTCCCCGTCTTCGCCGACTTCTCCGCAATCGGCTTACCCTCCGCACCAGAGTGAGTCCCACGGCGCGACGTATAGCGTGGGATCGTTCCGGTGCTCACTGACGCTAACGCGAAAGTTCCACGAGGCGACTCGCGGAGTTGTCATCCGCATCCGTGCCGAGCCAATCCTGGATCACCAAATCGCCTGCGACCAGCCAGACACTGAATGCGAGCACCCCAGGGCACACATCGCTGTCAGAGAACAAGCTCAGGCCATACTCGTAACCCTCCGGGCCGAGTTGCCACACGCCATTGAAATCTCTGCCGTCGCCCCAGTCGACGTCTTCGACATACTCAGCTTCTGGTGCAATGCACCCTAGATTCGAGGGCCAGTTACGCATTTCGAATGTCTGGTCGCCATGAATCACGAGTTTCACGCCCTCTTGGTCCGGAATACGCCACTCTCCTCCCAGTTGCTCCGCCGTCACGTCGCTCGCTGGAGCTCCCCCGATGGAAGTGCACCCGGCGAGCAGGACAACCATCGCCAAGATAGTGGCTGATATACCTCGCCGCCAGCGCTTCATGGGATCGACTCCGTCCATTGATATGTCTGCGCGACATTTGACATTGGGCCAGAACTTCCAGGGAGACTATTCAACAGCTCTCTCCATTGCTGACTCGGTCCGATAGCGGATCCGAGGGTCATCTCGTTCGTGATCGTGAATTGCAGAACCATGGATCCGTCACTTTGATTGGTGACGACGTTGGCTTGCATAGCGAACGATCCAACAACTGCAAGAGATCGATCGACATTGGAGGCATTAGACCAGTCGGCCATTGCAGCCATATCGCGAATGAAGTTCGAATTATCGAGTCCCGGCGCTCCCGCCGTGTACGCACCAGCCTTAATATTTGCGCCAGACCGAAGCGCCGCGAGAACGCCATTACGGTATAAACCAACCTGAGGGCTATCCATCAGCCCTTGCGTAATCATTGACTGCGGACCAAATGTGACACGATTCGGAGACGTTCCGTTCATCCACGCCCAAGCAAAGGCACCCTGTTGGCTCTTGAGGATTTCCCCCAGATTTTTCTGAGCGTACCCCCTCCCCCAGGTCTCGAGGTCGGATTGCACCTGGCGCGGAGTCACCGTGAACGGATTCCGGATCGGTACGCTATTCATCGTCCTCTGACCCTTATCAATCAGGCGGGCTCCAAGCTTACTAGTGCTGGCATAGGACGGAGGCGCCGCATATGTCTTGGTGCAATTGACGCCCCACCCGCATCCCTGGTCGAGCCGCAGCCCGGTGGGGTCCATGTACGTGGTCGGGTTGTTGCCCGAGTACGTATACCCCGTGTTCTGCTGCGGCAGGTTCGTGTCGATCACCGGATCCACAGACAAGAACTTCCCGATCACCGGGTCATACGTGCGGGCGCCGACCGTCGTCAGCCCCGTTGACGCGGTGACGGGCTTGTTCATGTACCCGGTACCACCAGGCCACACACCGTTCGACCCCCCGATCGGGGCACCATACGGATCACGCAACGTCCGAGTCGTCGTCCCGACGGCATTCGCGACAGTCTGCACGTCCACCGTCCCCTCCAGATTCGAGAACAACCACGTCAACGTCGTCCCCGTGGTCCCGGTCTTCGCCGACTTCTCCGCAATCGGCTTACCCTCCGCCCCAGAATACGTCCGCACACCCGACACCACCGAAGAACCCGGCGCCTGCGACAACACCGCGTCACCCACGAACAGTGACGCACCCTCCTTCGTGCTCTTACTCAAAAGCAGCCTGCCATCGACGTTGTAAACGTTGTCCTGCGTCACGGCCCCAGTAACGACCTTCGACACCTTGCCGACATCGTTGAACGTGATCGTCTGCCCCGGACGACCCGTCAGATTCCCCGCCGCGTCATAGGCGTAGGAACCCGGCCCCGTGCCCGCAGGACCCGTCACCGTGTTCACCGAGTGCGGGCGATCTCCGCCCGCGACGGGATACGTGTATGCCGCCGTCGAGACCGCCCCCAACGTCGACCGCTTCACCAGTCCGCTACGATTTCCGGTCTTCGTGTCGTACGTGTACTCGTGCCAGAACGGCTCTAGACCGCCCATCGCCGCCCCTGACATGAATTTAGACGCCTCACAGCCATAAGGCTTCGACAATATTGAACAGACCCAGAAGCACCATTGCAGTTCCCACGAAAACCATCAATCCGGGCGAGGTTCTTTGATACACCATGTCCGCGAAGGGCTCACCGTGAACTCTCTTGAGACCGACATGGATGAAGCGCGGAAACTGTCGTCTAGCGAGAATCAGCGCTGTGCCAGCAAGCACAAGAATGCCTGCGACGATTAGCGTAAGTGGCATAAGCCCCGCCTCCCCCGTCTACCACCTGTATTTAACGCCGGCACTACACGCTCCACCGCCGCCGAACCGAACCGAACCGAACCGAAGATGTGGCATTCAATCGCACGCCGCCTTCGGGACTCGCCTGATCAGAAAGACCGACTCCGCCCTGGGCGCCCGCTCCAACAAATGCAGTCGCCGAGCATTCTCCACTCCAAGCAGGATGGGAACAAAGCCCCCGACAATTATCACGACTCTCTCCCCGCCACCGAGATCACGCCAGAGGCGTGCGGGATCGATTCTGAGCCATCGTCGGAAACGATGAGGAAAGCGCCGAACGCCAGAAATCCGACCCCAACGATGATCACGTGGGCTGGCGACACCCCTGGTCTCACCGCGTCGTCGGCGACCGGCCCGCCGAAGAAGAGTCGTAAACCAGCATGAATGATCTTCGGAATCACCCGATGTACGCAGATCGACGCAAGGCCAACCAAGATGACGATAATTCCTACAACGTCTTGACCGGAGATGACTGCCCCCTCACCGTGATCAGTATCCCCGCCGTCTCATCGGCAGTCGGCGCGCCGTAGAAGACGGTTGAGGCCGGCGTGAACGAAGATACGTGATCGCAACGCCAGCAGGAAGTCGAAAGCGATATGCCGTTGCAGTCCTCGAAGTTCAGTCCTCGAAAGTGCCGACCTCGGGCACCCGATCGGTGCGACCGTAACGCAGCAGCGTCACGCCGCTGTCATCGGCCACGGGAGGCTCGAGAAGCGTGAGCACCGATGGGAGAGCGCGATCGTCGAACACCTTCTTGCCTGTGCCGAGCAGAATCGGATAGACCCACAGATTCAGCTCATCGAACAGACCCTCGGCCAGCAGCGAGTGCACGAGGTCGATGCTGCCGATCACGTGCACCTCATCGTGCATCCGCCGAAGATCGGCGATCTCCAGCTCGAGATCGCCTCCGACTCGCACGCTGCCCTTCCACGGCAGCTCGAGGTCGGCATCCCGCGTCGCCACATACTTCGGAACCCGGTCGAAGAGTCTGCCGATCTCGCCCGACGAGCCGTCGGTGTGCTGCGGCCAGTAGGCGGCGAAGATGTCGTACGTGCGGCGACCGAGCAGCAGCGCGTCGAGGTTGCGCATGCCGACAGAAACGCCCTCTCCCATGCCAGACGACGGGTACCCGGCCTGCCAGCCGCTGAAGCGGAAGCCCCCGGAGGTGTCCTCGTCGGTGCCACCCGGCCCCTGCGCGACTCCGTCGAGGGTCGTGAAGAGGTCGATCAGAATGCGTCCGGCCATGGCGCTCTACCTCCGTTCAGCTCGGCTCGCCCGGCGCCGCGAGGTACGCGTCGGGACCCTGCTCGGCGGCGGCAGGGTCCATGTACATGAACTCGAGCACGTTGCCGTCGGAGTCTTCGAGGTCGCGCGAGTACATGAAGCCGTAGTCCTGCGGAGCCTTCGGCTCGGTACCGCCCGCGGCAAGACCGGCGGCGAGCACGGCATCCACGTCGTCGCGCGAGTCGCGGCTGATCGCGACGAGCACCTGCGCAGCACTCTTCGGATCGACGACCGTCTTGTCGGTGAACGTCGCGAAGTACTCGCGCGTCAGCACCATGAAGTACACGTCGTCACTCCACACGACGCACGCGGCGTTCTCGTCGGTGAACAGCGGATTGATCGCGCAGCCGAGGGCCGTATAGAACGCCTTCGAGCGCTCGAGGTCGCTGGTGGGCAGGTTGACGAAGACCTTGGTCACGGTGACTCCTCTGTCGATGCTGTCGCAAGCATGCTCGCGAAAGAACCTCTCGTCGTCAAGACCGCTCGGGGGCGGCTGACACCGCACGCGTGCGCAGCCCCACGAGCGCGAGTGCGCCGGCCCCGGCCGTCAGAGCCGCGACGACTCCGAGTCCGATGCCGGGGACGGATGCGGTCGCCACCGCTCCGGCGACGAGCGGCCCACCGGCATCTCCGAGCTCGCGCCCGAGTTCGGCGCTGCCCATGGTGCGTCCCATCCGCTCCGGCGGGGTGGATGCCGCGAGATACGAGAACGCGACCGGAGTCGCGGTGCCGACACCCACCCCCACCAGCAGCGCGGTGGCGACGAGTGCCACGGGATGATCGCTGACCGCGGCGAGCGCGATGCCCAGGGCGATGAGCGCGAGCCCGCCCACCGCGGCGGTGCGCACCGACACGCGCCCGCGATCGTGCGCGGCGCCGACGAACGGCTGCGCCACGCTCGACGCGATCGCGAGCACCGTGACGATCGCCATGCTCCACACCGTGTCGAGTCCGGCCTGTCGCCCGAGCAGCGGGAGGAAGCCGACGGCCACGGCCAGCGCGCCGGTGGTGGCAGCGAGCACGAGCGTCGGCACGAGGAACCCGCGTTCGGTGAGCTCGCGGCCGAGGTCGACGAGCGTCACCCGTCTGCGAGGCAGCACCGGCACCCTCGGCACGGCCACGGCCACCCAGCCCGCCGCGATGAGGCCCAGTACCGCGAGCGCCCAGAACAGCGCGGGCATCCCGCCCCACACGACGAGCACAGCTCCGATCAGCGGACCGAGGGCATAGCCGAGGCTCTTCCACGATCCGTAGCGACCGAAGTATCGGCCGCGGCTCGCATCGTCGGTGAGCCTCGCCACTGCCGCAGACGATGACGGCGAGAACGCAGAGGCGGCGGCACCCTGGCCGAAACGGCCGATCACGAGGCCGAGCATCCCCGGCACGACGGCCCCGACCACAGAGAAGACAGAGAACGCGAGAAGCCCACCGATGATGACGGGACGCACGCCGACACGGTCGCTCAATGCTCCGAACAGCGGCTTGAGCAGCACCTCGGCGAGGTCGTACAGCGCGAGGGTCAGGCCGAACGCGAACAGCGTCCATCCGATGTCGTCGGTCTCGGCGCCGAGGGCCGCGGCGATCCCGTGCGCGCCGAACGCCGTGGTGAAGCCTGCGAGATACAGGGGGGCGAGGCGCGGCGCGGCATTCGCAGGGGGCGTCGAGGTCACGCTCGATTCTTGCAGGGTGCGAGCTGGGGCTGACGCGGTTGCCGCGTGCACGGTGTGCCGCGTGCACCCGCGTCGGGCGGAGAGCTCGGCGATGGGCGGATGCCGGGCTGCGAAACCTCCGCCCGTCGCGCGAAAGGCCTCCCCTCACGGGCGCGAGAGGGGGCTGACGATCCGTCGCGCGGGGGATGCCGCCGCATCCGCGCCCCCGTACGGTGGAGGAATGCCCGCCGCGCCGTTCATCCGCACGCCCACCGCCCGCGAGCAGCGGGGCGACCTGGTGCTGGCCGCCGTCATGTTCGTGGGCGCGATCCTCAGTGCAGCCCTGTCGACGGTCGCCGAGATGTACGGCGACACCAGGGCACCCGAATGGACGGCGCTCGTCTACGCCCTCGCGGTCACCGCACCGCTCGGATGGCGTCGACGCTGGCCGGCCGCCGTCGCGATCACCGTGTGCCTGGCGTACTTTCTCGCCATCACCTTCCAGGTGCCCGAGATCTACGTCGGCAACATCGCGATGTTCGTGTCGCTCTATACGGTCGGCGCGTGGATGAACGACCGCCGCGCGGCGATGATCGTGCGGGTCGCGATCATCGTCGGCATGTTCATCTGGCTGCTGATCACGATGTACCACGAGGCGATCGACGAGGCCGAGAAGGCCGAGGTCGCCGCGGGCCTCCTCTCGCCCTATCTGGCGTTCATGCTCATCCAACTGCTGCTGAACGTGCTCTACTTCGCCGGGGCGTACTACTTCGGCGAGCGTTCGTGGCATGCGGCGCAGGAGCGCTCGGTGCTCGAAGAGCGCACAGCCGAGCTCGAGCAGCAGCGCGAGGTCACGGCCGCACAGGCCGTCGCTCTCGACCGCGTGCGCATCGCCCGCGAGCTGCACGACGTCGTCGCACACCACGTGTCGGTCATGGGCGTGCAGGCGGGCGCGGCACGGCTCGTGATCGACCAGGATCCCGACAGGGCGAAGGGGATCCTGACGGGCATCGAAGGTTCGGCGCGCGACGCGATCCACGAACTGCGGCAACTGCTCGAGACCCTCCGCACGCCGGGCGGCGAGACGACGGATGCCTCGTCGACCGTGACCCTCGACGACATCGCCGAGCTGGCGACCGCGTCGACCGAGGCGGGGCTGCCCACCGACTACGCCGTGATCGGCGAACCGCTGCCGGTTCCGTCACTCGTCGCCGTCAATCTCTACCGCATCGCACAGGAGTCGCTGACGAACGCCCGCCGGCACGCCGGCGTGGGCGCGATGGCCGACGTGCGGGTGCGCTACGACGACACCGGCGTCGAGGTCGAGGTCGTGAACACCGGACGCTCGGTGGCGGCGCTGCGACCGGGTCTCGGCCAGCTCGGGATGCGCGAGCGCGCGGCGGCCTCGGGAGGAACCCTCGAGGTGACTCCTCGACCGTCGGGCGGGCTGCGCGTGCGTGCCCGGGTGCCACTCGACGACTCTGCACGACCGACCGACGGCTCTCGGAGCCTCGATGAGAGCAGCGCCACGCGATGACCGACACCTCCGCTCCGATCCGCGTGCTGCTCGTCGACGATCACGCGATGCTCCGCGCCGGGTTCCGCACGATCCTCGACACGCAGGCCGACATCACCGTCGTCGGCGAGGCCGCCACGGGCGCCGAGGCCGTCGCCCGGGCCACCGAGCTGCGTCCCGACGTGATCACGATGGACGTGCAGATGCCCGACATGGACGGCATCGAGGCGACCCGGCGCATCGTCTCCGACCCTGAGATCTCGGCGGCGATCGCGATCATCACGACCTTCGACCGAGACGATTACCTGTACCAGGCGCTGGATGCCGGGGCCAGCGGCTTCCTGCTGAAGAACGCCGGGCCCGAAGACCTGCTGGCCGCCGTGCGCGCTCTCGCTGCGGGCGACGGCATGCTGGCACCCGAGGTGACTCGTCGGGTGCTGGCGCGGTTCGCGACGGCATCCGCCCCTTCGGCTGCGTCGTCACCGCACCAGGCTCCGATGCCTGCCGCCGCAGCCCCTGTCGTACTGCCCGAGCCGCTCACCGAGCGCGAGGCAGAGGTGCTGGCCCTGCTCGCGGATGCCCGCAGCAACGCCGAGATCGCGAGTGCCCTGTTCATCGGCGAGGCGACCGTGAAGACGCACGTCTCGCGCATCCTGCAGAAGCTCGGCGCCCGCGACCGCGTGCAGGCCGTGGTGCTGGCTCACCGAATGGGATTGGCCTAGCTCGAACAGCTCGGGGTCATCGATACTCTCTGATGGTGTCTGCTCCCGCACCCGCCGTTCCTGCACCTTCTGCTCCCGTGTCGCGCCCGATCGTGGCCGGCATCGTCACGGCGCTCGTCGGGTTCACGAGCTCGTTCGCCGTCGTGCTCACGGGACTCACCGCCGTCGGCGCCTCGCCCGCACAGGCGGCCAGCGGTCTGCTGGCCGTCAGCCTCACGATGGGGCTCGCATGCATCGTGCTGGCGTGGCGGTATCGGATGCCGATCACGGTCGCCTGGTCGACGCCCGGCGCGGCCCTGCTCGCCGCGACCGGCATCGTCGACGGCGGGTGGTCGGCAGCGGTCGGCGCCTTCCTCGTCACGGCGGCGCTGATGCTGCTCACAGCCGTCTGGCCGGCACTCGGCGGGGTGATCGCGCGCATCCCTCCCTCGATCGCGCAGGCGATGCTCGCCGGAGTGCTGCTGCCTCTGTGCCTCGCCCCGATCAGCGGGCTCGTCACGAACCCCTGGGGCGTCGTGCCCGTCGTGCTGACCTGGCTGATCTTCGCGCGGTTCGCCCCGCGCTGGGCCGTGCCGCTGGCTTTCGTCGCCGCGGCGATCGTCGTCACCGTCTCGCTGGTGCAGGCGGGGGCGCCGGTGGACCCCGGTCTGCTGCTCCCCCACGCCGAGTTCACCGCACCCACGTTCACCGTCGGAGCGCTCGTCGGCATCGCCCTGCCTCTCTTCATCGTCACGATGGCGTCGCAGAACGTGCCGGGCATCGCGATCATGCGCAGCTTCGGCTACGAGGTTCCCTGGCGTCCGGCCATGCTCGTGACCGGCGTCGGAACGGCCCTCGGCGCGACCGCGGGAGGCCATGCGATCAACCTCGCCGCCATCAGCGCCGCTCTCGCAGCGTCACCCGATGCCGACCCCGATCCGAAGAGGCGGTGGCTCGCGGGTGTCTCGACCGGAGTCTCGTACCTCGTGCTCGGCGGCTTCTCGGCCGGGTTCGCGGCTCTCGTGCTGCTCGCCCCCGAAGCCGTCATCCCCGCTGTCGCCGGTCTCGCACTGTTCGCGGCCTTCGGATCGTCGGTGCAGCAGGCCATCGACGATCCTGGTGAGCGGATTCCCGCGGTCGTGACATTCCTCGTCGCCGCATCGGGCATCTCGCTGCTCGGCGTGAGCGCCGCGTTCTGGGCGCTCGTGGCGGGGCTGCTGGTTCGCACGGCACTGCACGCCGGGCGCCGCTGACACCCGCTGACACGTCGCCGACACCGCGCCGCACCGTGCGCCCTCGGCTACCGTGGACGCGTGACCGTTCCCTCGCCCGCTCCTGTGCCGCCGCGCGGCGCCCCGACCGGGTTCTTCGATGCGCGCCCGCTGCTCGACCCCGTGAACCCGGCCGAGGTCGACGCCTTCGCCCGCGCACAGCGCACTGCTCACCCGACCTCGGCCGGCCGGGTCGTGGCGTGGGTCGGCGTCGGGTTCGCGGCGCTCTGCGTGGTTCCGGTGATCGGCATCATGGTCCTCGGACTCGGCTACGCGGTCGGTCAGGATGCGGGGGTCGCCGTCGCCGCCCTCCTCGGCCTGGCGTTCTTCGCCGCACTCGTCGTCGGCATCGTGATGCTGGTGCGCCGCAGCATCCGCCTGCGCACTCTCACCCGCTTCCGCCTCTCGCGGTTCGCTCAGGCCAACGCGATGACCTACCTCGAGCGCATCGACGCTCCTCCCCT
The DNA here is from genome assembly GCF_904831005.1 of Microbacterium hydrocarbonoxydans. Classification (NCBI taxonomy): domain Bacteria; kingdom Bacillati; phylum Actinomycetota; class Actinomycetes; order Micrococcales; family Microbacteriaceae; genus Microbacterium; species Microbacterium hydrocarbonoxydans. Next base: position 2,876,622 of record NZ_LR882982.1, on the reverse strand, counting down.
GCCCGGCATGATCTTCTCGAGCGGATCGAGCCGCATGTCGACCGACGTGCTGCGCGGCGTCGAGCCGCGGTTCGTCGAGTTCGGCAACTACCAGTACACGACCAGCAACGGCAAGCAGACGACGACTCATCGGTGGGGATACGTCGCCGTCAAGCTCGATGTGCCGCTGCCGAACATCGTGCTCGATGCACTGGGCAACAACACTCTCGGCAGCACGCTCGCCGCCACGTTCACCCGCGACCAGCGGCTCTCGCTCGAGGGCGACTTCGACCAGTACTTCGCCCTGTACTGCCCGGCCGGTTACGAGGCCGACGCGCTCTATCTGTTCACGCCCGACGTCATGGCGCGCTTCATAGATCACGCGGCCGAGCTCGACGTCGAGATCGTCGACGACTGGCTCTTCCTCTATGCGCGACGCGAAGTGTCGACGCTCGACCCCGCGACGTGGGCATGGCTGTTCGGCGCCGTAGGCGCACTGCTCACCAAGCTCGATCAGTGGGCACGGTGGCGCGACGACAGGTTGCGTCTCGCGGTGCAGCATCCGGCTGCTGCGGCGACGGCGGCGCCGAACTCTCCCGCCCTGCCGTTCGCCACCCCTCCCGGCGTGCTCACCCCGCCGCCCGGCGTCGCTCCGCCCGGCCAGCGCCTTCGTCGCCGCAGCCCGTGGCTGGTCGTGGGCATCATCCTCGCCGTCGTGTTCGTCGTCACGACCGCGCCCTTCGCGCTCGGCATCTTCGCGTTCCTCTTCCTGGGCTGAGCGCAGCGGCAGCCTGCCTCCGCCGCACGGGGGACGCGCCGCATCCGACCCCTGCCTCGGCAGATCCGCCACAGGGGGGATGCCGCGGTCCCGCCCCGCGCCATAGCGTGAGGGCATGACCACAGGAAAGCTCGTTCTGAGCGGCATCACCAAGAGCTACGGCTCGCGGCGTGTGCTCGACGACGTCTCGTTCGAGGTGGCGCCGGGGCGCCTCACCGGGTTCGTCGGCGGCAACGGCGCAGGCAAGACCACCACCATGCGCATCGTCCTCGGGCTGCTCGGCTCCGACGGGGGCAGCGTCGAACTCGACGGCCGCGCGCTGTCGAGCGCCGACCGCCGCCACTTCGGCTACATGCCCGAGGAACGAGGCCTGTACCCGAAGATGAAGGTGCTCGAGCAGATCGTGTACCTCGCTCGCCTGCACGGCTTCAGCAAGTCGGATGCCACCACCCGTGCCACCGCGCTGCTCACGGAGCTCGGACTCGAGGAGCGCCTGAACGACACGATCGAGTCGCTGTCCCTGGGCAATCAGCAGCGCGCTCAGATCGCGGCGGCTCTCGTGCACGACCCCGAGGTGCTGATCCTCGACGAGCCGTTCTCGGGTCTCGACCCGCTCGCGGTCGATGTGGTCGCCGCCGTGCTGCAGTCCTCGGCCGCCAGGGGCGCATCGATCCTGTTCTCCTCTCACCAGCTCGACGTGGTCGAGCGGCTGTGCGACGACCTCGTGATCCTCGCGGCGGGCACGATCCGCGCATCCGGCTCTCGCGATGGCCTGCGCGCCCAGCACGCCGGAAGCCGGTACGAGCTCGTCTCGGCCGGGGATGCCGGATGGCTGCGCGCCGAGCCGGGAGTCACCGTGATCGACTTCGAGGGCGGCTACGCCCTGTTCGACGCCGACGGCGCCGACACCGCGCAGCGCGTGCTGCGCACCGCCGTCGAACGCGGCGACGTCGCGAGCTTCGCGCCGAAGCACCCGTCCCTCGCCCAGATCTTCAAGGAGGTCATCCAGTGAGCACCTCGAACACCACCGGAACTGCAGGCTCGCCCTCGCAGGCATCGATGATCTGGCTCGTCGCCGAGCGGGAGATCGGGTCGAAGCTGCGCAGCAAGGCGTTCTTGATCTCCACCGGCATCCTGCTGCTGCTCGCCCTCGCCGGCATCGTGATCGGGGGCTTCGCGAGCAAGAACACCGATGCGATGCCCGTCGCGGTGACCTCTGAGACGGCCTCGATCGTGTCGGCTCTCCCCTCGGTCGAGATCACCGAGGTCGCCGACCAAGCCGCGGCCGAGGAGCTCGTGCGATCGGAGAAGGTCGACGCCGCGGTGCTTCCCGGCGACGGCCCGACCGGGGTGACGATCATCGCTCTCAAGGACGCACCGACCAGCCTCGTGTCGGCGCTGTCGCAGGCACCCGACATCGAGATCCTCGAACCGGCCACGACGAACCCGCTGCTGCGGTACTTCATCGCGATCGCGTTCGGAGTCGTCTTCATGGGTGCGGCGGCGACCTTCGGCGGCACCATCGCGCAGAGCGTCGTGGAGGAGAAGCAGACCCGCGTGGTCGAGATCCTGCTGTCGACCATCTCGGCCCGCACGCTGCTGGCGGGCAAGGTGATCGGCAACACGATCCTCGCGATGGGGCAGATCCTCGCACTGGCGGCGGTCGCGACGATAGGCCTGATAGCCACGGGGCAACGAGAGGTGCTGTCGACGCTCGGTGCGCCGATCATCTGGTTCGCCGTGTTCTTCCTCTTCGGCTTCATCCTGCTGGCGGCCCTGTTCGCCGCTGCCGCATCGATGGTCTCGCGTCAGGAGGACATCGGCTCGACCACGACCCCGATCACGATGCTCATCATGGCGCCGTACATCCTGGTCATCTTCTTCAACGACAACCCGCTGGTGCTGACGATCATGTCGTACGTGCCGTTCTCGGCTCCGGTCGGGATGCCGATGCGGCTGTTCGTCGGCGAGGCGCAGTGGTGGGAGCCGCTGCTCAGCCTCGTGATCCTGCTCGCCAGCTGCGTCGCGGCGATCATGATCGGCGCGAAGATCTACGAGAACTCGCTGCTGCGCATGGGATCGCGGGTCAAGCTCGGCGAGGCGCTGCGCGGCTGAGGTCGCTCGGACACCCCTCCATCGACGAGGCCCCACCCCGCAGACGTCTGCGGGGTGGGGCCTCGTCGTTCAGACGGTCACAGTCCGGGATCAGATCAGGCCGTCGGACAGCGTCGTCGGGTTGCCGAACCGGTGATTGGTGATCGACACGGCCTGCTCGTGCAGGAACGGCAGCATCTCGATGCGTCCGGCACCGGTGACCGAGTGCGACCACACCGCGACATCCGGCGTACCACCCAGGGCCTCGAACAGGGTCGAGGCGTCGCCTCCCACGAGACGAAGGCGCTTCCAGCTGTGCGCGGCCTTCGCCGCCGCCTTCGCGTAGCCCTTGACCCAGGCAGCGTCCTTGGCGTGCGAGACGGCCACGCCGTGCGCGCGCAGCGCCTTCTCGACCCGTGAGGGCAGCGCGGGCGCCGAGACGGTGAACGGGCTGCCGCTTCGCAGGGCGGCGGCGATCACACGGATGCCGTCGACCAGCGGCGTGTTCTCGGCGATGCGCACATCGGCCTCGACCGGACGGTAGCGGAACACGTTGCGCTCGACGCCGAGGCCCGACTTGTCGCTCACGGTGCCGAACTCCTCGACCCATGCGCGCTCGTCCGCGGCAGCCGCGCGGTGCAGCCACTCGATCTCGACCGCATCGAGCTCGGAACCCGCAGCCGCCAGCAGCGCCTCGACCGGCGAGCTGATGGCCGCACCCGCAGCGGCGGCGGGCAGTTCGGCAGCGGTCCACTCCCCGAGCCCGAAGAGGTAGTTGGGACCACCGGCCTTGGCGCCGGCACCGACGGCCGAGCGCTTCCAACCGCCGAACGGCTGACGCTGCACGATGGCGCCGGTGATGCCGCGGTTGACGTAGAGGTTGCCCGCTTCGACGCGATCGAGCCACGTCGCGACCTCGGTGGAGTCGAGCGAGTGGATGCCGGCGGTGAGGCCGTAGTCCACGGCGTTCTGCAGGCGGATCGCCTCGTCGAGGTCCTTCGCGTGCATGATGCCGAGCACCGGTCCGAAGAACTCCGTCAGGTGCGTGGTCGAACCGGGAGCGACGCCGATCTTGACACCGGGAGTCCACTGCCGCCCCTCGTCGTCGAGCTTCTTCGGCTCGACGAGCCAGCGCTCGCCCCGCTCGAGAGTCGTGAGGGCCGTGAGCAGCTTGCCGTTCGCCGGCTCGATGATCGGACCCATCTGGGTCGCCGGGTCGTCGGGCAGACCGACGCGCATCGAGGTGACGGCGTCGACCAGCTGACGCTCGAAACGCTGCGAGTCGGCCACCGAGCCGACGAGGATCGCGAGCGAGGCCGCCGAGCACTTCTGTCCTGCGTGTCCGAACGCACTGCGGGCCACATCGGCTGCAGCGAGATCGAGGTCGGCCGACGGCGTGACGATGATCGCGTTCTTGCCGCTCGTCTCGGCGAGCAGCGGCAGGTCGGACCGGAACGAGCGGAACAGCTGAGCGGTCTCGTACGCGCCGGTGAGGATCACCCGGTCGACCTCGGGGCTGGCGACGAGGCGCGTGCCGAGGTCGCGGTTCGCGAGGTCGACGAGCGCGAGCAGGTCGCGCGGCACGCCCGCGGCCCACAGCGCCTCGACCATGACCGCGCCGCAGCGCTGCGTGAGCTTGGCAGGCTTGATGATCACACCGGAGCCCGAGGCGAGGCCCGCGAGCACGCCGCCGGCGGGGATCGCGACCGGGAAGTTCCACGGCGGGGTGACCACCGTCACCTTCGACGGCACGAACTCCGCTCCGACGATGTTCTCGAGATCGAGAGCGCGCTCGGCGTAGTAGTGCGCGAAGTCGATCGCCTCCGAGACCTCGGGGTCCGCCTCGGCGATCGTCTTGCCTGCTTCGTGCGCCATGATCTCGATCAGCCGGCCGCGACGGGCGGCGAGCTCGTCGCCCGCTCGGTGCAGCACGGCGGCGCGTTCGGCGGCGGGGCGCGCGGCCCAGGCCGACGCGGCGGCGGATGCGGCGGCGAAGATGCCGTCGAGCTCGTCGGTCGTCTCGACCTTGGCGAGCGCGATCGAGTCGAGACCGAGGGTCGAATCCACCGAGCGGGCCAGGATCTCGCGGCCCCAGGCGCGGTTCGCGGCGATCGCCGGGTCGCTGTCGGGCTGGTTGTGGAACCCGGTGGTGGCGGCATCCGCTGCCGTCTCGGCCTCGGCTGCGCGGTTCTGCACGCGGTGCGATGCGGGAACCGAGCGGTCGGCCTCGAGGGCGGCCAGCGAGCGCTCGAAGCGCTCGCGCTCACGGGTCAGCAGCGTCGGGTTCGACGCGAGCTCGAACACGGCCGACATGAAGTTCTCGGGGCTCGCGTTCTCTTCGAGGCGACGCACGAGGTACGCGATCGCCACGTCGAACTCAGCGGGGTTGACCACCGGCGTGTAGAGCAGCAGCTGGCCGACGTCCTTGCGCACGGCTTCGGCCTGACCTGTCGCCATTCCGAGGAGCATCTCGTACTCGACGGCGTCGGTCACGTTCCGCGCCTTCGCGAGCAGCCAGGTGTACGCGATGTCGAAGAGATTGTGGCCCGCGACGCCGATGCGCACGGCGTCCAGTCGCTCCGGCGTCATCGACCAGTCGAGCACGCGCTTGTAGTTGGTGTCGGAGTCCTGCTTGGTGCCGTACGTGGCGAGCGGCCAGTCGTGGATCTTCGAGTCCACCTCTTCCATCGCCAGGTTCGCACCCTTGACGACGCGCACCTTGATGGGAGCGCCGCCCTGGGCGCGACGGCGCGCAGCCCATTCCTGCAGCTGCTGCATCGCCGAGAGAGCGTCGGGCAGGTAGGCCTGCAGCACGATTCCGGCCTCGAGGTTCTCGAGTCCCGGCTGCCCGAGGATGCTGGTGAAGGCCGCGATCGTCAGGTCGAGGTCGCGGTACTCCTCCATGTCGAGGTTGATGAACTTGGTCTTGCCCTCGGCCTCAGACGAGGCGGCGAGGCGGTAGAGCGGGGTCAGCTTCTCGACGACATCGGCGACCGCCTCGTCGAACGACCACATCGACAGCTGGCTGACGACGCTCGAGACCTTGATCGAGACGTAGTCGACATCCTTGCGGGCGAGGAAGTCGTACGTGCCCTGGAGCCGGTGACCGGCTTCGCGCTCGCCGAGCACGGCCTCGCCGAGCAGGTTGAGGTTCAGGCGGTTGCCGGTCTTGCGCAGCTTGGCGATCGCGGGACCGAGCTTCGAGGGGGTGGCGTCGAGCACGAGGTGGCCCACCATGGCGCGCAGTGCGCGGCGCGCGACGGGCACCACGACGCCCGGGAGCTTCGGCGCCCAGAAGCCACCGGTCTTGATGGCCGCCCGCAGGTAACCAGGCAGGAGCGAGGGGGTGAGGTCAGAGATCTCGGCGAGCTTGCGGCCGGCGACCCCGAGGTCTTCGGGGCGCATCACGCCGTCGACGAAACCGACCGTGAACGCGAGGCCGTGGGGGTCCTTCAGCACCTCGGCGAGCCGCTGGGCCGCAGGTTCGACGGGGTGGGTCTCGCTCTCGGCCAGCCAGCGCTGCACGAGAGCGGCGACGTCTTCGTTGCGCGGCGTGGTGTCGGGGGTGGTGTCAGCGGCGACGGTCATCGGGGTGGCCTTTTTTCGGGGGAACGCACACCCGGGAATCGTGTGCGGCTCGATCATTGTCAGGCGCACCGGTAGGCTACGTCTATCAACCGATACGAGTGATTTCCGTTCGGTTTCACTTAACCTTTCAGGCGATCGGATGCACCGGGATGCTGGACGTCAATCGACTCAGACTTCTGGTCGAACTCTCGCGGCGCGGCACGCTGTCGGCCGTCGCCGACGCCCTCTCGTACAGCAAGGCGTCGGTGTCGCAGCAGCTCAGCGCGCTGGAGCGCGAGGTGGGCGTGCCGTTGCTGCGACGAGTCGGGCGCGGCGTGCAGCTCACGCCGCAGGGCACTGTGCTGGTCGATGAGGCGATCGGCATCCTCGATCGGCTCGAGCAGGCCGAGGTCGCCGTGGCCGAATCCCTCACCGAGGTCACGGGAACCGTGCACGTGGCCGTCTTCCAGTCCGCCGCGCACTCGCTGCTCCCCCAGGCGCTCGACGCACTGCGACGCGAGCATCCGGCACTGCGCGTCGAGGTGACCGAGTGCGACCCCGAGACCGGGCTCGTGGGCGTCTCGAGCCGTGACTACGACCTGATCCTCGCCGAGCAGTACCCGGGATACACCCGACCGATCCACGCCGACCTCGACAGGGTGGTGCTGGCGCACGACACCATCACCCTGGCACGACCGCCTGCCTCGCCATCCGCGTCCGACGCGGCCGCGGCGCTGTGGGCCACCCGTGATCAGCCGTGGGTGCTGGAACCCGAAGGCACAGCGTCGCGCGCCTGGGCCGAACAGCTCTGCCGCACTGCAGGATTCGAACCCGACGTGCGCTTCGAGGTGGCCGACCTCACCGCTCACGTTCGGCTGATCCATGCGGGTCTCGCCGTGGGACTGCTGCCTGAACTCGTCTGGGCGGGCGACACGCCTTCGGTCGACCTCACCCCGCTCCCCGCGGCTCCGCGACGTGAGATCTTCTCGGCAGCCAGGCGCGTGTCGGCCGCCGCGCCGTCGATCCGCGCCGTCCGTCGTGCCCTTACGGGCGCCGCGACCCGCATCCTCCCCGACTGACCCTGCGCTCACGGATCGCCGACGCCGACGTCCACCAACTCGGAGACGTGCGAGACCGCGCCCAGCGCCCGCCAGGGTGAAGCCGTCTCACCGCTCGGCTCGCGCCAGGACTCGCGCCAGGAAGCGGAGAGGTCGTTCAGGCCCGAGACGCCGACGCGTAGTTCGGCCATCACCGCCTGAGCGTCAGGCCACAGACGCGCCGTGCGCGGGGTGAAGGGCCCGAAGGTGCAGACGTACGCGGACACGCATCGGATGGGGTCGGCAGGCGCGTCGCGCGTCGAGCTCTGCACCCCTCGGTCCCCTGGCCGCCTGCCTTGACACATGGCCTTTCGCAGTTCGGCGTACGCCTGCGGAGAGTCGGCCAGCGCGGAGCGCACCGATGCGAGTTCGCCTGACGTGTCGACCGAAAGACCGCACAGATCGGTCAGCACGAGCAGCTTGAGCGTCTCGAGCAGCTGCTGCTCGGCGTCGGCTCGGGAACGGTCGTGGAGGCGATCCCGCACGGCGGAGAGGTACTCCGCAGAGAGCCCCGGCAGCAGCCGTGCGCGCTCGAAGGCTTCTCGTGGGACCGCATCGGTTGTTCGCATGCGTGAACTCTACGGAATCGAGGACACGCATTTCGTCGTCATGTGGATACATCCTGGAATTCCGGGAATATGCACCCGCATGCACCTGTTTACACTCGATGTAGCCCGGACGAAGGAGTCCGATTTCCTCCTTCTCGAAAGGCACTTCCATGAGCACTCCTGTCGTCGACCGCACCGCCCCCACCGAGCACCCCGTCCTCGACGTCCTCGCCGGACGCTGGAGCCCGCGCGCATACGACGCCGAGAACACGATCGACGACGCGAAGCTGAGCGCCGCCCTCGAGGCCGCGCGCTGGTCGCCCTCGGCCTACAACCTGCAGCCGTGGCGTTTCATCGTCGCGCGCCGCGGCACCGCGCTGTTCGACCAGGTCGTCGATGCGCTGGTCGAGTTCAACCAGCTGTGGGCGTCGAAGGCTTCGGCCCTCATCGTCGCGATCGCCGAGACCGAGTCGGAAGACGGCAAGGCGATCAGCCACGCGGTCTACGACCTCGGTCAGGCTGTGGCGCACTTCTCGGTGCAGGCCCACCACGAGGGTCTGCTCGTGCACCAGATGAGCGGTTTCGACCCCGAGGTCGTCCGCGAGTTCGCCGATCTGTCGCCGCGCTTCTCCGCCATCACCGTGATCGCCGTCGGCGAGCTCGGCGATGCGGCCGGTCTTCCCGAGGGCCTGCAGCAGGGTGAGACGGCTCCGCGCGTGCGCCGCCCGATCGCCGAGACGGTCATCCTCAGCGCCTGACTCCCTCGCCCACGGGCGAGCAAGAGGGGCGGATGCGACAGCATCCGCCCCTCTTGTCATGTCCGGCGTGGTCAGGCGACCGAGGAGATCTCTCGCAACGAAGGATGATCTCGCAGATCCGATCCTTCGGACCGCGAGATGTCCTTCGCAGCGGTAGCACGTGCCTACTCGTCGAGCAGCTCGGCCTCGATCACGTCGTCGTCGATGTCGGGCTCCGGCGCGGTCGAGGTGAGCACCAGCCCATCGCCGTCGACCGCCACATCCACACGCACGGTGTCGCCGTCGTGCACGCCGCCCGAGAGCAGCGCGGTCGCGAGCTTGTTCTGCACCTCGGACTGGATGAGGCGGCGCAGCGGCCGGGCGCCGAACAGCGGGTCGTACCCCCGCTCGGCGAGCCACGCCCTGGCATCCGGGGTGACGGCGAGGGTGAGCCGCCGATCACGCAGCCGATCGTGCAACTGGTCGATCGAGAGCTCGACGATCTGCGCCAGATCGTCGTGACTGAGCGCCGAGAACATCACGATGTCGTCGAGACGGTTGAGGAACTCGGGACGGAACGCCTGGTGCACCAGCGCCATCACCTGCTCGCGCTTGACGTCGGGCGACAGCGTCGGGTCGATGAGGATCGGTGAGCCGAGGTTCGAGGTGAGGATCAGAATGACGTTCGAGAAGTCGACCGTGCGTCCCTGCCCGTCGGTCAGGCGACCGTCGTCGAGCACCTGCAGCAGCACGTCGAACACCTCGGGGTGCGCCTTCTCGACCTCGTCGAGCAGGATCACGCTGTACGGACGACGTCGCACCGCCTCGGTGAGCTGGCCGCCCTGCTCGTAGCCGACATATCCGGGAGGGGCGCCCACGAGCCGCGAGACCGAGTGCTTCTCTCCGTACTCCGACATGTCGATGCGCACCATGGCGTGCTCATCGTCGAAGAGGAACTGCGCGAGAGCCTTCGCGAGCTCGGTCTTGCCGACACCCGTCGGCCCCAGGAACAGGAACGAACCGGTCGGGCGGCCGGGATCGCTGATACCCGCGCGCGAGCGACGAACCGCGTCGGACACGGCCTTGACGGCATCCTTCTGTCCGATCAGCCGCCGTCCCAACTCGGATTCGAGGTGCAGCAGCTTCTCGCTCTCGCCCTGCAGCAGCCGGCCGACCGGGATTCCCGTCCAGGCGGCGATCACGGCGGCGATGTCCTCGTCGGTGACCTGCTCGTTGACCATGCGCGGCTCGGACGACGCCGTCGCCTCGGCCTGCTCGGCCTCGGCGATGTCACGCTCGAGGCGCTTGATGGTCTCGTACTCGAGCTTGGAGGCGCGCGTGTAATCGGCCTCGCGCATCGCGAGATCGCGCTGGGTGACCGCCTCGTCGAGCTGCTTCTTCAGATCGCCGACGCGGTTCAGACCCTGCCGCTCACGAGCCCAGCGGGCCTCGAGCTCGGCGAGCTCCTTCTCCATTCCGACGAGCTGCTCGCGCAGCGCGCCGAGCCGTTCCTTCGACGCCGCGTCCTTCTCGCGCTTGAGCGCGAGCTCTTCGAGCTTCATGCGGTCGACCTGACGCTTGAGCTGGTCGATCTCGACAGGAGACGAGTCGATCTCCATCTTGAGGCGCGACATCGACTCGTCGATCAGGTCGATCGCCTTGTCGGGCAGCTGCCGTGCGGGCAGGTAGCGGTTCGAGAGCGCGGCGGCCGCGACCAGGGCGCTGTCCGAGATCGTCACTCCGTGGTGGGCCTCATAGCGGCCCTTCAGTCCGCGGAGGATCGCGATCGTGTCTTCGACGGTCGGCTCTCCCACATAGACCTGCTGGAAGCGTCGTTCGAGCGCGGCATCCTTCTCGATGAACTCGCGATACTCGTTCAGCGTGGTCGCGCCGATCAGCCGCAGCTCGCCGCGAGCGAGCATGGGCTTCAGCATGTTCGAGGCCGCCACGGATCCTTCACCACCGCCGGCCCCCATGAGCACGTGCAGCTCGTCGATGAAGGTGATGATCTGGCCGTCGGACTCGGTGATCTCCTTGAGTACGCTCTTCAGACGCTCCTCGAACTGGCCGCGGTACATCGCACCGGCCACGAGCGCCGAGATGTCGAGCGACACCAGCTCTTTGTTCTTGAGCGATTCGGCGACGTCACCCGCGACGATGCGCTGCGCGAGCCCCTCGACGACCGCCGTCTTGCCCACGCCGGGCTCACCGATGAGAACAGGGTTGTTCTTGGTGCGACGCGTGAGCACCTGGCTGACGCGTCGGATCTCGCTGTCGCGACCGATCACGGGGTCGAGCTTGCCCTGCCGGGCGCGGTCGGTGAGGTTGATCCCGAACTGCTCGAGGGCGGACTGCTGGTCGTCGTTCTGTGCGCTCTGTGGGCCTGGCATGTGCTCCTCCTAGGAGACTCCTTCTGTCACTGTGTGGATCGTGGCGTCCGCAAACTTGAGTGGACGTGACTCAAGTTTACCTCACGCCGCGCACAGCGTCCAGAATCGCCCGGGCGACCTCGCGCTTCGCACCGGATGCGGATGCGACGACGTCGCCCTCTGCGCCGATGACCTCGACCGCGTTGTCGCGACGCTCGAACCCCTTCTCGGCGTTCGCGAGGTTGACCGCCAGCAGATCCACGCCCTTGCGTTCGCGCTTGCGGCGGGCCCGTTCCCGCCGCTCGGCGGGTTCCTCCGACGTCTCCGCCGCGAACGCGACGATTGTCTGGCCCTGCGGCGCGCGACCGTCGCGGCGAGAAGCCGCGAGCGCCGCGACCACGTCTTCGTTCTCGAGCAGATCGACATGTGTGAGCACGCCCTGCTCCTTGGTGAGTTTGTGTTCCGAGACCGTCGCCGGCCGGTAGTCGGCGACAGCTGCGGCCATGACCACGATGTCAGCCGCCGCCGCGGCATTCTTCATAGCGACCGCGAGCTCGGCCGCGGTGCCGACGGCGACCACCCGCACCGAGGGGTGGCGGGCGTCGGCCAGCACGTCACCCGAGACGTTCGCCGCGACCAGCGTCACGACCGCTCCTCGTGCGGCGGCCTCTGCGGCGAGCGCGACGCCCTGCCTGCCGCTGGACCGGTTGCCGAGGAAGCGCACGGGGTCGATCGGCTCGCGCGTTCCGCCGGCCGAGATCGCGACCCTCGCCCCGGCGAGATCCTGCGGCGCGAGCAGCGCGAGTGCCGCATCGAAGATCTCCTCCGGCTCGGCCATGCGGCCAGGGCCGCTGTCACCGCCGGCGAGCTCGCCGTCGGCCGGACCGACCAGGTGCACCCCGCGGCCCGTCAGCGTGGCGACGTTGGCCTGCGTGGCGGCGTTGCGCCACATCTCGGCGTGCATCGCGGGTGCGAGCAGCACCGGCGCCTCGGTGGCGAGCAGGGTGGTGCCCAACAGGTCATCGGCGATGCCCGCTGTGATCTTCGCGATCGTGTTCGCGGTGGCGGGGGCGACCACCACGAGGTCGGCATTCTGCCCCAGCGCCACGTGGCGCACGCGCGCGACATCGTCGTGCACGCTGGTGGTGACCGGATGCCGGCTGAGCGCCTCCCACGTCGGCGTGCCCACGAAACGCAGAGCGTCAGCCGTGGGCACCACGGTCACGTCGTGCCCGGCCTTGGTGAGCAGACGCACCAGGTGCACTGTCTTGTATGCGGCGATGCCACCCGTAACCCCGACGACGATGTTCACGGTTCGATTCTGCCGCAGCATCCGGCGCCGCGGGCCCGCACCCGCCAGGCGCCTTCGCGCGCTTCTAGACTCGAGGGGTGTGCACTGTGGTGATCGATGTGGCGGGCCCCGACACCGCGCGTCTGCTCGCGGTGAGAGACGAGGACCCCCAGCGGGAATGGGATGCTCTCGGCGAGTGGTGGCCCGAGGCCTACCCGGGCGTCTCGGGCATCCGCGATCGCCGTGCGGGCGGAGCGTGGCTCGCCGTTGATGCGTCATCCCGGCGCCTCGCGGTGCTGCTCAATCGCGCCGACGTGGTCGACCTCGCAGACGACGCCGCCATCTCCCGCGGTTCCCTGGCGCTGGAGTCGGTGGCAGGGCGCTCACCGATCGCGCCTTTGTCGATGCACGGCTTCAACCTGCTCGAGGTGCGGCCGGAAGGGTCTCGCGTGCTGAGCTGGAACGGCGCCGAGCTGACCGAGACGCCGATCGCCGACGGCATCCACATGATCGCCCATGACGACCTCGATGACCTCGAGACGCCGCGCATCGCCGCCTGGCTGCCGGAGTTCCGCGCTCTGGGTCCTGCCGCCGACAGCCTCGACTGGACCGCGGACTGGACCTCGCTGCTGGGCTCGTCTGCCCGACTCGATCCCGAAGACGACCGGGCGATCATCCGCGACAACCGTCCGCACGGATACCCCACGCAGTCGCTGCTGTACTGCACGGCAGCGGTCTCACCCGAGGGGGTCGACGTGGAGTATCGCGCACTTCCCAGCCCGGGCCACTGGGGTCACTGAGCCACCCGGCCGCGGTCGGGTGAGTCACGCCGCCGAGGACTCGGTCTCGTCGACGCACGAGAAGCGGGCGCGATATGCGGTCGGGGTCGTCCCCAGCACCCTGGAGAAGTTCTGCCGCAGCACCGCCGCCGAACCGAAGCCGCACTCGTCGGCGATCTGCTCGAGCGGAAGATCGCTGCGCTCCAGCAGTCGCTGGGCATGCAGCACCCGCTGTCGCGCCAGCCACGCCGCCGGCGTCGCACCGTACTCTGCCTTGAAGCGACGGGCGAAGGTGCGCGGAGACATCAGCGCTCGCGCGGCCAGCTGATCGACACCCAGGTCATCGCGCAGGTGCTCGACCGCCCAGTCGGCGACCGCCGCCAGCGAGTCGCTCTGCACGACCGGGATCGGCCGGTCGATGAACTGCGCCTGGCCACCGTCGCGTTGCGGAGGCACCACCATGCGGCGGGCGATGCGGTTGGTGAGCTCTGCACCGAGTTCCTGCCGCAGCAGGTGAAGGCAGGCGTCGATCCCCGCCGCCGTGCCGGCGCTCGTGATGATGCGGTCATCCTGCACGAAGAGCACGTCGGGGTCGATGTCGATCTGCGGATACATCTCGGCCATCGCGTCGGAGTACATCCAGTGCGTGGTCGCGCGACGGCCGTCGAGCACGCCCGCCGCGCCCAGGATGAACGAGGCGCTGCAGATGGTGAGCACCCAGGCGCCCCGCGCCACCGCATCACGGGCGAGGTCGAGCAGCAGCGGATCGATCTGCGGCCAGTACTCGCGCGGAACGGGGCAGAAGACGACGAGGTCGGCCTCGTACGCGAACGAGAGGTCGTGCTCGACGTTGATCGAGAAGCCGAGCTTCGACTTCACGACTCCCGGATGCGGCGCGATGACGCGGAAGTCGAAGTTCGGCACGCCGTCGTCTGACCTGTCGAGGCCGAACGCCTCGCACGCGAGACCGAACTCGAACGGCGCGAAGCCGTCTTGGACGACGCAGGCGACGGTCTTCAACATGGCAGCTCCCCCGGTTTGGCAGATTTCGTACGCTCACAGTCTATTCTGCCACTCGTGGCTGTTCAAGAGCGACCGTAGCGTTTCTGCCATGATCCTCCTCATCCTCCTTCTCGGCCTCGCAGCCTGGGCCACCATCGCCACCGTCGTCGAAGTACGCCGCGACGGCTACCGCCGGACCCCCACCGACTGGTCGCGCGCAGCCGCGCACTCCACCTCGGACGCGGCGCAGTCCGGTCACGTCTACCGCTGAGCGCCGCCAAGGACTTCCGGCTCGCCGACATGCACGGCTACGCTCGACCGCATGAGCGACCCTCAGCAGCCACCCGCACAGCCGCACGGCGTGCCCCCTCAGCAGCAGCCGGCGCAGTATCCGGCGCAGCAGCATCCGGCGCAGCAGCATCCGGCGCAGCATCCGGCGCAGGCGCAGGGTCATGCGCAGCATCCGGCGCAGCAGCAGCAATCCCCGTACTACGCCGCCCCGCAGTACCCGGCGGCGCCCTCGGCTGCGGGGTCTGCGTCAACTCGATCAGCGGCGTCGGCGGGGACCGGGCGCCTCGCGTTCGTGCTCGCCCTGGTGTCGCTCGGCCTCGGGCTGATCACGACGGTCTCCTATCCGCTGATCTTCCGATGGTTCTACGACTCGGTGGCGATCGGCGCGTTCGGAGTGATCAGCAACGGGCTGATCTTCGTCGTCGCTCTCGCGGGACTGCTCCTCGGCGTCGTCGCGGTGAGGAGACCCGGCTCGAAGCTCCTCCCCGGCATCGCGATCGGCATCACCGCCTCGCAGCTCGCGGGGATACTGGTCTCCTGGGTGTCGAACCTCTTCTACGGACTGCCGTTCTGAGCCTGAGGGCCTTTCAGCGCCTGTGATCGCCGACTCCGCTGTCGTTCATATGACACCTGTTGTCGCTATCACGCCCTGATTCCGACAACAGGTGCCACATCAAGGCCACGCCCCACACGTCACATGACACCTGTTGTCGCCACCACGCCCCCATTCCGACAACAGGTGCCACATCAAGGCCATGCCCCACACGCCAAGGCCACGCCCCACAACAGGCACACACCATGGCGCCACACCACAGGCCAACCACAGGGCGCCACGCCTCAGCCGGCGAGCACCCGCTCGTAGACCTCGATCATCGCGGCCGTGCGCGACGACTGCCGGAACGCCTCCGACACCTCACGCACCGGTGCAGGAGCATCGCCCGCCACGATGTCGGATGCTGCTCGGCGCAACGTCTCGACGAGGCCTGCGCGACGCTGGGCCTCCGTTCCCCCAGACCCGGGAACCGCCCAGAGCCCGCCGCCCAGTTCGGCCGCGATGTCGGGATCGCTGATCACCGAGGGGGTGCCGAGGGTCGCCGCCTCGAACGGCGTCATCCCCTGAGTCTCGAAGCCGATCGACGTCTGTACGAGCGCGTCGGCCGCCGCGATACGAGCGAGGGTCTGCGCGTAGGTGAGCTTGCCCGCGAAGCGCACGTTCGGCATGCCGGCGACGATCTTCTCGGCGGCTGCACGCTGCGCCCCGCCGCCGATGATCTCGAGGTCGGCGTCGATGCCTGCCTCGACGAAAGCCTCGAGAAAGGGCAGCAGCCGCTTCTCGGGACTCATGCGCCCCAGCCACACGAACCGCGGACGTCCCGGCTCACGGTTCGCCGGAGCATCGGCGAGGGTCTGCTCGCGGATGCCGTCGTCGATGCCGTTCCACACGACGTCGACCGGAGAGAACACGCCGTGCTCCTCGAGCCGACGTGCGAAGTGCGTCGACGGAGCGGTCACCGCAGAGGCGCCGGTCGCGATGCCGCGCAGATACGCCCACCCGTCGCTCCCGTGCCCCTGCGCGCCGAGCGACCGCAGGGCCGACCGACGCCACAGGTTGAGCACCGACAGCGCCGGTCGGTGCAGCGGGGTCACGGCCGCGATGCCGACATCCACCCGGTTGTGCATAGTGTGGACCACCGGGATGCCGTGCCGAGCGGCGAATCTGTGGCCGATGAGGGCGCCCCAGAAATCCGCCTGCACGTGCACGAGGTCGACTCGCGGGCGGTGCGTCATCTCGCGATCGAGGACGCGGTCGGTGCTGCGGCCCGGCCAGCTCATCGAGTACTCGCGGTCGACCGTGATCGGAATCGACGGAAGGTCGACATCGCCGGGGTTCGAAGCGGCGGCGCGAGGCCCGTGCATCCGCGGCGCCACGACCGTCACGGTGTGGCCGGCACGCTCGAGGAACTCGCGCTGCAGCCGCATCGACACCTGCGCCCCGCCGAGGGAGTCGAGGTGCTGATCGCCGAAGAAGACGATGTGCATGGCGCGTCCCGTCACTCGGGCAGCGGCTCGTCGCGGTACAGCGCCTCGAACGTGTCGAGAGTGCGGTTGATGTCGTGGATCGCGACGCCGTCGAGCGACGCCTGCTGCATGCGCGCGTACTCGCCCGGCGATGCGGTGAGCACATCGGTGAGCCGTGCCGCGAGCGCATCGGCATTGCCGGGCTCGAACAGGTAGCCGTTCTCGCCGTCATGCACGAGGTGCGGCAGGGCGACCGCATCCGCAGCGACGATCGGGAGCGCCGAGGCCATCGCCTCCATCGTGGCGATCGACTGCAGTTCGGCGATCGAGGCGATCGTGAACACCGAGGCGCGCGACAGCAGCGCCCGCAGTTCTTCATCGCTCGTGCGGCCGTGGAAGGTCACGCGGTCGGCGAGGCCGAGCTGGTTCGCGAGGGTCTCGAGCTGCTTGCGCTGGTCTCCGCCTCCGACGATGTCGAAAGTGGCGTCGAGCGCGGGGTCGAGCTTCGTCATGGCCTCGAGGATGACTTCGACCTGCTTCTCGGCGGTCAGACGTCCGACGAAGATGATGCGGTTCTCGTCGCGAGGAGCGATCACCGGGGTGTACTGGCTGCGGTCGATGCCGCAGCTGACGGGTATGACCCCCTCCACCTCGACGGTGCGCTCGAGGAAGTCCGCGGCGCGGCGGGTCGGAGTCGTGATCGCGCGGGTCAGGTTGAAGGTGCGCTTCGCGTCTCCCCATGCCCACCGCAGCACGAGATCATCGATGAACTTGGGCATGGTGGTGTGATCGAGGATGTTCTCGGCCATCACATGGTTCGTCGCGATCACCGGGATGCCGCGCTCGTGCGCGATGCGCGAGAGGCCGCGACCGATCACGATGTGGGACTGGATGTGCACGACGTCGGGCTGCACCTCATCGATGATCCTGCGGGCGTAGTGCTTGACGCGCCACGGCCACACGAAACGCAGCCAATCGTGCGGAGCCCAGCGAACCGACGGCAGGCGATGAAGTGTCATCGGCTCACCCTCGATGACCTCTGTGCGCGCGGGCGTGCGGCGGTACGCCAGGTTCGGCGCCACGACGTGCACGTCATGGCCACGCTGCACGAGACCCGCGGCGAGGCGCTCGGCGAAGCGTGCGGCTCCGTTGATGTCGGGCGCGAAGGTGTCGCACCCGATCAGGATGCGCAGCGGTCGCGGCCCGGTGTCGGGAGCGCTCGTCGAATCGGAGGTAGACATTCTGCCTTACGGTACGGCGGTCAAGGAGCCCGATCGGGCGCTCGCCACTCTACCGGAGCGCCCTGACCGACCCCGCCGAGGCGTACCGCCATCCCCCAGCCTCACCCTCTAGCGTGGAGGTCATGCGACTGACTGCCGACGCCGACCCGCAGCTGTGGATCCCCGTGACGGATTCGCTCGGATGGAAGGGCCGCCGGCACCGCAAGGCGGCGATCAGGATGCTGCTGGGCCAGGTGAACTCGGCGATCGGCGCGACGGAGCGCCCGGGTTCGAAGCTCGGAGCGTGGGCGATGAGTCAGGCGGCGCCGATGCTGATGCGCAGGGCGGACGGACGCGTGCTCGTCTGGACGTGGAAGGCCGACCCCGAGCTGGTCGTCGCGATGGCGACCGTGCAGGCACTGACTCCGGAGGTGCGGATCGCCCGAGCCTCAATGCCGATGGACTACGACGACACCCAGTCGTTCTCGAGTCGCTGGCTGGGCACCGGAGAGAAGCTCGTCGTCGCGATGCCGCCGACGCCCGCCTCACCTCCCTTCGCCACGTATACCTGGGATGCGGGCACGCACCTCGTCACGCTGACGGCCATGTGCAGCGACCGCGAGCGCTTCGGCACCCTCGACGGCGCCCTCGACGACCTGGCGCGAAGCATCCGTGTCGCCGACGAGGTCACCGGCGGCGAGTCGCCCGAGGTGCTGAGACTCGACCCGGCCTGATCGCCCGCGCACCTCGTCGCGAGCGAGCCTGATCGCCGCCGGCACGTGCGGCGGCTGCCGCCACACGGCTGGTCGGCGGCTGCCACACTGCCGGCCTGCGGCGGAGTAGTCGCTGTCGGCGGCGAACCAACTCGTGAAGCTAGGTAACTATGTAGTACCATCACGACTATGGAGCCACTCTTCGTCGACCGTCTGCTGCAGATCGCCGACCTCTTTCAGAGAGACATGGCGCGCGCCTTCGACGGCACCGGGCTCACCACCGCTCGTGTGCACCTGCTCTGGGTGCTGCAGCACGCGGGGCCGTCGACGCAGCAGACCCTCGCCCGGCTCTGCGAGGTCAGTCCGCGCAACATCACCGGCCTGGTCGACGCGCTCGAGAAGTCGGGGCACGTTCGCCGCGCGCCGCACCCCACCGATCGACGCGCCGTACTGGTCGAATTGACCAGCACGGCCACCGAGACGATGGCGCGGATGCAGCAGGAGCACCTGCAGCTCAACGAGACCCTGCTGTCGGCGATCGAACCGAGCGATCGCGCAGCCGTCGAGCGCGGCCTCTCTGCCGTGGCCGCCCATCTCCAGCATCTGGTGACCGCCGCAGCGTCGGCCGCGCCCGACTCCGCGTCCGACTCAGGCTCTCAGGACACGCCGTGACCGACCAGCTGCTGACGACGCCGCCGACTCCGATCGCGCGCGCCCTCAACTTCCTGCATCGCGCCTGGATCGCCGAGCTCCGCGTCTACTCGAGCATCGCGCGCGCGATCGCGCGACGCCCGGCAGTTCCCGAGGGCGGCACCGGCATCGGCTACCACCGACCGGTGCTGACCGTGCTCTTCATCTTCATCGGCCTCTCGGCGGTCGAGATCCCCATCCTCGACCTGATCTTCCACCAGTGGCCGGCCGCGCGCATCACCCTGCTCGTCCTCGGCATCTGGGGAGTCACCTGGATGGTCGGGCTGCTGTGCGCGATGATCATGCGCCCGCACGCCGTCGGCCCCGAGGGCATTCGCGTGCGCAGCGGCCTCGAGCTCGACGTGCCCATCAGCTGGGCCGACATCGCATCGGTCGCGATCAGTCGCCGGGTCGATGAGCCCAAGCAGGCCCGTGTCACAGGCACCGAGTACGCCGAGCGGATGCAGGACGAGACCAACATCGAGATCGAGCTCGAGCACCCGGTCGCGATCCGACTCCCCGGACTCGCACCGAAGGGCGGCACACATCATGTCGACCGCATCCGACTGTGGGCCGACGATCCCCGCGCCTTCCTCGTCGCGGCACGTCCGTTCCTCGTCGCGACGTGACGTGACCGAGCCCTGATCAGTCCAGGCCACGCTCCGCGAGCCACTGCTTGGCGACGAGAACCGGCGCACGCACCAGCCAGGCATCCGCGATGATCTCGGCCAGCCGCTCGCGGTCCACCGCGTCGAGCTGCACCAGCAGTCCCGGGTATCCGTCGAAGTGCGGGATCGAGAACAGCCCATGCGGCTCTGCGGCGAGCAGCGCCGCCTTCTCTTCGAGGCTCGCGACGCGCACGGCCAGCACCGGCCCCTCGGGCCACTCGAGCCCGAGGTCGGCGAGCTGACGCAGATCGACCTTGCTGGGGCCGCGCACCCACGCGATCTGACCGCTCGGAAGCTGCCAG
Source organism: Microbacterium hydrocarbonoxydans (assembly GCF_904831005.1). Classification (NCBI taxonomy): domain Bacteria; kingdom Bacillati; phylum Actinomycetota; class Actinomycetes; order Micrococcales; family Microbacteriaceae; genus Microbacterium; species Microbacterium hydrocarbonoxydans. Next base: position 2,856,478 of record NZ_LR882982.1, on the reverse strand, counting down.
GAGGGTTCGCCCGTGTGACCGCCGACGCGCTCGGTCACACCGGGCAGCGCGAGAGCGATCTCACGGACATCGTCAACGGTCACCATCCGCCCATCGTCCTCCCACGGGGCGACCGCCACAATGGCGTCATCACCTCTGCGGCGCGGGGGCGCTCAGCGCACGATGCGCAGTGTTCGCACCTCGAACGGCCTCAGACGCAGCTCACCGCCGACGCGTGCTTCGTCGAGCACGTCTTCGATCAGCGAGACCTCGCGGATCTCCTGATGGTCGAAACCGGCTGCGAGCGATCCGACGACCCGACGCCCCAGGGCCTCGTAGAGGCGCACGATCACGTCGCCCGACCCGTCGTCGGCGAGCTTGACGCCCGACACGACGATGCCCTCGCCCTCGACGGTCACGAGCGGCGCGACCTCCCGAGCGCCGCGCACCCGCGTGGGCAGCGAGTTGAGTCGGATGCCCTCGGCCGTCGCGATCGCGGCATCCGCACCGATGACGAAGCCCACCTCGATCGCATGATGACCATGATCGGTGTCGGGATCGGGGAACCGCGGCGCCCGCAGCAGCGAGAGACGCACCGTGGTCGTGACCGCGTCATCCGACACCTCACGCGACGTGTCGTAGCCATAGATCGAGTCGTTGACCAGCGCGACGCCGAAGTCCTGCTCGCGCACGAGCACGAAGCGGTGCATCGAGGTCTCGAACTTCGCCGCCTCCCAGCTCGTGTTCGTGTGGGTCACTCGCGACTGGTAGCCGAATTGCGTCTCGGCGTCGGTATGCGATGCCTGGATGTCGAGGGGGAAGGCGAGCTTGAGCAGCTTCTCGGTCTCGTGCCAGTCGATGTCGTTGCGCAGCAGCACGGTGCGCGAACCCGGCGCGAGGGTGATGGTCTGCACGATCGTCGACTCGGAGAACGATCGCGACACCTCGACGGACGCCGTCCCGTCGACGACCGATGCGGAGATCGAATCGACCGCCGTGACGTCATCGACGCTGTTGCGGTAGTACCTGTCGATGTCCCACGCATCCCACATGTTCGGGAAGTCCTGGTGGAGCTGGAACAGGTTCGCCGCACGCCCCTCGGCCACCGCTTCTCGACCGGTCGCCTTGTCGACGGCCGACACGATGAGCCCCGCGGCAGAGATCAGCACCGAGACGAGCTCGTTCTCGAGCCGCCATCCCCCGCCTTCGCCGGAGAGCAGCACGGATGCCGGGGCAGGCGCCTCGACGAATCCGGCGCCCAGTGCGCGGCCCGCGCCGCCCACCGAGGTCGGCACGAACAACAGCTCCCGGTCACCCTCGCCCGCGAGCGACCGCCGGGCTGCATCCGCCAGATCCTGCGCATCGGAAAGCACACCCGAGAGCACCTCGACTGCTTCACGATGCACCCACGCTATGGACGTTCCAGGAAGGATGTCGTGGAACTCATGCAGCAGCACGGTCTCCCACAGGCGGTCGAGTTCGGCCTGCGGGTACGCGGCGCCGGTGCGCACGGCATCCGTCGCCGCCCACAGTTCGGCTTCGACGAGCGCGTGCTCGGCCCAGCGGTGCAGGGCCTTCGTCGCGTGCTGACTGGTGAGGGTACCGCGGTGCAGCTCGAGGTAGAGCTCGCCGACCCAGACGGCCGGGTTCGGCAGTTCTGCGCGCGCGGCCTCGAAGAACGTGTCGGGATGTTCCCATACGACGCGCGGGCTGCCCTCGAGGTTCTCGAGTCGCCTGGCCTTGCCGGTCATCTCGCGCGTGGTCCCGCCGCCGCCGTCGCCCCACCCGACCGGGGCGATCGACCGCGAGGTCATGCGGTTCTCCTTGAACTGGCGCGCAGCCTTGGCGACCTCCATGCCGCTGAGCTGCGAGTTGTAGGTGTCCATCGACGGGAAGTGCGTGAACACCTGCGAGCCGTCGATGCCCTCCCAGAGGAAGCTGTGGTGCGGGAACACGTTCTGCTGGTTCCACGAGATCTTCTGCGTGAAGAACCATTCGAAGCCGGCTCGGCGCATGAGCTGAGGCAACGCCGGCGAGTAGCCGAAGCTGTCGGGCAGCCAGACGCCCCGGGAGCGGATGCCGAATTCCCGCTCGAAGAAGCGCTGACCATACGAGAACTGCCGCACGAGCGACTCACCCGAGGGCATCACGGTGTCGGACTCGACCCACATGCCGCCGAGCGGCAGGAATCGCCCGTCCGCGACCGCGTCCTTGACCCTGGCGTAGACCTCGGGTCGGTGCTCCTTGAGCCACGCGTACTGCTGGGCGCTCGACATGCCGTAGAGGAAGTCGGGCTGCTCCTCGATCAGGGTGGCCATCGACGATGTGGTGCGAGCGACCTTGCGGATCGTCTCGCGCACCGGCCACAGCCAGGCCGAGTCGATGTGCGCGTGACCGATCGCCGAGATGCGGTGGGCGCTCGCCTCGGCAGGCGCTGCCAGAACGTCGGCCAGCTGGGCGCGGGCCTCGGATGCCGTCTCGGCGATGCGCTGCAGATCGAGCACATCGAGGGCGTCGTCCATGGCCTGCAGAATGCGCATGCGTCGAGGCGCGGTCGCGGGCAGCTCGGCCTGCAGCTCGAACAGCACCTCGAGGTCGAGCGAGAGCTCGAACACCTGCTGCTCGAAGACGGCCAGGTCGATGCGGCGGGTGCGATACAGCGGCTCCCGCGAGGAGGTGCGGATGTCGCCCTCCTGCGTCGGGAGGAAGGGGTGGTAGTCGAGCAGCACCGGGTTGGCGGCGGCCTCGAGGTACAGCTCGACCGGCTCGTCGCCTCGGGCGACATCAGCGATCGGCAGCCACTGGTTGCGCGGGTTGATGCTCTTCACCGGCGTTCCGTCGGCGGCATAGGCGAGCGCCTCGCACTGGAAGCCGGGCATGTTGATGTCGAACCCGAGGTCGATCACCGCCTCGACGCGGCGACCGGCCCACTCGGCGGGCACGCTCCCCGTGATCTTGAACCACGTCGTCGACCAGGCCGGCCCCCACATGCTCGGCACGGAGGCCGGCCCGAAGTCGAGAGCGAGTCCGTCACGAGGACTGATCGGTTCGCCGGGGAGCTGAGTGGCCTCGACCACGAGAGGCATGGATGCCGAGTGGATCGCCGGTCGGATCCGCTCCGAGAGCACGCGCGCGACGCGGCCGACGGTGAGTGAGGTGTCGTCATGCATGCAGGAATCTCCAGTGAATCGGGGTTTACTCAGGCTAATTGACTAAAGCCTTTCACTGCTCAGTGAAACGAAGACGCCTGATCACTAAAACGATATAGTGGTTGCGGCGTGCGACAAAGAAGCACTGAGCGTCCATTCCCGAGTGGGCCCCGCCAGCTCTCGAAAGGACGACGATGCCCACCCCCGCAACACCTTTGCGCTTCGGCGCGAACTACACTCCTCGATCGCAGTGGATGCACGCGTGGATGTCACTCGATCTCGATGAGGTGCGACGCGACTTCGGCGCACTGGCAGAGCTGGGCCTCGACCACCTGCGGATCTTCCCGCTGTGGACCGTGCTGCAGCCCAACCGCACCCTGATTCGTCACGAGGCCGTCGACGACGTGCGTGCCGTCGTCGACGTCGCTGCGGAGTTCGGGCTCGACACGAGCGTCGACGTGATCCAGGGGCATCTGTCGAGCTTCGACTTCGTCCCGTCGTGGCTCTCGACCTGGCACGACAAGAACATGTTCACTCACCCCGACGCCCTGAGCGGACAGGTGGAGCTGGTGACAGCTCTCGGCGAGCGACTCGGCGACGCGTCGAACTTCCTGGGCTTCACTCTCGGCAACGAGACGAATCAGTTCTCGGCGCGCACACACCCGTCCCCGTGGCCGGTCACCGAGACCGAAGCCGCGAACTGGATCACCACGCTGCTGGATGCCGCGCACGCTGCGGCACCCGCGAAGCAGCATCTGCACAGCGAGTACGACGCCGCCTGGTACATGGACGGCCACGGCTTCACTCCTGCTCTCGCATCGCGCCTCGGCGACATCACCACGGTGCACTCCTGGATCTTCAACGGCACGGCGCAGAGATACGGTGGTCGCTCCGTGGCATCCGATCGTCATGCCGAGTACATGATCGAACTCGCGCGCGCTTTCACCACTGAACCGGGCAAGCCCATCTGGTTGCAGGAGGTGGGCGCGCCCTCGAACTGCCTCACGGCCGAGCAGACCCCCGACTTCCTCGAGGCGACGCTGCGCTCGGTCGCCCGCACCGAGGACCTCTGGGGCGTCACCTGGTGGTGCTCCCACGACGTGAGCCGCAGCCTCGCCGACTTCCCCGAGCTCGAATACACACTCGGCCTGATCAATCAGAACGGCGAGGCGAAGCCGATCGGACGCCGATTCGCCGATCTCATCCCCGAACTGCGCGACCGTCGGACGCCCCCGACCCGCACTCTGGGCATCGTGGTCGAGGTCGACGAGAACGAGACGCCGGTCAGTCGCGGAGCGATGAGCCCGGGCGGAGCGATCTTCCAAGCCTGGGTCGACGCCTGCGAGGCCGGCGCGGACCCTGCCTTCGTGACGTCGAAGGATGCTGCTGATCCTGCTGCACTCGCCGCGCGCGGCATCACCGAGCTCGTTCGCCCGAGCGTCGAGCCGTGGTCGTACGAGTCCCAGAACACGGTCGTGTGAGCGACGCGCCGTCGCGAGCGGGCGATCAACGTGCGGGAGCGGCCGTGCTCTCGCGTACCGTGAGCTGCGGCAGCGACCCCACTCGGTCGGCGAGCCGTTCGGGGTCATCGATCTGCTCGAGCAGGAACGCCGCGGCCTGCGCCCCCAGGCCGAAGGTGTCTCGGGTGATGCACGTGATCGACGGATGAACCAGGCCCGCGACGACCGAGTCGTCGAATGACGCCAGCGACAGGTCGGCCGGCACCGACAGCCCCATCTCCTGAGTCACTCTGAGCCCGGCGATCGCCATCACGTCGTTGTCGTAGACGATCGCGGTCGGCCGATCGGTGCGGCTCAGGAGCCGCCTGGTGGTGGCCGCTGCTGCCGAGGGCGAGAAGTCGGTCGTGATCGTCTCGCCGACCACCCCCCGAGTCGCGAGCTCGGCGAGCACGTCGGTGCGCAGTCGCGTGTGCTGGAACTCCTCGGGGCCGGCGATGTAGGCGATCGAGCGGTGGCCGAGCCCGCTGAGGTGGTCGAACAGCTCATGGGCCACACGGCTGTCGTCGAGCCAGATGGTCGGCGGTTCGATCTCTGCCGACGCATAGCTGCCGATCACGACGGCCGGAAGGCCGAGATCGGTCAGCACAGCCAGACGCGGATCGTCGTCACGCGGGTCGATCACGATCACTCCGTCGACCTGGTTGGCGCTGCACCACCGCCGATACGTCGCCACCTCCTCCTCGATCGAGGGGACGAGCACCATCTGCATCGCCATCCGGTGATCGGCGAGAGCGGACTGCGCCCCGGCGATGAGGTCGGTGAAGAACGCCTCGGTGCCCAGCGTGTCGGCGGGTCGATTGACCGCGAAGCCGATCACGCCCGCGCGCGCACCGACCAGCGCTCGGGCGGCGGAGCTCGGCTGCCACTGATGCTCGTCGGCGATCTCGAGGATGCGCTGGCGCGTCAGCTCGCTGACGCCGGGCCGTCCGTTGAGTGCGAACGACACGGCGCCCGGCGAGACTCCCGCCAAGCGCGCGATGTCGGTGATCGTCACGCGCTTCGGTCTCGCCATTCCCCAACTGTAGCGATATAGCGCCCTCTCGACTCAGCTGAGCATGGCCCTGGCACGACCGCGCAGGAAGGCGGAGTCGAGCGAGAAGCGGCCCGCACCGGTCAGGGCCAGCGCGAGGGCGCCCGCACCCAGCACGGCGACGAACTCATAGCCGCCTTCGCCCACCCAGAGCCCGGCGGGCAGATGCACGGCCACGAGTGCCACGATCATGTCGATCGCGAGCAGGATGCCGACGGGACGCGTGAAGAGTCCCAGCACCAGCAGGACGCCTCCGATGAGCTCGACGAACGCCACCACGGGCGCCGCGATCTCGGGCAGCGGGATCCCCATCCCGGCGAAGCTGCCGACGGTCCCGGCGAGCGTGAATTCGAAGATCTTCTGCGCCCCATGAGCGGCGAAGATCGCGCCGACCACGATGCGCAGGACCAGGAGTCCCAGCGAGGGGGCGGCAGAGGGGGCGGTGGTGTTCGTCATGAGGAGGTCTTCCTTCGTGGCAGGACACCGCGCGCCAGGCGCGGAGCAGGGGCTATCCCTGCTCTCACGCTAGGGAACCGTGCTTTTCCATCTGCTGAATGCGGGTCGCCTCGGAGCCGGTGCCAGCAGGCTTCCGTAGACTCGCCGGATGGCGCGGTCCGGATGGCGGGGTTCGGACGACAGCATCCACGCGAAAGGATCCATCCGGACGGAAAGGGACTGAGAGACGGTGAAGGCACGATCAGCGTTCGGCGTGCTGCGCCTGGTCACAGCCACCGTCTGCACTGTGGCGCTCGTCCACCGCCTGTTCTGGGGCCTGAGCTCGCGCACGATCGCGGGCGAGAACTTCTTCGCGTACCTGACCGTGCAGTCGAACTGCGCTCTCGTCGTCGTACTGCTCATCGGCGCGGTGCTCGCGTTCGCGCGCGCCACAGACCCTCGCTGGTTCACCGTCGCCCTCGCTCTCGTGCTCACGTGGACGATCACCGCCGGTCTGGCCTTCGCGTTGATCGTGTGGCAGGCGGGCTTGCGCGGCATCCGCGTCGACGTGCCCTGGTCAGATCAGGTGCTCCACTTCTGGCTGCCCGCCTGCACCGCCCTCGCCTGGGTGCTCACGCCGGGGCACCGCGGAGTCCCCTGGTGGGTGGTCCCCACGGCCCTGGCCTTCCCCCTGGCATGGGGCGGGGTCACGCTGTGGCGGGGCCCCTCGGTGGGGTGGTATCCGTACTACTTCCTCGACCCCAGGCAGGTGTCCGGCCCGCCGGAGTTCCTGATCACCAGCGGCATCGCCCTGGCGATCTTCGCGCTCGTCGCGACAGTGATCGTCCTCGTCAGCCGGATGCAGCGGCGAGGCCGCTCACGCCCCGAGGTGTGACGCGGCCGGTGTGACGCGGTCGGACGACTCAGTCGGACGGTGCGCGGAACGGCGCGAGCGAAGTGATCGCGGCCGCCAGCGCCTTCTGGTCGTCGAGCTCGGCGAACTCTGCGGCGGCGTCTCCGCCGACGATCCCGACGAGGATGTTCTCGCCTGTCGTGGGAGCCAGATCGACCCACGTGCGGATCATCGCGTCGCCGCCGACGACGTGCCAGATCGAGGGTGCGGGTGCCGTCGCGGCGTCGGGGTCGGCCGTCGCGGCGTCGGGGTCGGCCGTCGCGGCGAACAAGGGCTCCTCGAAGCGCAGCCACACGGTCTCGATGCGCCCCATGCCCAGCTCGGCGATCGCCCCTCGATGACTGAATGGCAGTGCGGGCGCGAACTGCAGCCCCTCGCTCTTCAGCACGCCGAGCGGCACCGTGATCAGCACCCGGTCGAACGACAGGGATTCACCCGAGGCGATGCCGAGGCTCACCCCGGCCTCGTCGTATGCGACGCGGCTCACCGGCGACGACAGGCTCAGACGAGTACCTTCGAGCATGCCCTCGATGACGGGGGTGAGATCGCCGAGGGTCGCGGTGACCTCGTCGGGCGGAAGCTGCGGGGGGAACCAGGTCGAGACGTCTGCGGCATCGGCTCCCGACCATGCCGCGATCGTGGCGAGCAGGGCGGCGAGCCCCGGCTCCGAGGGGTCGGCGCCCGCCGCGGTCAGCGCCTCCTCCAGAGAGGTGTGGGTCAGACCCTCCTGAGCGCTGACGATGGCGGCCTCGATCGACTCGGTCGTCACCGGCGCGAGGTCGCCGTCTGCCGATCGCCAGAGCGAGCCGGAGATCGGCGCCGTGCGCACGTCGAGCCCGTCGAGCGCGTCGAGGAGCACCCCGTCGGACGTTCCCAGCAGCCAGCCGCCCAGCTGCGCGGGAATCGGCCAGTTGCGGTCGTCGACCACCGAGTGCACACGTCCGCCCACGCGATCCCGCGCTTCGAAGACCGTGACCTCCAGCCCGTCGGCGAGCAGACGCGACGCAGCGGCGGCGCCCGCGAGTCCCGCGCCGATGACCGCGACACGTTCGCCGTCATCAGCTGCCCGGCGCAGCAGGTCGGCGGCGCGTTCTCCGGAGCGCAGAGCGGCGGCCATGGTTCCCGGGGACTCGGCGTCGGTCGCCTCCCCCGCGATGAACAGGCGATCGTCCACAGGCTCGGCGAGCGCGTCGCGCGCGGCAGCCTGGATGCCGACCGGCGTGAAGCTCGCGGCTCCGAGCGCGAACGGATCGTTCGACCACGAGCTGCGCGCGAAGGCCGCGGGAGTGATGCTGTCGACGGTGGGCGTCGGCGTGGGCGAGCGGTCGGGCGTGGGCGACGGCGCCGGCTCGGGTGTGCAGGAGGCCAACAGGACTCCCACGACACCGGCTCCGGCGCCGATCAGCAGTGTGCGACGCGTCATCCTCATCGTGTCGCAACGATACCGCGCGCGGATGGATGACGGATGCGGTTCAGCCTCCTGCACCGGCCCGGGATCCGTGCGTCCTGCGCGGGATCCGGCGCGATCGTGCGGGGCCGCACTGCGTCGGCGCTCAGCCTCGGCTGCTCCCGGGACGCCAGAGCACGACCTCGGCCGATCGACGAAGACGACGACCGCCGGGCATCGGGATGACGCCGGCCGAACCCGCGGCGAAGACTCGCGCTCCGGGTCGGTTCTCGCGCTCGGCGCGCAGCGCGGCGTCGAGCTCCGCGACACGGCGCTGCAGCATCCGGTTCTCGTCTTCGAGGTCGAGCAGACGCGCGATGGCCGGAAGGCTCATGCCCTCGGAGGAGAGCTGTGCGACCTCGCGCAGCTGTTCGATGTTGCGGGTCGAGTACCGACGCGAGCCACCGGAGGTGCGACCGGGAACGACCAGTCCGATGCGGTCGTACTGACGCAGCGTCTGCGGGTGCATTCCCGCGAGCTGCGCCGCGACGGCGATCGCGAACACCGGGGTGTCGGAGTCCATGTGCGGGTCAGCCATGCCCTTCACCTCCGGTGTTCGCGGTCGTCGTCATCATCGTCGTCACCGACGCGCTTTCGCCATCAGGTCGGCGCGCGGGTTCTCTGCGGGCTCGAGCGACTGGAACTTCTCCAGCGCCTCGCGTGCCGCGTCGTCGAGGTGCGCGGGCACCGCGATCTGCAGCTCGGCGAGCAGGTCGCCCGTGCCCTTCGAGGTGGTGACTCCGCGCCCCTTGACGCGCAGCACGCGTCCGGACGGCGTGCCGGGTGCGACACGGAGCTTGACCGTGTCGCCGCTGAGCGTCGGCACCTCGATGGTGGCGCCGAGCGCCGCCTCGGTGAACGTCACGGGCACGACCACACGCAGGTTGAGACCCTCCCGGGTGAAGACCGGATGCGGTCGCACCGCGATCTGCACCACGACGTCACCGCTCTCGCCGCCGTCGGGCGAGGGTCGGCCACGACCGCGCAGCCTGATCTTCTGCCCGTCGGCGACTCCGGCGGGGATCTTCACCTTGAACGGCTTGCCGTCGTCACCCTGCAGGGTGATGGTCTCACCCTGCACAGCCGTCACGAAGTCGAGCGTCGTGCGCGCCGTGACGTCGGCCCCCTTCTGAGGGCCGCCGAACCCGCGGAATCCGCCCGAGGTCTGCCCGAACCGGCCGGAGCCGAACGAGCCGCCCTGGCCCTGGTTGAACATCGCGAAGATGTCCTCGAAGTCGGCGGTCTGCTGCTGGCCGCGCCCCTGCTGCCCGAACCGGCTGAAGACGTCTTCGAAGCCGCCCGCGCCCGCGCCGCCCGCCGTGAAGCGAGCACCGGAGCCCATCGCGCGGATCTCGTCGTACTCCTTGCGCTGTTCGGCATCGGAGAGCACCGAGTACGCCTCGCTGACCTCCTTGAACTTCGCCTCCGCCTTCTCATCACCCTGATTCGAATCGGGGTGATACTTGCGAGCGAGCTTGCGGTACGTCTTCTTGAGATCGGCGTCGCTGACGTCCTTCGTGACCCCGAGTGTCTTGTAGAAGTCCTTGTCGAACCAGTCCTGGCTAGCCATCGATCACCTACTCTGCAGGTACGGCGACGACGACCTTCGCAGGACGCAGCTCGACATCACCGAGGCGGTAGCCCACCTCGACGACCTCGAGCACCGTGGTCTTGTCGGCGCCCGGGGTGGGCTGCTGGAAGATCGCCTCATGGCGCTGGGGGTCGAATTCCTCACCCTGCTCGCCGTACGAGACGACTCCGAGCCGCTCGACCACAGCGCGCACCTTCTCAGCGATCACGGCGAAGGGCGTGCCCTCGACGAGGTCACCGTGCTGAGCGGCGCGGGCGAGGTCGTCGAGCACGGGGATGAGGCCCTTCGCGGCCTCGCCCTTCGCCCGCTCGATCTCTACCTGACGCTGCTCTTCGGTGCGGCGGCGGTAGTTGGCGTACTCGGCCTGCAGACGCTTGAGGTCGTTGAGAAGCGTCGACTCCAGGTCGGCGAGCACGGCATCCTCTGCCGCGGCCTCGCCGGTCTGGGTGGCGCCGAGGATGTCGTCGACCGTCAGCCCGTCGGGAGCACCGTCGACCGGCGTCTCATCGGATCCTTCAGCCGCTGCTGCCTCGCGCGAGTCGGGGTTCTGCGGCGCGGGGCCGGATGCATGAGCATCCGACCCCTCGCTGCGAACCTCGTCGTCACCTTCGAAGTTCTTGTCCGTCATGATTACTTCTTCTCATCCTCGTCGTCGACGACCTCGGCGTCGATGACGTCCTCGTCAGAGGAGGCGTCATCGGCCGGAGCCTCGCCCGCGGCGTCGGCGCTCGGGGCACCCTCTGCCTGGGACTGTGCGTAGATGGCCTCGCCGATCTTGCCCTGCGACTGGTTCAGCTTGTCGAACGCGGTCTTCACGGCCTCGTCGTCCTCGCCGGCCAGAGCCGTCTTCAGAGCGTCGACGTCGGCCTTGACCTCGGTCTTCACGTCTTCGGGCAGCTTGTCGTCGTTCTCGGTGATCAGCTTGTCGATCGAGTACGCGAGCGTCTCGGCCTGGTTGCGGACCTCGGCCGCCTCGCGGCGTGCCTTGTCCTCAGCCGCGTGCTCCTCGGCCTCGCGCACCATGCGCTCGATGTCTTCCTTCGACAGCGACGAGCCGCCGGAGATGACGATCGACTTCTCGGTGCCCGTGCCCTTGTCCTTGGCGGACACGTGCACGATGCCGTTGGCGTCGATGTCGAAGGTGACCTCGATCTGCGGGATGCCACGGGGAGCCGGGGCGATTCCGGTGAGCTCGAACGTTCCCAGCGGCTTGTTGTCGCGGGTGAAGTCGCGCTCGCCCTGGAAGACCTGGATCGCGACCGACGGCTGGTTGTCGTCTGCCGTGGTGAAGGTCTCGCTGCGCTTGGTCGGGATGGCCGTGTTGCGCTCGATGAGCTTGGTCATCATGCCGCCCTTGGTCTCGATGCCGAGGCTGAGGGGCGTGACGTCGATGAGCAGCACGTCCTTGCGCTCACCCTTGAGGACACCGGCCTGGAGGGCTGCACCCACGGCGACGACCTCATCGGGGTTGACGCCCTTGTTGGCCTCCTTGCCGGTCTCGCGCTTGACGAGCTCGGCGACGGCGGGCATACGGGTCGATCCACCCACGAGCACGATGTGATCGATGTCGGCGACCTTGATGCCGGCTTCGCGGATGACGTCTTCGAAGGGCTTCTTGGTGCGGTCGAGCAGGTCCTTGGTGAGGTCCTCGAACTTGGCGCGCGTGATGGTCTCGGAGAGCGAGACGGGACCCGACTCGGTCAGCGACAGGTACGGCAGGTTGATGCTGGTCGAGGTCGAGGAGGAGAGCTCCTTCTTCGCCTGCTCAGCCGCCTCCTTGAGACGCTGCAGAGCGATCTTGTCGCCCGAGACGTCGACGCCCGTGGTCTCCTTGAACTGCTTGATCAGGTGGTCGACGAGACGCTGGTCCCAGTCGTCGCCGCCGAGGCGGTTGTCACCTGCGGTGGAGCGCACCTGGATGGTCGAGAAGTCGTCGTCCTTGCCCACCTCGAGCAGCGAGACGTCGAAGGTTCCGCCACCGAGGTCGAAGACCAGGATGAGCTCGTCTTCCTTGCCCTTGTCGAGGCCATAGGCGAGGGCCGCGGCGGTCGGCTCGTTGATGATGCGCAGGACGTTGAGGCCCGCGATCTCACCGGCCTCCTTGGTGGCCTGACGCTCGGCGTCGTTGAAGTACGCGGGGACCGTGATGACGGCATCCGTCACCGTGTCGCCCAGGTACGACTCGGCGTCGCGCTTGAGCTTCTGGAGGATGCGCGCGGAGATCTCCTGCGGCGTCCACTTCTTGCCGTCGACGTCGAAGGTCCAGTCGGTACCGACGTGACGCTTGACGGATGCGATGGTGCGGTCGACGTTCGTGACGGCCTGGCGCTTCGCGGTCTCGCCGACCAGCACCTCGCCGTCCTTCGTGAACGCGACGACCGAAGGGGTCGTGCGGAAGCCCTCGGCGTTGGCGATGACCTTCGGCTCGCCACCCTCGAGAACGCTGACGACGGAGTTCGTCGTACCGAGGTCGATTCCAACAGCACGTGCCATGTGATTCTCCTTTGTTGCTGAGGTTGATGTGGTCTGGAAATCCGGGGCGATCAGGCAAACCTGAGTCGCGATGACTCAACTGTACAACCCCGTGCGGATGCTGTCAAACAAAGTTGATATGAATCGGCTCAACTTTGCCCCACGCCTCTCTCCGGAGTTCACATCGCGGGGACCGCATCGGCGATGCGCGCGAAACACCGCCGTCACACTCCTCCTTTAGAGTCCTTGCATGAGCCGCCCCATCCTGCTCGCCGTCTCGCACGGGACCTCGGATGCCGAGGGTGCGCGCGCCATCGCAGAGCTCGTCGTCGCCGTCGCCGCCGCCCTCCCCGACGTCGAGGTGCAGAGCGCCTTCGTCGACGTGCAACAGCCGGATGCCGCCGATGTCGTGCCGATGATCGAGGGTCCGCTCGTGATCGTGCCGCTGCTCCTCTCCCGCGGCTTCCACGTGCATCACGACCTGCACGGCATGGCCGCCGGAAAGGCCGATGCCGTCGTGAGCGCGCCCATGGGGCCGGACGCGAGACTCGCCGAGGTCCTGGCCGACCGCCTCGCCGCAGCATCCCCCGACGACGGCTCCGCGAACATGGGCGAGCCGGTGATCCTGGCGGTCGCCGGATCACGCGATCCCGCTTCGCTCACCGACGCCGAGGCGATGGCGTCGCTGCTGTCGGTGCGACTCGGCGCTGCCGTCGAGCTGGCCTACCTCGCCGCACGGCGACCCGATCTGCCTCAGGTGCTCGAGGCGCACCCCGGCGCCGCGGTCTCGACGTATCTGCTCGCCCACGGATTTTTCTTCGACCTCGCCGCGCGACAGGCGTCGGGCCGCACACTCCCCCCGCCGCTCCTCGACGGCATCACCGTGCCGCAGCCGCTGATCGATCTGGTCGTCGCACGCTACGAAGAGGCGGCCGCACAGCTGCTCGCCGGCGTCCGCAGCGCATGACCGGCCGGGTGACGCTGGTCGGGGCGGGGCCCGGAGATGCGGGGCTCCTCACGCTGCGCGGGCTGCGGGCACTGCAGGATGCCGATGTCATCGTCGCCGATCGTCTCGGCGCGCGTGCCGTGCTCGCTCAGCTCGCCGCCGAGGGCCACGAGATCACGGCCGAGGTGATCGACGTCGGCAAGCTCCCCGGCCATCACCCCGTGCCGCAGGACGGCATCAACGAGATGCTCGTCGGTCTCGCCCTCGAGGGGCGCCGGGTCGTGCGTCTCAAAGGGGGCGATCCGTTCGTGTTCGGGCGCGGACGCGAGGAGCAGCTGTTCTGCGAGGCCGCCGGCGTTGCGGTCGAGGTGGTCTCAGGTGTCACCAGCGCGGTGTCGGTGCCCGCCGTCGCCGGCATCCCGCTGACCCAGCGCGGGGTGGCCGAGACCTTCACCATCGCCAGCGCCCACGATCAGATCGAGGCGCTCGGCGGCGGACGCGACCACACCGTGGTGCTGCTCATGGGCGTGAACACGCTGGGCCACTCGGCGCACACGCTCGCCGCCGGATCCCGCGGTGACGACTGCCCCGTGGCGATCGTCGAAGACGGCTTCGGCGAGCGCCAGCGGGTCACGATCGGCACGCTGGGCACGATCGCGCACCTCGCCGCCGCCCGACAGGTGCGCTCGCCGGCGGTCGTCGTCATCGGCGATGTCGTCGCGCTGAGCCCGCACGCATGACCCGAACGTGGGCGGTGGTCGGTCGGATGGCCGACTGACCACCGCTCAGGGTGTTTGTGGGGCCGAAGGCCCGGTCCCGTCCTGCACTGTTCGGGGTACCCAGAACACCGGATTGACGAGTTTGACCTCACGCGAGGTGTCGCGTACCACCTCCGTTTCTGATGCGAACGACGAACCGTCCACAAACTCGCCTTCAAATCGAACTCGCGGCGTTGAAGTTGTGAGCGGGGTGAAGCTAGTGGAGACAGATTCAAGCGAGGGCGCGGGCCCGTTCGCGTCTTGCCACGCTTCGACGTCGCTCGAACACATAGCGATATCTGCGGCGAACTCGCGGCAGAAACCATCGAAGTCGCCGGTACGGAAGGCCTCGTCCGCCGCAACGAGAACGGAGTCAGTTGATCGTTCGGCCTCTTCGACAGACACCGGCGGTGCGGGCTCACTGCCGCATCCAGTCAGAAGGAAAAACGACGCCGCTGCGAGCGCAAGTCCGGTGTATAAGCGATTGGCCATTGGCCTCGAGGATAGCGACTGAAAGACTCAATTGGCTCGCCGCTACGTGGAAGATACCAGCATCCCAGCGCCGGGCGTCCCTGCTCGTCGACGCCGCCCCGCCGCGATCGTCGAAGACGGCTTCGGCGAGCGCCAGCGGGTCACGATCACGCACCTCGCCGCCGCCCGACAGGTGCGCTCGCCGGCGGTCGTCGTCATCGGCGATGTCGTCGCGCTGAGCCCGCACGCATCGCCGCCAGCTGGTTAGGCGACCCTCAGTAGAGACGTGGCAGACTGGAGTCAGCGGAGACCGCTCGCCCGACGAGCGCCCGCCGGCGGCGTCGCCAGGATCGGCGCTCCCGCGCCGAGCGCACGGCCGACATCGCCCTTCGCCGAGGGGTGCGCATGACTGACACGGATGCCTACGACGTGCTCGTGATCGGCGGCGGCCCCGCGGGGCTGTCGGCCGCGCTGAACCTGGGACGCTCGCTCATGCGGGTGCTGGTGGTCGATGCCGATCGCCCCCGCAACGCGGCCACGCTGAACTCGCACGGCTTCCTCACACGAGACGGCGTCGCACCGCACGAGCTGCGTCGGATGGCACGCGACGAGCTCGCGGCCTACCCGAACATCGAGGTGCGCACGCGCGTGCGGGTGCTCGAGCTCGCGCAGCAGGGCGCGGGCTTCACCGCGTCGATCGGGCGCAGAGAGCCGACAGACACGGTCACCGCCCGCGCGGTGCTGCTCGCGACAGGTCTTCGGGAGACGCTGCCCGAGGTACCGAACCTTCGCGGCTTCTACGGCATCAGCCTCTTCAGCTGCGCGGCGTGCGATGCCTGGGAGATGCGCGGGCGCCGACTCGCACTGATCGGCGAGACACCGGACATCGCCGATCGCGCCCGGCTGATCTCACGCTGGACCGAGAACCTCACGGTGTTCACCCTCGGGGCCGATGTCGTCTCGGCCGCCGACGAGGGCGAGCTCGCCGCATCCGGTGTCGCCGTGCTGCGGCAGCCGATCACCGAGCTCGTGGGTGACCGTGGGCGCCTCGAGGCGATCCGTCTGATCGACGGCACCGTCGTCGACGTCGAGGGCGGTTTCGTGCGGCCCGAGTGGCAGACGGATCTGTCATTCCTGCGAGACTTCACCCCCTCCGTCGATGCAGACGGCCACCTCGTCACAGATCGCTCGGGGCGCACCGACGTGCCTGGGCTCTACGCCGCAGGCGACGCGGCGATCCCCGGGCCGCAGCAGCTGATCGTCGCAGCCGGCGCGGGCGCGCGGGTCGCGTCGGTGATGGTGCAGGATGCCGTCGGCGTCGCCACGGCCCACTGAGCCGAGCTTGACTCTGGGTCTGGGTCTGGGCCTGGCGCTCTGACCTCACGTTCAGGCTGCCTTCATATGGCACCTGTTGTCGCAATCGAGGCGTAATTCCGACAAGAGGTGCCAACTGAACCCCGAGCACCGATCTTCAGTTGGCACCTGTTGTCGCTTGGGCGGCGTAATTGCGACATGAGGTGCCAACTGAGCGGGGCGCGAGGCTAGACCCTCCAGGCCATAGGCTCCTTACCCCCCAGCCCTCAGCCCTCAGGCCCAGCCCTCAGGCCCAGCCCTCGGGCCCAGGCAGCAGCGCGGCAGCTCGCGAGTAGGCTGACCCGCATGACGCGTGTATCGCAGGCCTCCCCTCTGCTCCGCAGGACCGCCGTCGCGGTCGTCGCCCTCGCGATGCTCCCGCTGAGCGGATGCGTCTACGCGCAGATTCCGGCGAACGATCCGAGTGGCGACGGCCCCGCTCCTTCGCCCACCAGCTCGTCGGGAGTCCCGTCGGACGAGCCCTCCGACGCGCCGGCCGGCGATCTGCCCCCGTCTCTCACCTTCGCCGACGGCGCCGAGCTGCCCTCCACCGCCTACATCCAGTGGGGCGACGGCCTTCTCACCGACGAGGGCTGGAAGACCGTTTCGCCCGATGACGGCAACGGCGGCTGGACCTACGGCACCGTCGACGACACCTGCACGGCGCGGTTCTGGCAGGGGCTCATCCCCGACGTGCCGACCGTGCCCGGAGACGACAGCGCGAGCTCCGACGCCATGCTCGCTGTGATCCTCGGCGAGACCGATGTCGCCGCCATCTCGACCGCGGCCACGACGAGCGCGTTCAGTTACCAGATCGACGGCAACGCCGACGTCGAGAACCGCCGTCTGCTGGGCGAAGAGGGAGGCGACCGACGATGGATCATGGCGGCTCGCGCCTTCACTGCGACGGGTGTCGGGCTCTACGTGATCGTCGACTGCACCGGCGGTGATGTCGAGGCCACCATGGCCGAGGTCGTCGAGAAGAACGCCGTCATCGTGCAGTGACTCGGCCGCACGTCATCCGACGTCGACCGCAGATCGCTCACTTTCCGCCGGGCGGGCCCACCAGCAGCAGAATCACATACAGCGCGACGATGCCCACGACGAGCAGCACGGCGAGCACCCAGGGGCGACGCAGGAACCAGCGCATGAGCCGGTCGTACCAGCGGGCATCCCGCGGATCCGCCGTCTGTTCCAGCCTCCAGTCGCCGGCGAGCCGGCCGGTGCGGTGCAACCAGATCTCCATCGGGATCGTCGCATAGGGCACGATCGCGCTCGCCACCGCGAGAACCGCGACACCGAGATGCCAGCGCTGATTGAGCGCGACGAGCACGGCGGTCGCCGCGTAGGCGAGGAACACGAACCCGTGGATGCCACCGCCCACCGTCACGACGACGCCCGGCGCGCCGGTGGCACGGGCGATGATCGCCGAGATCAGGATCGTCCAGGTGATCGCCTCGGCGATCGCGAGGACTCGGAACAGGCGGTCGGGTGTGCGGAACACGGGACTCCTCGGGTGGGGGTTCGTTCAGCGTATCCGGAATAGCTATGCGCGCCCGGGCGTTGCCGAAGGCATGGTGACCGTCGACTCCGCAGCCCTCGGGCAGGTGCTCGACTCGGTCGACCTGCGCGTCGGCATCGCCCGACGCGTCGCCCTCGTCCAGGGTGGCGTGCTGCCGATTCCCTCGGGTGCCGCCACTCTCGTCTACATCGCCTCGGGCTCGGTGCACGGGCATCCCCCGTTGACCGCCGGATGCCGCCTCGACGTCGACCGCGCGAACCGGCTCGTCGCGGTCGACGATCGACCGCTCAGCGCGAATCTCGGCGCCGGAGATGCGTTCCTGACGCTCGGCCGCACGTCGATCGCCCTCGAATCCGACGGAACGACCGATCTGGTCGTCGTCGACCTGGAGTTCTCGGACAGCGCCTCGATGGTCGCCGCGCTTCTTCCCGATCCGATCACCGTCATGTCGTTCGCCGCGCTCGAACCCGCGGCCGCAGCCCTGGCCGGCAGCATGGGGCCGACCGATCCGGCCACGTGCCCCACGCGCCAGGGCGACCCCGTGATCTGCCGGATGATGGCCAAGACCGTGCTGCTCTCGGTCATCCGCGCCTGGGCGGCGAACGGCTGCGCACCCGCGGGCTGGCCGTCGGTCTCGAACGACCCGTTCCTCGACCGCGTCGTCGAAGCGATCCACGAGCAGCCGGGCCGTGACTGGACCGTCGAGCGCCTCGCGAGCATCGGAGCCATGTCGCGCTCTGTGTTCGCCGAGCGCTTCCGCAGCGCGATCGGTCGCTCGCCCGCCGACTACGTCACCGAGGTGCGCATCGACGCCGCCAAGCGGATGCTGAGCGCGGGCCGATCCGTCAGCGAGACCTCCCGCCAGCTGGGCTACGCCTCGGACGAGGGGTTCAGCCGCGCCTTCCGCCGCCGCACCGGGCTGACACCGTCGGCCTGGAGGGCATCACAGCTCACCGCCGTCCCCGCCTGAGTGCGCCTGAGTGCACCCGAGCGCACCCGAGCCTCAGCATCCGCCGGTTCAGACGACCTTCGCCGCCGCGGCGGTGCTCATGCGGTTCGACATGCCGAAGAGCACGGCGCCTACCAGCAGCGCAGCTGCGCCCACGACGTAGACGACCTCGACGCTGAGAGTGTCGACCAGCAGTCCGCCGACGCCGGCGGCGATCGTGATCGCGCCCTGGAACCCGACGACCACGAGGCTTCCCCCGGCCTCGAGGCGGTCGGGCGTGCGGTGGCCGACCCAGGTGTTGATCACGAGCAGCCAGGACGAGAAGAAGAAGCCCCAGACGACCACCACGATCCCGATGCCGAGCACAGACCCCGACAGGAAGATCATCGACAGCACCGAGGCCGCGATCACGAGCGGCGCGAACACCGCGAAGAACGCGAAGGTGCGGTCGATGAAGAACCCGAGTCCGAGATTGCCGGCGAGCCCGCCGACACCGAAGAGTGCGAGCAGCAGGATGATCGTCGACCCGTCGACCTCGGGGATGCGCTCGAGCGCCAGTCGCACGTATGTGTAGGCGAGGAAGTGTCCGAGCACGACGAGAACGTGACCGACCATGCCGAGGCCGATGCCGGGGCGACGAACGGTGTCGACCAGAAGGCGGATGCTCGACGCCTGCTCGGCCGGCACCTCAGGCAGCGTGAATCGCAGCGCGACGGCCAGCAGCACCATGAGCACTCCTGCCATCGCGAACACCGTCTGCCAATCGACGATCTCGCTGAGCATCACTCCGATGGGCACGCCGGCGACCGTCGCGAGCGAGACGCCTGCCGAGGTGAACATGACGCCGCGGCCGAGGTGCGCGGGGCCCGCGAGACGAGCTGCGACCGTGATCGACATGGCCCAGAAGGCGCTGATCGCGGCCCCCAGCAGGAACCGGGCGAGCAGCACGACGATGAGGTTGGGCGCGATCGCCACGATGAGATTCGACACCGCTGCGGCGAGCGCCATCCAGACCAGCAGCGAGCGGCGGTCGAGGCGAGGGAACATGAGGCCGATCGTCGGCGCCACGATGAGCCCCACGAGAGCAGTGACGGTGACGGTCTGGCCCGCCTGGCCGGGGGTCACGCCGAGCGCGTCGGCCATCTCGGTCAGCACGCCGTTGGGCAGGAACTCCGCCGTGACGAGCAGGAACCCCATCAGCATGAGCACGATGAGCCCGCCGTAGCGGATGCTCTCGGCGCGGGCGGTCGTCACGGGTACGGGCGCGGTCGTCGTCATGGTTCAAGACTCACAGGGACGAGGTGCCCCCGCCCGACGCGGCGTCCACGGCATCCGACCATTCGTCCGGACGGGTCTGGACAGCATCCGCCTCCGCCCCTAGGCTCGACGACGCACCGGGGTTCTCCCGGAAGGCCAGAGCGAGAGGAGTGGATGACATGAACACCGTCTCTGTCGTGCCCCTCGCCGACATCCTTCCTCTCGAGGCCTCCCGCTCCTGATCCGCGCATGGCCTCCCTCTTCAGGAGCCACACCGTGTCTGATCTCTTCGCTTCGTCTGAAGCATCCTCTTCCCGTCTCTCTGAGGTGTCGACGTTCGACGCTTCGCCTTTCGAATCCGTACCGACCTTCGCCGATGTCGAACCCGGCGAGGGCCAGCGCTGGACCACCTGGCCGGCGATCACTCCCTCTGAGCGCGGACCTCTGCCCCGGCCCGCCTGGGTCGTGACGAGCGCCGGCGCGCTCGACACCGAGCTCGGCATCCTCAAGACCGGCAAGGAGGCCGACGTGTTCCTGCTCGAGCGGGCGGTGCCGGACGGCCCCGGTCAGCGCACCCTGCTCGCCGCCAAGCGCTATCGCGACAGCGACCACAGCAGCTTCCACCGCTCGGGCGTCTACACCGAGGGCCGCAGCACGAGGAACACCCGCGACACCAGGGCGCTCGCCAAGAAGAGCGGGCACGGCCGGGCGGTCGCCGCCCAGCAGTGGTCGTTCGCGGAGTTCGATGCGCTGTGCCGCATGTGGGAGCTCGGGGCACCCGTGCCGTACCCCGTGCAGGTCAACGGCACCGAACTTCTGATGGAGTTCATCGGCGAGGCGAGCGGCGTCGCGGCACCCCGGCTCGCGGCCGTGCGCTGGGATCGCGCCGAACTGGCCGGTCTCTACGATCAGATCGTCGAGCTGATGCGCATCTTCGCTGCGGCGGGCTTCGCGCACGGCGATCTCTCGGCCTACAACCTGCTCGTGCACGACGGCCGGGTGCGGGTGATCGACCTGCCGCAGATCGTCGACATCATCGCGAACCCGCAGGGCCTGGATCTGCTGCATCGCGACTGCGTGAACATCTGCGACTGGTTCACGCGCCGCCGCGTCGAACGCGATGCCGAAGAGCTTTTCGCCGAGTTGCTCGCGGCATCGTATGCGTGAGGGCGGGCGCCGAGCAGGGGGGACCTCGCGGCGCGTCGTCACCGTCCGTTCACCCCGCGCCGCCAGACTTCGAGCATGAGTGAATCCCCGCAGAGCGGCGCCGTGCCCGAGCCCGCTGCGACGGCCAACAGCGGCGCGGTCGGCGTGATCGGCCTCGACCTGCGCGGTGAGATCCCCGCGCCGAAGAAGCAGGTCTACTCGTGGGCCCTGTGGGACTGGGCGACACAGCCCTTCAACACCGTCATCCTGACCTTCATCTTCACGGCGCTGTACCTGACGACCGAGGCGTTCCTGCCGGCGTCGATCGCGGGCCTCGACGCGAAGGACCCGATCCGCGAAGCCGCCGAAGCGGATCTCGCGTCGGGCCTCGGTCTCGGCTCGACGATCGCCGGCATCGCGATCCTCCTGATCGCGCCGGTGCTCGGTCAGCGAGCGGATGCCGCGGGGCGCCAGAAGCTGTGGCTCGGAATCGGCACCGGCGCACTCATCGCCTGCATGCTCGGTCTGTGGTTCGTCGAGCCCACGCCGACGCTGTTCTGGCTGGGTGTCGCGCTGATCTCGGCAGGCTCGGTGTTCGGCGAGATCGCTGCGGTCAATTCGAACGCCATGCTCGTCGGCATCGCGAACCCCAAGACCGTCGGCCGCATCTCGGGGCTCGGCTGGGGATTCGGCTACATCGGCGGGATCATCGCTCTCGTCCTCGTCGTCATCTTCTACATGCTCGACTGGTTCGGCCTGCCCGAAGACAGCGGGCTGCCGTTCCGCATCATCGCCGTCGGGTGCGCGATCTGGGCGATCGTCTTCTCGATCCCGATCTTCCTCAACGTGCCGGAGCCCTCGCTCGGGCGTCCCGAGCGCAAGGTCGGCTTCTTCGCGTCGTACGGGCTGCTGATCAAGGACGTCGTCGGCCTCTACCGCAACCCCGACACCCGTCAGACATTCTGGTTCCTGCTGTCGAGCGCGGTGTTCCGTGATGGGCTCGGCGGCGTCTTCGCCTTCGGAGCCGTCATCGCCAGCCAGGTGTTCGACTTCGAGTTCCTCGACCTCGTGATCTTCGGCATCGCCGCGAACCTCATCGCCGGAGTCTCGACGATCATCGCCGGCCGCTACGACGACCGCTTCGGCCCCAAGCGGATCATCCTCATCTCGCTCGCCTCGATGGTGATCGCGGGGCTCGCCGTCTTCTTCCTGGTGGATGCCGGCACGATCGTCTTCTGGATCGGCGGCCTGCTGCTCTGCGCGTTCGTCGGCCCCGCGCAGGCGGCATCCCGATCGTTCCTCGCCCGCATCACTCCCGCGGGGCGCGAGGGCGAGATCTTCGGCCTCTACGCCACCACAGGGCGAGCGGCGAGCTGGATGGCATCCGGTGCCTGGACGCTGCTCATCGTGCTCTCGGGCTCGACGTCGTACGGCATCCTGGGAATCGTGCTCGTGCTGATCGCCGGGTTCCTGCTGCTGCTGCCGGTGAAGGCCACGCAGCGCGCCTGATCGCGTCTCGGGCGGGAGTAACCTGACCGCGTGACGGTCATCATCGCCTTCCTCGCCAACATCCTCGTAGCGATCGCCAAGACGGTCGCCGCGGTCATCACCGCGTCTGCATCGATGGTCGCCGAGGCCGCTCACTCGTGGGCGGATGCCGGCAACGAGGTGTTCCTGCTCATCGCAGACCGCCGCGGTGCCCGTGTGAAGGATGCGCGGCACCCGCTGGGCTACGGCCGCGCGGCGTTCGTATGGTCGCTGATCGCCGCCTTCGGGATCTTCACCGCCGGGTCGATCGTCTCGATCATGCACGGGGTGCAGGAACTGTCGGACGTCGGCCCCGTCGAGAGCCCCGCCGTCGCATACACGGTGCTCGGCATCGCGTTCGTGCTCGAGGGAGCGTCGTTCACTCAGGCGATGGTGAAATCGCGGCGGCTCGCCCGCGAGCGAGGGTCGTCGACGTGGGACTACGTGCTCGGGACGAGCGACACCACGCTGCGGGCGGTGTTCTTCGAGGACATGGCCGCCCTGATCGGACTCGCGATCGCCGCCGGTGCGATCGCCATGCATCAGGTCACGGGCGTCGCCGCGTGGGATGCCATCGGGTCGATCCTCGTCGGCATCCTTCTGGGGATCGTGGCGATCATCCTGATCGGACGCAACATCGCCTTCCTGGTGGGGTCGAACGCGTCTCCGGAGCTGCGCGACCGGGTGGGGCGCGCACTGCTCGCGTCGCCGCAGATCCAGAGGCTCACGTATCTGCACATCGAGTACGTGGGTCCGAACCGGCTGTTCATCGTCGCCGAGGTCGATCTGACCGGCGACGCCCGCGAACACGACATCGCCCGACGCCTCCGCGAGATCGAGCAGCAGATCGAGGCGCACCCGGTGGTCGAGACGGTGGTGCTCTCGCTGTCGGTCGACGATGAGGCCTCGCTCGCGTTCGGCGCGGCCGAAGGCGAACACGCAGGCACAGGCGCAGCCGAGGGCGCAGAGCAGTAGCCGCATCACCCTGCGTGCTCGTGCCCGTGCGCGTGTGCGTGTGCGTGCACCCGCGATGGAACGCTCAGTCGGGGGATGCGCCAACGTCGCTCGGGATCCCACCACCTCGGTCCGCGTACCTGCGGGAGCCCCTCCTCCATCCGGATCTCCCACCCCGAGCTGCCCAGGGATCGGTGATGCCACCAGCACAACGGCACACCGTTATCCGTATGCGTCGGACCACCCCTCGCATGCTCCACGACGTGGTGGATCTCGCACCAGGACGCCGGGACGTGGCATCCGGGGATCAGGCATTCCTTGTCGCGGGCGACGATCGCCCGGCGTTGATGCACCGTGAAGACGCGGTCGGTAGTCGATATCCCGATGATCCTGCCCTCATCGCACAGCACCCGTTGGATCGTCCCCGAGCATCCGACGTGCGAGGCGACGCTCACGGGCAGCTGCCCCCACGCACCGCTCACGCTCGCGCGCCCGGTGCCGTACTCGAGGTCCTTCGCGTCGACCGTCACGACCAGCACCGGGCCTGCACCACCGAGCGTGGGCATGTCGCGGTGACGGGCGGCGATCGCCAAGGCCGCGGCGAGAGCATCATGTCTCTTCTGCGCGGGCGTGCGGTCGTCGATGACGTTACGCGGATCCGAGTTGAACGGATCTTCGTCGGCATCGCCCCCGTGAGCACCACCCTCGTCGGCATCGCCCTCCCCCTGCGTGAACGTCACGCCCGGCATCGGCGGACCGTCGCCCTTGGGGTTGTTCTGTGCGTCGAGGATCAGCTCCAGCTGCGCGGCGACCTCGGGCGTCAGATACCCCTTGATCGACCGCAGTCCGTCGCGCACCCGCCCGAGGGTGATACCTCGTCGCCGGGTGGGCTCATCGCCGGGTTCGTCTCCGTCGGGGTCGAGCAGCGCGACCAACGTCTCGGCAAGCAGCTTCAGTTCGTCGAGGGTGGGCGCCGGACCCTGGATCTCGTCATCGGGGCCGCCCTCGGGATCAGGTCTGATGCCACGCGCCGCCCGGGCAAGGCACAAGTCGGCCTCGAGCCGATCATCGACGCTGATGCGATACGACGCCTTCTCGAGCGGCTCGGTGGCCGCGAGCATCCCCTCGACTCCGAGCGCGCCGTCGAGCAGCGCCTCTCGCAACGCCGGCCACCGCGCGGGCAGCCGATCGCCCGACACCAGATTCACGTTCCGTCGGATCAGAGCGACGACCTTCTCGACCCGTGACGCCCCGCGCACGTCTGTCAGCAGGGTGCGCTGCAGCAGTTCATTCGGTGTGCGGCAGCCCGTGGAATGCGGGAAGTCCACCGCATCGGCCGAGGCGATCGTCTCGACCACGACGGCCTCGACCCGCCGGAACGCCGCGCCGGCCGCCTGCAGCAGCTCTACCCGTTCGGCATCGGACAGCCCCGCGAGCGCATCGTCGGACAGCACCCGATCGAGGTCGGCGACGACCTGATCGACGAGGGTGCGAGTGCGGGATGACATGCCTCCATCCAACTCGCGGCCACCGACATTCGAACGCCAGAATCAGGCGCTTTTCGACCAGATCAGAAGCATATTCCGGAACACCGGAGCAGCGTTCCGGAATGCCGACAGCGAATGCCATGGTCGCCAGCGTGACGCCGATCGAGCGCTCAGCTCTCCCAGTTGTCGGCGAGCTTGTTCAGCAGTGCGGCGAGCTGTTCGCGCTCGTCATCCGTGAACGCCGCGAGCGCCTTGCCGAGTGCTTCGCGCCGCTCACCGCGCATTCCGCGAGCGACCTTGCGCCCCTCATCGGTCAGCGCGATGCGGGTGCGGCGCGCGTCATCGGGGTCCGCCTCCCGACGCACGAAACCGTGCGCGACGCCCTGCTGCACGAGCCGCGAGGCGCGCGGCTGATCGACGCCGATCGCCGCGCCGAGGTCGCTCACACTCAAGGGCGCGGATGCCGCGGCGAGCGCCTCGAGCATCCGCATGCGCGCCGGCCCCCCGAAGCGTCCGGACGGGTCGCTCGCCCACGGCGGCATGCCGGGATGCCCGGCGTGGCGATGGCCCTCGCCGTGCTCGAAGTGGTCGGGGTGCGGTCCTCCATGCCAGGCGTGCGGCCCACCCATGCCGCGCGGACCGCGGCCGCGTTCGCCCGGACGGCGCCCTCGCA
The DNA here is from genome assembly GCF_904831005.1 of Microbacterium hydrocarbonoxydans. Taxonomy (NCBI): domain Bacteria; kingdom Bacillati; phylum Actinomycetota; class Actinomycetes; order Micrococcales; family Microbacteriaceae; genus Microbacterium; species Microbacterium hydrocarbonoxydans. Next base: position 2,830,899 of record NZ_LR882982.1, on the reverse strand, counting down.
GGCGCGACAATGCGCGGGCGATGGCCTCGGTGGGGTCGTTCTCTGCGGCACTCACACGACGATTTTACATGCGACTTGACATGCATCCGTACTGCATGTCACACTACATATACATGCATAGTGACAAGCACATGCTCCATGACATCTAAGGATTCTTCTCATGCACACCTCTGACACTCAGAACACAGACAGCACCTCCCGCCCCTTCGGCTACTGGCTGAAGGCCGTCGACCGCCTGATGGCGGCCGAGTTCGCCTCCGCCTTCGAGGGTGAGCACGCCAGCCGCCGCGATTGGCGGATGCTGAACATCATCGACGGCGCGGTCGCCGCCCGTCGCCCCCTGAACGCTCACAAGCTGCACAGCCTGGTCGAGCGCGGTTGGGTCGTCGCCGACGGCGACGGCTGGACGCTCACCGACGAGGGCCGCACCGCCAGGGAGCGCCTCGGCGGCATCGTCGACGGCATCCGCGCCAAGGTCACCGACGCGGTGAGCGCCGAAGACCTCGAGACCACCGTGGCCTCGCTCGAGCAGATCGCTCGTGCGTTCGGCTGGGATGAGCAGACGCCGCTCCCCCGTGGACGCGGTCGTCGCCACGGCTTCGGACGCCACGGGTTCGGACCCGGATTCGCCCCGGGGCGCGGTGTCGGCCGCCACGGCCACAGAGGACACGATCGATTCGCCGACGCCCACGCCCACGCCCACGCCCACACCGACCACGACGGGCACCACGGTCGCGACCACCGCCACAACGGTCACCCCCGCGACGCCCGCATGGCGCAGCACGCCTACGAGCGCGGCTTCGACGCCGGATTCTCTCGCGGTCGCGACGCCTGACGTCATCCGATCTGCGCGAACGCCCCGTCTGACTCAGGTCAGGCGGGGCGTTTCGTCAGTGACCCCGCAGGTCTTCTGCCCGAAGCAGCATGGAGGCCCCGAGGATCTCGATCCCGAGCAGGTGTCCGTCGCGATCGAAATCGACGATCAACTCGCCTGCCAGCCCCTCGGGCAGCGGTACCGGCACCTGCCGTGACGCCTCGCCGGGGCGGATCGGGCGTCCGATCGTCGCATACGCAGCGTCGACCTCAGGGTCGTAGCGGATGTCAGCCATGACACAGGGCCACAGTGGCTGCGGTGGTCGCCTCGAACCCACCCGCCGACTGTGCGAACGGCATCGTCGTGCCGAGGTAGACCGCTCCGGCGATGGCCGCCACGAGCAGCACGATCAGGAACACGAAGATCACAGCCGACAGCACGCGGTACCCGCCGGAGGTCGGCACCTCGGGAGCGACCGAGGGCTGTGCCCAGTCAGGCGCCACCGGTGCCGGTTGATCACCCGTGAGGATCGCCGGCTTCGGCCGCGACCTCCTCGTCTCGGGGAGCATCGCCTCGGGCGGAGGCGGAGGGATCACCGCGTTCGGGATCTCGGCCCCGGCGGATGACGGAATCAGCCCCTCCGGGATCGGCGCCTCGGGCGGAGGCGGCGGAATGACAGCATCCTCCGGTCGGATGTACGGGTCGTTGCTGTCATCGCTCATCTCAGCCTCCTACGGCTCCGACGTCGGTGGTTCCGACGTTCGTACGGTGGAAGTTCTGGAACGACCGGGATGCCGTCGGACCGCGCTGCCCCTGATAGCGGTTGCCGTAGGGTCCCGAACCGTAGGGGTTCTCGGCAGGCGATGTCAGCCGGAAGAAGCACAGCTGCCCGATCTTCATGCCCGGCCACAGCTTGATCGGCAGGGTGGCGACGTTCGCGAGCTCGAGCGTCACGTGCCCCGTGAAGCCCGGGTCGATGAACCCGGCGGTCGAGTGCGTGATGAGTCCGAGCCGCCCGAGAGACGACTTGCCCTCGAGCCGCGCGGCGATGTCGTCTGCCAGCGAGACCTGCTCGAAGGTGGCTCCCAGCGCGAACTCGCCGGGGTGCAGGATGAAGGGCTCCTCAGGATCGACCTCGATTAGGCGCGTGAGTTCCGGCTGATCGACCGACGGGTCGATGAACGGGTATTTGTGGTTGTCGAACAGGCGGAAGTAGCGGTCGAGCCGCACGTCGATGCTCGACGGCTGGATCATCTCCGGTTCATGCGGATCCAGGCCGATACGGCCGGCGGCGAGTTCTGCCCTGATGTCGCGGTCGCTGAGAAGCACGGCACCAGCCTAGTCACACACGCCGCCGACACTTTTGACGTGACGGGCGAGGCGGGTAGGCTTGCGTTCACCTGCTCCTCGGATGCAGGTACGGGGCTGTAGTTCAATGGCAGAACTTCTGCTTCCCAAGCAGATAGCGCGGGTTCGATTCCCGTCAGCCCCTCCATCCCTCGTTCAGCCCGCCGTTCGGCGGCGAGCGCCGTCACTCCATGAGCTGCCGGATGCTCACGCCGCCGGCACCGTGCGACGGCGCGATGAGCGACTCGTCCTGCGTGCCGGTGTGCGTGACGCCGGAGGCGACCTGGTCGGCCATCGCCTGCAGATCCGTGGCGGTGGATGCCTCGTACTCCTCGTAGTCCTGAATGGCGAGGTCGAGGTTGCGCGCGCCGTTGTCGAGATCGAAGGCGAACTCCTGCAAGAGGGTGCTGGCCATCGTCGTGACGGAGATGACGGCGTTGCCGGGGCCGTTCATGCTCGAGCCGACCGAATAGGGCCGCGTCGTCGTCTCAGCGAAGAGAGTGCCCAACTGGACCACGGGGTCTGCCTGTCCGCGGGCGTACTCGGCGGCATTGGGCATGTACGAGCGTGCCAGGTTGTACGCCCGCGCCGGCTCGACGTGCAAGTCGGCGGCGGGGAGGAGATCGTAGAGGGGGGCGGGGGTCAGCATGAACGCGGCGGAGTTCGCACGGACGGAATCCGCCGTCTCGTTCAGGGCAGTCCGCAACGACGTCTCTTCGCGGTAGAGCGCGCGGGAAAGCTCACGCAGGCTCGACGAGAGGGAGGAGAGCCCTCCCTCGACGTCGGAGAAGCTGATGCTCTCCTCAGTGGCGGGTGTGGGCGGAGTGAGTTTGTCGGCGAGGCCGACGAGGATTCCCCCACCCGCGAGCACGAGCGCGCTCGTTCCGCCCGAGGGCACGAACAATGCGACGCCGGCGATCGCCGCCCCGACGACCGCGAGGACGGCTTTCGGATCGCCGCCGCCCCGACCGGAGAGCGATCGGAACGCGTCGACGTGGCCTTCGAGCCTCTCATCGAGGTCTTCCTTGGCCTTGGCCAGAACGTTCTGCTCGGCGAGTGCGGCCTGCTGGACGACCTCGACCATGGCGGTCAACCGGAGGGACCGGAGCCCGCCCTCGTCGATGTACCGAGTCTTGAAGTCGTTGAGGGCCGGGCTGGCGATGCAGTCCGACTCATGGAACATCCGGCTCATGGCGGAGGCGAGGTCGCCTCCGACAGTCGTCACCGACGCTGCCTCATTCATGGTCGCGCCGCCGAGTTTCGAGATGATCGAGGCACACGCGGTGTCGACAGCGTCCATCGACGAGGCCTCGGGCAGCTCCTCCCAATCGACGACCGAGTCGTCGATGGACGTGACGATCGTGTCCCATCCCTCTTGGAGACGAGCGCGAACGTCTTCGATCCGCGATTCAGTGTCTTCGGGCTCCTCGGAGAACCCCAATCCCCAGACGGCGTCAGACGACACGGTGCAGGTGAACGGTCCGGATTCCGTGGGTCGCGAGACCTCGTACTGTTCGGCGGGACCGTACGTGGTGACATATCTGTCGTCCAGTTGCGTGTACGTGTTCTCTGCCATCCACGCATCGATCGCGGCTTGCTTCAACCGGCCCCTGACATCTGCGAGACTGCCCATTTTCACCCTCCGTCTGACGTGCGCTCACTCCCGATCGCGCAGGTTACCCGCCAGCGTACCGAGAGCTTCGAAGGGAAGCGAGGGGATGCTGAGAGGGAGAAGGGCGCCGCCGTCCCGGTCAGCCGACGTCTCGACAACCTCCCGACGGCATCCGGATGACGCCGTAGTCTGAGTCGGAAAAGCTCGATGAGCACCTCAGGGACAGGGATCGGACAGTGACGACAACTTCGACGACTGGCAGTTCACCGACGCCGCCTGCGGCACGGCGCGGGCGACGCATCTGGATCACGCTGGGCGCAGTCGCGCTGGCGGTCGGCGGTTATCTGACGGCGGCGGCGCTGGTGTCCGACTCCCATGACCCTTCGGACTCGGTGAGCTCGTATCTGGCGGCGATCGCCGCCGGTGACGCGTCAGCCGCCGCCCAGATCGTCGACCCTGACGCCTCCGGCACCGATGCGGCGTACCTGACCGATGACGTCCTCGGCGCCGCCACCGAGCGTATCGAGGTGGTGTCTGTCACCACGAACACGCGGGAGGGCGACACCGCCGAGGTGACGGCTGTGATGGAGCTCGCCTCGCAGACCTTCACCCACACGTTCACGATGACGAGGGATGCGGGCGCCTACTGGCTGCTGCAGCCCGGATGGCGCCCGGACGCGCCGCTGACGGTCGAGGCGACCGTGGTCGTGCGGGACAGCATCGCTCTCACCGGTGTGGAGCAGGTCGATCTCGCCGGGGCCGGAGTCGAGCTCGCCGTGAAGGAAGTCGAGGGAGTGTCTGCGGACTCCCGATCGGAGCCCGTGCAGGTGTATCCCGCCGTCTACGATCTGACCGGTCCCGACATGGGCACGTACTTCACGATCGCGCCCGGTGAGCTGGTGGCCACCCCGCCGACGGCGACGACCGAACTCTCGGTGGCTGCGACCGAGGCGCTGCAGACGGCCCTGCTGGACGCGGCGAACGCCCAGGCCAACGCCTGTGTGGAACCCGGAACCTCGGTGGATGCCGCGTGTCCCCTGCTTCTGAGGCAACAGGATCCATCGACGATCGGGGTCATTCGGGCACCGTACGACGTGAGCTTCCGGACCGGCCACCGATTCATGGTCGACGTCGTCTTCTGGTACCGCCCGGAGGGGGGGACCTCGTCGGGGACCGGCACGACCGATTACCAGACCGACCTCATCGGCGCGTACACCGTCGACGGCGACGACGTGACGGTCGAGTTCACCCCGTGGGAAGACCTCTGACCGCCGGTGACGTCCTGAGCTGAGCGCGGAGGGAGGATGAGCATGAGCATGCCCGCCGGATGGTACGACGACGGTTCCGGGAATCAGCGATGGTGGGACGGTGAGCGCTGGACCGGGTTCACCGCCGCGCCCCACGGCGCAGGCTACCCGGCGCCGCACGTGGCCTCGCCACCGGCGCCGGCACGTCGACGTGGCGCCGGATGGTGGTTCGCCGGCTGCGGGTGCCTCACAGTCGTCGCGCTCTTCATCCTCATCGCGGTGCTGGGACTCGGTGCAGCGGTGACCACGTCGGGGCGTCCGGGAACGCACGACACCGCCCCCGATACCCCGGCGGTTCCGCAGATGCCGACCGACCCGCAGGCCGCAGAGCAGATCGCGTCGTTCAGAGCGGATCAGCCCAGGATCCTCGAGCTGGCCGCTCAGCTCGAGGGCAACCCCGTCGCGCCGCTCGTCGCCGACCTCAGAACGTTCCGTTCAGACGAGAAGCGCGCCGATGACCCGACCATCGGGATTCATGAGGCGAGGCCCATCGCCGAACGAGCCGCGGCTCTTCGCGCCGCGCTGGAACAGAGCGTCTCCGACGCCCAGGCGCGTCGAGCGAACACGTCGGGTTCGCTGACGGAGGGCATCGTCGACGCCGCGGGGAACGGCTTCATCGACATCAGATGGGATGGCGCGTCGGTGTGCGCGAGTGGGGCTGCGCCTGGGCGGGAGAACATCGGGTGCGTGCTCACCGCCGATCCCCTGACGATCCATCTGCTGCCCGAGAACGAAGTCGGCAGCACCTGGATGAATCAGATGCTCGTGATGCACGAACTCGCACACGTCTATCAGCACGCCGACGATCACGGCGCCGAGGACTACTCCGGCGCGTACCACGATCTCTTCACCCGGGGCCTGTTCCAGGGGAGCGATGAGGTCATGGCCGACTGCTTCGCGCTGACCTACTACGACCAGTGGTCGCTGAGCAACGGATCGGAGAGCCAGGGAACCGGCTACGTCTGCAACGAGTCGGAGCGTCAGGCGATTCGAGAGTGGGCTGCGGGGCTGAACGTCCCGATGGGCTGAGCGTCACTCCTCGGAGTTCTCGGAGCTCTCCGACTTGTCGTTCTTCCATGAGGCTTCGAAACCGGCGCCCAGCGCCACACCGAGCGCGAGGCCGAATCCCGCCCCCACACCGACGTTGTCGAACAGCAGCATCCCTGCCCCGGCGCCGATCGGAAGGCCGATCGCGATCCCGAGGGCGATGCCGGCACCCGGCTTCTTCATCGAGTTCTCGTCTGGTTCGGTCATGTGCAGCACGATACGGAGCCGTCCCGGCGACCGCATCCCCCGCACGGGGGACACGACTCGTCTCCGAACACGCACGACACACCCATCCGATTCCTCCTCGGCTCCGAACAGCTGCAGATGGGCGCGTTCCCGCGCGCCCGAGAGGAGTTCCGATGATCGAATCGTCGACCCCGCCGCTGGCCGACCTCGACGGGTATCGCAACGTCACCGACCTTCTGGTCGCACGCGCCACGGCAGCTCCCGACCACGTCGCCTTCGAGGTCGAGGGAACGGCTGCCGGTGACACCTGGCACCCGGTCACCACCCGGGCCTTCTCGGATCAGGTTCGCGCGCTGGCGAAGGGCTTCATCGCCCGAGGCATCGAGCCTGGCGACCCGATCGCGATCATGGCGCCCACGCGCTACGAGTGGGCGGTCGCCGACCTGGCATCCTGGTTCGCCGGCGCCGTCGTCGTGCCGGTCTACGAGACGTCGTCGCCGTCGCAGGTCGACGCGATCATCGCCGACGCCGGCGTGCGTCTGGCCATCGGCGGCACCTCGGCGCACAGGGACCTTCTGCAGGCCGCGCTCACGCAGGTGCCCGAAGGCTCACTCGGCGCCTGGACCATGGATGCCGCCGCTTCCGGCGATCTCGCCGAACTGGTCGCCCTCGGCGCCGGGGTCACCGACGAGGAACTCGAGACGCGCAGGACCGCGGCGGCTCAGGACGACCCCGCCACGATCGTCTACACCTCCGGCACCACGGGCGAGCCCAAGGGCGTCGTGCTCACGCATCGGAACTTCCTCGGCCAGGTGCTCAACATCGCCGCCGCCTACCGCGAGATCGTCAATGAAGACGGCAACACCGTGATCTTCCTGCCCCTCGCACATGTGCTGGCGCGGGGCCTGCAGCTGATCTGCCTGGCGAGCGGCATGCGCATCGCGCACCTCTCCGACCCCTCGACGGTGGTCGCGACCCTCGACACCCTGCGCCCGACATTCCTGGTCGTGGTGCCGCGCGTGCTGCAGAAGATCCAGGCCGCGGCGGCCGACAAGGCAGCCGCCAAGGGTCTCTCCGCCGTCTGGGCTCTGGCCCGGTCGACCGCGCTCGCCTGGGGGCGCCGAGAGGAGCAGCTCGACGCCGGCCGCACCCCTGCGCGAGACCTCGGGCTCGTCCTGCGACACCGCGTCTTCGACGCTCTCTTCTACGCGCGCCTGCGCACGGTGATGGGCGGTCGCGTCGGATACATCCTCTCGGGCGGAGCGGCGCTGGATGCCGAGCTCTCGCTCTTCTTCCGCGGAATCGGCGTGCCCGTCATCGAGGGCTACGGACTGACCGAGACGACGGCGCCGCTGACCGGCAACCTTCCCGGTCGCATCTCCTCGGGAACCGTGGGTCCGCCCCTGCCCGGGCTCACCGTGCGCATCAGCGACGGCGGCGAGGTACTGGCTCGCGGCGTCGGCGTCTTCAGCGGCTATCGCAATCCCGCCCACGACGAGGGCGCCTTCATCGACGGCTTCTTCCGCACCGGCGACCTCGGTCGACTCGACGAGCGCGGACGCCTGGTGCTCGAGGGCCGTCTCAAAGACGTGATCGTGACCTCCAACGGCAAGACGATCGTGCCGACCCGCTGGGAGAGCACTGTCGAAGCGGACCCTCTCGTGTCGCACGCGGTCATGGTCGGCGAGGGCAAGCCGTACCTGTCTGCGCTGCTCGTGCTCGACCCCGAGCAGACGCTGGCGTGGGCGGATGCCGAAGGCGTCAGCATCCCCCTGATCGTCGAGACCGACATCCGTGCCGTGACCGACCCGACGCTGCATGCCCACCTGCAGCGCGCGGTCGACGCCGCCAATGCGCTCGTCGCCCGCAGCGAACAGGTGCGTCGCTTCAGCGTGGTGTTCGCCGACCTCGACGATCGTGGCCTGGTCACCCCGACCATGAAGCTCAAGCGCAGCGTCGTGCTGGATCGCGCAGCCGTCACCGTCGAAGACCTGTACCTCTGAGAACCGGAAAGAACACCATGTCCTCCCCCACCTCCTCCGCGCCGAAGTCCTCGCGCTCCTCTGTCATCGCGATCATCGTGGCGCTCGTCATCGGCGCCCTCGTCGCACTCGCCGGCAGCCAGGGCGGCGCGACCGTCGGCGGCATCCCGCTGTTCACGATCGCCGTCGCCGCGGCCTTCGCGATCCAGATCATCGCGTTCATCCCGGCGATGATCCTGCGCACCGAGCGGTTCTTCGACCTCACCGGCAGCCTCACGTTCCTCACGATCTCGGTGGCCCTCGTGCTGCTGACGCCCCTGCCCGACGCGCGCAGCTGGATCCTCGCGGCGATGGTGATCCTGTGGGCTGCACGCCTGGGATCCTTCCTGGCGATGCGCGTGCACAAGGCCGGATCCGACGGTCGATTCGACGAGATCAAGGGCTCCCCCGTGCGCTTCCTGCAGGTCTGGGTGATTCAGGGGGCGTGGGTGTCGATCACCGCTGCAGCGGCCTGGATCGCGATCAGCACGGATGCTGCATCGCGAGCGCCCATCGGATGGCTGACCGTCGTGGGGATCATCGTGTGGGTGCTCGGGATGACGATCGAGGTCGTGGCCGACGCGCAGAAGTCGGCGTTCCGCGCCGACCCGCGCAACAAGGACGACTTCATCCGCACCGGCCTGTGGTCGCGGTCGCGCCACCCCAACTACTTCGGCGAGATCGTGATCTGGGTCGGCGTCTTCGTGACCGCAGCACCGGTGCTCGCCGGATGGCAGTGGGTCGCGATCCTGTCGCCGCTGTTCGTCATCCTGCTGCTGACACGGGTGAGCGGCATCCCGCTGCTCGAGGCGCGCGCCGAGAAGAAGTGGGGCGACCGGGCCGACTACATCGAGTACCGCGACAGCACGCCGTCGCTGATCCCGCGTCTCACGCGGCCCGCGGTGCGCGAGCGCGCCGCGTAGCCGCCCGGTCGCGGATCGTCTGTCGGCCTCGCTCACGCGAAGTCGAGCTTGCCGCGCACGATCGAGTCGCCGGAGTGTGCAGGATCGCCGTCGACGGGCTCGAACGAGATGTCGACCAGGCGGTATTCGTCGAGGTCGACGCCCTCGGGCACGCGGAACGTCCCCGACGAGTCCTCGAGCACACCGAGACTGATCAGCGCCTGCCCGTCTTCGCGGATCAGCCACACCTCGCGGTACTCGCCGTCCGCCAGCTGATCACCGTCGAGGGTCACCGTCAGCGTGCGCCGACCGTCGCCGTCGTCATCGATCCGGGCCTCGCCCGCCGCGTCGGGGTGGTCGGGGAAGGCCGCCAGCTCGGCCGAGGCGATCACGGCGGACGACGGCGTCAGCGTGCGGGCGATCCAGACCCCCGCGCCGATCGCGACGACGAGCGCCATAGATGCGGCGAGGATCCAGACCGTGGCCGACGAACGGCGGCGCGAACGCACGCGAGCCCGATGCTGTGGATGCGGTGGGGCGGCCGGCACGGCAGTGGATGAGGCATCCGGTCCCGTCGTCGCCTCGGGAGTCGCATCCGACTCCGGCGCGGGCTCCGACTCGGAGTCGCGCGAAAGCGCGGCGGACGCCGGGTCTGCGACCACCGCTGCCGTCAGCCCGAGCTCGCCGTGGATCCTCGACCAGACGTCGGCGGGCGGGGATTCCAGGTCGCCCTCGACGACGCTGGAGCGTGCGACGAGCGCCACCCGGGACATGTCTGCGACCTCGGCGGCACAGTTCTCGCACTCGACGAGGTGTTCCATGTCGGCCTCGGATCCGGCCGGTTCGCCCATCGCGATCAGGGCGATCTTCTCGTCATCGAGATGTGACATGGTGCACCTCCAATCTGTCGCGCATTCGGGCGAGGCTTCGGCGGATATGACTCTTCACGGTGCCGAGCGGCATCCCCATTCTGCGTGAGATCTCTTCGTGGGTCAGGTCGTCGTAGAAGGCCAGCCGCATGACGGCCTGCGCGTCGGGGGCGAGCTGCTGCAGCTCACTCGAGAGCAGGAGCGTCTCGGAGAGATCGATCGACTCCGAGACGAGTGCGTCGGGCGGGGTGAGACGCTCCATCTCGGCCTGCAGCTGCTGCACCTTGGCGCGCGCCTCGAACGTGTCGGCGATGCGGCGCCGTGCGATCGTGATCAGCCAGGTCGACAGACGGGCCTTCGAGGAGTCGTATCCCGCTCGCGAGTTCCAGGCCGACACGAACGTGCGCTGAGTGACGTCCTCGGCATCGCCTCGGTCTCCGAGCGAGCGCAGCGCGAGGGTGAAGACGACCGGCGACCAGCGTCGATAGAGCTCGGCGAGAGCCTGCTCGTCGCCCGCGACGAAGCGCCTGTCGAGCGCCGCCTCGGCTTCGGTGGTCTCATCCACCCGGAGTCTCCTCTCCACGGTGATCACCCCGCCTCATCGCGGGATCGCCACAGCGACCACGTTATCGCGGTAGTGCCCGCTCCGGCTGTCGAAGGGTCCGCCGCACGTGACCAGCACGAGCGCGGAGGGCCCGCCGCGCTGGAAGAGCTCGTCCGTCGGCAGCGCTGCCTTCTCGTAGTAGGTCAGCGACTCGACGACGAACTCGCGGCTGCTGCCGTCGGCTGCCGTGATGCTGATGCTCTCGCCCACGGGAACGTCACGCAGGCGAGCGAGGGGTCCGATCGGATAGTCCGGTGCGTCGACGTGCGCGGCGATCAGGATGCGACCGGCGGCACTCGCGGCATCCGCTCCGTAGCGGTACCACCCGGCGACGGCCGGGTCGACCGGCAGCTCCATCTGCCCGGTCTCGGCGACCCCGACGTCGGTGACCGGCATCTCGATGTCGAGCGAGGGGATGGTCAGGGTCACTGGAGCGACGGGGGTCGTCGGGGCGGGGAGGGGGCCCGGCCGCACCTCGACCGTGCTGGTCGGCGTCGGGACCGGAGTGGTGGGAGGGACGGGCGAAGGAGTCGTGGGGGGCGACTCCACGGAAGGAGGGAGATCCGCGCCCGCCCCTCCCGGTGCGCACGCCACGAGGCACGCCGCGGCGACCAGGGCACCGAGCGTCATGATGACGCGGTGCCGACCGGCCTTCCGCGGCGTGCCTGGCAGCATCAGCGCACCGTCTGGCGACGACGGGCGATCAGGCCCGCGCCCACGGCGGCCGAGATCGCGAGGGCCACGAGACCCGCCGACACGAGCGCCGTCGTCGAGGCATCCTGCTGCGCGAGGTAGCCCGCGGTGCCCGAGGGGACGCCGTCGGGGTTGGAGTGCAGCCCCGAGATCGTCTGCGCGGCGATCGCCAGGTTGCCGTCTGCGGCGCTGCCCCACGCGTAGACGATCGTGTTGGTGCCCTCTGCGATCGCGACGTCGGCCGGGCCGATGACCGGATCCGTCGTGCCTGTCAGCGCGACGGACGCCGACACGGTGCCCGCCGGAAGATCGAGCTTCGCCTCGTTCGGGTTGGTGAGGTTCTCGATCACGGGCGATCCGCCGGCGAGGATGTCGACCGCGGGTGCTGCGGCCGTGTGGCGCACCGTCAGCCTGCCCTGACCGGGAGCCGTCTGCGCGATGTCGTTGGTGAAGAGGTTGAGGCCGGGTTCGCCCGCCTCGGTCAGGTGGGCCACGGCGGTGTAGTTCGCCCCCGCTTCGAGAGCGATCGTCGCCGGTCCGAGGATCGGAGCGCTCGCGTCGGCGGCGTCGGGAGCGGTGAGGGCGACTTCGTACGAACCGGCCGGCAGCTCGAGCGGGCCGGCGAGATCTCCCGGTGCGAAGTCGTCGAGTGTCAGCTCGCCGTTGACGTACACGTCGACCGGAGTGTCGGGGATAGCGTGCAGCACCGAGAGCTGTGCGGCCTGGGTGGTGGCGGCGCCGGCCGGCATGGCCAGACCGAGAGCGGTGATCATTCCGACGGCGAGGCCGGCGGCGACTGTCTTGCGCATCTGTTCCTCCTGTACCCGGACCGCCCTGCGCGGCCCTTCATAGGAGTTGTTCCCCGGCAGCCCCGGGTTTGGATGCACCTGGATGAAGATTTTCTCGAAGCACGGAGAGCACGACGGTCGACGGTACCGCGGGCGGGGCTGGTGGGATGGGACTGAACAAGCGGTCATCCGTGTCGGGAGGCCTTCTCGCTGTGGGGCGGCATTCTGCGCGAGCATCCTCCGCCCGACAAGGAGATCTCCTCCCGAGCACGGCGCAAGGAGCCCTATTCCGCCGCCGCCGTGGCCGTGGCCGTCGCCGTCGCCTTCGCCGCGCGCTTGGCCTCTTGGAAGACCCGGATCGCCTCGTACCTCTCGGCCGAGCGCGCCTGTCGCTTCTCGCGCTGCTCGTCGCGGTCCTTGGGTGGCGCAGTCGTGACGAGACCGTCGAGCAGCTGCCGTACCGAGTGCTCGATCTCGGCCACGGCCCTGTCGAAGACCTCCCGATTCGCGCGCGAGGGCGCATTCGTGCCCGAGATCTTCCGCACGAACTGCACGGCGGCCTCGTGGCACTCGTCGTCGGTGGCCGGCGGTGCGAGGTTGTTCAGGGGGACGATGTTGCGGCACATGCCTGCCACGCTAGAACTCTGAGCCCGGGAGTCAAGAGGCAGGCGAGACCGACGTCACGCCACCCCATCCTTCCGAGCGGGCACGCCCCCATCCGAAGGAGTGGTCAGCCGCGCACGATGGCCGCGAGTTCAGCTCTCGACGCCGCACCGGACTTGCGAAGCAGGTTCGAGACATGGAACTTGACCGTGTTCTCGCTCACCCCCAGCGTCTCGGCGATCTCACGGTTGCGCCGCCCGGCGGCCACCAGCCGCAGCACGTCGCGCTCACGCGGACTCGCATCGATCGCATCCGGCAGCTCACCCGCGTCGGCGGGCGGATCGAGAGGCAGGCGGATGCCGACCTCCGACCCCCACCCGGGCGTCGAGGCCACCGACAGGTCGCCGGCCAGTGCCGAGACCTGCTCGGCGATCGGGCGCAGCGCGTCATCATGAGTCGTCAGATCTCCGCGGCCGTCATCCCGGATGGCGATCAGCAGATTCAGTCCGTCGCAGTCCCACTGGATGCGCACGCGCCGCGTCTCGCCTCGGTCGACGATCGCCAGCACGGTGCTGCGCACGATCGAGCGCGCCGAGTGCGCGATCACCCCGGGCAGCGCTCTGCCGTTGGCCGGCGGCTCGACGAACTGCACGTCGAGTTCGCTGTACCGCACCAGCGGACGGAGGTCGCCGCGCAAGCGCTCGAACGCGCCCGTGACAGGTTCGAGGCCCGCACCCTGCTCATCGTTGAGGGTGCGCAATCCGACGAGCGCACCCGCGGCGACGTCGACGGCGATCGTGCGCGCCGCACGATCATCGAGCCTCTGCGAGCGCAGCGTCGCGAGCAGCGACTCGAGGGTGAGGGCGTAGCGATCGCGCTGCTCGGCGAGAGCGAGCGCATGATCGGCCGCCAGCCGACGAGAGGCTGTCGGCTGGGCGTGGTCGTCGGTGCTCATGATGACCTACTCTAAGCGACCCCCTCCTTTCGAATAGGTGCAACGGTCCTGAGGCAGGAGCGCTGTGCGCGCGGATGCTCGCAAGAGTGGAGACATGCCTCTCACCGCCACCATGTCTCCGGGCGCCGCCATCTCTCTCATCGCGAATGAGCTGCTGCACGTCGCCGAGCGCACCAGCGTCTCGAACGCGCACCAGCTCATCGCTCTGGAAGACCTCGTGGCCGACGCCGAGCGCGTGTTCGTGCTCGGCGCCGGGCGCTCGGGGCTCGCACTGCGGATGACCGCGATGCGTCTCATGCACCTCGGCCTCGACGTGCACGTGGTGGGCGACACCACCACCCCCGCCATCGCAGCGGGCGACATGCTGCTCACCGCGAGCGGGTCGGGGACGACCGAGTCGATCGTCCGCGCCGCGCAACGAGCGTCATCGGCCGGAGCACGCGTCGGCGCCATCACCACCGCAGAGACCTCCGCCCTGTCGGAGCTCGCCGATGTGAGCATCCGCGTGCCCGCCGCCCAGAAGCTGGACCGCACGGCCGCCGCCTCGCATCAGTACGCCGCGAGCCTGTTCGAGCAGGCGGTCGTCATCATCGGCGACGGACTCTTCCACGCACTCTGGCAGCGCCAGGGCACCAGCGCCGACGACCTCTGGCCGCGCCACGCGAACCTCGAGTGACAGCGCGCCGACCCACCATCCATCTCCTCGAACGAACGGAACACCCATGAAACTGCAGTTCGCCATCGACACGCTCAGCACCGAGAAGGCCCTCGAGCTCGCCGCCGCCGCCGCCGCCCACGTCGACATCCTCGAGCTCGGCACCCCCCTGATCAAGAGCGAGGGGCTGTCGGCGATCACCGCGCTCAAGAATGCGCACCCCGACAAGGTGATCTTCGCCGACCTCAAGACCATGGATGCCGGCGAGCTCGAAGCCGACATGGCATTCGCCGCAGGCGCCGACCTCGTGACCGTGCTCGGCGCGGCCGACGACAGCACGATCGCCGGCGCGGTCAAGGCCGCGAACAAGCACGGCAAGGGCATCGTCGTCGACCTGATCGGCGTGGCCGACAAGCCGGCACGCGCCCAGCAGGTGATCGGCCTCGGCGCCGAGTTCGTCGAGATGCACGCCGGTCTCGACGAACAGGCTCAGGACGGCTACACGCTCGACAGCCTGCTCACCGACGGGGCCGCATCGGGCGTCGCGTTCTCGGTGGCCGGAGGCGTCAACGCATCGAGCATCGCCGCCGTGCAGGCGTCCGGCGCACAGGTCGCCGTCGCAGGCAGCGCGATCTACAGCGCCGACGACGTGGGAGACGCCGCCGCCGCACTGCGAGCCGCGATCAGCTGACGAGCGGTCAGGACGTGGGGCCGACCGGCGATGCCGGCCGGCCCTTTCCGCGCCCGCCCCTCACGTCGCGGCACCGCACGAGCGGCGCACCGTCAATCCGGGCAGCATCATGAGGTGGCGCGGCGCCGACCTCTCGTCGCCCTCCTCGGCGATCCGATCCATCAGGGTGCGCAGGGCCTGCTGACCGAGGTCGCGACCGGGCGCGGTCACTGCCGTGAGCGGCACGAGCGCCAGTGCCGCGGTGTCGTCGTCATAGGCGATCACCGCGAGGTCGTCCGGGACTCGGATGCCGGCATCCGCCGCCATCTCGACCAACCGTGCCGCATGAACGTCGGTGTGCACGAGCACCGCGCGCGTTCCCGTCGAAGCGCACGCCTCGAGAACCCTGGCGAGCGCGTCGTCGAGGTCGTCCTCGTCGTCTTTCGGCAGCGCCACCTCGGGGGCGGGCTCGAGCCCGAGCTCGACGACGGCGCGCGCGTAGCCCTCGCGGATGAGCGGCGCTGTGGGCGTGCGGTCGAACAGCGCGAGCGCGACCCGCTCATGGCCGAGCGCTGCGAGGTGCTCGACGGCGAGCACGGCGCCCCCCGCATGATCCGTGCGCGCACTGTCGAACCCGGCGAGCCCCGTCGACCGCAGTCGACGCTCGAGGAAGACCACCGGAACAGGGATCGTGCGCACCCAGTCGAGCAGGTCGGCTTCGGTGCGTCCCCGCAGGGTCGGCGCGAGGATGATGCCGTCGACACCCAGGTCGACGAGTCGTTCGACCTGTCGGCGCTCGAGGTCGTGACGGTACTGCGACGTCGCGAGGATCAGCCGTGCGTGCGCCGCGTGCGACGCCGCATCCATCCCCTTCACGATCACCGGGAAGTGACCGATCGAGCTCGGCACCACGACGCCGATGTCGGTGCGGGCCGATTGGGGCGTCGTCGGAGCCGAGACCCCGATCGCACCGCCGTGCACCCGCGTCAGCAGTCCGGATCTCTCGAGTTCGAGGATGTCGCGGCGAATGGTCACCTGTGCGACGCCGAGCTCGTCGGCGACGTGCGCCGCACTGACGCTGCCGTGCAGTTCGAGCTGGCGCAGAAGGTGCTCATGTCGCGCTCTCGGTAACAGGTTCTGTGCAGTCATCTCCGCGCCCTCGCGTCGAGTCGGCAACCCGCACGCTGTCGCAGGTTGATCGAAATTGTCCGAAGTGTGTCGTGAGTACAGGAGCGTAGTGCACGATCGGAGGGTGACGGTGATGCACGACGACTCCAGCCCGCGGTTCGACGGCAGTCGCCGGTCATGGCAGCATCTCGCCGATTCACTGCTCTCCGCGACCTCGCCGTACGCTTCGCCGACGGGCTCGCTCATCCGCCTTCCCGGCCCCTCGAGCGCGTCAGGACCGTGGAGCGACGGCATGGAGGGATTCGCCCGCACCTTTCTGCTCGCGGCGTTCCGCGTGCGGGGCGCCGGCGGCGACGACCCGCATCGAGTGCTCGACCGATTCCGGTCGGGTCTGCTCTCGGGAGTCGATCCGTCGAGCCCCGAACGCTGGCCCACGATCGCCGAGCGGAGGCAGGCCGTCGTCGAAGCCGCATCCATCGCCATCGCGCTCTCCGAGACCCGACCCTGGCTGTGGGACACGCTCGATGACCGAGCCCGCCAGCACGTCGTCGACTGGCTCGCGGGAGTCGTGGGAACCGCCGGCTACACGAACAACTGGGTCTGGTTCCAGAACGTGATCGAGGCGTTCCTCGCTCAGGTCGGCGGCCCGTGGGAGCAGGACGATCTCGACCGCAATGCGCAGATCGCCGAGAGCCTCTACGTCGGCGACGGCTGGTACTCCGACGGCACGAGTCCCACCGGGTCACGGCAGAGCTTCGACCACTACGCCGGCTGGGCGTGGCATGTCTACCCGCTGCTGCACTCGCGCATCCGCGGTGAGGCCCTCGCTCCCGTGCACCGCGAGCGGCTCGCCGCCTTCGTCGATCAGGCGCACGACCTCGTCGGCTCACGGGGCGCACCGCTTCTGCAGGGACGTTCGCTGACCTATCGCTTCGCGATGCTCGCGCCGTTCTGGGCGGCGGCGATCGCCGGTGTCAGCCCGCTGCCCGCCGGGGCGACGCGAGTGCTCGGGACCGGCGTGGTGTCGCACTTCGTCGATGCGGGCGCCGTCGACGAGCAGGGTCTGCTGCCGATCGGCTGGCACCGCGAGTTCCTGCCGCTGCGGCAGCTCTACACGAGCGGGGCGTCACCGTACTGGGCGAGCAAGGGATTCCTCGGGCTCCTGCTGCCGGAGGGACACGACGAGTGGACCTCGACTCCTGAGCCGGTCGAACGCGAACAGATCGTGACGCGATCGCTCTCCGCACCCGGATGGCTCGTCATCGACAGTGCGCACGACGGCATCGTGCGCGTGCTGAACCACGGCTCCGACGGATTCCGAGGCCCGGCGGGCGGCGTGCGCACGGACAACCCCTTCTATCAGCGCCTCGCCTATTCGAACATCACCTCGCCGGAGCTGTCGCCCGAGGCGATCGCGGCGCCCCTCGATTCCCACGTCGCGCTGCTCGACGCCCGCGGCCGGCCCTCGCACCGCGACGCCATCGAACGCGTGCACCTGAGCGACACGGTGGCGGTCTCACGCTCACGCGTGCACTGGCTCGACACAGAGAGCTCGGATGCCGCCGGCTGGGCTTCGCTGCGCCGCGGCCCCGTCGTGCACACGGCGTCGATCGTGCACGGCATCCACGAACTGCGGCTGGCCTGGTGGACGCCTGCGCCCGCTGCGGATCCGCAGCCCCCGGCCGTGGAGGACGCCGATTCCGGGTGGCCTGACGACCCCGGCCCCTGGCGCTTCCGGCTCGGCGGTTGGGCGCTGCCCGTCGACGACGACCATGCGAGCGGCGACGAAGGCGCGTTCGCCACTCGCGCCGACGGGCTGACGACCGGTGTGGTCCCCGTGCGGGGCCTCGACCTCGGCGGCGTGACGGTTCGCCGCGGCGCGAACCCGTTCACGGCCTGGTCGGCGACGCCCTGGTGCGAGCAGTCGGCGACCGCGGCACCAGGACAGCTCGTGGCGGCGCTCGTCGTGCTCGCCAGGCACGAGGATGCGGTTCGCGAGGGCTCCTCCGCAGACTCTCGTTCGGTGGTGGCCGGGGTCGATGTCGAGGACGCTCGGCTGCGGGTCCGCTGGGCCGACGGGACCATCGACCTCGTGCCGACCCACGGCGAGGTGCGCGCGTGAGCTCTCCGAGCGCGGCGTTCGCCCTCTCCGATCCCACTCTCATCCCGCGGCTGTTCGAGCCGCAGAGCCTCGCGCGATTGCGAGCGCTCGTGCGTCTGGACGAACGCCCCTTCGCGCCCTCGGACGCCGGGCCGCTCGGGCGGCTCGGTGCGTCGAACGACGCCGAGATCCTGATCACCGGCTGGGGTGCGCCGCAGCTCGACGCCCGGATGCTCGACGCACTGCCGCGTCTGCGTGCCGTCTTCCACGCCGCCGGCACCGTGAAGCGGATCGTGTCGCCTGAGCTGTGGGAGCGCGGCATCCGCGTGTCGAGCAGCGCCGAGGCGAACGGCGTTCCGGTGGCCGAGTACACGCTGGCGATGATCCTGCTCAGTGCGAAGAACGCGCTGGAATCCGCGCGCTCCTACCGTGCCACGCACGACATGTCGCTCGCTCTCCCTCGGGGCGAGGTGGGGGCGTACGGCATCACCGTGGGCATCGTCGGGGCATCGCGCATCGGTCGCCGCACCCTCGACCTCCTGCGTCCCTTCGACATCACCCCGCTGCTCTATGACCCGTCGCTCTCGGCGGCGGATGCGGCGGCGATGGGCGCCACTCTGGTCTCGCTGCACGAACTGCTCCGGCTGAGCGACATCGTGAGTCTGCACGCCCCCTCGCTGCCTGCGACTCATCGCATGATCAGCGAACCCGAGCTCGCGCTCATGCGCGATGGATGCGTCCTGATCAACACGGCGCGTGGGTCGCTCGTCGACACCGACGCTCTCGTCGTCGAGCTCTCGAGCGGCCGACTGCGGGCGGTGCTCGACGTCACCGACCCCGAGCCGCTGCCCGCAGATCATCCCCTCTTCTCCGCTCCGGGGGTGACGCTCACGCCCCATATCGCGGGCTCTCTGGGCAACGAGCTGGGGCGGATGGGGCGTCAGACGGTCGACGAGATCGAGCGATTCGTCACGGCCGGCGTCCTGGACTTCGAGGTGTTGCACCGCGATCTCGCCATGAGCGCCTGAGCGCCTGAGCGCCTGAGCGCCTGTCGCACGCAGGATCGGGAGCGACGGAGGGCGGCGATGCGATCGACTCGCACCGCCGCCCTCCGTCGACGTGTCGTGGGGATCAGCCGATCGCCTCGGCCTCTGCCCACCACCGCTCGACGAACTCATCGACCGTGATCGTGCCGTACATGAGGTCTTCGTTCAGGCTCACCCAGGTCGCTTCGAGAGTGGCGAACGACGCCGGAAGAGCGGGCGTGCTCACGGTGTCGTACTGCTCCAGCGACTCGCGATAGGCGAGCGACTTCGCCTCGAGCGAATCGTCGGGGAAGTCGAGGGCCTCGAGCTGGCCCGAGTCCGCGGGCACGCCGCGTGACGTGCCGAAGACCTCGGAGACACCGGCATCGGTGGCGAGGAAGTCGAGCAGCAGCGCGGTCTCCTCGGGATGCTCGGTGTTGGCGGCACCGGCGAGGTGGAGCACGGTGTAGAACACGGCCTTCTCGCCGTCGTCGCCCGTCGGGACCGGAAGCGTCTCGAGTCCCTCGACATCGGTGTACCGCGAGAAGAAGCTGTCCCAGGTGAGGGTGCTGGCGGCCTCGCCGATCGCGAATCCGTCGGCCGGCGAGATCTCGGTGCCTCGCGACGGCGGGAAGTAGGCGGCCGCCTCACGCAGCGGCGTCGTGGCGTCGAGGAACTCCGTCATGTCGTCCTGGGTGAACGCGAACGATCCGTCGTCCTCGAACGGCTCCTCGCCCTGCTGCAGCAGCCACTGGATGAAGAACCACATCGTCAGACCCTGGTCGAACCCGCCGAAGACCGGCTTGCCCTCGGGTGTGGTGACTCCCGCGGCCGTGACCTCGGCGATCCACGCGTTCAGGTCGTCCCACGTGTAGTCGGGGTCGAGCGGCTCGACGCCGGACGCCGCGACGACCGCCGGATTGACGAACAGCCCGAGGGTTCCGGTGCCGATGGGCATGCCGTACTGCGTGCCGTCGACCGTGGCGGCGTCGACCACGACGTCTTCCATGCCCGACACATCGATCTGATCGCCCACATAGGGCGAGAGGTCGAGCAGCGCGCCGTTCAGGCCGTACTCGACGAGGTTCGCCTGATCGAACTGCATGACGTCGGGAAGATCGCGGGCGGCCGCCTGGGTGGATCGTGAATCCCAGTACGACGAGAAGTCGCCGAATGTGGACTTCACCGTGATGTCGGGATGCTCGGCCTCGAACAGGTCGATCGCCTCTTCATACATCGCGGCACGGGTGTCGTTGCCCCACCACGCGATCTCGAGCGTCACCGGACCGGAGTCGGCGTCTCCCGCACTCGCGTTCGAGCAGCCGGCAAGGGTTCCGACGGCGATCGCCCCGGCGGCGACGATGCCCAGAAGGCGTGCGGTGTGCGTCATTGCAGTGATCCTCCATGTCTCGCGTCGCGCGAACGCCGGCTGCCCGCGCATCATGGTCGGGCAGCCACGGAGGCGACTTCGTCTCCGCTCATCGTCTCAGCGACGTGGCCACTGTAAGAGGGTCACGCTCAGGTTTCGGACAAATGGACAAAACCGATCAACGGTGCAGCGACGCGGGGGTGTCCGGAGCACGTCTGCAGGCTCAGACGACGCGGGCCGTCACGAGCAGGTACTCCCACAGCATCCGACCACCATCGAGGTGGCGCTCGCCGAGCGCCGCCAGAGCATCGTCGAGCTCTGCGCGCCGCGCTTCGTCGTCACCGGTCGCGCGATACGCCGCAACGGTCGGCCCGTAGGAGTCGCGGAAGAAGTCCCGGAACTCCGCACCCGACGCGAATCTGTCGACCGACAGCCGCCGACGCTCCATCGTCAGATCGGTCACGCGGCCTCCGAGCAGAGCGCGCACGTGCCCCTCGTCGCCCCAGAGCGGCGGCGGCTGCACGCCGGCGGGAGGGGCGGGGACGAACTGCTTCAGCGTGGCGAACAGCTGACCCACGAAACCCTCGGGAGTCCAGTTGATCGCCGCAAGCCGTCCGCCGGGCCGGACCACTCGCGTCAGCTCCCGCGCCGCGACCTCGTGATGGGGCGCGAACATGACGCCCACGCACGAGAGCACCGCGTCGAACGAGTCATCGGCGTAGGGCAGCGCCTCGGCATCCGCCACCTCGAAGGTGAGCTCGAGGCCCCGTCGCGCAGCATCCTGCCTGCCGATCTCGAGCAGCTCGGGCGTGAGATCGCTGGCGACCACGGACGCTCCCGTCCGCGCGGCCTCGATCGACGCGTTGCCCGTGCCGGCAGCGACATCGAGCACCCGGTCACCGGGTCCGACGCCGCTCTCGGCGACGAGCACCCGACCGAGTTCGGGAATCACCTCGCGAGCGACCGCGGCGTAGTCGCCGAGCGCCCAGACCATTCTGTGCTTCGACTTCAGCGCCCGATCGGCTTCAGCCTGGACGTCGGTCTTCGTGGTGTTCATGATGGGCTCCTCTGCCTTGTGGTGCTCACGCTACGGAGCCCGCAGAGACCGCTCTAGTATCGGATCTGTACCGGGTCTATCGTGAGGTCCGTGGGTGCCCCCTACTACCAGTTCTGCCCCGTCGCCAAGGCGATGGAGCTGCTGGACGAGCGGTGGACGATGCTGCTGCTGCGCGAGCTGCTGCTGGGCACCGAGCACTTCAACGCCCTGCGGCGGGGCCTCCCCCGAATGTCGCCCACACTGCTGTCGCATCGACTCGACCAGCTGCAGCGTGCGGGACTGATCGAGCGGATCGCCCAGGGCGCCGACGTCCGCTACGTGCTCACCCAGGCGGGCGCCGAACTGCGCCCCGTCGTCGAGCATCTCTCGGCCTGGGGTGTGCGCTGGATCGGCGAACTCGGCGATGCCGACCTCGACCCCAAGCTGCTGCTGTGGGACATGCACCGCAACATCGATCACGAGACGGTTCCGGATGCGCGCACGGTGATCGCTGTGCACTTCACGGATGCGGATCCGGCGCGGCGCCGCTGGTGGCTGGTCATTCATGATGGGGATGCCGACGTGTGCGACGCCGACCCCGGCTATGACGTGTCGATCGAGGTGCGCTGCTCGCTGCGGGCGCTGACCCGGTTCTGGCGGGGGGACATCGAGTGGGCGACACTGCTGCTCGCGGAAGACGCCATGACGTCGGGCCCGAGCCACCTGCGGCGAGCGCTGCCGTCGTGGTTCATCCGCCCGGAGTATGCCGGGGTGCCGCGGGCGAATGCGGGAGTGACCGGCGCGGAGCGGTAGGAGGCATCGACGAGCTCGGGGTCGCGCCGGCGCAGATCTAGTCCGACCCGCTGTCGAGGAACACCCCGACACGATCGCCGTCGAGCACGAGCTGCAGTGCGTCGGCCTCGGGGTGGCCGGCGAGGAACTCCTCCGGGGCTCCGCCGCGGATCGGGATCTCGACGGTCGCGGGGAAGACGCCGATGCCGCACCCCGAGTAGACGTCGCCGCCGTAGCTCCAGTCGTTCTGGTCGAATCTGTCGACGGGCGGGATCTGGCTCGTCTTGACGACGGCGATGCAGTTCGACGCGTCGTCGCCCTCGTCACGTACTTCGTACCACCCGGGGATCGTGAAGACGGTGAAACCCAGGTAGTCGGCGGCGATCGTGTCGTCCTCGGCTCCGAACCACCCCACGGGGATGCGGTCCGAGGCCGCGGTGAGCCGGAGCGTCTCGATCTGCGGTGCCCCTGACGACGCCGACACGGCCGGTGTCGAGGTCAGAGTGAACGTCACGACCGCCGCCAGCGCGGCGGAGCCGACGACGGAGGCCGCCCACCATGTCGCACGCCGGCGGGTGCGGCGGTCATCGCGGCCGGCGTCATCTGTCTCGGCTTCGTCGGCGGCGGAATCGTCGTCCACCGAGCGTTCGATCGCTCCCAGGCCGTCGGCGTCGTGCTCTGTGACCGGCGATCGGTCGGGCCGCGATGCTGTGGGCGGCGATTCGGGCGCGGTCGCGGCCCGCGCCTCTGCGCGCGTCCTCGCTCGCGGGTTCGGAGTCCGAGTCCGGCGCTCCGCGGTGACGGAGTCGCTGCGTGCGGACTCGAGTTCGTGCAGACGGCGCACCGCTGCGGCATCCATTGCGATGTCGGCATCGCGGCCATAGGCGCGAGCACGAAGCTCACGCAGTTCTCTCTCGGCAGCGGCATCCATCTGTGGCATCGTCTCACGTCAGTGTCAGCAGGTACGGCAACGGGCGGGTGGGGCGCCTCACCGTCCCACCCGCCCGCGCCGGGGTCTTACTTCTTGAACGCGTCCTTGACGTTCTCGCCGGCCTTCTTCGCGTCGGCCTTGACCTGGTCGGCCTTGCCTTCGGCGGCGAGCTTGTCGTTGTCGGTCGCGTTGCCGATCGCTTCCTTCGCCTTGCCGGCGATGTCCTGAGCGGCGTTCTTGATCTTGTCATCGAGTCCCATGAGGAGCTCCTTTCGTGGGGTGATCGTGACGGCGGGAGGATTCCCGTCGTCTTATCGCCGTTGCTCTTCGCGACCGACGATAAGTCTGTGGACGGGTATCAGCGTCGTACCCTGTCGAGTGCCTTCTCGGCCCCCTTCGCGGTCTTCTTCGCGGCCTTCCTGGCGGCCTTGGCGCGTTCCTTCTTCGCCTTCGGGTCGTTCCACATGCGCACCAGCTGGTGCCGCACGGATTCGCCCTCTTGCACCTGCACGGTCGCTGCGCGGCTGCCCAGGATGTAGGCGACGAAGGCGACGGCGCCGATGAGGAGAATCTTGTTTCGCATGATGCTGGTTCCTTCTTCTTCCTGGGGAGTGGTGTTGACGGCGGTCAGGACAGTCGTCGCTGATCGTGGGCGAGTCGCGCCCGCAGCCCGGTGTGGATCGAGACGTAGGTGTCTGTCTCGCGGCCCGTCAGGGTCGCGAGATTGGTGAGCAGTCGGTCGACGAGATCGACGAGCTCGCGCGGATCGGTGTTCTGCCGCGGCGTGACAGCCACGTGCAGCACGGGCTGACGCCGGACATCGTTGGCGGTGACATGGGTCGAGAGGATCTCATCGCGCGTGGCGAGCGAGTTCTTCACCGCATCCGATACGAACGCCTCGGTGACCGTGACGCGCCCCAGCGGGTTCTGCGCGCCCGTCGAGCGGAAGGCCGTCCGGGAGCGACGGCCCGTGAGGCTGATGAGGGCGACGACGAGCAGCACGATCACGACGACGACCGCCGCCACGGCGCCGATGCCGATCCACGAGAGGCTGCCCCCCGCGATCGCGGTCGCCGCGATCGCCTGGTCGAGCCATGAGCGGGCTTCTTCTGCAGCCGATCGCCAGATGTCGGATGCCGTCGGCCAGCTCATGATCGCGATGCCGAGTGCCCCGAGGCCGAGGAACAGCAGCCCGATGATGAACAGCAGGGTGCGATTCAGCGCGCGGTTGGTGTTGTTCACAGCTCCTCCTCCGTCTCGGTGGGGCGCTCGATGCGCACGCGGGTGCGCACGGCACGGCCCAGTCGGTAGTTCTGCAGCTGCGCCTCAGCGGCCGACTGCACGGCGCCCGTCTCGAGCGGAACACCGGCACCGGGGCGCATCGTGATGTCGACGCTGCGGTGGCCGACACCGACGGTGACGTTCTCGCGGGCAAGCCCCGTCTCTTCAGAGAGATGCTGGGCGAGCGCACTCGCGATCACGCCGTTGTCGACGACGACCGCCCGGTCACCCGCCTGCAGCGTGTGCTTCGAGAGTCGACCGGGGGTGAGGGCGAGCACGATGAAGACCAGGCCGATCAGGGCGAGCACGACGCTGCCGGCGATCACGAGTCCGGCCGGCTGCGCCGTGGGCAGACCCACCAGCCATCCGCCGGCCGCGGCGGGACCCAGCAGCAGAGCGGGCTGCGCCGCGAGGCTCAGCACGATCTCGAGCCCGATGTACGCGAGGGCCAGCATGAGCAGGACGACCGCGACGAACATCGCGACGGTGCGCGGTGAATGCGTCTCGCGTCGGACGACGCGGCGCAGGACCGAGGTGGTCATCGCACTCTTCTCCTTTCGGGGACGGTGGCACCGGTGATAGTGAGGGTGATGCGGGTGACGTCTCGCCCGAGGACTCCCGAGAGATCGCGCTGCAGCTGCTCCTGCAGCCGGCGGGCTCGCTCGAGAACGGGGACGCTCTGGGAGATCGCGACGGTGTCGTCGAGATCGGGAACGGGAAGCGGGGTCGCGATGCGCACGCTGAGCCCGCGGAGATGCTCCGCGACGTCGACCTTCACGTCACCGCGCGGCACACCGATCAGGGTCGCGGACGCCTGCTCGGTGACCGTGCGGTACACGCGCTCCTTCACGTCGACGCGACCCGGGACGGCGGCCTCCCCGGTGGCGACCCCCGAGGGGCCGCCACCGACGGCGATGTGCTGGTCGACACTCATCAGGAGGTTCGCCGCCCCGTGAAGGCGTCCGCGATTCCGCGGACGTCGATCTTGCCGGACATGATCCGGCCGATGATCGCGCCGACACCGGCGAACAGAGCCATGAGCAGGAATCCCCAGAATCCGAACATGAGCGCCGCCAGGGCCAGGAGCGCACCGATCAGCGCGCCGGTGGTGGTCGGTGTCATGAGACTCGCGACTCCTCGTTCTCGGCGGTGTCGTCACCAGGCACGTGCACGTCGTTGACCTCGACGTTGACCTCGACGACCTCGAGGCCGACCAGCCGGGTGATGGCTCCTGCGACGGCGGCGCGCACGTTGTTCGCGACCTCCTGGATGGGGGCCGGGTACTCGACGACGATCGTGATGTCGGCGGCGGCCTGGGTCTCGCCCACCTCGACCTTGACGCCCTGCGCGAGGTCGGTGGCGTTGATCACGTCGCGGATCGCGCCGAAGGCCCGTGCGCCGCCGCCACCGAGTGCGAAGACGCCCGGCACCTCGCGTGCGGCGATTCCGGCGACCTTGGCGACCACGCCGTCGGCGATGACCGTCTTTCCCGCAGCATCCGCGTCAGCGGGGATCCGCGACGACGAGAACGCCGAAGAGCGGTCCACGCGCGAGGGCGAGCCTGCAGCCTTCGGCGCAGCGGCGGTCTGAGCCAGCTCCTTCTCGGCGGGAGCGGCAGCGGTGTTCTGATCCTGAGTTGCCATGACGAGTCCTTCATCTCACGTGGTGCCGGATCGAGGCCTGCTGGCCTCGCCGGGAGCGTGTCGGTCGCTCACAGATAGGACGCGCCGACGCGGGGATTCGTCACATATCGGTTCGCGGCGATCTCACCGGCACTGCTCCGGATGGCGGAGAACGTGCGAGACGTGACCGCGCACGACCTGTCGCGAACCGCCTGCGGGAGTGACGATGAACGCATGCACACTGCTCCCACCACCGCGCTTCTGGTCATCGATGCACAGGAATCGTTCCGTCGACGGACCGACGAATGGGCGGCCACCGCCAATCCGGATGCCGTGCAGAACATCGCGCGCCTCGTCGATCATGCGCGCCGGGTCGGCGACCCCGTCGCCTGGGTCACGCACTCGGAACCCGGCACCGGAGGGGTCTTCGATCCCACCCTCGGCTTCGTGCGGGTGTTCGACGAGCTCGATCCGCGGGACGACGAGATCGCCGTCACCAAGGTCACGGTCAACGCCTTCACCTCGACCGATCTCGAGCGGCGGCTTCGAGACCTCGGCGTCGCGAAGGTGGTCGTCTGCGGCATCCGCACCGAACAGTGCTGCGAGACGACGGCCCGCGTGGCGAGCGACCTCGGGTTCGAAGTCGAGTTCGTGACCGATGCCACGACGACCTCGGCCATCGAGGCGAACGGCACGCTCGCCGCCGTCTCGGGAGACGAGATCATGCGCCGCACCGAGAGCATCCTCTCTGCTCGCGGGTTCGCGACCGTGATCCGCACGACGGACCGCACAGGCGCCGGCGCCCGAGCCGAGGCTGGTGTCAGCGCCTAGGTTGGAGGGCATGCCCCCCTCTGCGAGCGCCCTCCCCCGCCTCGACGGTCGAACGGTGCTCGTCACCGGGGCGAACGCGGGCATCGGCTACTGGTGCGCCGAGATGCTCGCCGCACACGGAGCCCGGGTGCTGCTCGGATGCCGGTCGACTGAGCGCGCCGACGTCGCGGCGACCTCGATCCGCGCTCATGCGGAGGGCGCGGATCTCGGCACCGTGCAGATCGACCTCGGATCTCTCGTGAGCATCGCGTCGGCGGCTGCATCGCTCGACGAACGCGTGGATGCCGTCATCTGCAACGCCGGCGTGAAGGCGGCCGACCGCTCGGCCCGCACGGCTGACGGCCTCGATCTGATGGTCGGCACGAACGCGCTCGGTCATTTCGCGCTGCTCGCGCAGCTCGACCACGTGCTCGCCGACGATGCACGGGTCGTGGCCGTCGGCTCGCTGGCCCACCGCTTCGCGGAGATCGACCCCGCGACGCTCGCACTGCCCTGGACCGGACCGTCTCTGCGGCAGTACGGCCGATCGAAGGCAGCGCTGATGGCGATCGCCTTCGAGCTCGACCGTCGGTGGCGTGGCACCGCGAGGTCGGCGCTGTGCGCGCATCCCGGCTACGCGGTCGACCCGCTCACCCCGCGCCGCGCCGGACTCGCCGAGGTCGCGCCCGCAGTGCGTGCTCTCGCGGCGCTCAGCCGCCCGCTGGTGCAGGGAAAGGATGCCGGCGCCAGGCCCATCGTGCACGCGGCCGTCGCGGCGAATGCCACGGGGGGCGACTACTGGGGTCCCGGAGGGCTGCTCGAGTTCCGCGGGGCACCGACCAGGGTCCGCGCGAGCGACCGGGTGCGGTCGGCCGAGGTCGGCGCCGAGCTGTGGGCGGTCGCCGAAGAGCTGACCGGCGTGCGCTTCCCGGGCTGAGGGCTCAGTCGGCCTCGATCACATACGCGCCCGAGGCGTCGGTGAAACGTCCGGTCTGCCCCGCTCTGGCGTCGCGCACGAAGTCGGCGACCCACGGGAATCGGGCGACGAACGAGTCGACCGACCACACCTCGTGGTTGGCGGAGTCGTCCATGTACTCCTGCGACTCGAGACCGGTGACCGACTGCAGATCGCTGCCGGTGAAGGTGATCCAGCGCGGCGGATGCTCGGC
Organism: Microbacterium hydrocarbonoxydans; assembly: GCF_904831005.1. Classification (NCBI taxonomy): domain Bacteria; kingdom Bacillati; phylum Actinomycetota; class Actinomycetes; order Micrococcales; family Microbacteriaceae; genus Microbacterium; species Microbacterium hydrocarbonoxydans. The sequence goes on along the minus strand of NZ_LR882982.1, from coordinate 2,802,562 downwards.
GTGCAGCTTCGACAGGAACACCGGCGCGTTGCCCGCGAGTCCCGCGGGGGCGACGGCATCGTCTCTCGTCACATCGAGCAGCGCATCCACGGAACCGGCGGCCGCGACCAGCGCCGCCCACCCCTTCGCCGAGGCGAAGCCCGCCTCGGCATCCGTGAGCATCCGCAGCGTGCGGACGTGACCGACCACCGCTCCGTCGTCCGAGCGCACCTCGTCGAAGGATGCTCCCCACCGGGACGGTGCGACCATGATCGCCGAGATCCGCGTGCCGGTGAGGAAGGGCTCGGTGTTGCGCCATGGGGCGCCGACCGGCGGCACGCGACGATTCGTCGCGATGTCGTCGCAGACGATGCCGAGTGCCACGCGCGCCGCTCCCTGCTGCCCGTCGAGCACCTCGACCGCCAGCTCGACCCGCTCGCCCGAATCGGTCGGCATCAGCGACACCCCCGAGGTCATCACGGTGATGGGGCCGTCGGCCGGGCGCTTCTCGACCACGCGTATCGCGCCGCCGATGCGGTCCTCCCAGGCGATCGGATCCGCGCCGAGCGAATCGAAGACATGGCGAGGGAACTCGAGACCGTCTGTCATCGCCCCAGTCTCACAGCCGGCGGCCGACGACGGCAACGGCAACGGCGACGCCCCGCATCCTGCGGCCCGAATCCGCAGGAGTCACAGCGCCGCGGTCCAGCGCGACGACACGACATGATCGACGCGGATGACGGATCCGAGGCGGCCTGCCTCGTCGACCCGCGCTCGCGCCGACGCGTCGAGGTCGATCACGCTGTGAGCGGCCATCGGCGCGACGTGCAGCGTGAGGCGTGCGGCCGGTGGGAGGTCGGTGATGTCCATACGCCAGTCCTGACCGTCCCAGAAGCGGTCGCGGATGACCACGCCATCGGCACGCAGCTGAGCCACATCGCCCTCCCACTCGATCACGAGCTCGACGAGATCGCCGTGCGAACGCTCCTCCTGCGGCGCGGGCAGCAGGACCCGCCAGACACCCGCGACCTCGTCGAACTGCGCGGCATCCGGGGCGGCCGAACGACCCATCGACTCGCCGTACCGGGCGGGCGGCTCACCAGCGGGCCGCAGCTCCTCGAGCACCAGCGCGGTCGACCCGGGGTGCGCGTCGGTGCGCAGCCGGAGCGGCACGAAACGGCCGTCACGCCAGACCAGACTCGCGGGGTCGCGCTCCGCGCGCACCACGAGGCCCCCTGCCTCCCGCCACACGGCTTCCGACGAATCGATCAGGTCGGAGCCGAGGTACCAGAGCCGCTCCGCCTGTGCCTCGTCGACGACGAGCAGGCGCAGCGCACCGTCGACCACGACCACATCGCCCGGCACCAGGTCGATCGGCGCAGCGGCATCCGTCTCCACGCCACCGAGCAGAGCGTGCGCGCCTGCGCCGAGCTGCAGCCGAGCAGCCACGTCGTCATGAGCTCGCAGCACCAGAGTCGGCAGCTCACCGCGTGCGCCCGCCACGAGGCCCGAGACGGATGCGGTCGCCCACTCGAGCCGCACACCCGCGACGTCGAGTCGCAGGGGCCACCGCCCGACCACGCCGCTCGGGATGTCGATCGCGCGATCCGGGAAGACCATCTCACCGTCGGCGAACGGGATGCGGAACTGCACCCCCGTCGAGCCCGACAGCGGCTCGTGCGGCTGATGCGTGTTCACGAAGAGAAACCCGCCCGTGCCGTCGCTGCGCACCGCCCAGCGCAGCGAGTCGAGGTCGTGCACGTCGACAGGGGCGTCGTCGGGAAGAGAGCTGAACGTGTCGGCGAGTCGCGGGCCGAACGCGGCGAGGAACGCGTTGTGATCGCGCAGCACGCCCAGGCTCGGTCCCGGACGCCCGGTCGCCCCGAACGCGGCCTGGAAGTCGTAGTCGAATCGCGGCAGATCGTTCGGATACCCCGTGGCGAGGCTCTCCTGCAAGGCGTCCTCGGGGTTCACTCCTCCCGCATACATGTAGAAGCCCTGCCAGGCCGAGCCGTTGCCGATCTTCACGTTGGCGAGGGCCGCGATATCCCGACCCCGAGCGATCGGGCGCCGGTGGTACGCCGTGGCCATGCCCCCGCCCAGCTCGCACGTCGACGGCGGGAACTCCGGGTCGACCGGACGCACGACGATCTCGGCGCCCTCTTCGCGGAAGTCGCCCCCCACGCCCGGATCGTCCCACACGTGCGTGAACCGGAAGTGGTCGCGGAAGCTGTCGTCCCACGTGGAGCCCTGGCCCGCCCAGAAGCCGTCGGCGTATCCGCTGTACAGCGGGAAGACGTCATGCGCGGGCAGCATCGCGCCGCCCCATCCGGTCGCCGTCCACAGGGGCGCCGAGAGGCCCACCTCTCGGGCGATCTCCTTCAGGGTGGCGATGTGCTCGGGTCGGTCGTGCAGCTCGTTCTCGAGCTGGATGCCGACGATCGGCCGATCGGGCCCGCAGAACGACCGCACCTGCTCGGCGATACGCCCGAACCAGTCCCGCACCAGCGCGAGATACTCGGGGTCGTTCGTGCGTGCGCGATCTCCGAGGGCGGCGACCACCCAATCCGGATGCCCGCCGCCTCGCACCTCTCCGTGACACCACGGCCCGATGCGCAGGATCACGTCGATGCCCACCCGCTCGGCCGTCTCGAGGAAGGCCGCGATGTCGCGGTCGCCGTCGAACCGCACCTGCCCGCGCTCGCGCTCGTGGTGGATCCAGAACACGTAGGTCGACACCGAGGTGAGCCCCGAGGCGACGAGGAGCCGCAGCTGCTCCTCCCACCGCCTGCGCGGGATCCGGGTGAAGTGCATCTCGCCGGTCACCGGGATCGTGGGCGAGCCGTCGACCTCGATCCAGCGATTCGTCAGGCGCAGTCTCTCGTGGCGGTCCTCGCTGTTGCTCATGGCCGGCTCGATGAGCGGGGGCCTGTCATCGCGGAGGATGAGGGTCGGCAGGGTCGACGTCGCGGTCATGGTTCTCCTTCGAAGGCCGTGGCGTGCTCCCCCGAGCCTACGGATCTCCGACGGGCGATGTCGAAACACCTGTGACGCTTAATATCGGTCGCGCCGCGACACTTGCTCGCAGGGCGCGCGCCGCCGTGCGAAGATTCGACCGCATGCCGCATCCGAGACGGTGTGCTCCCCTGCGTGAGGAGGATCGCCATGCGATCACAGCGTCCAGGTCTGGGCGGTTGCCTCGCCGTCGCCATCGTCGTGGCCGCCCTGGTGGGGTGCACGGCGCAGGAGACGGACGAGCCCGCGCCCGCATCCTCCACCGCGCAGCCCGCTCCGTCGGCATCCGCGTCGGCAGCCGCCGTCATCCGTGAAGACCTGGTCGGCGACTGGGTGTCGCCGGACGATCCCGAGGTGACGCTGGCCTTGAGCGCAGACGGCACGATGGTCGGATTCGACGGATGCAACACGCACTCGGGAACCTGGAGCGACATCTCGGGCGGCGCCATCCGCCTGCAGTTCGAGACGAGCACCGAGAAGGGGTGCCCCGAGGGCTTCGACTCGTGGCTCGTGCAGTCAGACGGCGCGCTGGCCCTGAACTCCACCCTCGGGCTCTACGGGCCGGCGGATGGGCCGACCGGCACCCTGGTGAGGGTCGACGGCTGACCGCCGGCCGAATCCCTCACGCTGCCGGGATCTCGTCGATCGACCGATACACGGGGAGACCGCGCTCGAGTACGATCTCGACGTCCTTGTCGGCGCCGGCGGACTCGCCGGGCAGGCGCAGCACGGCGTCGCAGTGCTGCAGCAGCCGATGCGCCGTCTCGTACATGACATCGCCGCCCGCGGCATCCGCCTCGTCCATCCCTCGGAGGATCGGCAGCGCGACCCATTCACCGATCATCGGCACGTGGCCGAGGCGATGGATCGGGGCGGCGGCCTCTTCGAGACGCTCGAGGTTGCGGGCGATCAGGGCGGGGTCTCCGCCGGTGCCGGAGCGGTAGGGGCCGGCGATCAGAATCAGGAGTGGAGTTGTCATGGAGAAGACTGTAACGTTAACCGTGCAAGAACGTGCAACTTCGTGAAACATTGAGTTTTGAAGGAGTCGGATGCTGGGCGCACAGCGCAAGGACCATCTGCGGGAGATCCTGCACAGGGACGGCCGGGTCGTCGCGAAGGACGTGGCTCGCGAGCTCGGGCTGTCAGAGGACTCGATCCGTCGCGATCTACGTGAGCTCGCCGACGCCGGCGAGCTCGTGCGCGTGTACGGGGGCGCTCTGCCGGTTCCCGCCGCCGACCGGCCCGTGGAGCAGCGCCTCGCGCTGTCGAGCGACAGCAAGCAGCGGGTCGCCCGGCGGGCGGTCGAGCTGATCGCACCCGCATCCACGATCGTGCTGGATGCCGGCACCACCACGCTCGCGATGGCGCAGATGCTGCCGCACGGCGCAGACCTGACCGTGATCACGCCGAGTCCGGCCGTCGCCCTCGCGGTCGCCGAGCACACCGAGGCACGCATCGTGATGATCGGCGGCGAGCTCGCCCGGTTCTCGATGGTGGCCAGCGGACCTCTGGCCATGGAGGCCGTGCAGCATCTCACGGCCGACGCGTTCTTCCTCGGCGCGACCGGCATCGATCCGACCCACGGCCTGACCACGGGCGACCTCGCCGACGCCGTCACCAAGCGGGCGATCGCCGCGCGCTGCGCGCAGACCTTCGTGCTCGCCAGCGAAGAGAAGCTCGGAGCGGTCTCGCGCTTCCCCGTGCTCGACCTCGATGCGGTCACCGGAGTCGTCGTCGACCCTCGAGACGGGAGCGCGGTGATCGAAGCGCTCGCGGAACGGGTGCCCGTGCTGCGCTGAAAGAGGTCAGGTGATGGTGGCTGCCACGATCGTCGGCGTCATGATCGCCACCATCGCGGCCGTGATCGCATCGTTGACGGCTCTGGCGACGGCATTCCCCGCGGCGGAACCCGCAGTGAGCTGTTCGATCCGCTTCTTGAGATCGCGCGACGAGACTCCACCGCACTCGTCACGCAGGATCGCATGGGCAGCGTTCAGGTTCTGCAGGATCGACAGCAGCGCGAGATCGGCCTGCGTCGGCGCGAGGGTTCCGGCGAGCACGGCGGCGAGCCTGGCGCGCAGCGTCTGCTCGGGCGTGGAGTCGGATTCGGGCGTGCGGGCAGCGCCCCAGCCGAAGAAGCCGCGTTCTCCACGGACGAGCACGCCCTGCACGACGAGAGACTCCACGACGACCTCGAGCGGATCGAGCTTCGGCCGCGTCACGAGGGACTGCAGCCGCTTGCCACGCAGCGGCACGAGCCGCTCGAGCGTGGTGTCGAGGATCGGATTTCCCGTGGGCTGGGTCGAGACGATGTCGACCACGGGGTTCTTCTCGTTCGAGACCGTGATGCGGCCGTGCAGCGCGAGGTCGACGATCACGGCGGCGACCTCGCCGTACAGGCGGTTGACGCTCACCGAGCTCTCGACGCGGCCGTCCGGCCGAAGCAGCAGCATGTGGAGTTCTTCGACGATCAGCATGCTCCCACGCTATGACGTGCGCCGACGCCGCGGCATCCCCCGAACGGATGACTTCACGCTCGGGTCGCGACCTCCCGGCCTCACGTTCCCGTCGCGCCCTCACCCTCCGGTCGCACTTCGTGCCGCATCCCCGGTGCGCCCCCACGTTCCGGTCGCACTTCGTGCCGCATCCCCGGTGCGCCCCCACGTTCCGGTCGCACTTCGTGCCGCATCCCCGTCACGCCCTCACCCTCCGGTCGCACTTCGTGCCGCATCCCCGTCACGCCCTCACCCTCCGGTCGCACTTCGTGCCGCCCACAGGCGTCGCGAGCGGCACGAAGTGCGACCGGAACGAATGGCGGCGGCACAAAGTGCGACCGGAACAGACGCCCGATCTCACGCTCTGGTCGCAGTTCGTGCGGCGTCTTCGGCACGACCTCACGTTCGGATCACGGCTCTCCCGTCGCAGTTCGTGCCGCGTCCCTTTCGCGCCCTCACGTTCCGGTCGCACTTCGTGCCGCCCACAGTCGTCGCGAGCGGCACAAAGTGCGACCGGAACGAATGGCGGCGGCACGAAGTGCGACTGGAACACACGAACACGGACACACGGACACACGAACACACGAACGGATGCCGGCGCGGCGGATGCACGACAGCCGCGCCCCTCGAGAGAAGGGCGCGGCTGTCGACGACCGCGTCAGGCGCCGATCTTCTTGGCGTCGTCGGTGTTCAGCAGGCGGAAGAGCAGAGCGGCGATGACACCACCGACCACGGGGGCCACGATGTAGAGCCACAGCGAGGCCCAGTCGAAGTAGCCGCCGACCGAGAGGCCGAGTGCCACTGCCGGGTTGAAGCCGCCACCCGAGATCGAGCCGACGGTCGCCGCGCCGACGAACACCGTTCCACCGATCGCGAGGCCGTAGAACGAGTTGCCCTCGGTGTCCTTCGACGTCGCGGTGTTGAGCACGACCCAGACGAGGATCAGCGTGAACAGTGCCTCGACGAAGAACGCGGGGCCGACTTCGATGACCATGGCCTCTCCCCCGGCGGGCCAGACCGCGAGACTCGCCGCTGCCGCCAGCGCCCCGCCGACGAACTGCGCCACGAGGTATGAGATGAGATCGGCGACGCTGAGGCCGCCGCGCAGGAAGACGCCGACCGAGACGGCCGGGTTGAGGTGCGCGCCCGAGATGTGGCCCGTCGAGTAGACGAGCACGGCGAGCGTGAATCCGATCGCGAGCGGAGTCAGCGGGCTCTCGCTGTTCACCGCCGCGATGATGCTGAGGACGAAGAGGAAGGTCGCGAGCCCTTCGGCGAGCGCCTTGCGTGGTGTGCCTGACATGAGAAGTGCTCTTTTCTTGGAGGTGGTGGAGGCGACCCCCGTCCGCCCGCGCACTTCAGCCGACGCACCTCCCGATACGCCCCGAATCTAGCGACAGCGCGCGACGCGAGGACGCGCGGCGCGCGGGGCGCCTGTGAGATACCTGAGTATCGCAAGGCGGCATGTCAACCCCGTCGCCATGGGCGCCGGTTCTCCCTACGGTGCCAGGATGACGTCTGACACCGCCTCCGCGCAGGAGTCCCCCACTCGTCTCCGCCGCGCGATCACCGGTCCGCTGCTGTTCGCCTTCATCCTCGGCGATGTGCTGGGTGCCGGGATCTACGCCCTGATGGGTGTGCTCTCCGAGAAGGTCGGCGGGATGCTGTGGGCCCCGCTGCTGCTCGCGTTGCTGCTCGCCCTGCTCACCGCCGGCTCCTATGCCGAACTCGTCACGAAGTACCCGAGGGCGGGTGGAGCATCCGTCTACGCGGAACGCGCCTTCCGCAGTCCGCTCGTGTCGTTCCTGGTCGGCTTCAGCATGCTGGCCGCCGGAGTCACGAGCGCCGCGGGCCTCGCGATCGCGTTCGCGGGCGACTACTTCGGCACCTTCTTCGACGTGCCGGCGACGCCCGTCGCCATCATCTTCCTCGCCGTCGTCGCGGCGCTGAACGCCCGCGGCATCCGAGAGTCGATGGGCGCCAACCTCGTCATGACCGCGATCGAGCTGAGCGGACTCGTGATCGTGATCGCGGTCGTCGGGATCTTCGTGGCGGGCGGCGGAGGAGACGCCTCGCGACTGACGCAGACCCCCGACGGCACCCCCGCCGCCATGGCCGTGCTCGCGGGTGCTGTCGTCGCGTACTACTCGTTCGTGGGGTTCGAGACCTCGGCCAACATGATCGAAGAGGTGAAGAACCCGCGGCGCACCTACCCTCGCGCCCTGTTCGGTGCGCTGTTCACGGCGGGCGCGGTCTATGTGCTGGTCGGCGTCGCGAGTTCGATCACGCTGCCGCCCGCCGAGCTGCAGGAGTCGAGCGGACCTCTGCTCGCGGTGGTCGAGGCGACCGGCGCGGGCATCCCGTCGTGGCTGTTCAGCCTGATCGCGCTGGTCGCGGTCGCCAACGGCGCGCTGCTCACCATGATCATGGTGAGTCGCCTCACCTACGGCATGGCCGAGCAGCACCTGCTGCCCTCTGTGCTGGGTCGCGTGCTGCCGAAACGACGCACCCCCTGGGTGGCGATCCTCACCACCACACTCGTCGCGATGGGACTCACCCTGGTCGGAGATCTGGCGACCCTCGCCGAGACCGTCGTGCTGCTGCTGCTGTTCGTCTTCCTCAGCGTGAACATCTCGGTGCTGGTGCTCCGTCGCGACCGTGTGGAACACGATCACTTCCGCATCTGGACGGTCATCCCCATCCTCGGCATCGGCTCCTGCATCCTGCTGCTCACCCAGCAGCGGGGGCAGGTGTGGCTGTTCGCCGCGGTGCTGCTCGCCGTCGGCGTCGTCCTCTACCTGCTCGCCCGCTGGAGCCGCCGCCGCTCCGAGACGCGGAACGACGACCCCTCCACTGAGACTCCCCGTACCGACCCGCCCCAGAAGGAGAACCATGAGCACGCCTGACCCCTCCACCGGATCCGCCGACGCCCCCGAGACCGACGAGGCGATGACGAGCGAAGAGAAGCGCCACGATCAGCTGACCGCCGCTCCCGACGCGACCGAAGCCGACGCTGCGCCGCGCATCGACGTGTCTGAGCATGACGGCAACACCCGCATCGACATCCGCCCGGATGCTGCCGTGCGGCCCGGCCCCGGGCCCGGCGTCGAGACCGGTGAGAACGACTCCGAGGCCGACCCCGAGCAGTAGTCGGCAGACGCGGGAGCGCACAGCTGAACCGGCCGCGACAGAGGCCGTTTCGCAAACGCGACCCTGAGCGTATTCTGGCGTCGAGACCGCTTCCGCGGCCTCGGAATCGGTGACCCGGACCCCGTTGCCACGGACGGGGGTGCCATGAGCCTCACGATCGATCCAAGCACCGACACGAGGTCGGACGCAGAGCTCGCCGACGCCACGCGCAACGGCGACACCAGGGCCTTCGCCGTGCTGTGGCAGCGACACTCCGACGCGGGGCTCCGTGCGGCCCGAGCGGTGACCCGCTCGATAGATCCCGACGACCTCGTCAGCGAAGCCTTCACGAAGATGTTCAGCGCCATGCAGAACGGCGGCGGACCGACCGACGGCTTCCGCGCGTATCTGTACGCGGCCATCCGCAACGCCGCCGCGACGTGGGGCGGCAAGCAGAAGGACGTCCCGATCGAGTTCATCGAGGAGATCGCCGACGAGGCGCCCGATGCGATCGATCAGCTGTCGGACAGGACGATGCTGGCGGCCGCCTTCAGGAATCTGCCCGAGAACCACCGCACGCTGCTCTGGTACCTCGAGGTCGAGGGCATGAAGCCGCGCGAGATCGCCCCGCTGATGGGTCTCTCACCCAACGCCGTGTCGGCCCTCGCGCTGCGCGCACGAGACGGATTCCGCCACGCCTGGCTCGACGCGGTCATCGCCGATCCCTCTCGACCCGAGGACTGCCGGTGGGCGTGTGGGCGGCTCGTGCGCCGCACGCGTCGCCCGGTGAGCCGGAACGAGCGCGCTCGCCTCGAGATGCATCTCGAGAAGTGCGCCGGATGCACGATCATCGCGCACGACGTCGACACCGCTGCGTCGAAGCTGCGTGCAGTGCTCCTGCCGCTGGCGCTCGGCAGCGCGGGGGCCGCCGCCTACGCGGCTCTCGAGCCGGGCGTCAGCGCGAGCGCAGTGGTGGTCGGCCCCTCGGCGGCCCTGCGAAGCCGCCGCGTGCTCACGATCGGGATCGCCGCGGGCAGCGCGGTCGCGCTCGCCGCGAGTGTGGCCGTGGCGATGTCGGCGCCGTGGGCGCCATCTGCGCCGGATGCCGACATCGGCGATGCGACCGGCCCCGTCGCCCGCCCCGTCGCGCCGCCTGCAGGCACGGGTCCCGCGACGCAGGTCGGCACGTCACCCACGCCCGCGCCTGCCCCGCCGCTCGATCCCGCGCCTGCGCCCGTCGAGCCACCCCCCGCCGATCCGCCGGCCGAGCAGGTCGTCGAGCCGCCGCCGACAGTTCCCGTGGCCGCCGTTCCGGCGCCGCGCACCCCGCCGGTGGCCGCCCCACCGGCAGCGCCGGAGCCTCCTGCGACACCGCCCGCCGTCTCGAATCCCCCGGTGGAGCAACCCCCGGTCGAGCAACCCCCGGTCGAACCTCCACCCGTCGAGAACCCACCGGTCGACCCTCCACCCGTCGACCCTCCACCCGTCGACCCTCCACCCGTCGACCCTCCACCCGTCGACCCGCCACCGGTCGACCCGCCACCGGTCGACCCGCCACCGGTCGACCCTCCACCGGTCGAGAACCCACCGGCGTTCGCGGTCGGTCCCGACGGCTGGGACACGAGCAGTCCTCTCGAGGTCTCGGTGAGCGGCACCGGCGTTCCCGGCAGCACGGTCGCCGTGGTCGACGAGCTCGGTGCCGTGCTCGCCGAGGCGATCGTCGGCGACGACGGCGTCTTCGAGCTCTCGGTGGTGGGAGACGGGCTGCGTCAGGGCATGGTCCTCATCGCGCGGCACACCACGCCTGCGGGCGATGTCGAGTCGAGCGAACCGACCGGACCCCTCGTGTTCCCGGTGCCCGTCATCTCGGGCGACGGATCACGTCCCCGACTCGCCAGGGCGGATGCCGATGCAGACGGCGAGCAGGACGATGCGCTCGTGACCCTCGAAGGGATTCCGGGTGGATGGGTGCAGGTGGCCGTCGACGGCGTGGTCGTGCCCCACCTCATCGCGATCGACGAGGTGACGGCCGACGACTACATCCCCGACATCCATCTCGGATTCCACCTGCTGACACTGCGCTACATCGACGCGGAGTCCGGCCGCACCGGCCCCGGCGCCGAATACGCCGTGGTCGTCACCCCCGGCGGCGGGTGACATCCACCATCCGGCGGAACTAGTTGCGGGTCGCCGTGCTCCCGGCCGATCCTCGCGATAGATTCCCTGTGTGACCACCACCATCGACGACGGCTCGCCCACGCGCCGCAACGCGACGCCCGGGCCCGAGCGAGGCGGCGGCCCGACGCTGGCCGAGGTCGCCGAGGCGGCCGGTGTCTCGCGTGCCACCGCCTCTCGAGTGCTGGCCGGACGTGCCGCGGGCAAGTCGGCGAGCCATGCTCGGGTGCTCGCCGCCGCCGAGGAGCTCGGCTACGTCGTGAACGGTCTCGCCCGCTCGATGATGGGCGTCGGACGACGCAGCATCGCGTTCGTGTCGAGCATCATGGTGGGCCCCACGTTCGCTTCGATGGCGGGCGGAGCCGAAGACATCGCGACAGCCAACGGCCACCTCTTCACCATGTGCACGACCGGCGGCGACGTCGAACGCGAAGCCGCTCTGATAGAGACGCTGAGCGAGCAGCGCGTGGCGGCCGTGCTGCTGGTCGGCTCGACCCCCGCGACCGAGGAGTTCGAGGCACGCGCGCAGCGATACTCGGCGACACTGGCGCGGGTCGGGGCACAGCTGATCCTGTGCGGTCGTGCGGCTCTCCCCCACCATCCCCACATCGCCTCGATCGACTACGACCATCGCGGCGGAGTGCGCGCGGCTGTCGGGCATCTGGTCTCCCTCGGGCACCGGCGCATCGCGTTCCTCGGCTCCCTCGACGACATGACGACTCCGCACCAGCGCTTCCTCGGTTACCAGGACGGCCTCGACGACGCGGGGATCGAGTTCGACCCCGCCCTCGCGCAGCGCAGCAGCAACACGTCGGACGATGCCGCTGCCGCCACCCTCGACCTGCTCGCCGGCGACCCCGAGGTCACCGCGATCGTGTGTCAGACCGACATCATGGCCGTGGGCGTCTGCCGCGCGCTGCACGCCGAGGGCATCGCGATTCCCGAACGGGTCTCGGTCGTCGGCTTCGACGACATGCAGCTCGTCGCCGATCTCACGCCGTCGCTGACCACGGTGCGGGCGCCGTTCCACGACGTCGGAGAGCTGGCCGGTCGCATCGCCGTCGGGGGTGCCTATCACGGTCCGGTGGTGCTGCCGAGCGAGCTGATCGTGCGCGGATCGACGGGGCCCGTGCGCGCGGACTGAGCGCCGCCACGTGAAGGGGGCGGCCCGGCCGGAGACCCGACCGAACCGCCCCGGCGACCGCTCAGAAGGCTCCGAGATCCTGCCAGGGACCGTTCGGGTCGCCGGGCTCCTGGTCACGCGTCCACCACCTGGCCCGGAACGTGTGCCCCTCGTGGGCGATCACCTCTCCGCCCACGAAGACGTATGACGCCGTCCAGGCCCGCACGCCGTCTCCGGCCGCCGGCACGAGCGCTCCCCGCTCCATCCACGAGCCTGTCGTCGTGCTGCCGGGAGCCTCGGCGCGTGTCCACCACTGCGCGGTGTGGATCGCGCCTTCGTGCGAGACCTCGTCACCCGCGTCGTAGACCGCTGCCGGGTCCCACGGCGCAACGGCAGGAGCCGTCGTCACGCTTCCGAAGAGGATCAGCTCGGCGACGTTCAGGATCTGACCGTTGACCAGGCGCACGTATCGGAAGGCGGTGTCGTCAGCGACCGGCCATGCCTGCCAGTCGAGGGTCTTCGCGGGCACCGCGGGCGTGAGACGCGTCCACGTGGTCAGATCGTTCGACCCCTCCAGACGCATGTCCGAGATGCGAGACGTGCCGTAGCCGTCCTGTCGCACGAGCAGCTCGGCGCCCGTCAACGACACCGTCGTGTGCGCGCCGAAGTCCCACACGTTGCCGTAGAGACCCGAGTTGAGCCGGGTGTCGGAATGCGTGGCGGGGTCGCCGTCGAGCATCCGCGCGGTGTACTGGGTCCAGGCGGCGTCGGCCACCCCATCGGGCCGCAGCACCGTGGCGTCACGGAACGCCGCGTCGATGCGCCCGCTGTCGCTCGACAGGTACAGCGCCGAGCCGTCGGTCGTGGCGTGGATCGTGTCGGCGCGGCGACCGTCGGCGGTGGCGAAGTCGACGGTGAACCCGACCCGGCCGGGCTGGGCGGCATCCGCGGCGACGACCGCACGGGCGATCCAGGTGCCGGGCGACGGTGAGGTCACCTCTGCCTGCGCTCCGAGCACGGTGACGGCGACATCGGTGTTGTCGGCAGGTCCGGTCAGGGTCAGCTCGACGCTGTCGCCCGCCACCACTCGACCGGCCACCGCGTCGGGCGACGCCATCGTGACCGCATCCATCGATCCGACGGCCTCGCTCCTGGTGCCGTCGATCCGCAGCTCGGCGATGCTCCAGATTCCCGGATACGCCGGATCCGACGGCACTCCCGGCTCGTCGACCTGCAGCTTCACGAAACGGAACGTCGAGTCGCGCACCTCGCTGCGCACGTCGATCCACTCGACCGCGGCGTCGGTGCCCGCGTTCGGATGCTCGGTGAGCAGCGTCCAGGCGACACCGTCGTTCGAGCCGTAGACGTTCGTGCCTTCGGCGCGGTTGCCGAAGGTGTCTCTCGCCTGCAGGCCGAATCGCTCTGCTCCGACGCGGAACCCCGAGCCGAAGTCGAACACGATGCTCGGAACCCTCTGGTCACCCCAGGTCGACTGGTTGTCGCCGTCGGTGAGCGCCGTCAGCTGGGCAGGTGTGAGGGGAGGCGCCGAGACGAGTGCGCGGTAGTCGAGCGTGCCGTCCGGCAGCACGGGAGTGAGCGTGACAAGGCTCGACACCGCGTCGCCGAGCGCCTCGAGAAGGGAGGCGAATGCCGCGGCATCCGCAGATGCGACGCCGTCGTCGGCGGCGGCACGCGCCTCCGTCACACGCGCCCAGCTGGCCGCGGTGTACTCGGTGCTCTCGCCGACGCGATCGACGAGCTCCTCGATGGCCGCCGCCCGGTCCTCGACGACCGTGATGGTCACCGGCAGCGCGGTCACGGTGGTGCCGTCGGAGGCGGCGAGGGTCATCGCGGCCCGGCCCGCCTGCGGGGGCGACCAGGTGAGATCGCTCCCCTGCAGCACGGCGTCCGCGGGAGCGTCGTGCAGTTCGAGGGTGACGGTCTCGCCGGCGGCATCGGTGGTCTGGATGCTGCGCGTCCACGGCTCTCCCGCGACCAGCACCGCGTCGAGCGCGGGCGCATCCGTGAACTGCGGCGGCGTCAGCACGCCGTTGGCCTGCGCCAGGAGCCCTGACACGTCGACCTGGGCGCCGGAGCCGGTCGCACGAAGGAACAGGATGTTCTCTCCCACCGCACCGGGCGTCTTCGCGAGGGCCAGGTCGAACCACACGTAGCGCCACTCGCCTCCCGTGTCGGGAACGACGATCTCGGTGAACGGAGCCTCGTCCGCCGTGCGGGACGCCTGCAGCCGGGCGGTGCCGTCACTGCGCACCTTCACCGCGACCAGCGACTGCGACGCACGGTCTCCCCAGATCGCGCGGCGGATAGCGAGGTTCGCGTCATCCGCACCGGCATCGAGACGGATGAAGGAGGTGCCGTCTACATCGGTCTCGCGCGCGGCTCCGTCACCGAGCGGCGTGCCGAAGGACTCGACCGAGAGCTCGGCGCTCGGCGCCAGCGGAGCGACAGAGTCCTCCGCCTCGGCGAGCTCGTGCGGGAACGCGACCCAGTACTCGGCGCCCGTGTAGTCCGATCCCCGGTCGTTCCAGAAGTTCTGCACGCCGTTGCCGTAGTAGTAGAGCGGGCCGTCCCTCTGCTCATAGAGCTCGGCGACATGGGGCGCGGCAGCGGCGACATCGACGTCGGCGACATAGCGGTACTGCAGGTACGCCTCACTCAGCGGATCCTGCAGTCGGCCGCGGTATGCCTGCGAGATCGCGCCGCCCTCGTTCGCCGGAACGTAGGGCACCTCCTCGCCCATCATGAAGGCGTAGAACGTGTCGGCGCCGTCGAGGATGCGGTCATCGAGGAACCGGTAGGGCGAGACGGCATCCGCCGCATCCGAGACGGTGCCTGCGACCGGGTCGAGTCTCGTCCCCTGGGCGTCGACGATGCGGGCGAGGGCCACGAAGATGTCGACGTCGCCCTGACCGTGCGCCTGGTCGCGCAGCATCTCCATGTGCTGCACGAAGGGCTGGCCCGTCGTGTTGCCGGGGGCGTCGGCCGGGATCTGCCGGAACAGCTGCGCGAGCGATCCGTTCACGTTGCCGCCGTAGAGGTCGTGCTCGCTCTCGTACCCCGCGTTGACCGTGAACCACTCCACGCGCTCGGCATAGAGGTCGGCGTCATCGAGGAAGATCGCCGCAGACACCATTCCGATCACGCCGTACAGGTGCTGGTTCCACAGGCGGTTGTTCGACGAGAGGAACGTGTCGAGCACCGGGCGGATCAGGTTGTCCTCGATGCGCTGCTCATCGGCATCCGTCCAGCGCAGATCGTATCCGTCGAGGCTCTCGGCGGCGGGCTCCGTGGTGCGGATCACCTCGGCGGCGATGAGCATGTAGTACAGCGGCACGCCGGTGTGGATGTGTGCGTCGCCGAAGTACGCGTATTTCGCCGGGTCGAGGCTGCTCCAGGTGCGCAGCACGTGCAGGGCGTTCGCGCGGTACTGCTCGTCGCCCGTCACCGCGTACTCGAGTGCCTGGGTCATGGCTCCGATGCTGTCTCGCAGAGCCATCGACCGCATGCCGGCACTCGCGTACGCGTCGTTCTTCGGCGTATCGGTGCCCGGCTGGGAGTTCTCCGCGCGGAAGTCGCGCGCGGCGTAGCGGGTCTCGACCATCGCGTCGTAGTAGCTCGCCCACGGGTCGACACCGGCCCGCACCTGGGTGCGCATGTTCTCGAGGTGGTCGGCGGTGAATCCGACGCCCGGGTGCGCGAACCCGGCGTCGCTGACGCTCTGCACGATCTCGGGAAGCGGCCCCTGCACGGCAACTTCGACGGGCGACGCGGCGGATGCGGCGGATGCGGGCGGTGCGACCAGGAGCGCCCCGCTGAGGGCGATCACTCCGGCGGTCAGCGCACCGATGGCGCGGCGGATACTGCGGTGTTCGATCTTCATCGATCTCTCTTCCGTGACTGCGCCGTCGAGCGACGGCGGGAGGGCGAGCAGGAGTGGAACGTCGCGGCGATCTGCGGTCGGGGCGGGGCTCAGGCCTCCCCTGCCGGATCGGCATCCGCGTATCGCAGCGATGCGTCCGCGACGTCGGCCGACCAGCCGCGCCCGTCGAGGTCGTCGGCGCGGATGCCGAAGAACAGGCCCGTGAACCGCAGGCGGTCGCCGTGGTCGTCGGACAGCGTCCATGCGGGATGCACGCCGGGCACCTCGGTCCAGTGCGCATCATCGACCGAGGCGACGGCGAAACACAGGTCGGGTCCGTCGAGGGCCATCCGCAGCCGCACCGGTCCAGGAGGAGCCATGATCGGTGCAGATCGCGTGGTGCGCGACCCGTCGCGAGCGATGACGCGCAGGTGCCGACCGTTCTCGGCATCCCAGATCACCTGCAGTCCGATCCACCCGTTGCGGTCGTACCAGGCGATCAGACCCGCGAGTTCACGCGTGCTCGTCGGCTCGGCATCGACCGTGGCCTCGAAGACCGCATGGTGCTCTTCGACCCGGGTGAGGATCATCGACTGATCGAACACGGATGCCGCCGAGTGCCCGCCGCGCAGTCGCAACCATCCCGGCCGGACGGTCGTGTCGGCGGTGTCGCGGTCGAGCGCGGCCCGCAGCGTCGACCAGCGGCGACCGTCGAGACGCGGCGCATCGAATCGGTCGGTGAACCCGTTCGCGACAGATCGGCCGACCTGCTCGCCGGCGACCTCGACGTCGAGAGCGGCGTGATGCCCGCCGCGGCCCAGTCGCAACCAGCCGTCACCGTCGAAGACCACACGCTGCAGGCACGTCTCGCGCCCGAGGGTGCTGTACCGCTCGCCGAGGTGCAGCGTGGGGCGGCTCGCCAGATGCACCAGCATCCATTCGCCGTCCGGCGTCTGCGCCAGCTCGCCGTGCCCTGCCTTCTGCAGCGGGATGCCGGGGGCGTCGCGGCTCGTCAGCACGAACGGCTGCGGATCGCGCTCATACGGCCCGAAGCGGTCGCGAGACCGCGCGAGGGTGATGGCGTGGTTCCAGCCCGTGCCGCCCGCCGCGATGAGCAGGTGATACCAGTCACCGATGCGATAGAGGTTGGGACCCTCGACGAGGGTCGGCTCCTGGTGGATCACGCGGGCCTCGCCCGAGGTGCGCTGCTCGTCGGGCAGGTACTGCTCGAGAACGAGTCCGCCGAACGACGGATGCTCGGGGCGCTGGTCCCACTGCACGCCCACGATCCAGTGCGTTCCGTCGGTGTCGTGGAAGAACGAGAAGTCGAATCCGCGTGAGCCCAGATGCACGGGCTCGCTCCACGGGCCGTCGATGCTCTCGGCGGTGACGAGGTAGTTGTCGATGTCCTTGTCGTCGCCGTCCATCGACCGCACGACCGAGTACGCGAGCCAGAACAGACGGTCGGCGTGCGACAGGCTGGGCGCCCATACGCCGCCGGAGTCCGGGATGCCGCGCAGATCGAAGCCGTCGACGAGCGCATGGCCGCGCACCGTCCAGTTCACGAGATCCGTGGAGTGGTGGATGCGCACCGCAGGGTGGAACTCGAACGTGCTCGTGGCGATGAAGAAGTCGTCGCCGACACGCACGATCGACGGGTCGGGGTTGAATCCGCGCAGGATCGGGTTGCGCACCGCACCCATCACACGACCCCCGGCACCCGCTCGAAGCCGACGAAGGCATCACCCGAGACATACCGGGCGACCTCGTCGACCACGTCACGCCCCAGGCGGTGCAGCTCATTGCCGGTGGCTCCGGCGATGTGCGGGGTGAGCGTCACGTTCGGCAGCGTCCACAGCTCGTCGTCGGCGTCGAGGGGCTCTGGTTCGGTCACATCGAGGATCGCATCCATCCGGCCCGTCCGCAGATGCCGGCGCAGCGCGTCGTGATCGATCAGCGAACCGCGCGCCGTGTTGATCAGCACGGCGCCGTCGCGCATGATCGCGAGCTCGCGCGCGCCGATCATCTGCTCGGTCTCGGCCGTCGCCGGGGCGTGCAGCGACACGATGTCAGAGGCGGCGAGCAGGTCGTCGAGCTCGACCTTGATCCCGCCCAGTGAGACGATCTCCTCGTCAGAGGCGTAGGGGTCGTAGATCAGCACCCGCAGATCCGTCGCGAGCAGCAGCTGCGCCACCCGGCGACCGATGCGCGACGCACCGACGAGTCCCACCGTGCGCCCGAAGTTGCCGGTGTCGAGCAGCTCGACCTCGCGGTCGACGAACGCACGCCCCGAACGATAGATCTGCTCGGCGTATCGCGCGCGCTTGCCGGCCAGCACGATCGTCGCCGCCGTGTACTCGGCGACCGCCTGCGCGTTGCCCTCCCCGGCATTCGTGAAGACGATGCCCCGTCGAACGGCCTCGACCGTGTCGAGCACCGCGCCTGCGGTGCCGCCGGCGAACACCACGGCGCGCAGGTTCGGCATCCGGTCGAGCATCTCCCGGTCGACCCGGGGGCACCCCCACCCGGCCAGGATGACCTCGACCTCGCCGATCAGGCGAGCCGCCTCGTCGCTCTCGAACTCGGTGAGCACGTCGGCGGGCGCATCGACGAGGTCCGCCAATCGGGCACGGTGCGGACCGAACAGGTTCTCGGCGAGCGCCGGCGGGTTCATCGCGACGATCGCGCGTGGTCGGGCGTTCACTTCTTCAGCTCCTCGATGCTCCAGTCGTCGCGCCACAGCAGTTCTGCGCGACCCTTCTCGATGCGCAGCGGCAGCCACACCGGGGCGGACGCCGCCAGGTCGTGCGGCGCCCAGCGATCACCGATGTAGACGTGCCCGCCGCCGACCGGCAGCACCACGCTCACCTGCGAGTCGAAGGTGCGGGTGCCCGCGGGGGCGAAGTCCGTCCAGGGCGACCACGGCCCCTCGAGCGCCGCGGCGGTCGAGTACTTGTTGTCGTTGAGATCCCACCCGGTGAGGTCGGATCCGAACAGGTAGTAGAGCCCGTCGTGACGAATGAGCGTCGGCGACTCGTAGCCGATCTCCGGGCGGTCCTGCTGCCGCAGCGTCGTGACGATCGAGGCGACACCGCAGTAGTCGTCGCGCAGCCGATAGATGTGCAGCCCTCTGTCGCGGTCCTCAGAGAGCAGGTAGCCGACGCCGTCCTCCTGGTAGACCCCGATGTCACGACTCAGATTGCCGAGCGGGCGCTCGCTCCCCAGGTACTCATAGGGGCCCTGCGGATCGTCGGCGATCGCGTAGCCGACCCTGGCATCCGAGTAGTCGGCACTCTCGATGTGCAGGAACAGCACCCAGCGTCCGTCCGGTCTGCGCAGCGCCTTGGGCCTCTCGACGATGCGATCGGGGGCGAGGTCTCCCTCCCCCGCGACGAGCGCATCGCCGACATACTCCCAGCGCGCGAGATCGGTGGAGCGGTAGCAGGCCACCGCGGTGAAGCGATCTCCCGCGGTCTTGTCCTCGCCCCACGCGTACCAGTGGCGGCCGACCCGCTGGATGCCGATTCCGTGCAGTTGCGCGGTCGTGCCGCGGTCGTCGGTCAGCAGCGCTCCCGTGCGGATCCGGCCGCTCATGCGGCGACCTCGCCGACCCGGAGCACACGCGCACCGAGGCCGTCGGCCGTCTCGATGCGGATGCCGTCGGCGACATCATCGACGCTCCACGATGCCTCTGCCGTCTGTGTCCGCCCGCTAGGCGCCGGGAAGATCGTCTCGGCGCTGTGCACCCCGGGCACGGTGAACGAGCGCCGCTCGTCGGAGCGGTCCCAGACGAAGAGCAGCGTCTGCTCCTCGGAGCGCAGGCCCAGACAGATGAGGTCGTCCTCCCACCCCGGCAGGCCGAGCGGCCAGAAGGGCTCGGTCGCCGCGAGCTGCGCGCGGAGGGACTTGTGCAGCGCCACGGCCTCGGACACGAGCGCACGCTGCGACTCGCGCAGCTCGCCCAGGAAGCCCGAGAGATAGAGGCGCCCGCTGAGACCGGTGACGAGCGTGAACGCCGTGTCGGCATCCGACATGTCGACGGCCGGATACGCCCAGTTTCCCGCCTGCTCGGGAAGGATCGAGGCGGGAGCGGATGCCGCGATCGGCGGGTACAGCCGAAAGTCCTGCTGATCGCTCGTGGACTGCAGGTGCGTCCGCGACAGCAGTGCATGGTCGGCGCGCATCGCCCCCGACGAGCAGTTCTCGATCAGGAGCGCGGGATGCCGTCGCTGCACGTCGTCGAGCCAGTCGCCGACTGCGCGGATGTGCCCGAGCAGTCCGTCTCCGGCGGCCGTCGCCTGCCACTCGGTACCCGCGCCGGGGTTGATGTTGTAGTCGAGCTTCAGAAAGCTCACGCCGTAGTCGCGCACGATCCGGTCGACGGCCTCGTCGAGATGGGCGCGCGCCGCGGGGTGCCGGAAGTCGAGGTGATACCGGTCGTGCTCGCGCACGCGCGCGCCGAACCGGTGGAAGAAGGCGTCGTCGGGCAGCGTCTGAGCCACGGGGCTCCTGACGCCCACGACCTCGGGCTCGAGCCACAGCCCTGAGCGCATGCCCGCGGCGTGGATCTCGTCGATGATGCCGCGCAGCCCCGCCTCGTCGAACCGGCTCGGGGCCTCCCGCCATTCGCCCACAGTGTCCCACCAGTCGCCGATGGCCGGGTCGGCGAACCAGCCCGCATCGATGCAGAACACCTCGGCGCCCGCGTCTGCGGCGGCCCTGATCAGCGGGCGCAGCGCGTGTGACGACGGCTGCCCCATGAGCGTGTTCATGAAGTCGTTGTAGACGATCGGCAGGTCGGGTCCGTCGACGCGTCGGGTCGCACGCCGGTGAGAGGTGAGGCCGGCGATGGCGGCATCGACACCGTGCGCCGATGCCGCGAGGGCGACCGGCACGGTGGTGAACTCGTCACCCTGGCGCAGCGTGTGGGCGAACTGATGCTCGAGATCGGTGGGCCCGAGCAGCGACAGCGTCAGGCCGTCGAGCCCCTGGCTGAGGTCGACGTGCCAGCCGGCCCCGCTCTCGATCTGCCAGGCGAGGACGCCGCCGTCACGGTGCACCAGTGCGCCGACAGGCAGATGCTCGCCGCTCGACCACGCGCCGTGACTGGTCAGGGTCGCGTGACCACGACCGTCCTGTGCGTGGATCGGCAGGGAGAGCGGGGGCAGCTCGTCCGACAGGGCACGGCGATGCCAGCGGTTCTCCGCCAGCCATTCACTGCGTGCGGTGAGAAGGTCGAACTCCTCGCCGGCGTGCGGGCCTGTGCCGACGCCCACGGTCACTGAGCTGACGGCCGTCAGCACGACAGGCTCCGCGGCTGTGGCATGCAGGGTGTGCTGCACGCGCAGAGCGGAACCCGAGAGCGAGAGCACGCTCGTGACCACGAGCCCCGTGCGCGCATCCCGCTGCACGAGGGCGACGGCGTCGCTCGTCGCATCCGCTCGTTCCACGCGCAGGCGAGCACCGGCCGCCGAGCGCACGTACGCCTGACTGGTGCGTGCCCGCTGTTCGTCGGCGGTGAAGATCTCGACGAGTGCTGCCGGATGACCGTCTGTCACGCGCAGAGTCGCCGGTGCATCGTCCTGCCACTCGATCGTGAACGCGGAGATCCGGGCGATCATGCGCCGACCCGCTCACGCGCACCGGCGAAACCGAGGGTGCGATTGCAGATGGTCGCGGCGACCGCGGCGAGCGCCGGGGCCGAGAGCCAGCCGACCGCGCCGACCACCGGCAGGGTGGTCGTGAGCACGGCCGCCGCACCCAGCAGCAGCCATACGAGGGCGAGGTGCGGACGCTGCATCACGATCCGCGCCGCGGCGACCGCGAAGGCGATGCCGCGCAGCGGTGACTCCGTCAGGAACGCGGCCGACACGGTGACCATCGCGACGACCGCCGCCACGGCGACCGCGCCGAGCAGCACGCCTGCATCCGCTCCGAGCAGAGCCACGTCGTACCCGAGCACCAGCACAGCGACGCTCAGCACGACTGCCGAGCCCCAGCGGTGGCGCACGGCATCGACGAATCCGACCCAGAAGATGCGGGCGACGTGCGGCTCGGAGTCGAGCAGGCCGGCCGCGGCCTGCGTCAGACCGTGCAGAGCGGGCCCGACCGTCAGCACGGCCGCAGCGCCGAGCCACAGGGCGATGTGGGTCGCCTGCCACCCGACCAGCGCCTGGAACGCGAGCATCGGCACGAGGCAGGAGACGAACGAGAGCGACACCACGAAATAGCGGAAGGCGCCCATCAGCAGGGTCGCGATGACGCCGTCGTAGCCGAGCAGACGTCCGAGTCGAGAGGTGGCGACGGAACTCATCCCTTGACCGCCCCGACCGACATGCCCTTGATGAAGTACCGCTGGAAGGCCGCGAAGATCGCCACCGACGGCACGATCGCCAGGATCGCCCCGGTGTAGATCAGCTGCCATTGCGAGGTGAGCAGGCCCACCATGCGGTTGATCGCCACGTTGATGGTTCCCGCCGACGAGGAGTCGAGGAAGACCAGCGGGATGAAGAAGTCGTTCCAGAGCCCGAGCGCCTGGATGATCACGAAGGCCGAGGTCACCGGCAGCAGCATCGGGAAGACGATGAGCCAGAAGGTGCGCAGACGCCCGGCTCCGTCGACGTGCGCGGCCTCCTCGACCTCGATCGGGATGCCCTTGATGAAGCTGCAGTAGAGCAGGATGCCGAAGCTCGCGGCTCCGCCCAGATGCACGAGGATCACCGACAGCAGCGTGCTGTAGAGACCCACGTCGTCGAATCCCTTCACCAGGGGGATCATGCGCACCTGGAACGGGATCATGAGGCCGGCGATGAACAGCACGTACAGGAAGCGCGAGGTGCGGCCGCCGATGCGCTCGATGCCGTAGGCGGCCATCGGCACGATGATGATGAGCATCACGACGGTGCCCACCGTGATGATGAGGGTGTTCAGCACCGCTTCGAGGAAGTCGGTCTGCTGGAACAGCGCGACGTAGTTGTCGAAGGCGAAGGAGGTGGGCAGGCCCATCGGATCCTTCGTGATCTCGGCGTACGAGCGGAACGAGTTCAGCAGGGCGTAGATCACCGGCGATGCGACGATCAGCACCAGGATGCTGAGCACCACCATCACGACGATCTCGCCGACCGACCACTTCTTCTTCTCACGCCGCACACGGGGCGCACGCGGGATGCGGGCGATCCCCGCCGGGCGAGCATCCGGCTCGATCTTCATGGTGACCTGGGTCATCGTCTCGGTCATGCCTGGATCTCCCTCTTGCGCATGTAGGCGTTCGCGGCGACGGTGCTGACGATCACCACGAGGAAGAGCACGACGGCTGCTGCCGACCCGAACCCCGCCCTGTACTCGCCGAACCCGACCTTGTAGATGAAGAACGCCATGGTCTCGCTCACGAACCCGGGTCCGCCGGAGGTGAGCACGAGCACCTGATCGAAGATCACCCAGCCCGCGATCATCGCGAGCGTCATGTTCACGGTGACGGCACCGGCGATCATCGGCCACGTCACGTTCCAGAAGACCTTCACGCCGCTCGCGCCGTCGATGCGCGCGGCCTCGATGAGCTCCTGCGGCACGGACTGCAGGTTGGCGAGATAGATGAGCGTGGTGTTGCCGCCCAGGGTGAAGCAGGTGATGAAGAGGATCACCCAGATCACGATGCTGCTGTCGCCCAGCCAGTCACGGGCCCACTCGGGCATGCCCATGTCTCGCAGCACGGTGTTCACGGAGCCGAAGTTGTAGTTGAGCAGGTACTTCCAGATCGTCGCCATGATGAAGGCGCTGACCAGGGCCGGCAGATAGACCGCCGTGCGGAAGAAGCCCTGCGCGTGGTTGAGCTTGTCGAGCATGAGCGCCACGGCGAGCGAGATCACGTTGATGATCACGGCCGACCCCAGCCCGAGGATCAGGGTGTTGCGCACCGCGTTCCAGAAGCGACCGCTCGCGACGATGTCCTCGTAGTTCTTGATGCCCACGTAGTCGTAGCCGTCGCTGATCCCGTCCCAGTCGGTCAGGCTCAGCTGCAGCGTCTGCAGCGAGGGGACGATCACCATCAGGAGGTAGATCACCAGGGCCGGGACGACGAAGCCCAGCATGGCCAGACGCCCTCGTCCGAATCGTGGCCGCACGCGGACCTCGGTATGTGCACTCATGTTCTCTCCTTGATCGATCACCGCTCGCCGGATGCCGAGGGCGCGGTCGGGCCCGCGCCCTCGGGTCCGGGTCAACCGGCTGCGGCGACCTGCGCGTCGAGTTCCGCCTGGACCTTCGCGATCGTCTCGTCGATCGTCGTCTGACCGTCCTGCATCTCGATGCGCGACTGCCGGAAGAAGGTGTTGACCGAGCTGAAGGTGCTCAGCGTCGGGGCGTTCTCGTACCAGACGAGGTTCGGGTTCTCGAGCAGCGCGAAGAAGTCCTCGGCGCCGGGAATGGTGTCGTTGCGGGTGACCTCGTCGGACGCCAGGATGTTGGGCGAGATCCACCCGCTCTCCTCCATGAGGTTCGCGGCGTCGACCGAGTAGAAGTAGGTGAGGAACTCGACCGCCGAGGCGTACTCGTCCTCGTTCTCGGCAGCCTGCGACGAGATCGCCAGCCCGCCTGCGGTGTCGCCGACGACGCTGTTCTTGAGGACGTTGATCTTGCCGTCCTCGTCGGGGATGATGAACAGCCCCGCGTCGAACTCCGGATCGACCTTGTTGATGTCCATCAGGCGACCGAGTCCTGCCGACGAGGTGGCCATGACGGCCTGCTCGTTCACGAGGAGGGTCGTCGTCTGCGCATCGGCGGTGGACTGCCACCCCTCGAGCACGTAGTTGTCCATGATGTTCTTGAGCTCTTCGAGCGGAGCCTTGAGGTCGGCGACCGAGGCGTCTCCCGCGGCGGCGGCGTTCCAGAAGCCGCCCTCGTCGCTGTACTCGGCGAAGGTGGGGGCTGCCAGCGGCTTCCAGAGCTGGTCGGAGGGCCAGACCTCGGCGGCGGCGGTGGCGAGCGGCACGTCTCCGTTGGCCTTGATCTCGTCGAGCAGGTCGATGAAGTCGCTGTAGGTCTCGGGAACCTCGAGGTCGTGCTCTTCGAAGTACGCCTTGTTGTAGACGATGTTCATGCCGAGCTCGCCGTTGAGCGCGCTGTACGGCACGGTGTAGACGTTGCCGTCCTCTGCGGGCGCGAAGGCCTCGGGCTCGAGCAGCGCCGTGACCTCGTCGGGCACCGGGGCGAGCTTGCCCGCGTTGACATAGGTGAGGGTGTCGCGCATGTCGACGACCGCCGGCCAGTTGCCCGTCGCGTCGACGGTCTTGAGCGCGGTGGCGTAGTCGGAGCCGGCGGGCAGCGGGTCGAGCTTGACCTCGGTGGTGTCGCTCTGCTCGTTGAAGGCGGTGACGACCTTGTCGACGACCGCGTTCCAGGTCTCGTCGCCGGTCGCGTAGAGGAACCGGATCGTCGTGGTCTCTCCCGAGGCGGCGGGTTCGCCCGAGCCGCCCGCGCATCCGGCGAGCGCGAGAGCAGAGGTCGCAAGGCCGGCGGTCACCAGCAGGAGGCGGCTTCGTGCCGTCCGCGTCATTGCGTTGTGCATGTGATCTCCCTTGATTCGTGCCGGACTCTCGTCGGCTACACCGACGGTAGCCGACGGGATAGCGGTTTCCAAGCACTTTCTGTAACTAGTTGCACTTTACTCGTGAAATCGCGACAATCGACCTGGGCGACGTTCGGCGTGCCCGAGATCAGACGGCTACAGCCAACCCTTGCGCTTGAACGCCCAGTAGAGCCCGAAACCCATCCCCACCATCAGCGCCACGGCCATGGGGTATCCGAGCGTCCAGTGCAGCTCGGGCATGTGGTCGAAGTTCATGCCGTACACGGTGCCGACGAGTGTCGGTGCGAACAGGATCGCCGCCCACCCCGAGATCTTCTTGACCTCGTCGTTCTGACGGATGCTGAGCTCCGTCATCCGTCGCATCTCCTCGTTCTGCCGTCGTGCGACGATCGTCGACTCGACGGTCAGGGCGTTGTCGAGCACCGTGCGGAAGGTGTTCGCCCGCTCCGAGACGCGCAGGGTGTGATCGAGCACGTCGCGCAGATACCGCTGCAGCTCCTCGTCGACCTGGTACTTCGCCGAGCCGCGCAGCAACGCGTCGAGCATGCCCGCGAGCGGCTGCACCGCCCGCTGGAAGTCGATCACCTCGCGGCCGAGCTCGTAGATGCGCTGGGTGGCGTCGACCTCGTCCTCGAAGAGCTGGCTCTCGATCTCGTCGATGTCGTTCTCGAGGCCCGCCAGAACAGGGGCGTACTCGTCGACGACCTCGTCGAGGATCGCGTAGAGCACGGCCTCGGGCCCGAGCTTCAGCAGCGCGGGGTCGCCCTCGAGACGACGCCGCACCCGAGCGAGATCGGGCGATTCCGCGTGCCGGATGGTGACCACGAAATCCGTGCCGACGAGCACATGGATCTCGCCGAACTCGACCTCTTCGGTCGCATCGAGATAGCGTGCCGAGCGGAGCACCATGAACAGCACGTCGTCGTAGCGTTCGAGCTTCGATCGTTGGTGCCCCGACAGCGCATCCTCGACGACGAGAGCATGGATGCCGAACTCGTCGGCGACTTCGCGGATCTCCGCCTCACTCGGACGGTACAGGCCGATCCAGCTCAGGCCGCCGCGCTCGCGCAGCGCCTCGAAGGTCTCGCTCAGGTTGCGCGGATTCTCGGTGCGGACGCCGTCGACGTAGATCGCGTTGTCGATGATCGCCATCGGTGCCCCCTCGTGAGTGTCAGCCGAACGGGCGATCGGCTGCCCGGCTGATCAGCCCTCGACGGGCGCGGGCGCGACGCACGGGATGGCGGCGTCCGTGATCGCCTGGTGGTACTGCTCCGCCGTGAACGGCAGGCCGAACTCGGGAGCGGTCTGCCCGTCGGCGGCAGGAGCCTTCGACGCGATGGCCGCGAGCTCCCAGGCGAGGTTGCCGATGATGTTGCCACCCGTGGTCGAGTTGTTCAGCGACACCGCGACGGTGAAACCGGTGGCGGGGTCGGCGTAGGCCGCCGTGACGTAGCCCGGGGTCCACCCCTGCTGACCGATGAGCGAGCCCACCACGAGCGCGCCGCCGGTGGCCTGCAGCCATGACGGTGCACCCTCGTAGGCGGGGAGCGGAGCGCCGTAGCGGTCGGGCTCCTCCTGTGTGCGCAGCGCCTGAGCAGCCTCGGCCTGAGCGTAGCGACCGAGGTCCTCGATGGTCGACACGACGCCCGAGTCGGTGTACCCGGTGCTCGAGGAGAGCGTGGTGATGTCGATCGGGGCGGCGCAGTCGTACCCGCCCTCGATCTCCGACAGATAGTGCCCGTTCATGACGGGCCCGGTCGACGGAGCCGCCGGGGTGACCCGCGGCAGAGAGGTCGAGCCGAGGCCGAGCGGCTCGGTGACGTACTCCGAGATGAGCTCGGGTGCGGTGAGACCCGTGGCATGCTCGAGCGCCATGCCGAGCAGCAGGTAGTTCACGTCGGATCCACGGTACGTCGTGTGCGGCGTCGTGCGCTCGGCGCCCAATCCGTACGACGCGAGCTCCAGCGGAGACCACACGCGCTCGGGGGTGTTGCGCCAGGCAGCCTGGGCGATCTCCTCCGACGACCCGATGCCGCTCGTGCCGTTGCACAGGTCGAGCAGAGTGATGTCCTCGAGGTCGGGGACTCCCGAGACGTAGTCGGGCACCTTGTCGTCGAGCTCGACGATGTCCTCATCGACCAGCGCGTAGAGCACGTCGCACGTCATCAGACGGGTCACGTCACCGATGCGGAAGGCCATGTCGGTGCTGATCTCCCCACCCTCGCCGCCGGGATCCTGCGTTCCGACGCCGGTGACCCAGCTGCCGCTCCACGGCACCCAGACGCCCACGACCGCACCCGATGCACCGGAAGAGGTGATCGCGTTGTTGACGGCATCCGTCATGGCGGCGACGGTGTCGTCGGGAAGCGCCCCGTCGACCTGCGCCTTCGGTGTGTAGCTGAAAGTGGTGTCGCTCGTGCATCCGGTCAGGAAGAGCCCGAGCACGGCGACGCTGGCTGCTGCTGCGCGAAACCTGCGCGACGAGAGAAGCTGCATGAAAGGGTACCCCCGGAAGACGTGTCTCCCGAGTCTAGAACGCCGATCCTGAAAGTCGGCATCGGAGCCCCGCCCGTAGGGTGATGACCATGCCCCACATCTTCGAGGACGAGGTCGTCTCGGCGATCCTCCGCCACATGAACGGCGACCACGCCGATGACAATCTGCTCATCGCGCGGGCGTTCGCGCCCGAGCGAGACGAGATCACCGACGCCGTGATGACGGGCCTCGACGGCGACGCCGGCGTGTGGCACGTCACGCGGGAGGGAGTGGTGTCGGAACTCCGCGTCGAGTGGCCCGGCGGTGCGATCTCGGAGCGTCCCGCTGTGCGTCGCGAGGTCGTCGCGCTGTACGACCTCGCCTGCGAGCGGCTCGGCGTCGAACCGCGCCCGCACGCCTAGTCGCCGCGCAGCACGAGTGGACTCCGGGGAAACAGGGGTTCCGTCAAAGTTAGGTGACCCTTACACTGGGGTCATGTCCGAGATCCTCTCCTTCTCCGCCGCGCTCCGCGAGCGCTCCTCGAGCTCGCACTCCCGCAGCGAGGGCGCGGGCTTCATGTCCGACCTGCTGAAGGGCGAGGGCTCGCGCGAGGACTACATCTCGCTGGTGGCTCAGCACTACTTCATCTACGACGCGCTCGAGTCGGTCGGTGAGCGCATGCGGCACGACCCGGTGGCCTCGGTCTTCCTCAGCGACAAGCTGACCCGCCTGCCCGCGCTCGAGGCCGACCTCGGGTTCCTGCTCGGCCCCGACTGGCGCGAACGCATCGTCGCCCTGCCCACCACGCAGCGGTACGTCGAGCGCATCCGCCAGGTGGGTGCGACGTGGGCCGGCGGTTTCGTCGCGCACCACTACACGCGCTACCTCGGCGATCTCTCGGGCGGCGTCTTCATCGGCCGGGTCATGGCGCGCCGGTTCGGCTTCGAGACGAACGGCATCGGGTTCTACCTGTTCGACGACATCGCCGACCCGGCAGCCTTCAAAGACGTCTACCGCGAGCAGCTCGATGCCGCTCCGTGGGACGACACCGAGCGTGAGCGCGTGATCGGCGAGGTGCTGCTCGCCTACCGCTTCAACACCGAGCTCTTCGAAGACCTCGACAGGGCCCGTACGGCCGCCGTCGCCTGACCGCGCTCGTCGACCGAGACGCCCCCCGGTCGTTGAGCGAGGCCGACGAAGTCGACCGAGACGCCCCCCGGTCGTTGAGCGAGGCCGACGAAGTCGACCGAGACGAAACGCGCCTACCCACCCCTCGGTCGTGGAGCGAGGCCGACGAAGTCGACCGAGACGAAACGCGCCCACCCCGGTGTCGGAGTCGGCGTGTAGCGTCCGGGCATGGGTTACGTCTACATCCTCCGATGCGCGGACGGCACGTTGTACGTCGGAAGCACGCGCGATCTCGGCCGTCGACTCGTGCAGCACGAGGAGGGGATGGGGAGCGCCTACACGAAACGCCGCCTCCCGGTGCAGCTCATCTGGAGCGGCGAGTACGCGCGCATCGACGAGGCGTTCGCGTGGGAGAAGCGGCTCCAGGGATGGAGCCACGCGAAGCGGCTGGCATTCATCGAGGGAGGAGTGGATGCCGTGCGGCAGTGGAGCGTGAACGACAGGCTCCGCAGAGCCGCCGCTCGCTGAGCGATTCTCGTGACGCACCACGTTTCGTCTCGGGCCGCTCCGCGGGCCTCGCTCAACGACCGGGGAGGCCGAGCTCGGTCGTTGAGCGAGGACGACGAAGTCGACCGAGACGAAACGCCCCCACCCCCTCGCTCAACGACCGAGGGACGCAGCCCTGTCGTCAGGACTGCGCCGCGAGCCAGGCGGCGCGCATGAAGCGGCGCACGTCTTCGTCGACGCGGATGTCGCTCGGCCGCAGCGCGCGCGAGAGGTACAGCCCGTCGATCGAGGTCAGACGCGACAGCGCGACATAGGTCTGCCCTGGCGCGAATGCTCCGGAACCCAGATCGATGATCGCCCGATCGTAGGTCTTGCCCTGGGACTTGTGGATCGTCACCGCCCATGCCAGTCGCAGCGGGAACTGTGTGAACTCGGCGACCACGTCACGGCTGAGCTTCTTCGTCGCCGGCTCGTACGAGTAGCGGAACCGCTCCCAGACCGCGGGCTCCACGTCGACCTCGTCACCGTCGATCTCGACGCGCACGGTCTCACCGAGGATGCGCACCACCGTGCCGATCGTGCCGTTCACCCAGCGGGGAGGCTCCCCCGACATCGAGGTGTCGTTGCGCAGGAACATCACCTGCGCACCGATCTTGAGCTTGAGCTCGGGCTCGGCGGGCAGCGACGCCTCCCCGCGGCCGAACTCGCCGCTCACCTCTGCCTTCGCCGTCTGCTCCTTGCCGGGGAGCGCGGCGAGGTGCCTGCTGTTGATGCTGTTCACGATGTCGTTGCGCGTGGCGAGCGTGATCATCGGCACCTCACCGGGCTCGGGGTCGGGGGGCGTTCTGGCGCCCTGCGTGTTCAGCACGCCGGCGATCTCGGCCGTAACCCGGCCGTAGCGCACGGCGTTCAGCATCGCCTTGAAGCCGTCGTCCGACTGGCGGTGGATGTGCACCAGCTCCCGCACGTGCAGCTCGGCGCGGGTGTCGACCACGAACAGTCCGTCGCCCTCCTGAGCATCCGCGTCGTCGTCCTTCCACGGGCCCGCCCACACCTTCGCGTCGAAGAACCAGAACGAGCGGTAGTGATCCTTCACGTAGCGCAGCTCATCGCCTCGGGGCGGCACGGGTGCGAGCTGATACGGATCGCCGAACATGACGATCTGCACGCCCCCGAACGGGATGCCGCGCTTGCCTCGCGCCTGGCGCAGCGAGCGGTCGATCGCATCCATGAGGTCGGCGTTGACCATCGAGATCTCGTCGATCACGAGAGTCTCGATCGCGTTGAGGATGCGGCGCGTGTTGTCGTTCTGGTCGATGTCGGAATCGCCGATCAGGCCGATCGGCAGCCGGAACAGCGAATGGATCGTCTGCCCCTCGACATTCAGCGCCGCGACGCCGGTGGGTGCGCAGATCGCGATCTGCTTCTTCGTGTTCCACGAGAAGTACTGCAGCAGAGTCGATTTCCCCGTGCCGGCGCGGCCCGTGATGAAGACGTGCTCGCTGGTGTCCTCGATCAATCGGAACAGCTCGTGCTGTTCGTCTGAGAGGGCGGGAAGCGACACGTCTCCATGCTACGTGGCGCTCGGCGTCGTCCCAGGACGCACTCCTAGACTGACGCCATGCAGCGAGTCGAGTCGAACGCGCCGCGGCGCTCGCGGCTCATCGCCGACCTCGCGATGCTGTGCGTCATCGGCATCATGCTCGTGGCGGCCCTGGCAGCCGGTGGGGCCACTCTCTACCAGCAGTTCTACGGACCGTCGGCCTTCGTCGTGCGCTACCTCGACCTGCTCTCCGAAGGGCGCGCGGCCGATGCGCTGCGCGTGCCGGGCGTCGCCGTGGACCGCGAGACGCTCGAGGTCGCCGGCATCGACCCCACGGCATCCGAGGCGATGCTGCGCAATGCCGCACTCGCCCCGCTCACCGACGTCGAGGTCGTGTCCGAGAAGCCCGACGGCGACACGACCGCCGTCACCGTCTCGTACAGAGCGGGCGGCAACGCGGGCCGCACGACCTTCACCGTCGCGCAGGACGGCTGGGCCGGCGTGACCCCGAACTGGCGTTTCACCGCCAGCCCCCTCGCCGTGGTCGAGCTCACGCTGCGCGGGGCCGATCAATTCGCCGTCAACGGTTTCGAGGTCGACCGCCGCCAGATCTCGGTGGCCGGCCTCGACGCCGCCCCTCTCGACCCACTGCCGATGCTCGTCTTCACGCCCGGTCTGTACTCGGTGACCGTCGACACCCCGATCTCGAAGTCATCCGGAGTGGGGGTGCTCGCCGACTCGCCCCTCGCCACGACTCCTGTCGACCTGCAGACAGAGCCGACCGACGAGTTCGTCGCCGTCGTGCAGCAGCGCGTCGAGGAGTTCCTGCTGGCCTGCACCGAGCAGGAGGTGCTGCAGCCCACCGCGTGCCCCTTCGGCCTCGAGGTGTCGAACCGTCTCGCGTCGCTGCCGCAGTGGTCGATCGCCGCGCAGCCTCAGGTGACGGTCACCCCCGACGGCGGTCACTGGCAGATCCCGCCGACCGACGCCGTGGCGCACGTCGAGGTCGAGATCCGTTCGCTGTTCGACGGCAAGGTCCAGGCGATCGCCGAAGACGTCCCCTTCCAGGTGAACGGGTCGGTCACGATCCTGCCCGACGGATCGGCATCGATCCGGGTCGGATCGCCGGATCAGGCCCCACCCGTCGGCTGAGGCAGTGGCGCCGGGTCAGCGCGTCTGGCGCTCGGCCTCTCGCTCGGCGTCGCGGCGATCGCGATCGGCGAGGGCAGCGAGTCGGGCGTTGTACTCCTCGAGCTCGGCTTCGCCCGTGCGGTCGGCGTGACGATCGCTGCGCTTCTGCAGCTTGGTGTCGCTGCGACTCCACTGGATCGCGACCGTGATCGCGAGGATCAGCGTCGGGATCTCGCCGATGGACCACGCGATGCCGCCGCCGATGTACTGGTCGTCCATCGGATCGGGCCCCCAGGTGCGTCCCATCGAGCCGAACCAGTCCGCGACGAGCAGACCCTCCTGCATCATCATCGCCATGCCGAAGAACGCGTGCATCGCCATGACGGCGATCAGCGTGATCAGGCGGCCGGCGTACGGCAGCCGGTACGGCACCGGGTCTGCACCGACCAGGCTCATCACGAACAGGTAGCCCGAGATCAGGAAGTGCGCGATCATCCACTCGTGCCCGAGATGCTCGTACATCGACCAGCGCACCAGGTCGGTGAAGTAGAACGCCCACAGCGACAGCACGAAGATGCCGGCGGCGACGAACGGATGAGTGACCACCTTCGCGAACGGCGAGTGCACCGCCCACATGATCCACTCGCGTCCACCACGCGTGCCGTCGTCGCGCTTGTGGATGGCGCGCAGCGCCAGGGTGATCGGGGCTCCCGAGACGAGCAGCAGCGGAATCGCCATCGACAGCATCATGTGCCCGAGCATGTGCACGCTGAACAGGTACTCCTGGTACGCGTTGATGGGCCCGCAGGTCACCCAGACGAGCAGCAGCATGCCGAGCACCCAGAAGATCGTGCGGTGGATCGGCCAGCGGTCACCGCGTCTGCGCAGTCGACGCGCACCGGCGAGATAGAGGAACAGCCCGAAACCGGCGGCCACGAGCCACAGGATGTCGATGTCCCAGCTCGTGAACCAGCGGTCGATCGTGAACTCCGGCGGCAGCGCCGACCGGGTGAGGTTCTCGGCCGGCGTCTGCACGAACGCGGCCTCCTCGCCCGTCGGCGGAGGTGTGCGGGCCAGGGCCGCCGCCGCGCCCGAGGCGAGACCCATCAGCGCGACCTCGCACAGCACCAGCATCCAGAACCAGCGCGCCGCGTTCGCGCCGTCGAGACGCGGGATCAGGCGGATGCGGTACCAGGCGCCGAGCAGTCCCATTCCCACGAGCAGCACGGCCTTGGCGATCAGGATGCCGCCGTAGGGCGTCAGCAGATCGGTGATGTCGCCGAGCGCGACCACCGACCGGGCGAGCCCCGAGACGGCGACCACCGCGAAGGCCGCGATCGCGAGGCTCGAGTACCGGCTGACGAGTGCTGCGGTGCCGACGCCTGAGCGATCGCGCAGGATGACCACGAGCATGAGCCCGCCGAGCCAGACCGCCGCGCCGATGGTGTGCAGCAGGATCGAATTCACCGCGACCGTGTGTCCGGCCAG
Source organism: Microbacterium hydrocarbonoxydans (assembly GCF_904831005.1). Classification (NCBI taxonomy): domain Bacteria; kingdom Bacillati; phylum Actinomycetota; class Actinomycetes; order Micrococcales; family Microbacteriaceae; genus Microbacterium; species Microbacterium hydrocarbonoxydans. The sequence goes on along the minus strand of NZ_LR882982.1, from coordinate 2,768,911 downwards.
ATCACCCGAGTGACCCTGCGTCGCCAGCGGGAGGAAGGATGCTGCGGCGAGCAGAGCCGTGATCAGGGTCGGCGTCCACGAGCGCCACGCGAACGCCAGCACCGTGATGACGGAGCCCATGATCGTCGTGATCAGCCAGGACTGGCCGAGCGCCGTCTGCAGCAGGAAGAAGCCGAGCTGTTCTCCGAACTGACGGTCGGCGCTGACCTGGGGGTTGAAGGCGGCGACCAGTGCGAGGAACGCGCTCACGCCGGCTGTCACCGTGAAGATCGCGGCCGCGATCGAGGCGGTGTTCAGAGCGATGTCGAAGGACTTCTGCTCGCTGCGCAGCGCGAACAGCGCCAGCACGAGCGAGCCGAGCATGGCAGCTCCCGAGATGTTCATCGCCAGCTTGACGACCGGGATCGCCCATCGCACCGCCGGGCCGGGGTCGCCCAGCAGCAGCGGGGCCGCCCCGCCGCCGAGCGCGAGGGCGACGATCGTGCCGATCACGCCGGCGCCCGCCAGGATCGCGAGTCCGATCACGCGATACGCGGGACTCGTGCGGGTCTTGACGGCGGGGGAGGTCACCCCTCAAGCCTAAGCCGCGGTGGCTGACCGCTCGCCCGTTCCCACCCCCGCTTCGCTCGCTGCTGCACAGTGAGATCGAGGGGGATGCACGAAGGCCGCCCCCGACGTGTCGGGAGCGGCCGTCGAAGAGGTGCGGTCTTACTTGACAGCAGCCTTGAGCTTGGAACCAGCGGTCACCTTGACGCGCTTGCCGGCCGGGATCTTGATCTCGGCGCCGGTCTGGGGGTTGCGGCCCGTGCGAGCTGCGGTGTCGACCTGCTCGAACGAGATCCAGCCCGGGATCGAGACCTTGCTGCCCTTGGCAACAGCGTCGGAGACCGAGGAGAACAGCGCGTCGAGGACACCCGAGACGGTGGCCTGGCTCTGGCCGGTGGCAGAAGCGATGCTCGCGACGAGCTCGGTCTTGGTGATGGACTTGTCAGCCATGTCATCCTCCAGCGACGAGGATACCGTCGCATCGTTGTGGTGCGAAGGGCGACTGCCCTCCGTTGGTCGAGTGACCGCCTCGAATGTATCAACGCTGACCGACATTTCCGCGTCATTTCGCGGGTTTTGGGCTATTCCATGGCGTGTCGTGGTGCAGATGTGACGAAAGTGGCGTCTGAGGCGCCTTCAGCCGGGGTGATGAGCGGCGATCACAGCCCGCGCGGTGCGCTCGAATGCGGGACCCACGCACCGCTCACCGTCGAGATATCCCCCGACCAGCAGCCCCGCCGCGTCCGGCGGAGAACTCCCTGTCGGGCGGAGGATGCGGCCGCAGAAGGCCGCCCAACATGGCGGTGGCCGCCCGACACGGTGCTCACCGTTCGGCCAGGTGGAGGCGCTGTGCGATCGCCGCGAGTATCAGATTCTGCACCGCGCCCCACTGGCTCATCAGCTGCTCGTAGCCGATACGGATCACGTGATAGCCGCGAAGCACCAACTCAGCATCGTGCGCGATGTCGCTGCTGCGCTGCGGTCCCACATGATGGCCGCCGTCGATCTGCACGACCAGACGCTCACCGATCAGAACGTCCACACGATGACCGAGAATCCATACCTGCGGCGTGAGAGGTACGTTCAGCCAGCGAAGTCGTGTCTGGAAGATGGTCTCGGTCCCTGAATCGGCGAAGGGTCGGGCCTCAGCCAACAGCTCTCGAGCGGCCGGAGGCAATGCAGCCCGAGTGAGCACATCGGGGTCGACGGCCTTCGTGCGCAGGGCAGATTCCCACGTCGCCAGAGCATCCTCGCGGGGCAGACACCGGGCGACGAGGATCAGCGCGTTCTCGATCGAATCTTCCAGCGCATCGGGGTCTCGCGGAAAGATCGGCCGGTTCCAATGCACGACGCCGCGAACGGATCTCGCATGACCCGAGTTGGTCGGCGCCGCCACATGCGGCTCTGCGGTCGAAGTCACCCACAGGTCTCGTCGACCCGCAAGCGTCACGCAGCTCAGCACGACACCTCGCTTGGCTGCCGCGACGAGCATCGGGTCGGCCCCGCGAAGGGCTACCCACCCGCGACACACCGACACGACCCGACCGCTTCGAACCGCAGACCGCAGCGTGTGCTCGCTCGCCCCCAGACGACGCAGTGTCGCTGTTCGCGCGACGCCCTGCCTCGCGCTCAGCATCCCTTCGACATCCATCCGCCGATGATGCATGCCAGGCGTGTCGCACAGCCGTTGCCTTGACGGCTTCTGTGGAGCCGCGGTCCGGGGCCCGGGCTGTGCAGAAGACGCCTTCGGGCGGCGAACACCCTGTTGGGCGGAGGATGCCTCCGCGAGAGGCCGCCCCACACCGAGAAGGCCGCCCGACACGGACGTAGAACGCAGCGAGCACACCCCCGGCGAGGACACGCAAAGAGGGCGAGGATCCGAAGATCCTCGCCCCTCTGTCTGCTGAGACTTACCAGCTCGACTTGGTGACACCCGGCAGCTCGCCACGGTGTGCCATGTCACGGAAGCGGACACGCGAGATGCCGAACTTCGTGAGGACACCGCGGGGGCGGCCGTCGATGACGTCGCGCGAACGCACGCGAGCCGGCGACGCGTTGCGCGGCAGCTTCTGCAGGCCGACGCGTGCGGCCTCGCGGGCCTCGTCGGTGGCGTTCGGGTCGACCAGGGTCTTCTTCAGCTCGGCGCGACGCTCTGCGTAACGCTCGACGATGACCTTGCGCTGCTCGTTGCGAGCGATCTTGCTCTTCTTAGCCATTGATCAACGCTCCTCTCGGAATTCGACGTGCTGACGGACGACCGGGTCGTACTTCTTGAGCACGAGGCGGTCAGGGGTGTTGCGGCGGTTCTTCTTGGTCACGTACGTGTAGCCCGTACCTGCCGTCGAACGCAGCTTGATGATCGGACGGATGTCCTGAGCCTTCTTGGCCATTAGAGCTTCACACCCTTCGCCTGGAGGTCCTTGACCACGTTCTCGATGCCGCGGACGTCGATCACCTTGATGCCCTTGGCGGACACGTTGAGCGTGATCTTACGACCGAGCGAAGCGACGTAGTAGGTCTTCTTCTGCACGTTCGGGTCGAAGCGGCGCTTCGTCCGGCGGTGCGAGTGCGAGACGTTGTGACCGAAGCCGGGAACAGCTCCGGTCACCTGGCACACTGCTGCCATGATGGTGACTCCTTCTATACCGTGAGGCCGGACGGCCTCACCCAAGATCCCTTGTCTGCACGCTGTTCCACCCCTCAGGACCGAACAGCACGCGAACTACGCACAGGAGTGTGCGCAGACAAAGAGTCAGCCTAGCATGCGCGATGGTCCCAGTCGAACCGGCTAGCGGCAGGGCGGCTTGCAGAGGGTGATCATCCTCGCCGTGTGCGCCGTCGTGGCTTCATCGACGGTCGGTTCCTGCCTCAGGCGCCCGCGAGCGATGCCGCCTGAGCGCCCCTCCCCCAGCGGAACGGCGAGACCGTCGGGTCGCCGGAGAGCCAGAAGCGCCAGGGGAATGCCGCGGTCCCGGCGATGCCGGCCACACCGACCCTCGGCCCGGTCGCCACATCGGTCACCGGTTCGTCGCGCAGCCACAGCTCGGCGCGGGCGCCCGCGAACTCCGCGCCGGTGATCGCGTCGATGCCGTCGTGGATCGGATGCCGCAGGCCCGCCGATTGGCCGAATCGACCGGGCCCCCGCGCGAGGTCGCGCAGCGCGGTCGCTGTCAGAGGGGGCGTCGCACGGCGGCGCACCGCGACGGCATCCGCCCCGTGCATCACCTCGCCCGCACGCAGCAGGATCCCGCCCGCCTGACCCTCGGGGCCCGAGACGACGTTCACGCACGAGTGGATGCCGTGACTCAGATAGACGTACAGGTGCCCCGGCTCGCCCCACATCGTCGCGTTGCGTGCGGTGCGCCCCATGCGCGCGTGCGACCCGGGGTCGGCCGCTTCTCCCGTGCCCTGCCCGTGATACGCCTCGACCTCGGTGAGTCGCAGGCGCACTTCGGAACCCGCGACGACGGTGCGCAGCTCGCCGCCGAGCAGCAGCGGAGCGACCTCGATCGGCAGCCCGCTCAGCTCGGCGCGGGTCGCTCGGTGCAGGGCATCCGTCGGCATGGGCTCAGAACTCAGGCGCCGTCTGGCACCATGAGGCGTCGAAACCGGTGAGCGCCACGAGCTCGTCGCCCGAACGCAGATCGATCAGGTGCATCTCCATGTTCTCGGGGAGCGGCAGCAGCATCTGGTCGTAGGGGTTGTCGGCCAGGTCGGGGGCGATCACGACCGCCGCGTACTGTCCGCTCGGCGAGGCGCACGCCTGCAGGATCGAGTCGGTGGAGTCGACCTCGACCAGCGGGGTCGCCGCGCCCTCGTCATTCACCTTGACGATGGCCTGCCCGCTCGGCACGCCGTTCTCGTCACGCGCGACGACGTGCCGCAGCGTGCCGCCGGGGAACGGGGTGATGGTCGTCGCGACGCCGTAGTCGGGCGACGAAGCCGCGAGCGGCTGCTCCGATCCGTCGGCGAGGTTCAGTTCGACGACCGTGCCGTCGAGTCGTTCGACGATCGCCGTGTAGGTGCCGCGGCTGATGCCCTGGATGGTCGTGGCGAGGCCGAGTGACTGCACACCCGCATCCGTCGACCGGTCGACCAGCGACAGGGCTCCGTCGAAGTCGATGAAGAGCATGGCAGCGCTGTCGGGCACGAACTGCCAGACGAAGATGTTCGCCTCCTTGCCCCCGACCTCGGTGATCACCGGCTCGTCGTCGCCGCTCAGCGACTGGGTGACGAGCACGCTCGCGCGCCCTTCCGTGTCGCTGAGCTCCTTGTCGGAGTAGCGGTAGCCGACGTAGCCGCCGCGATCCGAGACCTGGATCGCTCCGACATACCCCTCGCCCGGCAGCGTCAGCTCACGCTGCTCAGAACCGTCGCGGTTCATGACCAGCAGCCGTGACCCGTCGTCTTCCTCGAGCGACACGACGAGCTGCGTCGACGTCGCCCGGAAGTCGTTGATGCGCTCGGCGGCGAACACCGCGACCGCCTTCTCGCCGGTGAGGTCGGTGCGGAAGATCTTGTCGTCGCCGTCGACGTCGCGCTGCAGCACGAAGATGTGCGACGCAGGCGTCGTGAAGCTCTGGGTCAGCGTGGCCGAGGGGCCGCCGCCCGCGCCCTGCACGTCGGCGACGCTCACCGTGTACTTCGTGTCGTCATCGAGAGGCACGGTGAAGCGGATGCCGATGCCGCGGCCCGCTGCGTCGAGAGTGAACGGCACCGAGGGTTCGACCGTGACCTGCGATTCGTCGATCGCCGTGAGCGACTGGTTCGCGGTCAGGATCATGCGGCTGCCCGACGCCTCGATCGCCTGGTCGGGATCGACCTGCACCTCGGTGATGCGCGGACCCTGGGTCAGGCTGACGACACCGAGACCGGCTCCGACCAGCACCAGGATGCCGAGAACGGCGGCGAGGGCCAGGATGAAGCGGCGGTCGCGCGGGGCCGCGGGGGCGGGAGCGGCCTCGGTCTCGGTCGTTGAGCGGGAAGAAGCGGCTACCCCCTCGGTCGTTGAGCGAGAAGCGGCCTCCCCCTCGGTCGTTGAGCGAGAAGCGGCCTCCCCCTCGGTCGTTGAGCGAGCCGCAGGCGAGACGAAACGCGGTTCCGGCTGCGGAACGGCCTCACGCGGGGAGGAGCGCGTTTCGTCTCGGTCGGCTCCGCCGTCCTCGCTCAACGACCGGGAAGCGCTGTCGGCTCCACCGTCCTCGCTCAACGAGCGGGAAGCGCTGTCGGCTCCGCCGTCCTCGCTCGACGACCGGGAAGAAGCGGCCTCGTCCTCGGCCGACGACCGGGAAGCGGCCGCAGCCGCCTCTGCTTCGCGAGCGGCGCGCAGTTCGGCGCGGGTACGAGGGACGGCCGGCGTCTCGCGACGCTCGTCGTCAGTACTCATACGGGTCTCCGGGCTCGTCGATCGGCGTCACGGTGGTCGGGTCGACGTGCAGCGCGCCGTCGGCATCCGCCCTGACCGTGCCCTCGATCTCGACCCACTGGCCGGTGTCGAACTCGCCCGCATCGATCGTGACGGGCACCGTCGCCGGCTGCGCGTCGATCACGCAGTGCGTGATCACCATGCGCGTCAGGTTCACGCCCTCGCCGTCGGTCGGGGTCACGAATCCCGTGAGAGTGACGGTCTTGCCGTCGTACGACGCGGTGTTGGTCGCGGTGGCGAAGACGCTGGCCCAGTCGCCCACTCCGAACGTCGCGGTGTCGGCGACGCCGAGAGTCACGTCGTCGGCACCCGCGAAGAGGGCGGTTTGCTCCCCCACGCGCGACATCGCGAGCTCCACCGACAGCGAGGCCGGCGGCAGCACGAGGGCCGCGATGACGACTCCCGAGGCGACGACGCCTCCGGTCACCGTGCCGGCGAGCGCGAGGCTGCGACGGCGGGAGGCCGGAGCATCCGCCTCGTCACCCGCATCGTCGTGCGCACCACTGTGCGCTGCGTGGTCGTGCCCGTGATCATGGTCGCCCTCGGCGCCGAGCGGCAGCGTGCACGACCAGATCGCACCCGCGAGCGTCACCACGGCTGCCGCGCACGCGAACCACACCGACTCGGGGCTGATGTAGAGGTTCAGGCGACCGGTGAGGCCGAGGCCGAGGGTCACGACCGCGACGATCGTGGCGAGGCCGATGCCCAGCCAGCGGCTGCCGAGAGCGCGGCGGCGTGCCGAGCGCTCAGTCGCAGAGGAGCCGGCGGAGGAGTTCTCAGACAAGGACGTTCACCCCGATCCCGATCACGAAGGCGGCGAGCACGACCACCCCGACGATCCCGGCGAGCGTGCGGGTCGTGAAGGTCGTGCGCATGAGGGCGAGCATCTTGACGTCGACGAGAGGGCCGACGAGCAGGAAGGCGACGAGTGCACCCGACGAGAAGGTCGAGGCGAACGACAGCGCGAAGAACGCGTCGACGTTCGAGCAGATCGCGACGGTCATGGCGAGGGCCATCATCGCCACGATCGACAGCACCGGGTTCGATCCGATGGCCAGCAGCACGTCGCGCGGGATCAGGACCTGCACGGCTCCGGCGAGCGCGGACCCGATCACGAGCGCCGGCATGACCGCGCGCAGTTCCACGAGGAACTGCGTGAGGCTGCGGCGCACCGGGGTTCCGGGCTCATGGGTCACGCGCTCGCAGGTGTCGACGAACCGCTGCGTGAGCAGGGAGTCGGGCGAGGGGTGCCGGCTGTAGATCCAGCCGATCAGGTTCGCGATCAGGTAGCCGCCGATGAGGCGCGCGACCAGGATGCCGTCGTCGAAGCCGAACGCCGCGTGGGTCGTGAGGATCACGATCGGGTTCACGATCGGCGCCGCGATGAGGAACGTCAGCGCCTCGGCGGGGGCGAGGCCCCGCATCATGAGGCCACGCGCGAAGGGCACGTTGCCGCACTCGCACACCGGGATCAGCATCCCGAGCAGCGACAGCACGGCCCGCCTCGCCCAGGCGCGCTTGGGCAGCCAGCGGTGGATCACGTCGGCCGGCAGCCACACCTGCACGACGATCGACAGCAGCACGCCGAGGATGACGAACGGCAGCGCCTCGATGAGCACGCTCAGGGCGAGGGTGAGCCCGTCCTGAGCCCGCGCAGGCAGGCTGGCGGTGAAGAGCGTCGGCAGGAACCGATCGATCAGGAAGAGCGCGGCGACGATCGCGGCACCGATGCCGACGCCAATCCAGGGCGAGCGCGGCGGGCGAGCGGGCGTGCGGTGGGAACCGTGCGCATGGCCCGGCCGCGTCGTGGCCTGAGTGGTCACGCGTTCGCTGCCTCTTCGGCGTCGCGCTTGTTGGTGCACGGAGCGCAGAGCCCGAAGATGTCGACCACGTGCGCGGCGTCGGTGAACCCGTGCAGGGCCGCGGTCCGGTGCGCCCACTGCTCGACGTCTGTGGCTTCGATCTCGACCGTGAGTCCGCAGTTGCGGCAGATCAGGTGGTGGTGGTGCCCCTGGGTGGTGCAGGCGCGGTAGAGCGCCTCGCCCTCGGGGCTCTGCAGCGAGTCGGCGTCTCCGGAAGACGCGAGCCCGGCGAGCGCTCGATAGACCGTGGCGAGCCCGATGCCGGTGTTCTCGTCACGGAGCGAGGCGTGCAGGCTCTGCGCGCTGACGAAGCCGCGCGCGTCGGCGAGTGCTTCGCGCACGCGTTCGCGCTGCCAGGTGTTCCGCTGAGCCATACCGTCGATTCTAGGTGCGTCGCCCTTATCGGGCCCTGGGAACTGCTGCGGGCTTTCGAATCGCGCACCTGGCAGATTCGGCCACGGATTTCCTGCACAGTGCGCGATTCGAACGGCAGCTGCGCTCACGCCCGCACGCGCCGCACCCTCGCGCGGGTGCGCTGCACGATCCAGCACACGACGTAGATCGTGAACGAGAGGGTGGTGATGTACGGGCTCACCGGCAGAGTGCCGGCGAGGGCGAGCAGGATGCCGCCGACGGCCGACACGAAGCCGAACAGTGCGGCGAGCAGAGGCACGGCCACCGGCCCCGCGGTCACCCGCATGGCGGCCGCAGCCGGAGTCACGAGCAGCGCCATCACGAGCAGCGCGCCGATGATGTGCACGCTCACGGCGACGATCAGCCCGAGCAGCACCATGAACAGCAGGCTCACGGCCCGCGTGGGCACGCCTCGGGCGGCCGCCGACTCGGGGTCGAGCGAGTCGAAGCGCAGCGGGTTCCACATGAGCAGCAGGCCGAGCAGCACGACGATGCTGATGCCGAGCAGCCAGCCGAGGTCGGGACTCGAGACCGACACGATCTGGCCGGTCAACAGGCTGAAGCGGTTGGCGCTGCGCCCGTCGTAGAGCGACAGGAACAGGATGCCGAGGCCCAGACCGAACGGCATGAGCACGCCGACGATCGAGTTGCGGTCGCGCGCCTTGGCCCCGAGCACGCCGATCAGGATCGCGGCGATCAGGGCTCCGCCCAGGGATCCCGCCACCACGCTGCCGCCGAACAGCAGCGCCGCCGCGGCACCGGCGAACGACAGCTCGCTCACGCCGTGCACCGCGAACGCCAGGTCGCGCTGCATCACGAAGACGCCGATGAGTCCGCCGACGATGCCGAGCACAGCCCCCGCGATGATCGAGTTCGCGAGCAGGGCGACGAGCTCGCCGTAGTCCTGGAACGAGAAGACGTCGCTCCAGTCGACCGCCCCGACGATTCCGGTGACCGGGTTCATGCGGCACCTCCGTGGTCGTGGTCGTGCGCATGCTCGTGGTGCGGCTCGGCATCCGGCACACCCACCACGACCAGCCGGTCGCCCGCCCGCAGCACGAACACCGGGGTGCCGTACAGCTCGGTGAGCACGCGGGTCTGCAGCACCTCTTCAGGGGTGCCGAGCACGAAGCGGCCGCCGGCGATGTACAGGATGCGGTCGACGCGCCCCAGGATCGGGTTCACGTCGTGCGTGACGAACAGCACCGCCGCATCGCGCTCGCGCCGCTGGCGATCGATGATGTCGGTGACCGCGACCTGGTTGGCGAGATCGAGGTTCGACAGCGGCTCGTCGCACAGCAGCAGAGAGGGCTCGTCGGCGAGCGCCTGGCCGACGCGCAGCCGCTGCTGCTCGCCGCCCGAGAGCAGTCCGACGCGGCGGTCTGCATAGTGCGAGGCGCCGACCGAGGCGAGCAGCTGATCGACCTTGGCGCGGTCGCCGCGGTGCGGGATCGGGAACCCGAACCGGCTGCCCTGCACCCCCAACGCCACGAGGTCACGTGCGCGCATGCTGGTGTCGGGCGCGAGCGAGCGCTGCTGCGGGATGTAGCCGATGCGGCGATTGCCCTTTCGCACGGGCTCGCCGCCCACCTCGATCGTGCCCGCCGACAGCGGCTGCAGGCCCAGGATGCTGCGCAGCAGCGTGGTCTTGCCCGAGCCCGAGGGGCCGAGCACGGCGATGAACTCCCCCGGCTCGACCGTCAGATCAAGGCCCGACCAGAGTTCACGGTCGTCGCGACTGAGAGCGGCGCCGCGCACCTCGAGCACCGGCCGGTGGCCGTCGGTTCGCTGGCTGCCTGCTGAGGGTCCTTGAGTGGGCCGAGGGGCCCCGCTCACGACTGGAGGGCGTCGGCGAGGCTCTGGATCGCGTCACTCATCCACTCAGAGTACGACGAACCGTCGGGCAGGAGCTCCGTGAAGGCGACGACCGGGATTCCGGCATCCTTCGCGGCATCCTCCACGCGCTGAGTCTCGGCGCCGCCGGTCTGCGCGTTGGTGAGCACGGCCGTGACCTCGCCGCCCTCGACCTGCTGCAGGGTGGCGAGCAGGGTGGCGGGCGCCACGTCGGTGCCCTCTTCGACGGCCTCGGCGAAGCCCTCGGGCGTGACGTCGGTGAGCCCGGCTGCGGTGGCGATGTAGCCGGGCAGCGGCTCGGTGATGATGACGTTCGCGCCGGCGGCATCCGTCTTCAGCGCCTGGAGATCGGCTTCGAAGCCCTCGAGGTCGGCGGTGATCTTCTCGGCGTTCGCGGTGAAGTCGGCCTCGCCGTCGGGATCGATCGCAGAGAGCTCGGCCGCGATCGCCTCGACCACGTGCACCATCGTGTGCGGGTCGAACCAGACGTGCTCGTTGAAGCCCTCGATGTGGTCGTGACCCTCGTGGCCCTCTTCGCCCTCGGCATGCTCGTGGTCGTGGTCGTGCCCGTCGGCGGCGCCCTCGTCGGCGGCGCCCTCTTCTTCGGAGTCATGTCCTTCGTTGCCCGGGTAGTCGTGCGACGACTCGACGGCCGTGACGATGTGCACGTCATCGGCATCCTGCAGCAGCGTCTCGATGAACGCGTCGTAGCCGCCACCGTTCTCGATCACGAGATCGGCGTCTTTGACCGTCAGGCGGTCGCGGGCCGAAGCCTCGTACGAGTGCGGATCCTGCGACGCCGAGGTGATGATCGACTCGACGTCGACGCGGTCGCCGCCGATCTGCGCGGCGAGGGATCCGTAGACGTTGGTGCTCGCCACGACCTGGATCGTGGAGTCGTCGCCCTCCCCTGCGGCGGGGGCCGATGAGCATCCGGCGAGCGCGAGAGCTGCAGCAGAGACGAATGCGAGGGCGAGGACGGGCTTCTTCATGTCTACAGTTTACGAGCTAATGAGAACCATTATCAAATTCACGGTGCCCGGGGTGAGCAGCGTTTCGTCTCACCGCGTTCGCTCGACGACCGGGCACCGGCTCATCTGCATGCCCGGATCACGGATGCAGGCCGAGAAACCGTGTTCTCGGCCTGCATCCGTGAATCCACCATGCAGGTGGCGCGGGACGAACCGCTCAGACCAGGCCTGCGGGCGCGATCCAGACCGTCGACTCGGCCGGCACGGCGCCGTCGACCGTCGCCCCGAGCACGACGTCGGCGGCATCCGCCCCGAGGTCGAACGGCTCGGAGCCGAAGTTCGTCACGATCTGCCAGCCGTTCGGGCGAGCGAAACGCAGCACGTCGACGCGGCCGGTCTCGATCCACTCGAGGCGCTCGCCGGTCTGCAGCACGCGCCGCAGGCGCAGCGCCTCGCGGTACAGCGACAGGGTCGATGACGGGTCGGCCTCTTCGACGTCGACCGCGTACTCGGCGAACCACTCGGGCTGAGGCAGGTGCGCCTCACCGGTGCCGAATCCGAACGACGAGCCGGATGCCGACCACGGCAGCGGCACGCGGCATCCGTCCCGTCCCAGACCGTCGAAGTCGGCTCCGCGGAAGAACGACGGATCCTGACGATCCTCCGGCGCGATCTCGGCGACCTCCTGCAGACCGAGCTCCTCGCCCTGGTAGAGATAGGTGCTGCCGGGCAGCCCGAGCAGCAGCAGCGTCGCGGCGTGCGCGCGACGCAGCCCCGCCTCGCGGTCGAGCTGGTCGGCGGGCCCGCCCGCGGCGACCCATTCCACTCCCTGCTTCACACCGGTGCGCCCGGCGAGAGGTGCCAGGCCGTAGCGCGTCGCGTGACGCGTGACGTCGTGATTCGACAGCACCCAGGTCGTCGACGACCCCGTGGCATCCGACTGCGCGAGGTTGTCGGCGATGATCGTGCGGAACTGCGTGGCGTCGAAGTCGGCCACCAGCAGATCGAAGTTGAACGCCTGCCCGAGACCCTCCGCCGACGCGTACTTCGCGCGGCGCTCGGGCGTGCTCACCCATGCCTCCGCGACAGCCGTGCGCGGAGGGTCGTATTCGTTGAACACCCGGCGCCACTCGGCATAGATCTCGTGCACGTCGTCGCGGTCGCGCAGAGGGTGGGTGCCGTCGTACGGCAGCAGGTCGAGCTCCGCAGTGCTGGGCAGCGGCTCGGTCAGGTCCTTCGTGAGCATGTGCGCCACGTCGATGCGGAATCCGTCGACACCGCGGTCCGACCAGAAGCGCAGGGTCTTCAAGAAGTCCTCGCGCACCTCGGGGTGGTCCCAGTTGAAGTCGGGCTGCTCGGGCGCGAAGCTGTGCAGGAACCACTGGCCGTCGGCCACCCGCTCCCAGGCCGAGCCTCCGAACGCGGCGGTCCAGTCGGTGGGCGGCTCCGAGCCGTCGGGCCCCGATCCCTCGCGGAAGATGTACCGCTCGCGCGCCGCCGAGCCGCGGCCCGCGGCGAGCGCCTCCTGGAACCACTCGTGCAGATCCGACGAGTGGTTCGGCACGATGTCGACGACCACCCGGATGCCGCGCTCGTGCAGTGCCGCGACCATGTCGTCGAAGTCGTCGAGCGTGCCGAGCCGCGGATCCACGTTGCGGTAGTCGGCCACGTCGTAGCCGCCGTCTGCCAGGGCCGAGGGGTAGAACGGGCTGAGCCAGACTGCGTCGATGCCGAGAGCCTGCAAGTAGTCGGCACGAGACACGATGCCCGGGATGTCGCCGAGTCCGTCGCCGTTCGCATCGGCGAAGCTGCGGGGGTAGATCTGGTACACGGCAGCCTGGCGCCACCATGCGGCCGTCGTGTCGTCGCGGGTCTCGGTGAGAAGCGCATCGGTCATGAGGGGTGTTGCCTACTTTCTTGTTGCGGTCTGCGGTCTGCGGTGCGTCAGCCCTTGCGGTGCGTCAGCCCTTGACGGCGCCCTGCGTGACGCCCTCCATGACGAAGCGCTGCGTGAACAGGTACGCCAGGATCGCCGGGGCCATCGCCATCAGGTACGAGGCGAACGACACGTTGTAGTTGTTGCTGAACTGGGTCTGGAACAGGTTCTGCCGCACCGGCAGAGTCTGCATCGCCGGGTCGGAGATGATCAGCGACGGCATCATGAAGTCGTTCCAGGCGTACAGGAACGCGAAGATGCCGACCGTGGCGCTCATGGGTGCGAGGAGCGGGAAGATCAGCTGCCAGAACGTCTGCCAGGTGGATGCTCCGTCCATGCGCGCGCTCTCTTCGAGCTCGAGCGGGATCGATCGCAGGAACGCGGTGAAGAGCAGCACGCTGAAGCTCAGCTGGAACATCGTGGCGAGGATGATCACGCCGAACGGGTTGTCGAGTCCGACGCGTCCGGTCAGCTGGATCTGCGGCAGGGCCACCACGGGGAACGGGATGAACATCGCCGCCAGCAGGTAGAAGAACGAGTAGCGGAACAGCCGGTGATCCCAGTTGCGCACGATCGCGTACGACGCGAACGCAGCGAGGATGATGGTCGCGATCACCGTGCCCGCGGTCACGAGCAGCGAGATGCCGGCGCCCACGGGGAACTTGGTGAGATTCCAGGCTTCGACGAAGCCGTCGATGCTGAAGGGGGCGGGCAGCGAGAACGCGTTGCCGTCGACGGCTTGGCCGGTGGTCTTGAAGGCCATCGAGAGGGTGACGTACAGCGGCAGCAGCACGGTCACGGCGCACAGGATCAGGATGATCGTGGTCGACCAGTTGACGCGCTCCATGCGAGCGCGCGGCTTCTTTCCCGAGGCGGGGATGGTGGTGAGTGTCTGCGTCGACATCAGAGTGCGTTCCTTCCGCGGGTCAGCGAGAGCTGCAGCAGGGAGATGAGCACGGCGACGATGAAGAAGATCGTCGCGTTGGCCATCTGGTAGGCGTAGTCGCCGCCGTTGAAGCCCGCGATGATCGTCATCGCGACGCTGCGGGTGGAGGTGCCCGGGCCGCCGTTGGTGAGTCCGACGATGATGTCGTAGGCGTTGAGGAATCCCTTGAAGCCGAGGATCACGTTGATCACCACGTAGCCCGCGACCAGCGGGATGGTGATGCGCGTCAACTGCTGGGTCTTGCTGGCGCCGTCGATGCTCGCGGCCTCGTAGACCTCGCCGGGAACCGACAGGAGTCCAGCGATATAGATGAGCAGAGCTCCGGGCACCGCCTGCCAGGCGGTGACGATGACGATCGCGACCCACGCGAGGTCGGGATTGGCGAGCAGGCTCGTCTCGAGCCACGGGATGCCGGCGGCAGCGCCCGCGGCAGGGAGCGAGTTCGAGAACAGGAAGTTGAAGACGTAGGCGATGATGATGCCCGAGATCACCATCGGGATCACGAAGATCGTGCGCAGCCCGGTCTTGAAGCGGATGCGCGAGGTCAGCCCCACCGCGAGCAGGAACGCGATCACATTGACCGTGATGACCGTGGCGATCGAGAACCCGAACGTGAACAGGTAGCTCTGCAGGATCGCCGGATCGCTGAACATCGCGATGTAGTTCGTCAGTCCGTTGAAGCTCCACTCGCCGATGCCGATCGAGTCGGTGAAGCTGAAGAAGATGCCCATGACGGCCGGCACCGTGATGGCGAGTGTGAAGATCACCAGCGTCGGCAGCAGGAACAGGTAGTAGATGGGCTCGACGCGTCCCTTGCGTCGACGGAGCTTTCGCCCCTGACCCGTCACTATCGAGGTCGTGTCGGTCGTCGGGCTGTTCGGCCTCGTGGTGTTCGAGGTGGCGGTGGTACTCACGGTGCGGACTCCTCTGTCTCGCCGGATGCCGCATCGTTCGACTTGGGGATCGGCGCGCGGAAGGCGATGCGTGCCCAGTCCGCGTCCATCGTGCGCAGCGTCGACGTCGTCGACGCTCCGAGCGCCATCGCCTGGGCGTAGTTCATCACCGGGATCGTCTTGGGCACGAGAACCGAGGGGCCCTGATAGATCTGCCCGTTCTCGTAGTACTCGATCATCCCCTCGATGCGGGGATCGTCGGGCGCCGCTGCATCCTTGGTGGGTGTGAAGCCGAGCTGCGAGGCGTTGTACGCCTCGATGTTCTCGGGCAGGTAGAGGTACTCGAGGAACTCCTTGGCCGCCTCCTGGTGCTTCGACCCCTCGGGGATCATGGCTCCGAGGTCCATGTTGACCCGCACTCCGAGGTCGTCGGGGTCGTCGGTCATCGGCAGCGGGAACGTGCCGAGGTCCAGATCGGGTGCGGTCTTCGCGATCTCGCTGAACGCCCACGGACCCTGCATGTACATCGCGGCCTCACCCTTGCCGAAGGCCAGGTTCCCGTCGCCGTACCCTCTGCTCGCGGCATCCTCATTCGTGTAGTCGTTCGCGAGCTGCATCATCTGCTCCATCGGCCCGGCGAAGTCCTGCTCGAACGAGACGGGCGAGTCGGGGCCGACCGATGCTCCCTCGTCGGCCATCTGGTCGAAGAAGTCGATCGTGTCGACCGAGCCGCCGATCGTGTAGTCGTACCAGCCCTGCCCGACCGTCCAGTCGTCCTTGAAAGTCGCATAGAACGGGTCGATCCCCGCCTCCTTGAGCTGATCGCACACGGCGATCAGCTCGTCCCACGTCTGCGGCACCTCGAGGCCCTGCGCGTCGAAGATCTCCTTGTTGTAGATCACCGATGCGGCCATCACCGAGTACGGAAGAGCGCTGGTGCGGCCCTCGCACGAGCCGTACTGGTCCATCAGGGGCTGCAGATCGTCGCGCACGGAGGCCGCGGCATCCGTATCGGAAAGATCGATGAGCGTGCAGCGCTGCACGAACCGCGCGATCTCGTAGTTGTAGTTGCCGAGGATGAGGTCGGGCGGGTTGCCCCGCACGAAGCTCGCCGAGATCACATCGGGCCCCGACGTGTCGATCTCGACGCGCACGTCGCTCTGCGACGAGTTGAACTCGGCGACGAGATCGGTCATGAAGCCGATCGCCTCACGCTTGTTGAACGTGAAGCGGATCGTCTCGGCACCGCCCTCCGTCGAGCAGCCGGCCAACCCGGCACCGACCAGCACGAGCGCGGCTGCGCCCGCCACGAACCGCACCGGGGATGGAGTATTCGGAGACACCGTTGTCCTTTCGTCCTGTAGATCCGCAGACTAAATCTAGTGAGCGAATTTACTTCGATGAACGGTACTCTCTCATCTGGACGAGAGTGAGGTCAAGACCCGTGACAGATGTCTCTGCAGGTCTGGGCACCGGGCGCGCGAGCGTCGGCGCTGTCCTCGACTTCGCGTGGACGGCGGGCGAGTTCACCGCGACAGAGGCCATGGCCTCGACCTCGCTGACCCGCTCCACCGCGATCGATGCGATCGACACGCTCGTCAGCGCCGAGGTGCTGCGCGAACTCCCCAACGCCCGGGCCGCCGGCAGCTACCGCGCCGGCAGGCCCGCTCGGCGCTTCGTCCTGGCATCCGACCTCGGCGTGGTGATCGGCGTGGACGCGGGTGACAACCATGTCGCCGTCACGATCGCCGATCTGCTCGACCGCACGCTCGTGCACCACCGCACCGACATCGACTCGACCCAGTCGTCGTCGGCCCGACGCGCGACGATCCTCGAGCAGATGGAGCAGGCGCTCGCCGAGGCGAGCGTCTCGCGCGAGTCCGTCCTCGCGATCTGCGTCGGCGTCGCCGCGCCGGTGAACCGCGCGGGCATCTCTCCTCCGCATCCCGACGGCTTCTGGGAGCGCACGAATCCGGGCCTCGCGCACGCGCTGGCCGAGTGGGCGCCCGCCGTCGAGATCAAGAACGACGCCCAGCTCGCGGCGATCGCCGAGGGCTCGGTCGGGGCGGCCGTCGGATGCCGCGACTACGTCGCCCTGCTCGCCGGCGAGCGCTTCGGAGGGGGCGTCGTGGTCGACGGTCACGTGCTGCACGGTGCGCACGGCGGGGTGGGCGAGGGCATCGTGTTCGACCACATCGTGGGCGTCGGATCGGCCTTCGGCCTGAGCTATGCCCTGCAGGACGAGGTGCGTGCCGGCGTCGCGAGCGCCGAGATCGATGCGGGTTCGGCGATCGGTCGACTCGCAGCGGACGACCGCGTGGACCCGCGGATCGTGCTGACTGCCGCAGCCGCCGGCGACCCCGATGCACTGCTCGCCACCTCGCGCGTGGGAGGCACGCTCGCCCGCGTGGTCGGCGTGCTCGGCAGCATGTACGACCCCACGCGGGTGATCGTGTGCGGCGCGGTCGCCGAGAGCGTCGCGCCCGTGATCACCGCCGCCCGCGAGGTCGTGCCGGCCGAGTTGCATCTGCCCGCGCCCGAGATCCTCGCCTCGACGCTCGGCGCCGAGGTCGTCTCGATCGGAGCCGTGACGACCGCTCGCCGTGCCGCGCGTGAGGTGGCGGTGCCTCTGCTGGCGGAACGGCGGCTCAGCGCAGTGAGCTGACGCTGCGGCATCCGGTCGCACGCCTGCCCCTCCGTCGGAAAACGAAGAACATGAGCGCGCACCGCGGCGGGTCGAGGCACGACCCGCCGGCCCCGACAGGAACCCTCTGGGTTTTCCAGGGCGGATGCCGAGCCGGGGTCACATCACGGTGGCCGCGCGCCTGCTCTTCGGCGCCGGTGACCGGCGGGTACTTGCGCGCAGCGTGGTTCCCAGTGCGACTCGCCGGCATCCGCGCACGTGATCTCCGTTGTCCCTGCCCTCAGGCTCGCTGCACGCGGGCCGCGACGACCTGCAGCGCGCGCAGCACGCGCCGCACCGACGTATAGGCGAGCGCGTCGGGCCTCACGAGCACATCGACGTGACGCACGAGCTCGATACCGGCCAGCGGCCGCAGCACGAGTCCGTCGACCGCCAGCGACGACGCGGTGGTGCGGGGCATGATGGCGATCGCCGCCCCGGTGCGCACGACCTCGGCCGTCACCGAGAACTCGTTGATGCGGTGCGCGATGCGGAACGGACGCCCCGCTCGCGCCGCCAGATGATCGAGCACTCCGGCGAGCGGGAACCCCGCGTGCACCGACACCCAGTCCTCGTTCGCCAGATCGTCGAGGTCGAGCCGCGCACTCCGGGCGAGAGGATGCTCGGCGTGCAGCGCGATGTCGAGCGGTTCGTCGATCAGCGGGCTCGCGACGACTCGATCGACCGGCCAGGGGGCATCGTGAGCGAGCCGGTGCGCGATCACGAGGTCGTAGTCGGCCGTCAGCCCGGCGAAGTCCCGGTGGGCGACGTCTTCGTCGGCGAGGTGCACGGCAGGGGTTCCGGCGAGCTCTCGCACGAGGGGCCCGAACAGCGCCAGACCTGCGCTGTTGAAAGACGAGATCCGCACCGGCCGGTCGCCCGCGTCGAGCAGAGCGCCCACGGCGTCGCGTGCGGCAGTGAGCGCCTCGTCGACGCGGGTGCTCGCCGCGGCCAGCGCCTCACCCGCCGCGGTCAGCGTCAGAACACGACCTCGCCGTGCGGTGAGCGGCAGCGGCACGCTCGACTGCAGCGTCGAGAGCTGCTGCGACACCGCCGAGGCCGAGATGCCGAGAGCGGTGGCCACGGCCGTGACGCTGCCCCGATCGCGCAGCTCACGCAGCAGACGCAGGTGCGACGGATCCATAAGCCACACCTTAAAGGATTCATAAGAGATTGGGGCTGGGTCTTCATCGGAAACGAGAGCACCGTGGAGTCATGCCTCGCCGTCATCCGCTCGATCTGCTCGTCGACGTTCTGCTGATCGCCGTCGCGGCCGTCTGGGGAGCCAGTTTCGTCTCGGCCAAGAGCCTCGCGTTCGATGTCGGCGTGACCCCGGCCGTCGCTCTGCGGTTCCTGGTGGCCGCGGCCGCACTCGCCGCCATCTGCGTGGTGCGCCGGGAGCGGATGCCGCGTCGCCGCGGACTCGCCGTGGCCGTCGCGCTCGGCTGTTCTCAAGCCGCCGTCATCGGGCTCGAGACGTGGGGCGTGCACCTGACCTCGGCGACCAACGCCGGCTTGCTCATCAGCCTCGCGCTGATCCTCACCCCCGTGCTCGAGAGCCTGGCAGCGCGATCATGGCTTCCACGATCGTACTTCGTGGCGGCCGTCGCGGCCGTGGTCGGCGTCGCGCTTCTGGTGTCGGAGGGCGGGGTGCGGATGCCGACTGCGGGCGACGCCCTGGTGATCGCCGCAGCCGTGGTGCGGGCGTTGCATGTGACCGCGAGCGCCAGGCTGACCCGCGGGCGCAGTGACAGCACACTCGCCGTCGTGCTCGTGCAGCTCATCGTCTGTGCGGCGACGGCATCGCTGGTCGCCGGAGCGGAGCTGCCCGCGGCGGTCGCCCGACTCGACGGATCGGGGTGGGCGAACGTCGTGTTCCTCGGACTGATGTGCTCGGTGTTCGCGTTCGTCGTGCAGCTCTGGGCGGTGCGACGCACGTCTGCCACCCGCGCCAGCATCCTCATGGGAACCGAACCGGTGTGGGCGCTCATCGTCGGCGTCGTGCTCGCCGGCGAGAGCGTCGGAGCAGTCGGCCTCGCGGGTGCCGCGCTCATCGTCGCGGCCTCGTACGCGGGGCAGGCGATCGAGCGACGCCACCGGCATCGCGTTCTTGTGCCGCCGGTCGCGGTGCTCGACAGCGACAGCGTTCAGGCGTAGTCGCTGTCGTCCACCGGCGATGGCGCCGGGCCCAGGTTCTCGACCGCGGCCCACAGCCCCGCGGGGACCTCTGTCTGCTCCAGCTCGTCGAGCTGCTCGCGGCGGTGCGGTGTCGACACCCCGACGACGGTGGAGTCGACCAGCGGGGACCGCAGCGAGTAGTGCAGCGCTGCGGCAGCCATCGACGTCCCCTGCTCGGCGCACACGCGCTGCAGCCGCTCGGTCCACTCCAGCAGTTCCTCGCCGGCAGGCCGATAGGCATACTGCGCACCGGCATGCGGCCCCTTGACGAGCAGACCCGAACCGAAGGGCGCCGCGTTGAAGACGGCCATGCCGCGTGCCTTGGCGTCGGCGAACACGGCCTCGGCCGAGTGATCCACGAGCGTGAATCGGTTGTGGATCAGCACGGCGTCGAACACGCCCGTCTCGACGTACTTCGCCATCAGCGGGATCGGAGCCGCCGCCACGCCGATCGCGTCCACCACGCCGGCGTTGCGGAGTTCGATGAGCCCCTGCACCGCGCCGCCGATCGAGATCGCCTCCTCGAACGACACCGAGTACGGGTCGTGCAGGTGCAGCAGCGGAAGCCGGTCGACCCCGAGCCGGGCGGTGGTCTCCTCGAACGAGCGGAGCACGCGGTCGCGGTCGAACACGCCGGTCTCCGGGTCCTGGTCCACCTTCGAGATGACCCGCGAACCGTCGATCCCCAGCTCTCGCAGGGCGATTCCGAGCACGGCCTCGGAGCGGCCGGAGGAGTAGTTGTTCGACGTGTCCACGAACCCGTGTCGGCTCGTGAGCAGGTCGATGGCGACCTCGACGGCGGCTCTCTCTTCAGTTGATCCCGGTTCCGAGTGCCGGCCGAGGCCGGAGGTTCCGAGGGTGATGGCAGTGGGTTCGATCTTCATCCGCAGGAGTCCGTTCTACTGGGGGCCGGTCGTCGCGGTTCTGCTGCCACTGTATCGCCGCACGATCCGCCTCACTCATGACTCGTCGACGGTCACAGCATTGCCCCACACCCAGCAGCGGAACGTCTGGTCGCCGGCCCGGAACTCGATCCCCGCGGCCAAGGGCGTGGAGCGGGCGAGCTTGGCATCGACGCGGATGGCCTCCGGCCCGAACCGCACCCACGCTCGGACCGCACGGTACGGCTGCGGGTAGATGGTGACCGGCTGCTCCCGCAGGGCGAGTTCTCGGTCGGTGAGCGACTGGAGCGGCCCGGATCGGGCTGCGGCGAGGACCGCCTGCTGCTGGGAGCGCATGTCGTAGTGGTCGGCCAACCGCTTGCTCGTACCCATGCCGGCTCCCTTCTCCGGCCATGGGACAACGGTAGCAAGATTCGAAGCTTTGTTCTATTCTTGAAGCATGCGACCGGCCACTGCTCATCTACCCGCGACTATATGGATGGTCGACGACATCCCTTCGCGAATGGTCTTCGCCGGGCGTCGCTGGAAGGTCACTGACACGCCGACCCGTCTCACCGACTCGACCTCGTCAGCGGCGGCGGCGGCAGCGCCGGGCCGCGGGGCGTACGGATGGCGGTTCCAGGGGACCGATGACGCGGGCCGCTCGCTCGTGTTCGACGTCTTCACTGGTCAAGACGGCTGGCATGTGCACCGCAGCTACGAGTAGCGGGCACCGTCGACATCGAGCGCTTCGACGGTCCCCCGGGTGAAGGCCGTCACTCCACGAGCAGTGCGGGCTCCTCGAGAACAGACGCGACATCGGCGATGAACCGGCTCATGCCGTCGCCGTCGATCACGCGGTGGTCGAAAGACCCGGCGACAGTGGTGACCCAGCGGGGGCGCACCTCGCCGTCGACGACCCACGGCTTCTGACTGATCGTGCCCATGGCCACGATTCCGGCCTCGCCGGGGTTGATGATCGGCGTGCCGGCATCCATCCCGAAGACTCCGATGTTGGTGATCGTGATCGTGCCGCCCTGCTGGTCGGCCGGACTCGTCTTGCCCTCGCGCGCGGTGAGCGTGAGGCGGTTGAGTGCCCGAGCGAGGTCCTTCATGCTCAGGTCCTGCGCGTCCTTGATGTTCGGCACGAGCAGACCGCGAGGGGTCGCCGCGGCGATGCCGAGGTTGACGTAGTGGCGCACGGCGATCTCGGCGCCGCCCTCGGTCTCGATCCAGGCGGCGTTGACCATCGGGGTGCGGCGAGCTGCCCAGATGACGGCCCGCGCCATGATCAGCAGCGGCGAGACGCGGATGTCGGCGTAGTCGGGCGAGGCCTTGAGGCGCTTGACGAGCTCCATCGTGCGGCTGGCATCGATCTCCTTCCACACCGTGACGTGCGGGGCCGAGTACGCGCTCTGCACCATCGCCGACGACGTCGCCTTGCGCACGCCCTTGACCGGGATGGACTCCGTGCGATCGTCGGATGCCGACGTCGTGGCGGGCGCCGGCGACAGCCCACGGGCAAGGCCGGCGGGGGCACTCTGCGGTGCCGGCACGGTCTCTTCACGCACGGCGCCCCACTCGGGCGTCTCGATGTTGCGGAAGACGCTCGCCTGCGACGCATGGGTCATCACGTCGTCGCGGGTGACCTCGCCGTCGGCGCCGGTCGGAGCGACGCTGGTGAGATCGACACCCAGGTCGCGGGCGAGCTTGCGGATCGGCGGCTTCGCGATCACACCGACCGACGAGCGCACGGGTCGCTCCGCAGGGCGCTTGCGGCGCGAGGTGGCGCCGCCGCCCGACCCGTAGCCGACCAGCACCGAGCCACCGCCCTCTTCGGGAGCGGGAGCCTCGGCGGTCGCGATCACGCCGGGTCCGGCGTCATCGCGGGCGTCCGTCACGAACGTGATGATGGGCGAGCCGACCTCGACCGTCGTACCTTCGGCGGCCAGCAGCTCGCCGACCACACCGGCATGCGGCGAGGGCAGCTCGACGAGCGACTTGGCCGTCTCGATCTCGCAGATGACGTCGTTGATCGCGACCGTGTCACCGGGCGCGACCTTCCACGTCACGATCTCGGCTTCGGTCAGCCCCTCGCCCACGTCGGGGAGGTTGAAGTTCTGCGTGCTCATGAGCGGCCCTTTCGGAACGGTGAGATCAGGGTGAGATCAGTAGGCGAGCGAACGGTCGACGGCCTCGAGGATGCGGTCGGCATCGGGGAGGTAGGCGCCCTCGAGCTTGGCCGGCGGGAACGGGGTGTCGTATCCAGAGACGCGCAGCACCGGCGCCTCGAGTGCGTAGAACGCCCGCTCCATGACGGTGGCGGCGACCTCGCTGCCGATGCTCGTGAAGCCCTGAGCCTCCTGCGCGTAGACCATGCGTCCGGTCTTGCGCACGGAGTTCAGGATGGGCGCATAGTCGATGGGCGACAGCGAGCGCACATCGACGACCTCGCAGCTCGTGCCCTCGGCTTCGGCGAGCGCCGCCGCCTGCAGCAACGTCGTCACCATGGCGCCGTGCCCGACGAGCGTGACGTCGGACCCGGTGCGAACCACGCGCGACGAGTGCAGCGGCGCGGCGGAGGCATCGAGCTCGACCTCGCCCTTGGTCCAGTACCGGCTCTTCGGTTCCATGAAGATCACCGGGTCGTTCGACGCGATGGCCTCCTGGATCATCCAGTACGCATCGTTCGGCGTCGACGGCGAGACCACGCGCAGGCCCGGCGTGTGCGCGAAGTACGCCTCCGGGCTCTCCTGGTGATGCTCGACCGCGCCGATGTGCCCGCCGTACGGGATGCGGATCACGATCGGCAGGCTCAGCGCGCCCTCATGGCGGTTGGTGAGCTTGGCGAGCTGGGTCGTGATCTGGTCGAACGCGGGGAACACGAAGCCGTCGAACTGGATCTCGATGACAGGACGGAATCCGGTCATCGCCAGGCCGATCGCGGTGCCCACGATGCCCGACTCGGCGAGCGGGGTGTCGAGCACGCGGCGGTCGCCGAAGTCGCGCTGCAGGTGCTCGGTCACGCGGAAGACGCCGCCGAGCTTGCCGATGTCCTCGCCCATCAGCAGCACCTTGGAGTCGTGCTCCATGGCCTTGCGCAGCCCCGCGTTGAGCGCCTTGCTGAAGGGCATGGTCTCGAGAGTCACTGGGCGTCTCCTTCGAACGATGCCTCGTAGCGCGCGTGCCAGGCCTTCTGCTCCGCGACCAGCGGGTGCGGCTCGCTGTACACGTGGTCGAACATCTTGTCGACGGTCGGCGGTCCGAGCTCGACCGAGCGCGAGCGCAGGTCTTCGGCAGCGTCGGCGGCCTCGGCATCCACGTCGGCGAAGAACTGCGCAGACGCTCCCCTGTTCACGAGGAACGCCCGCATACGGTCGATCGGGTCGCGCTCGGCCCACGACTGCTCCTCGTCGGAGCCGCGGTACTTGGTGGGGTCGTCGCTGGTGGTGTGTGCGCCGAGACGGTAGGTCACGGCCTCGATGGCGCGGGGACCCTGGCCGCTGCGCGCCTCGTCGAGCGCCACTCGCGAGACGGCGTAGCTGGCGAGCACGTCATTGCCGTCGACGCGGACGCTCGGGATGCCGTAGCCGGCGCTGCGCTCGACCAGCGGCACACGCGACTGCGTCGACACGGGCACGGAGATCGCCCAGTGGTTGTTCTGGAGGAAGAAGACTGTGGGTGCCTGGTAGCTGGCGGCGAAGACCATCGCCTCGTGCACGTCGCCCTGGCTCGATGCGCCGTCGCCGTAGTAGACGATGACCGCTTCATCCTTGTCGACGTCGCCGGTGCCGCTGCGGGCGTCGAAGTTCAGCCCCATCGCGTAGCCGGTCGCATGCAGAACCTGCGAGCCCAGCACCAGGGTGTACAGCCGCGTGTTGCCGTTCTTCGGGTCGGTGGGATCCCATCCGCCGTGCGAGACTCCGCGCATGAGCTTGATGATGTCGAGCGGGTCGACACCGCGGATGCGCGTCACGGCGTGCTCGCGATACGACGGGAAGATCGTGTCCTGCGCGCGAGCGGCACGGCCCGAGCCGACCTGCGCGGCCTCCTGGCCACGGCTCGGCGGCCACAGCGCGAGCTGACCTTGACGCTGCAGGTTGGTGGCCTGCGTGTCGATCGCGCGGATGGTCACCATGTCGCGGAAGAACTGCTCGAGCTCCGCATCGCTGATCGCCTCGATCAGCGGCAGATACTTCTCGGCAGCCGGGCTGGGTGCGAAACGGCCGTCCTTCTCCAGGACGCGGACGAGTTCGTTTTCGGGCGATGTCACGACCCCACGCTACCCGCGCCCGCATGCCAGGTCACGCATACCTAGGAGGCCCTTGTATCTGCCCGGATCCCGGAAAATCAGCTCCGTGACGCGGGCCGCGGGTCAGCGCGCGAGCGTCGCCGCGATGTCCAGCACGCGCGAGATGGAGTCGTCCTCGCCGACGGAGATGCGGATGCCGTCTCCCGAGAACGGCCGCACCACCACGTCGCCTCGCACGAACGACGCTGCGACCTCGTCGGTGCGCTCGCCGGTCGGCAACCAGATGAAGTTGCCCTGTGCGTCGGGCACATCCCAGCCCTGCGCACGCAGGCCCTCGACCAGGCGGGTGCGGCGCTCGACGATCACGGCGACGCGCTCGAGCAGCTCGCTTTCGGCGTCGAGACTCGCGATGGCCGCGTTCTCGGCGGCTGAGGTCACCGAGAGCGGGATGCCGGTGGCGCGTGCCGCGTCGAGCACCTTCTCGTTGCCGATCGCATAGCCGATGCGCAGGCCGGCCAGACCGTAGGCCTTCGAGAACGTGCGCAGCACGACGACATTCGGATGCCGTTCGAAGACGCGCTCGGCGAGACCGTCGACCGCACCGGGTGCGGTCACGAACTCGGCGTAGGCCTCGTCGAGCACGATCAGGACGTCGGCGGGGACCCGCTCGACGAACGTGGCGAACTCGTCGCTGGTGATGACCGGGCCGGTCGGGTTGTTCGGCGTGCAGAGGATGATCGCACGCGTGCGGTCGGTGACCGCTTCTGCCATCGCGTCGAGGTCGTGACGGGAGTCGGCCGTGAGCGGCACCTGCACCCCGATCGCCCCGGCGACGAGCGGCAGGCTCGGGTAGGCCTCGAACGAGCGCCAGGCGTACACGACCTCGTCGCCCACGGATGCCGTCGCCAGGATCAGCTGGTGGAGGATCGACACGCTGCCCGCGGCGACGTGCACCTGGTCGGGCTCGACGGCATAGCGGGCACCGAGCCGCGCGCGCAGGCGCCCGGCCGTCGCGTCGGGGTACCGATTGATGGGCGTCGTGTGCTGCAGCGCTGCGGCGACCGACGGCAGCGGCTCGAACGGGTTCTCGTTGCTCGACAGCTTGAAGGCGTCGGGTCCTGCCTGCTTGCCCTGACGGTAGGGCGCCAAGGCGGCGATGGCGGGACGAATACGCGGCAGGATCGGGTCGGTCACAGTCATGAGTCTAGGATCAGCAGCCCCTGGCCGCTGTCGACCGGGATATGTCATCGGCGACTGACATCGCAGCGCGCACATGGAAGACTGGCCTGACCATGCGCTTCATCATCCGAGTCGTCGTCAACGCGTTCGCCCTGTGGGTCGTGACGCTGATCCCCGCCCTGCAGGTGCAGATCCGAGCGTTCGCCCCGGGCGAGACTCTGCAGCTCGTGCTCACCCTTCTCGCGGTCGCCGCGATCTTCGCCCTGGTGAACACGATCATCGGCACGGTCGTGAAGATCGTCGCCTTCCCGCTGTACATCCTCACGCTCGGTCTGATCGGGTTCGTGATCAACGGCTTCCTGCTGTGGCTCACCGCCTGGATCACGAGCGGCTTCGGCTGGGGGCTGACGGTCGGCAGCTTCTGGTGGGGCGTGCTCGCAGCCCTCATCATCTCACTGATCAACGGCGTCTTCGGCTTCATCCTGCGTCCGCAGCGCAAGCCGGCCCGCCGCGACTGACCTCGTGCCTCTCGGGCCCGCTCGTAGCGGCAACCCGCGCCTCTCACGGTTCGTCCTGCACGCGCTCGGCGTGGTACTCGGTGCGCTCGATCGTCGCCGCGCGGTCGAGCTCCTCCCAGAGCTCGTCGAGCTCTTCGACCCGCGGATCCCCTGACGCGTCGGCCATCGCGGCCGTCTCGGTATACGACTCCAGCGAATGCTGCTCGATCCGGAGGTCACCGAGAGAGAACCCGGGATCAGCCTCTCGCGACACCGTGAAGCTGTCGGCAGACCCGGTGCCGTCGACGGAACCGTCGGAGAATCCCGACACCGGATCGTCGGTGTGACGGATCTGCACGATCGACTGGTCGTCGTCGAGCGTCGGCTCGACGGGGCTGCCCGCAGTGATCTGCGTCTGCACGTCGAATTCGCTCTCCATCGAGAGATGCGCCGACACCATGCCGGCCTGCGAGTGAGCGACGACGTCGACCACGTCGCCGGGCCCCGCTCCCGCGGCCTTCAGGGCATCGATCGTCGCCTGATACGAGGCGGACCGCCGCCCCTCGTAGAGCTCGATGTTCGACTTCATGTCCCACGGCTCCGCACCACCCGACCCGACGCTCTGGGTGCCCTTGATGTAGGCGACGAACCGCGTGCTGCCGTCGGGGTACGTGTACTTCTCCACCGCCACCTGCGCACCGGCGGAGGTCGGCATGCGCTTCAGTGCCGCAGCGAGACTCCCCGGGGCCGCGGACGGCGTCGATGTCTTCACCGGAGCCACGGTCACCGGATCGGCTCTGCCCTTCAGCGTCTCGCCGGGGGTCACCTTGCCGAGACGTGAGAGCACGCCGGCCGCCACCGCGGCAGCGAACAGGGGACCGGACAACAGGGGCAGCAGCGGCACCGGGAAGAGCCCCGCGAACCTGTCGAGTTGCCACTGCGCCTCGAGCTTCGCCGCCATCTCGGGGATGCGCTCGTCGCTCTGGGCGAGGCGGTCGGCCTGCAGCATCAGCCGCCGCGCCGTGGAGGGATCCGTCTGCACGAGCATCGCGGCCTCCGCCTTCAGCTCGACGTATTCGTAGACGTCGGCCATCAGCAGGGTGCTCGAGGTGGTCTCCCGGCACTCGGAGTGCAGGCGAGCCACCCGCTCCCCGGACGCCCACAGTTCGACCGTGTCGACCTGGGCACTGAATCCCGGCGTGTCGACGATGAGCCGGTAGGCCCGCGCGATCGCATCCTGTGCATGGTCGAAGCGCGTCGCCACGACGTCGGTGCGACGGGCGATCTCACGCAGCACGTCTGGATCGACCGAGATGACGCCCCCGTGGGTGATCTCGATGCCGCTCACGTCAGGTCGATCCCCACCACCTCCGACACGCGACCACGCGTGTCGGTGGCCTCGACCTGCGCGCGCCGCCCATAGTCGCCGAGGGCGTCGTGCATCGCGCGCACCCCCTCGGATCTCCACGCGGTGTCGTCGGCCAGCGCTCTGAGCGACGCACGCGCATCGTCGAGCGACTCGACCGCCGCGCGAAGGTCGCGGCCGGCCTGCGTCTTCGCCCACTCGGCCTCGGCCGCGGACATCTGCATCAGTGCGATGGAGTTCATGTGCTCAGCATCCGGGATCCGCGCCGTCGCGCATCCGGGATCCGCCCTGCGATTCCGGGGTGCGTGAGTGCGCCGCGTGCGGGCGTGCATGTGCAGGACAGGTGTGTCGCCGACCGCGCCGAGCAATTCCGCGTCGCGCGATCGGCCGCCGACCGGCACAATGGAACAGTGCCATCCCCGGATCCCTTTCGCGTGATCTTCGTCTGCACGGGGAACATCTGCCGCTCCCCCATGGCGGAGGTCGTCTTCCGCGATCTCGCGGAACGCCAGGGGCTCGGCTCGCGCATCGTCTCGCGCAGCGCCGGGACCGGCGACTGGCACCTCGGGGAACAGGCCGACCACCGCACGCTCGACTCGCTCGCGCGACGCGGCTACGACGGCTCCCAGCATCGCGCCAAGCAGTTCACGTTCGCCTCGTTCGCCGACAACGATCTCGTGGTCGCACTCGACCGCACGCACGAGCGGAACCTGCGCGAGTGGGCCCGAGACGAAGACGAAGAGGGCAAGGTCACGCTCCTGCTCGCCTTCGACCCCGCCGCCTCGACGCAGGACGTGCCCGACCCGTACTACGCGGGCCCCGAGATGTTCGATTCGGTGCTCGGTATGATTGAGGCGGCGACCCGCGGGTTGTTCCGCCAGCTCGAACCAGCCCTTCGCCAGCCCCGCACGCCCCGTGTTCTCGGGGCCTGATCAGGAGGATTCCCCTGACTTTCCAGCCCTCGCTCCCGCCGCAGCCCCTGAGCCCGCTCGACGGCCGCTACCGCGGCGCCGTCACCGGCCTCGCCGACTTCCTCTCGGAGGCGGGCCTCAACCGGGCCCGCGTCGAGGTCGAGGTCGAGTGGCTGATCGCCCTCACCGACCGCTCGCTCTTCGAGACCAGCCCGCTGTCGGATGCCGACAAAGAGCGCCTGCGCGCCCTCTACCGCGACTTCGGCCAGGACGAGATCGACTGGCTCGCCGAGAAGGAAGCCGTCACGCAGCACGACGTCAAGGCCATCGAGTACCTCGTGCGCGACCGCCTGTCGACGCTGGGTCTCGACTCGATCGCCGAGCTCACGCACTTCGCCTGCACGAGTGAGGACATCAACTCGGCGTCGTACGCGCTCACCGTCAAGCGCGCCGTCGAAGAGGTCTGGCTGCCGGCTCTCGACACCGTGATCGCGAAGCTGCGCGAGCTGGCGGCCGAGCACGCCGATGCCGCGATGCTCTCGCGTACCCATGGACAGCCCGCGACCCCGTCGACCATGGGCAAGGAGCTCGCGGTCTTCGCGTGGCGACTCGAGCGCGTGCGCGCCCAGATCGCGGCATCCGACTACCTCGCCAAGTTCTCGGGTGCGACCGGCACCTGGTCGGCTCACCTCTCGGCCGACCCGGATGCCGACTGGCCGACGATCTCGCGCGAGTACATCGAGGGCCTCGGTCTCGGCTTCAACCTGCTGACGACGCAGATCGAGTCGCACGACTGGCAGGTCGAGCTGTACGACCGCGTGCGTCACGCCGGCGGGATCCTGCACAACCTGGCGACGGACATCTGGACGTACATCTCGCTCGGCTACTTCGCGCAGATCCCCGTCGCCGGTGCGACCGGATCGTCGACCATGCCGCACAAGATCAACCCGATCCGGTTCGAGAACGCCGAGGCGAACCTCGAGATCTCCGGCGCCCTGCTCGCATCTCTCGGCCAGACCCTCGTAACCAGCAGGCTGCAGCGTGACCTCACCGACTCGACGACCCAGCGCAACATCGGCGTCGCCTTCGGCCACTCGCTGCTCGCGATCGACAACCTGCGCCGTGGCCTGAACGCGATCTCGCTGTCGCGCGACGTGCTGCTCGCCGATCTCGACGTGAACTGGGAGGTCCTCGCCGAGGCGATCCAGACCGTCATCCGCGCCGAGGTCGTCGCCGGCCGCTCGTCGATCACCGATCCTTACGCGCTGCTCAAGGAGCTGACCCGCGGACACCGCGTGGGCGCCGCTGATCTGGCGGCCTTCGTCGAGGGGCTCGAGATCGGGGATGCCGCCAAGCAGCGCCTGCTCGCTCTGACCCCCGCGACGTACACGGGTATCGCCGAGCAGCTCGCGAAGTAGGCCCGCGGGGCGGCGTGGCGCGACCCCGCCGAGCGTGACGCTGCCCCGCGCGGTGCTGCGTGCGGGGTCAGTAACGCACCGCCCGCTGCGTGCGGGGTCACTATTGCATCCAAGTACGCCGATTCCGCTGCACTTCTGACCCCGCAGCCGAACGCCGCACGCCCGGGCACGCCGGACGCCGCACGCGGCACGCGGCACGCCGGACGCCCGGGCACGCCGCGAGGCGGCTCAGGAAGAAGCGGTGCGGCCGGGGGCGCCCGAGTCGGGCTCGTCAGGCGTCTCGGGGTCGTACAGCACGGGGCGGTCGACCGTCTTGGTCACGTCGGCCGGATCGACGACCAGCATCAGCATCGCCAGGATCAGCAGCGTCACGATGAAGGCTCCGCCGCCCACGACGAGGCCGAGTGCGATCGGCGTCAATCCCTCGTAGGTGCCGTTCGCGATGGCGTCGTTCACGCGCGCCGTGAAGGCACCGGTCGACACGAGAGTGACGATCGCGGCGAAGATGCCGCAGGCCAGCGCGATTCCGAGCAGATGGAGGGGGCGCAGGATGTCGCTGCGGGTGGGCTTCTCGTCGCTCATCGGTCTCCTCCGTGGTCGACGGACGCGGGGCTCGCGTCGTCGGCGGCGGCGTCGTCGACGGCGCGCGCGTGCGTCGGGGTCAAACCGGCGATGCCGAGGAAGACGGCGATGATCGCCGCGTATCCGCCGAACATGCCGACCCCGAGGATGATGCCGGTGAGCACGAAGTCGCCCGCGCCCTCGATGGCGTAGGGCTGCACGAATCCGGCGGGTATTGCGATCAGCACCACGGCGAGCAGCAGCCCCAGCGCGCCGACCGTGATGGAGTCGCGAGCGGTGTCGTCTCCCGCGCGACGTGCGCGCAGGCCCACGATCAGCTCGACGAGCCCGGTCGAGGCGGCCCAGGCGATCATGACGATGAAGAACATGTCATCCGTGCGCCACATCGGCACGCCCGCGGTCATTCCTGCGGCGAAGCCGAGCAGCGCCAGCACGATCGACGGCCACCGCTGCCCCGCGGGGAACACGAGCCATGCGGCGAGGATCATCACGAGAGCGCTCGTCAGCACGAAGCCGCTGAAGACCGAGAGGCCGACGGCGGCGGAGTGGTCGGGCGAGAACGTGATCATCACGGCCGCGGCGGCGGCGAAGAGCGCGCGCAGCAGCTGGACGTGACGCGCGGTGAACGCGCGGGCAGGGGCAGACATGACGATCCAGAGTCCTCCGGGGTGTTACCCCCAGTCTACGCGGGGACGCTGGGTGGATGCCGCCCTGGAAGGTGTTCGCGGGGCCCGACGGACCTCCCCAGATCGATCGTCAGGCCCCGCGACAGAACGCAGCGACGGGGGCGGCACTGCGTGCGGGTCGAAACCGCTCACAAGGTCGGGCACCCTGCTTGCGGCGGTACAACCCTTGGACCCCAGAAAAAGCATCACGTCCCCTGACGTGATGCCGGTGTGGTCGTAAGCTCACTCTAAAGCTCATTTCTTCACATACCGGAGGGGTCCTGTGACGAGTATGGAAAGTGGGATCCGGAGGGCGGCGGATGCATTCGCGAGCTCATTCCGCGACGCCATCAACGCTCGTGGGCTCACCCTGGCACGACTCCACGAGCTCCTCCGCAGCCGAGGCAACAGCGTCTCGATGGCGACGCTCAGCTACTGGCGGTCCGGCGCGCGGCGTCCCGAAGGCGTGCAGTCGATGGCCGCCCTCAGCGACATCGAAGAGCTGCTGGGCCTCGAGCGCGGCGCGCTGACCGCCCTGCTCGGCACGACCAACCGCACCGGCCCTCTGGGACCGATCCAGTTCCCTCTCGACGAGGAGGAGCTCGAGCGGGCCGTGAAAGAGGTGTTCGCCGCACTCGGGGCCGAGTACCCCGACCCGTCACGCGAACTGACGACGCACTCGGTGACCGATGTCGACGAGGCCGGCAACGTCTGCCGATCGGTGACGCGCAGCATCGTGCAGGCCACCGTCGGCACGGTCCGTGCGATCCCCTTCCTCGAGTTGACGCCCGGCGAGACCACCCCCGCGCCGATGATCGACGCGGTGTCGGGCGGACGCATCGCGGCCCGCCACTCGCACCCGAAGGGCGAGGTGCACGGCGTGCTGTTCGAGCTGGAAGCCCCGCTGACCGTGCCGGAGACGACGATGGTCGAGTGGTCGGTCGAGTATCCGCCCGGCTACCCGCCGCAGCGCGAGACCGGGCACGCGCTCGCGCGGCAGAGCCGCGAGCTCCTGGTGTGGACGCGGTTCCACCCCGACGCGCTTCCCGACCGCATCGAAGAGCGCGTCCAGACGCCCAAGGGCGTGAACACGACGGTTCTCGACCTCGGCGGTCGCACGTCGATCCATCAGGTGCGCAGGGCATTCGGACCGGGCGCCCTCGGCGTCAGCTGGAGCTACGACGACGGACGCTGAGCGCGTCGCCTGAGGCTCAGCCGGGCTGGTCCCCGACCGCCGCAGGGCGACCGGGGGTGTTCGACCACTGACTCCATGACCCCGGGAAGACCTTGGCGGCGATCCCGATCTCGTCGAGCACCAGAGCCGTGTGCGCGGCGGTGACGCCGGACCCGCAGTACGCCGCGACCGGAGTGCCGTCGGTCACCCCGACCTCCGCGAAGTTCTGCTGCAGGGTGTGCATGTCGAGGATCTTGCCCTCGGCATCCAGATGAGCCGCCATGGGCAGGTTCACCGCGCCGGGGATGTGCCCGGCGATGGGGTCGTAGGGCTCGGAATCGCCGCGATACCGGTCGGCGGCGCGCACATCGAGCAGAACGCCGGATGCCGGGAACTCGGCGACCTCGTCGATCGAGATCGCGTCGGCGCCGATCTCGTCGAGCACGACATCGCCGGGCTCGGGCCGCACGTCGTCGGTCTCGACCGGCAGGCCGGCCGCACGCCACGCGCTGATGCCGCCGTCGAGCACGCGCACCTCGATCCCGCCCTGCCGCAGCAGCCACCACGCCCGCGAGGCGCTGAGCCCCTTGCTGTCGTCATACGCCACGACGACATCGTCCTGACCGACGCCCCAGCGTCGAGCGGCATCCTGCAGGGTCTGCGTGGAGGGAAGCGGATGCCGCCCCTCCGCGGATTCGCCGTGCGTCGACAGCTCGCGGTCGAGCGGCACATAGACCGCGCCGGGGATGTGCCCCGCGAGATAGTCGCCGTGACCGTCGGGTCGGTCGAGACGCCAGCGCACGTCGATCACCCGTACGGGGTCGCCTGCCGCCAGGATCCGGTTGAGTTCATCGGCGCTCACGAAGTTGCT
Source organism: Microbacterium hydrocarbonoxydans (assembly GCF_904831005.1). Lineage (NCBI taxonomy): Bacteria > Bacillati > Actinomycetota > Actinomycetes > Micrococcales > Microbacteriaceae > Microbacterium > Microbacterium hydrocarbonoxydans. The sequence continues at coordinate 2,735,407 of NZ_LR882982.1, read as the reverse complement.
CATGCTGCGAGGTTACCGAGTACTAGGCTCGTTCCGGCTTCGTCGAGAAAGGGACCGCACGTGCCCACTCGATTCCGCTGGATGCGTCTCCGCCCGCAAGAGGTCGCGCTCCTCGCCATCACGGCGGTCTGGGGCAGCACGTTCCTGCTGGTGCACTGGGCGATGGAGCACTCCGGACCCTGGTTCTTCGTCGGCATCCGGTTCCTCGTGGCGGGACTCATCAGCGTCGCGATCTTCCACCGCGCCCTTCGCGGCGTGCGATGGCGCGACATCGGCGCGGGAGTCGCGATCGGCGTCATGATCTACCTCGGCTACGGTCTGCAGACGGTGGGACTGCAGACGATCGACTCGAGCACGTCGGCTTTCATCACCGCGATGTACGTGCCCCTCGTGCCGCTCGCCCAGTGGGCGGTGTTCCGCAAGCGCCCACCGGCCATGGCCTTCGTGGGTGCGGGTCTCGCTTTCATCGGCCTGATGCTGATCGCCGGCCCGGCCGCCTTCACCCTCTCGCTCGGGGTGGGTGAGATCGCGACTCTGATCAGCACACTGCCGATCGCCGCAGAGATCATCCTCATCAGCGTGTTCGCGGGCAGGATCGATCTCGGCCGGATCACGATCATCCAGCTGCTCACGGCCGGCGTGCTCGGACTGCTCACGATGCCGGTCGTCGGCGAGACGGTGCCCGAGTTCTCGTGGATCTGGGTCGGCTGCGCGGTCGGCCTCGGTGCCGCGAGCTGCCTGATCCAACTCACGATGAACTGGGCGCAGAAGTCGGTGTCGCCCACCCGCGCGACGATCATCTACGCCGGAGAGCCGGTATGGGCAGGCGTCGTCGGTCGCATCGCAGGCGAACGGCTCCCCCTGCTGGCGCTGATCGGCGGCGCGCTCGTCGTGCTCGGCATCCTCGCGAGCGAGCTCAGGCTCGTGCGCCCCCGCCCCCGTGAGAAACAGCCAAACGGGAATATCGGTGACGACGGCGCGTTTCACTCGACATGATTGAAACTTCAACCGTCGTTCCGCTCGCGACGGAGCGGACTCGGGTTCGCGTTCCCCTGCGCTTCGCCGACGGGTTCTCGACCACGGCCGACGTGGTGACGTTCGACGGTCTGGTCGACGGACGAGAGCACCTGCTGCTCGGTCTCGGCGACTGGAAGGGCGCGCTCGAGCGCGCGGTGGAGGGCGGCGACGCTCCGCTGGTGCGCCCGCACAGCGAATGCCTGACGGGCGACGTCTTCGGCTCCGAACGCTGCGACTGCGGTCCGCAGCTGCGGGAAGCAGTCGAGCGCATCGCCGACCAGGGCGGTTTTCTGCTCTATCTGCGCCAGGAGGGCCGTGGCATCGGCCTGTACGCCAAGCTCGATGCCTACGCGCTGCAGGATGCGGGGCTCGACACGTACGAGGCCAACGTGGCGCTGGGCCGCGGCGAGGACGAGCGCGACTACACGGTCGCGGCGCAGATGCTGCAGGCGATCGGCGCCGACAGCATCCGCCTGCTGAGCAACAACCCCGACAAGGCCGCTCAGCTCGACGCCCTCGGCATCCGCGTGACCGAGCACGTGCGCACCGGAGTGCACCTCTCCGACGCGAACCACCGCTATCTCGAGGCGAAGCGCGACCACACCTCGCACACTCTCGACCTCTCGGCCGCCGACCTCTCGGCCGCGTGATGAGCACGCCCGTGATGAGCGAGCGGCGGCTCGACGATGCGGAGATGTCGACCTGGCTGCCGACGATCCGCTTCGTGCAGCTGCTGCCCCAGGTGCTCGATCGCACGCTCAAGGCCCAGACCGGACTCAAGCACGCGCACTATGCGATCCTCGTGACGCTCGCCGGGCAGGGCGATCGGGCTGTCCCGATGACCGAGCTCGCCCAGATCGCCGGGCTCAGCCGCTCACGGCTGAGTCATGCGATCGACTCGCTCGAGCAGCGAGGATGGGTCACGCGCACGTCGTGCAGCAGCGACAAGCGCACGTTGACCGCCGCTCTCACGGATGCCGGTCGTGAGCTGCTGCGAGGAGCGGCCCCTGTGCACGTGGCTCAGATCCGCGACCTGATCCTCGCCCCGCTCACCGACGACGAGCGGGAGCAGCTCGGCACGATCCTCGCCAAGCTGAACCCCGGCATCGCCGCCGCGCTCTAGCTCATGCCTCGGGGATCTCGCGCCCGAACGTCTCGAGCGTGACGTCTTCGGGCTCGGGGCCTCGGCGGACACCGGTGTCGAGAGCGTCGATCGCGTCGAGCTGATCGGCCGTGAGCTCGAAGTCGAAGACATCGAAGTTCTCGACGATGCGAGCGGGCCGCACCGACTTCGGCAGCGCCGACCGGCCCTGCTGCAGGTGCCAGCGCAGCATCACCTGAGCGGGCGACCTGCCGTGCGCCGAAGCGATGGCCGTGAGGGTCTCGTCATCGAAGACGGAGGCGCCGTCGGGGCGGTAGGCCGTGATGCCGCCGATCGGCGACCACGCCTGCGTCACGATGCCGGCCGCGGCATCGGCCTGCTGCACCTCTCGTTGCTGGAAGTACGGGTGCACCTCGATCTGGTTGAGCGCGGGCACGATACTCGTCTCGGCCGCCAGCTCGTCGAGGTGCTCCACCATGAAGTTGCTGACGCCGATGGCGCGCACGCGGCCGTCTGCGAGCAGGGTCTCGAGCGCCTTGTAGGCGCCGACGGTGAGGTCGAAGCGGGTCGGCAGCGCCTGGTGCAGGATCAGCAGGTCGAGCCGGTCGACGCCGAGCTTGCCGGTCGACTTCTCGAACGCGTGCAGCGTCTCGTCATAGCCGAAGTCGCTGATCCAGACCTTGGTCTCGATGAAGACCTCGTCGCGCGCGATGCCGCTGCGGCGGATCGCTTCGCCGACCTCGCGCTCGTTGCCGTAGGCGGCGGCCGTGTCGATCAGGCGGTAGCCCGTCTCGAGGGCGGCACTGACGGCATCGACGGTCTCTTCCGGGGCTGCCTGGAAGACGCCGAAACCGAGGGCGGGCATCTCGATGCCGTTGTTGAGCGTGATGTTCGTGGTCATACCTCCAGTGTGCGCGCGGGATGCGGGCTGAGGGAGACTCCACCAGTACCTCCCTCCGCACGGCCAGGGAGCGTACCGTCGAAGACATGGACACCCGCAGCGAGGTGCGCGAATTCCTCTCATCGAGGCGCGATCGCATCACTCCCGACCAGGCCGGCCTTCCCGCATTCGGCGGCAACCGCCGGGTGCCCGGTCTGCGCCGCGAAGAGGTCTCGCTGCTCGCCGGCGTGAGCGTCGACTATTACACCCGGCTCGAGCGCGGCGACCTGTCAGGCGTCTCCGACAGCGTGCTCGATGCGCTCGCCCGTGCGCTGCAGCTCGACGAGGCCGAGACGGCGCACCTGTTCGATCTCGCCCGCACGGCGAACGCCTCGCCCGTCGCTCGCACGCCGCGCAGGAAGGCCGAAACGCTGCGCCCCAGCATCCTGCGCCTGCTCGATGCGATGACCGAGGCCCCGGCGATCGTGCGGAACAACTACTTCGACTACCTCGCTGCGAACGCACTCGGTCGCGCCCTCTACGCGCCGCTGTTCACGACCCCGGTGCCGAACAGCGCGCGGTTCGCGTTCCTCGACCCTGCGGCACGGGAGTTCTACCCCGAGTGGGAGCGCAACACCCAGGAGCTCGTGGCCGCGATGCGCGGCGAAGCGGGGCGCAACCCCTATGACCGCAAGCTCACCGATCTGGTCGGCGAGCTGTCGACACGCAGCGAGCGGTTCCGCACCCTGTGGGCTGCCCACAACGTGCGCTTCCACCGCAGCGGCGTCAAGCGCATCAACCACCCGGTCGTCGGCGAGATGGAGCTGACCTACGAGGCCTTCGAGCTGCCCGCCGACCCCGGCCTGCAGATGTCGACGTACACGGCCGAGCCCGGCTCGGCGTCGGAGGAGAAGCTGCGGATGCTCGCGAGCTGGGCGGCGACCGATGCGGCCCCGGCGACCACGTCATCCGACGCGCCCGCGCGGCCGGAGCGCACCGGGGCCTGACCCTGCCGTCAGCGTGGACGGGTCGCCGGTCGCACCGTCAGGCTCTGCACCGACGTGCCGAAGGGGCCCGAGGCGTCGTTCAGGACGGAGTGGGTCACCCCCACGCCGTTCGCCCCGAACGTCACCGTGGTGTCGAGGCCGATCCACCCCTCGTCCGGTTCGCGGAACAGGTGCGCTGTGAGGTCGACGTTCGGGAAGAAGGCGTCTCCGACCGGCACGCGCGGACTCATGCCGTTCGCGAGGTCGACGAGGCCCAGCGCCCGCGCCGTCGCGCTGACCCGCTCACCGGCGAGCAGCGGGTGGTGCGGTCGCACCCAGGCGGACGCGCGGCCGGGCTCATCCTGACGATGGCGGAAATCACCCGAGCGCACGAACGCACCGGGCCACACATCTCCGGCGCGCCATTCGGCGTGCGAGTCGAGCGGGGGCATGACGGCGAGCGCCCCTCCGGCGATCGACGCCGTGTCGGCCGTCTGCATCAGCCAGGCTCGAAGGATCACGGCGGGCCGTGCCGCGTGGCTCAGAGTCGCCTCGACGAGCTCGATCGTGCGCCCCGGACGGATCACGCGGATGTCGACCTCGACCACGTCGATCGGCAGCACCCCGAGGATGTCGTACGAGACCCGAGCCAGCACCAGCGCATCGTCGCGTCGGGCATCTCGGTGCGTCTCGACGAGGTGCGCCAGCAGCCCGATGGTCGGCGCGATGTGCTGCTCAGAGGTGTTCCAGGCTCCTTGCACCGCTTCCGTGGCGCGGAAGGCTGTGTCAGAGAGGCGTTCGAAGTAGGCGGTCACCCTGGGATCGTACGACGCCATCACGCCACCACCTGTCCGATCAGCAGGACTGCGCCGATCATGATCATGGCGAGGCCCGACACGAGACCGACGGCGCGCGCGGCCGCGGGGCGCGCGCGGAGCACGGATGCCGCACCGAAGCCGACCGCCAGATACACGGCGGCGCATCCCACCAGGTGCACGGCGCCGAGCACGAGGATCTGCGCCGAGAGCGGCCAGGCCGAGCTCGCCGAGGTGAACTGCGGAAGGATCGCGAGGAACAGCAGCGTCACCTTGGGGTTCAGCCCGCTGATGCCGAAGCCCTTCAGCATCCACCTGCCCGGTGAGGCCTCGACGAGCTGCGCTCCTTCGCCGACGACGGCGGGCGCACGCAGGCTGCCGATGCCGAGCCAGATCAGGTACACGGCACCGGCCACCGTCAACACCGTGAGGGCGACGGGATAGCGAGCGACGAGCACGCCGACTCCGGCAGCGACGACCACGACGGCGAGGACATGCCCCGACAGCATCCCCAGCACCGCGGGAGCGGCGCGACGGCGGAGTCCTGCCGCGATCGCGAACGCCCAGTCGGCGCCCGGAGTGATCACGAAGAGCATCGAGACGCCCCAGAAGGCCGTGATCGCGGTGAGTGCCATCGCTGTTCTCTTTCGTCGTGCAGTCGGCGTGCGAGGCAACTCTAGGAACGAACAGCCGGAAAGTGCTTGCGTTGTTTGCACGTAGAGCGCCGTTCTGCGCAAGAATCTTGAGCATGGACGCGATCGACCGGAAGATCCTTGCCGAGATGCAGCGCGATGGACGCCTGAGCATCACCGAGCTCGCCGAGCGGGTGCAGTTGAGCGTCTCGCCGTGCCATCGCAGACTGCGTGAACTGGAGCGCTCCGGTGTCATCACCGGGTATCACGCGACGCTCTCGCCGCACGCGCTCGGGCTGGGGTTCGAGACGCTGGTCTTCGTCACCATGAAGGAGGCGAACCGCGACTCGATCATCCCGTTCGAGGAGGCCGTGACCCGCATCCCGAACATCACTCTCGCGCACCGCCTGTTCGGCGACCCCGACTACCTGCTGCGCGTCGTCGCCGCCGATCTCGAGCACTTCCAGCGCCTGTACGACGAGCAGCTCACCGCCCTGCCCGGCGTGCAGCGGGTGAGCTCGACGCTCGTGATGCGCAAGGTCGTCGACGACGGCGCGCTGCCGCTCGGCTGAGGCTCGTTCTGCTCTGAGCAGAAGGGCTCGAGCATCCGCCGGACCGCGGATTATCGTGAGGCATGGCCGACCTCGTCACTTTCTCCCGCACCCCTCGTCCCGCCCGCCCTCGCCCGGGTGACCCCGAGCCGCTCTGGCGCCACCTGCTCGGCGACCAGCTGCGCCGCCGCCGACACGATCGCGACGAGACGCTCACCGAGACCGCCGCGAACGCCGGCGTCTCGCCGCAGTACCTCTCCGAGGTCGAGCGCGGCCTCAAAGAGCCGTCGAGCGAGATGATCGCCGCCATCGCCGGAGCGCTCGACACCTCGCTGATCGAACTGACGAGCGCCGTGGCCGACGAGCTGCGTCAGGCGACGCCGGCTCCGGCATCCGCTGCAGTGTCGGCTGCGGTGTCTGCGACGCGCGGCGCGTTCGCCCTCGCCGCCTGAGCGGCTCAGTCGGTCCGCTCACCCAGCACGGTGTCGATCAGGCCGTAGTCGAGGGCGCCGGATGCCGTGAACACGCGGTCCCTGTCGGTGTCGGCGCGCAGCTCGCTCAGCGAACGGCCGCTGTGACGGGCCAGGATCGCTTCCATGTCGGAGCGCACGCGCACGACCTCGTCGGCCGCGAGGATGAGATCGGGGATCGCCCCTCGCGACTGTCCGACGGGCTGGTGCAGCACTATTCGCGCGTGGGCGAGCGCCGCTCTCTGTCCCGGCGCTCCGGCAGCGACCAGCAGTGCCGCGGGACCGATCGCCTGTCCGACGCAGGTGGTCGCGACGGCCGGGCGGATGTGCTGCATCGTGTCATAGATCGCGAGCGCTGCACCGGGATCGCCGCCCTCGCTGTTGATGTAGAACTGCACGCCGGAGTCCTGGCTGTCGGCATCCAGGTGCAGCAGCTGGGCGATGAGCGCATTGGCGACGCCGGCGTCGATCGCGGTGCCGAGATAGATCACCCTCTCGGCGAGCAGGTGCGAGTAGACGTCCATCACGCGGTCGCCGCGCGGATGCTGCGCGATCACGTTCGGGATCGTGTAGCCGCTCATGCGCTCGCCCCCAGCCCGACCCGGGCGCGACGCCTGGGCATCAGCCCCGAGAGCGAGTCGACGATCTCGTCGATGAAGCCGAACTCCTTCGCCTGGGTCGCGGTGTACCAGCGGTCGTGCAGCGAATCCTCGAAGATGCGCTCTCTGGGCTGGCCTGTGTCGGCGGCGATGAGCCCCAGCACGGTGTCGCGCATGTGCCGCAGATCGTCGGCCTGCGTCTCGATCTCGACCGCCGAGCCGCCGATCCCGGCGGAGCCCTGGTGCATGAGGATGCGCGCGTGGGGCAGCGCTCGTCGCTTGCCGCGGGCTCCCGCGGAGAGCAGGAACTGACCGGCGCTGCAGGCGAGGCCGAGCGCGAGGGTCGACACGTCGTTGGGCACGAGCGTCATGAGGTCGCGGATCGCGAGCATCGACGGAACGGAACCGCCGGGCGAGTGGATCCACAGGGCGATGTCGGTCGTCGGATCCTCCGCCGAGAGCGTGAGCAGCTGCGTCATGAGCAGCGTGCCGTTGTCGTCGTCGAGAGCGCCGTCGAGCACGAGCACACGCTCGTGGAACAGCGCTCGTCTGGCCTCGGGACCGAACTGCGGGATGGGGTTGTCTTCGCTCATGCCATCAGCATCCGTCGCGCGTCGGCGAGGGGGAACCGGATCGGCCCTGGGCGGATCCGCTCACGGCAGACGATGCGCGCCGCATGCACGGATGTGCACTCGTAACACCCTCGACTCACGAGGCTTCTACGCTCGGATCATGGCGAATCAGAAGACACCCGAATGGCAGTGGTCCGACGACGGCATCAACTTCCGCACCCGCAAGTGGGTGCGGCCCGAAGACCTCAACGCGAACGGGTCGCTGTTCGGCGGCAGCCTGTTGAAGTGGATCGACGAGGAGGCCGCGATCTACGCGATCGTGCAGCTGGGCAACTACCGCGCGGTGACCAAGCACATCTCGGAGATCAACTTCGAGGCCTCGGCCGTGCAGGGCGACCTGATCGAGATCGGCCTGCAGGCCACGCACTTCGGGCGGACCTCGCTCACCATGCGTGCGGTCGCGCGCAACATGATCACCCGCAAGAGCATCCTGACGATCGAGAAGATCGTGTTCGTGAGCCTCGACGACGACGGCATCCCCACCCCGCACGGCTACAGCGAGATCACGTACAACCGCGACCGGATGCCGACCGAGAGCATCGCGACGGGCACGATCCGCCTGCCGTAGGAGCGAGCGGAGTCGCCGCAGGACATCCGGGGGCGGACGGTGCGAGGATGGACCACGTCGAGCAAGGGAGCCCCGAATGAGCCGCAGCGCCACAGCAGCCACCACCGCGATCCGCGAGATGCGCGACTTCCTGTTCGCGCACGCCACGGACTACGACGCCGCCCGCGCGGGCTTCTCCTGGCCGACGCCCGGGGAGTTCAACTTCGCGCTCGAGTGGTTCGACGTGATCGCGGCCGAGAACCCCGACCGCCCGGCGGTGCAGATCGTCGACGCCGACCTGAGCCTGCGCACCTGGAGCTACGGCGAGCTCTCGTCGAGATCTGACCAGGTCGCCGCGTGGCTGACCTCGATCGGCATCCACCGCGGCGATCACGTGATCGTGATGCTGGGCAACACGATCGAGCTGTGGGAGGTGATGCTGGCGATCACCAAGATCGGCGCGGTGTCGATCCCCACCTCGACACTGCTCTCGGCCGCCGATCTCGCATACCGCGTCGAGTACGGCAGGGCCAGGGCCATCGTGACCACGGGAGCTCTCGCCGAACGCGTCGCCGACATCGACGCCGATGTGCTGCGGATCGGCGTCGGCGAGGCCATCCCGCCGACGTGGTGCGCATTCGCCGAGTCGTCGAGCGCTCCGGCTGTCTTCGAACCGGATGCCCCCACTCCTGCCGATGACACGGCGCTGCTGTACTTCACGAGCGGCACGACGAGCCGTCCCAAGCTCGTGCAGCACACGCACGTCTCGTACCCGATCGGGCACCTCTCGACCATGTGGTGGCTGGGCGTGCGTCCCGACGACGTGCACCTCAACATCTCGTCTCCCGGGTGGGCGAAGCACGCCTGGTCGAGTTTCTACTCGCCGTTCCTCGCTGAGGCGACGGTGTTCGTGTACGACTACGACCGTTTCGATCCGAACACCCTCATGCAGGTCATGGACACGCATGAGGTGTCCACCTTCTGCGCTCCGCCCACCGTGTGGCGGATGCTGATCCAGGCCGATCTCGCCCGTCTCGCGCACCCGCCGCGCGAGCTGGTGGGCGCCGGCGAGCCGCTGAACCCCGAGGTCATCGATCGCGTGCGCGAGGCCTGGGGCGGAACGATCCGCGACGGCTTCGGGCAGACCGAGATGACGGCCTGCATCGGCAACTCGCCGGGGCAGGCGGTGAAGGTCGGTTCGATGGGGCGCCCGCTGCCCGGATATCCGGTGGTGCTGCTCGATCCCGCGACGGGATCAGTCACCGAGGCAGAGGGCGAGATCGCTCTCGACCTCGCCCAGGCGCCCGCGGGACTGATGGCCGGCTACTTCGGCGACCCCGAGAAGACCGCAGAGTCACGGGAGGGCGGATATCACCACACCGGAGACATCGCCGTGCGCGACGACGAGGGCTACCTGACCTACATCGGTCGGGCGGACGACGTGTTCAAGGCCTCGGACTATAAGATCTCGCCGTTCGAGCTCGAATCGGTGCTGCTCGAGCATGACCTCGTCGTCGAGGCGGCGGTGATCCCGAGTCCCGACCCGACACGTCTGGCCGTGCCGAAGGCCTATGTGTGCCTGCGCGCGGATGCCACGGATGCCGAGGCGGACGCCGCGCGGTCGATCTTCACGTATGCCCACGACCGCCTGTCCTCGCACCTCTGGGTGAGGATCATCGAGTTCGTGCCAGAGCTGCCCAAGACGATCTCGGGCAAGATCCGTCGCGTCGAACTGCGCGCCCGAGAGGCCGAGCGGGCGGCTTCGGGAGATGATGCCGGGCAGCACCGCGACCGCGATTACCGCTGACGTGGGTCAGCTCGCGAGAGCGGGCAGGCTGCCCGTGCTCGTCGACGTCACGGCTCGCGGCGTGACGGTCGCCACGGGTGCGGATGACGGCGCAGGGACCGTCGGGGTCTCGACCCGGGACGGGACGGGGCGTGCCGACGCCCGCGAATCGGCCGAGCCGATGATCGCCCTCAGCACCCCACCGACCACGAGCATTCCGACGAGCCCCGCTCCCGCAACGATGAGCGGAGTCCACTGCTGCGCGAACGACGCCGTGAGACTCAGCAGTGCGGCGGGGATCCACAGACCCACCGCTCCGCCGGCGAGACCACCGGCTCCGCGTGCGATCGCGATGCCGGCGATGACCGCGCACAGCACGGCCACAGCTGCTCCGAAGAATCCCAGTGGAACCAGGAATGCTGCCAACTCGTGTGCCATCCTCGATGACGTCATGACGACCCCCCGTCAGCGGTATCTCCGCACCACCAAGATTACGAAGTATCGGGTGATGCGGCATCCATCTGAAGGATGATGTTCCCCAACCGTGACGCGTCGTTCAGCGGCGCTTCAACCACGCGAAGCGCGAACCGCGGACGACCGGCACCGACTGCGTGATCACGGCATCCACGACCATGGATCCGTCGGTCGGTCCGACGATCGCGATCGCCGAGGTCTCTGTCGTCTCGAGCGGCTCGACCGGCATGGTCGCGAGGGCGCGGTGCGCGCGGATGTACGCCGGCACGAGCAGCACGATCGCGCCGACCCAGGCGAGCGGATTGCTGAGCGCGACGCCCGCGAAGCCGATGAGAGCACCGAGGACGACGGCCGCGCCGACGCGCATCACGAGCTCGATCACGCCCGTCACGGTCGGCACCAGCGTGTGCCCGAGGCCCTGCAGCGCGCCGCGCAGCACGAAGAGGATGCCGAGAACCCAATAGCCGCAGCCGTTGATGATGAGCATGAGGTGCGCGAGCTCGACCACCTCGTCGGATCCCTCGCCGATGAACAGGCGCACCATCGGGGTGCCGAAGGCGATGATGATCACGCCGAGCAGCGCACCGGTGATCACCGCCATCCAGGTGCCCTCGATCACACCGCGACGGATGCGGTCGGGGCGGCGTCCGCCGAGGTTCTGCGCCGCGTACATCGAGGCCGCGAGGCCGAGCGACGACAGGAAGGCCACAGCGAGCCCGTCGACACGAGACGCCGTCGTATAGGCGGCGACGGCGTCCGAGCCGAGCGTGTTGAGCGCCACCTGCACCGCGAGGGTGCCGATCGCGATGATCGAGGCCTGGAACCCCATGGGCAGCCCGAGGCGCAGGTGCTCGCGGAAGTCGTCGCCGGTGACCTGCCAGTCTGCACGGCGCAGATGCAGGATGGGCAGGCGACGACGCACGAACTCGAGGCACAGCACGACCGACACCGCCTGGGCCACGACGGTCGCGAGCGCTGCTCCGCCGACACCCCATTCGAGCGGCCCGACCAGGAGGATCACCAGGCCGACGTTGAGCACGCACGACACGGTGAGGAAGATCAGCGGGGTGCGGGAGTCGCCGATCGCGCGGATGATCGCCGAGAGGTAGTTGAAGAACATCGTCGCGCTCGCGCCGATGAAGCTGATCTGGGTGAAGATCGTCGCCTCGGGCATGAGCTCGGACGGCGTCTGCAGCAGTTCGAGCACGGGACGCGCGATGAGCGGGGCGACGATCGTGAGGACGACACTCGTGACGCCCGTCAGGATCACCCCCGTCGCCACCGAGCGGCGCACGCCCGCGGCGTCGCCGGCACCGAACGCCTGCGCGATCGGGATGGCGAATCCGCTCGTGAGGCCCCACGCGAAGCCGATGAGGAGGAAGAGCAGACTGCCCGTCGCGCCGACTGCGGCGAGGGACTGGACGCCGAGGTGGCGACCGACGACGACGGCATCGGCGAACTGGTACATCTGCTGCACGACGTTGCCGAGCAGCAGGGGGATCGAGAACGACAGGATGACACGCCACGGGCGGCCCGTGGTGAGAGGGGTGGCCATGGGGAAGCGACTCGCAGAAAGCTGGGGGATCGGGGGTCATACCAGGATATCGAATCGTTTCGGCTCCTCGGAAGGGCCGGCCGCACCGATGTGGGGGCGGGAGCTGGTTGACTTCGTATCTCGAATCGACATTCCGGGAGCGGTCGTTGATTGACGTGACAAAAGCGTCATATGACGACAGCGCTGGAAATCACGAAAAGGTCACGACCTCTTGACTTCGAGACTCGAACTCAACGAAAGTGTCTGCGGAGCGAGTCCCGAATGGCCGGGATTCCGATCTCGGGGCGAAGACGCCCGAAGCATGCACAGCGAAGGAGCTCGTGATGAAGAAGAAGTATGCACTGGCCGCACTCGGACTCGTGGGAGCGCTCGCTCTCGCCGGCTGTGGCGGAAGCGGCGCGGGGTCGTCCGGCGGATCCGCCGGCTCCGAAGGCGGCGACAAGGGCGACATGCTCATCGGCGTCTCGATGCCGACGGAGACCTCGGAGCGGTGGATCGCCGACGGCGACGCCGTGCAATCCGGCCTGGAAGACGCCGGATACCAGGTCGAGCTGCAGTACGCAGGAGACGACATCCCGACACAGGGTCAGCAGATCGACCAGATGATCACCAAGGGCGCCGACCTGCTGATCATCGCAGCGATCGATGGAACCGCACTCTCGTCGCAGCTCGATGCCGCCGCAGCGGCGAACATCCCGGTCATCTCGTACGACCGGCTGATCCGAGACAGCGAGCACGTCGACTTCTACGTGACGTTCGACAACTACAAGGTCGGTGTGCAGCAGGCGACGTCGCTGCTGGTGGGTCTCGGTGTGCTCGACGCCGACGGCGCGGAGACGGGCGAGAAGGGCCCGTTCAACATCGAACTGTTCGCCGGGTCGCTCGACGACAACAACGCGCACTTCTTCTGGCAGGGCGCGATGGACACGCTCCAGCCCTTCATCGACGACGGCGTGCTCTCGGTGCCGTCGGGTCAGGTCGAGATCGAACAGGCCGCGACTCTGCGCTGGCAGCAGGAGACCGCGCAGAAGCGCATGGAGGATCTGCTGACGTCGACCTACGGCAACGGGGCGAAGCTCGACGGGGTGCTGTCGCCGTACGACGGCCTCTCGCGCGGCATCATCACGGCGCTGCAGGGCACCGGCGGGTTCGGCGCCACCATCGCCGACGGCCTGCCGGTCGTCACCGGTCAGGACGCCGAGATCGCGTCGATCTCGCTGATCGACAAGGGCGTGCAGTTCTCGTCGATCTTCAAGGACACCCGCAAGCTGGCCGAGCAGTCGGTCGTGGCGGCTGAGGCGATGCTCGAGGGCGAGGAGCCCGAGGCCAACGACACCGAGACGTATGACAACGGCGTGAAGGTCGTGCCGTCATACCTGCTGCAGTCCGACATCGTCTACAGCGACAACATCACGTCTCTGCTCGTCGACTCCGGCTACTGGACGCAGGCCGAGGTCGACTCGGGCGTCTCCGAGTAATCTCCCTGGGGCGTGCCGCCGAGCAGGCGGCACGCCCCGACTCCACGAAAGGACATCGGGTCATGACGACACCGATTCTGCAGATGCGGGAGATCGAGAAGAGCTTCCCGGGCGTGAAGGCGCTCCAGGGCGTCAGCCTCGATGTGAACCGCGGCGAGATCCTCGCGATCTGCGGCGAGAACGGCGCAGGCAAATCCACCCTGATGAAGGTGCTCTCGGGCGTCTACCCTCACGGCACCTACGAAGGCGAGATCGTCTACGAAGGCGAGGTGGCTGCCTTCGGCGCCATCACCGATTCCGAGCAGAAGGGGATCGTGATCATCCACCAGGAACTCGCCTTGATCCCCCATCTCAGCGTCGCCGAGAACATCTTCCTGGGCAACGAGCGCCGGGGAAGGAACGGGCTCATCGACTGGGACAGGGCGAACGCCGAGGCATCCGCCCTGCTCGCCCAGGTGGGCCTCGACGAGAACCCGACCACACCCGTCATGCAGCTCGGCGTCGGCAAGCAGCAGCTCGTCGAGATCGCCAAGGCGCTCTCGAAGAACGTGCGACTGCTGATCCTCGACGAACCGACGGCGGCACTGAACGACACCGACTCCGCGCATCTGCTCGATCTGCTGCGTCGACTGCGTGCCGACGGCATGACGTCGATCATCATCTCGCACAAGCTCAATGAGATCGCTGCTATCGCCGACCGCACCACGATCATCCGCGACGGCAGGTCGATCGAGACCCTCGACATGAAGGATCCCGCGTCGACCCAGGAGCGGATCATCCGCGGCATGGTCGGTCGTGATCTGGCGCATCGCTACCCCGAGCGCATCTCGAACCCCGGCGAGGAGGTGCTGCGCATCGAGAACTGGTCGGTGAGCCACCCGACGCAGCCGGGCCGGGTCATGGTCGAAGACGCCTCTCTCACCGTGCGAGCGGGCGAGGTGGTCGGCATCGCCGGGCTCATGGGAGCCGGGCGCACTGAACTCGCCATGAGCGTCTTCGGGCGCACCTACGGGCGCCATGCCCGAGGCAAGGTGTTCATCCGCGGCGAAGAGGTGAACACCTCGACCACGGGCGCGGCGATCCGCGCAGGCATCGCCTACGCGACCGAGGATCGCAAGCGGTTCGGCCTCAACCTCATCGACGACATCAGGCACAACATCACCATGGCCTCGCTGCGGCTCATCAGCCCCGGAGGCTGGGTCGACGCGAACCGCGAACTGCAGGTCGCCGAGCAGTACCGCGCCGAGATGAACATCAAGACGCCCAGCGTGCTCCAGCTCGTCGGCAACCTCTCGGGAGGAAACCAGCAGAAGGTCGTGCTGAGCAAGTGGATCCAGACCGCACCCGACGTCCTGATCCTCGATGAGCCGACTCGCGGCATCGACGTCGGCGCGAAGTACGAGATCTACACGATCATCAACCGCCTGGTCGCCGAGGGGAAGGCCGTGCTCGTGATCTCGTCGGAGCTCCCCGAGCTCCTCGGGATCTGCGATCGCATCTACACGCTGGCCTTCGGCAGGATCACCGGCGAACTCCCTGCCGCACAAGCCACACAGGAGAACCTCATGCACCTCATGACCCTCGAAAGGACGGCCACGCGATGACCGGCGTCAGCAACCTCTTCAGCCTCGCGACGCGGAACCTCCGTCAGAGCGGCATCCTCGTCGCCTTCATCGCGATCGTCGCGTTCTTCGCGATCCTCAACCCGACGTTCCTCTCGCCGGGCAACCTCACGAACATAATCCTGCAGTACTCCTACATCCTGATCCTCGCGATCGGCATGGTGATCGTGATCATCGCGGGGCACATCGACCTGTCGGTGGGCTCGGTGGTCGCCCTCACCGGCGCGACGGCCGCGGTCATCGTGATCCGAGGGCAGCAGCCCTGGTGGGTCGGAGTGCTCGCGGCGATCGCCGTGGGTCTGCTCGTCGGAGCGTGGCAGGGCTTCTGGGTGGCGTACGTCGGGATCCCGGCGTTCATCGTGACGCTCGCCGGCATGCTGCTGTTCCGTGGACTCACGTTCATCGTGCTCAGCAACGTCTCGCTCTCGCCGTTCGGCGGAACGTACTACTCGATCGCGAACGGGTTCATAAACGGGCTGTTCGGCGGGTACGGGGTCGACGTGTTCACGCTCGTGATCTTCGCGATCGGCGTGGTCGGGTACGCGGTCTGGCAGGTGCGCGGGCGTCGATCGAAGCTCGCCCACCAGCAGTCGGTGGAGGCGCTGGGCTGGTTCATCGCCAAGATCGGGATCGTCGCCGCGGTCGTGATGTGGTTCGGCTATCAGCTCTCGATCAGTCGCGGCCTGCCGTTCGTGCTGATCATCCTCGCGGTGCTGATCATCGCGTACTCGGTCATCACGCAGAAGAGCGTGTTCGGCCGTCACGTCTACGCGATCGGCGGCAACCTGCACGCGGCCCTGCTCAGCGGCGTCAACGTGCGCAGGGTCAACTTCTGGATCTTCGTGAACATGGGCCTGCTCGCCGGTATCGCCGGCGTCGTGTTCTCCTCGCGCACGAACGGTGCCCAGCCCGGCGCCGGGAACATGTTCGAACTCGACGCGATCGCCGCCTGCTTCATCGGCGGCGCGGCGGTGACGGGTGGCGTCGGCCGAGTCGGCGGAGCGATCGTCGGCGGTCTGATCATGGCGGTCATGAGCAACGGCATGCAGCTGATGGGACTCGACCAGGCGACCCAGCAGGTCGTCAAGGGGCTCGTGCTGCTGATCGCCGTCGCCTTCGACGTGTGGAACAAGCGTCGCGCAGGTGCCAACCGTTGACCCGGAAGACGGCATCCGCGCGCGATATGCTCCCGCTATGAGCAGATGGCCCGCGGGATCCCAGTCGGGATTGCGCGAGGCCAACACCGCGAAGATCGTCGACGCCGTCAAGCGCTTCGGCGGGCTCACCCAGGTCGAGCTCGCCGAAGCGACCAGCCTGTCGACCGCCACCGTCTCGGCCATCGTCAAGGAGCTCAGCCTCTCGGGACTCGTCGAGACCCATCCGACCTCGCGCAGCGGGCGCCGCGCGCAGCTGGTCACCATCGCGCGTCGAGCCGGACTCGTCGCCGCGGTGCAGATCGGCAGCCGCAGCATGCGTGTGCGCCTGTCGGACGTGGGGCAGGACGTTCTGGCCGACCGTGCCATGCCCCTGCCGGTGGATCACGCCGAAGACACGGTGCTCGACCGCATCACCCTGCTCATCATCGACATGCTCGGGATGATCGCCGCAGACGCCGACGACCTGATCGGCGTATGCATCGCCCTGCCGGCTCCGATCGACCCGGACACGGGGCTGATCGCATACCGCGGGGTGATGCGCCGCTGGGAGACCCAGGCGGTCGCCGAGGTCGTGCGGCAGCGCATCGGCTGCTCGGTGCTGGTGGAGAAGGATGCCAATCTCGCGGCTCTCGCAGAGGCGACGCTCGGCACGGCGCGCGACGTGCGGGACAGCCTGTTCGTGCACGCGTCGTACACGGCGAGCGCAGGCATCGTGCTGAACTCGCAGATCTACCGCGGACGCTCCGGCACCGCGGGCGAGATCGGTCACGTGCAGGTGGATCCCGCAGGATCGATCTGCACCTGCGGACAGCGCGGATGCCTCGACACGGTCGCCGGCGCCGAGGCCGTCACCGCTCCCCTGCGCGCCACCTTCGGCCAGGTGACCTTCAAGGACGTGATCGCGCGAGCAGGCGGGGGCGACCCCGGATGCGCCCGCGTCGTCGCCGACGCCGCCACAGCTCTCGGGCGCGTGGTGGCTGCGACCCAGCAGGCGCTCGCGCCCGAGGTGATCACGGTGGGAGGCGAGCTCATCGAGGCGGGGCCCGTCTTCCTGCTGCCGTTCGCTGCGGCGATCCGCGACAACGCGCCCCAGGGCCTCGTTCCGCGGCGCGACCCCGTTCCGTCGTCGTTCGGCAGAGACGCCGTGCTCATCGGGGCCATCATCCACATACTCCAGTCGACGGATCCGTCGCAGCTGCTCGAGGACCGCTCGTGAACGTCACGGCGGCGCAGGCGGAACCGCTGCTCACCCTGCGCGGCGTCTCAAAGCGGTTCGGGGCGGTCGAAGCGCTCACCGACGTCGATTTCACGGTGCACTCCCGCGAGGTCGTCGGCCTCATCGGCGACAACGCGGCCGGCAAGTCGACCCTGGCCAAGATCATCGCGGGAGCCCTGACCCCCACCTCGGGCGAGATCCGCATCGACGGAGAGCGCGTCGACATCCCGACCCCGGCCGAGGCGCACCGGCTCGGAGTGGCGACCGTGTTCCAGGACCTCGCCGTCTGCGAGAACCTCGACGTCACCGCGAACGTCTTCCTCGGCAGGGAGTTGAAGACCCCCAGCGGCATGCTCCGTGAAGGCGAGATGGAGCAGGCCACGCGGCAGGCGCTCAGCGACCTCGCTGCGCACATCCCGTCGATCCGATCGCCCCTGAACACCCTCTCGGGCGGCCAGCGTCAGGCGGTTGCGATCGCCCGCACGCTCATCAGCCAGCCGCGCATCGTGGTGCTTGACGAGCCCACCGCCTCTCTCAGCGTCGCGCAGACGGCCGACGTGCTCACGCACATCGAGCAGTTGCGCGAACTCGGGCTCGGCGTCGTCTTCATCAGCCACAACATCGCCGATGTGCAGGCGGTGTCGGATCGGGTCGAGGTGCTCCGCCACGGCCGCAACAACGGGTCGTTCGCCAGTCAGGACGCCGCATACTCAGACCTCATCGCCGCGATCATCGGCACCTATCGCGGCCCGTCCGCGATGCAGGGGCCCTGAGAGACGACGAATGCCTGCGGCCGGAGATCCGCGACGCAGTGGGGTTCCGGCATATCGATTCGATCCGGTTTCGGGAAGACCGGCTCGGCAAGTACGGTCGGAAGGATGCCGCAGCGGGTCGCGGCACGGAACACCGGAGGTTCGATCGATGACGTCACAGAACACCCAGGGGGCCGTCGGCGTCGACGGCACCGCGGCCGGCGACGAGCAGCACCTCAAGCGGGCGCTGAGCAACCGCCACATCCAGCTGCTCGCGATCGGCGGGGCGATCGGCACCGGCCTCTTCATGGGCAGCGGCAAGACGATCTCGGTCGCCGGCCCCTCGGTGATCTTCGTCTACATGATCATCGGCTTCATGCTGTTCTTCGTCATGCGGGCGATGGGCGAGCTGCTCCTCTCGAACCTGAAGTACAAGTCGTTCAGCGACTTCGCGAGCGATCTGCTGGGTCCCTGGGCCGGGTTCTTCACCGGCTGGACGTACTGGTTCTGCTGGGTCGTCACCGGGGTCGCCGACGTGATCGCGATCGCCGGATACACGGACACGCTCTTCCCCGGCATCCCGCTGTGGATCCCCGGCGTGCTCGTGATCGTCATCCTGCTCGCACTGAACCTGCCCACCGTCGCGGCCTTCGGCGAGATGGAGTTCTGGTTCGCGCTCATCAAGATCATCGCGATCGTGGCGCTCATCATCACGGGTCTCGTGATGATCTTCACAGGCTTCCAGCACGATGCGGGCACCGCCAGCTTCGCCAATCTGTGGGATCACGGCGGGATGTTCCCGCACGGGTTCATGGGCTTCGTGGCCGGATTCCAGATCGCGGTGTTCGCGTTCGTCGGCGTCGAGCTCGTCGGCACCGCCGCGGCCGAGACCAAAGACCCCGAGAAGAACCTGCCGAAGGCGATCAACGCGATCCCGATCCGCATCCTGCTGTTCTACGTGGGCGCGCTCGTGATCCTCATGGCGGTCACGCCGTGGACCGAGTACGTCGCGGGCGAGAGCCCGTTCATCGCGATGTTCGCCCTCGCGGGCCTCGGCATCGCGGCCACGGTCGTCAACCTCGTCGTGCTGACCTCGGCCATGTCGAGCGCCAACTCGGGCATCTACTCGACCTCGCGCATGGTGTTCGGACTCGCGCAGGACGGCGATGCGCCCCGGCTGTTCGGCCGCCTGTCGAAGCGCCGCGTGCCGCAGAACGCACTGTTCCTCTCGTGCATCCTGCTGCTGTCAGGCGTCGTGCTGCTGTACGCCGGCAAGGACATCGGCACCGCCTTCGACATGGTCACCACCGTCTCGGCCGTGTGCTTCATGTTCGTGTGGACGATCTTCCTGTGCAGCTACATCGTCTACCGGCGCCGTCGGCCCGAGAAGGTCGCGGCATCGAAGTTCCGGATGCCGGGCGGCATCTTCATGGTCTACGTGGTGCTCGCGTTCTTCGTGTTCATCCTGTGGGCGCTGACGACCCAGCCCGACACCCTGACGGCACTGCTGGTGACTCCGATCTGGTTCGTGCTGCTGCTCGTGGCCTGGCTGTTCGTGCGCAGGTCGCAGAATCACCTGACCCGTCACGCCGCGCATATCGCGTATCTGCGCGACGACTCGGCCGAGTAGCCGCGAGCGAACGCTGAGGGAGGCACTGCCAGGCACTCCCTCAGCGCCGCAGGCGAGCGTAACGTCGGGCCTGACGAAAGGACACGACATGCACACTCGCACACTCGGACAGGGGCTCGAGGTCTCGGCGGTCGGACTCGGATGCATGGGGATGTCGCAGAGTTACGGGCCGAACCCCGGCACCCGCGACGAGATGATCGGGGTGCTGCGATCGGCGCTCGATCTCGGAGTGACCTTCTTCGACACCGCAGAGGTCTACGGCCCCTACGTCAACGAAGAGCTGGTCGGAGAGGCGCTGGAACCCATCCGCGACCGAGTCGTGATCGCGACCAAGTTCGGATGGCGCATCGAAGACGGCAAGAGCGTGGGCCTGAACAGTCGTCCCGAGCAGATCAGGCGCGTCGCCGAGGAGTCGCTGCGGCGGCTTCGCACCGACATGATCGACCTCTTCTATCAGCACCGCGTCGACCCCGACGTGCCGATCGAAGACGTCGCGGGCACGGTCGCCGAGCTGATCGCCGAGGGCAAGGTGCGCCATCTCGGCCTGTCCGAGGCCTCGGCATCCACCATCCGACGTGCTCATGCCGTGCATCCGGTCACCGCCCTGCAGAGCGAGTACTCGTTGTGGACGCGTGACCCCGAGGCCGAGGTGCTGCCCGTGCTCGCCGAGCTGGGCATCGGGTTCGTGCCGTTCAGCCCGCTCGGCAAGGGATTCCTCACCGGCACGGTCGACCAGAAGACGACGTTCGCCGACGGAGACATCCGCGGCACGATCCCGCGGTTCAGCGAAGAGAATCGGGCCGCGAACCAGGCTCTGGTCGACCACGTCGCGCAGCTCGCGGCGGCGAAGGAGTCATCGCCGGGGCAGATCGCCCTCGCCTGGCTGCTCGCTCGCGAGCCCTGGATCGTGCCCATTCCCGGCACGCGACGCACCCTTCGCGTCGCCGAGAACGCCGGGTCGTCGGCGGTGCCGCTCTCAGCCGACGAGGTCGCGGATCTCGACCAGCTCGCCGCCCGCGTCGGCGTGCAGGGCGATCGGTACAACCCGCAGCAGATGTCGTTCGTCGAGCGGTGAGCCGGCGCGTGCGCTGGGTAGTCTGAGGCGGATGACCTCCGACCGCAGCTACCCGGCCACGATCGCCGCGCCGGTGCAGCACGAGATCGTCATCAAGAAGTCGCGCTTCATCGCGACGGTCGAACCTGTGGGATCGGTCGAGGCCGCGGATGCCGTGATCGCGCGCATCCGCAAGCAGTGGTGGGACGCCCGTCACAACTGCACCGCGATGGTGACGGGGCTTCTCGCTGATCAGGCCCGGTCGTCCGACGACGGCGAGCCCTCGGGCACCGCGGGCGTGCCGATGCTCGAGGTGCTGCGGCGGCGGGAGCTGACCGATGTCGTCGCGATCGTGACCCGCTACTTCGGCGGCGTCAAGCTCGGGGCCGGCGGCCTCGTGCGCGCATACTCATCCGCCGTATCGGAGGCCCTCGATCTGGCGGACCTCGTGCGGCGACGCGCGCTCACGCAGGTCACGATCGAGGTCGCCCACGCGGATGCCGGTCGGTTCGACAACCTCCTGCGCGACTGGGCGACGCACCACGGTGCGTCTCTCGGCGATCCGCGGTACGGCGCAGTGGCGACACTCGAGGTCTGGGTCCCCGCGTACGAGCTGGCCCGCCTCGACGACGACCTGGCCGCGGCATCCGCCGGTGCCGTGACACCGGTGCGGGGCGTCGAGCGCATCGTGGACGTTCCCGCCTGACCCATAACCTGCGGCGGATATCCTGGATGCCGCGATCTCGGAAGGAGAGCGATGTTCGACAGCCCGCTCTCGGCGTCCGCCTACGAGATCCTCGGCGTGGACCCCGCCGTCGACGACGGCGAGCTGCGCCGCGCCTATCGCCTCCGTCTGCGCCAGACCCACCCCGACACGGGCGGTGATGCGGCGGTCTTCATCCAGGTGCAGCGCGCGTGGGAGCTGGTCGGCACGCCGCACGACCGTGCCGCCTACGATCGCCGCAGCGGGGTTCATCCCGGCGTGCAGGCCGACTCCGAATCGAGCGGATGGCGTCCGCAGAGCGCCACGCGCACCGACACCCGCCCGCGGGCTCGCTCGTACGGGCATCCCGGCGGCTGGCGGCGCGAGCGCTATCTGGTGCTGATCCGGGAGTGGGCCGGACGAGGCGTCGACGTGCCCGACCCCTACGACCCCGCGCTGGTGCGCTCGGCCCCGCGCGATCTCCGCCGCCTGCTCGCCGATGCCCTCGCCGAAGAGGCGACCGCCCGCACGGTGAGCGCCCTCGGCATGGGCTTCACGGTGTGGCATGACGTGGCCACGGGCGCGGATCCCGACGACAAGCTCGACCACGTGGTGCTGAGTCCGTCGGGTCTGTACGCCGTGATGTCGGAGGACTTCGGCGGCGTCGTCGGATTCCGCCGGGGCGAGATCACCGGCCCCAGCCTCGGCACGAGAGCCCCCGTGACGGCGGCGCTCTCTCGCATGCGGTCGGTCGCCAAGGCCGCGCGGGTGAAGTTCGGCGGCGTCATCATGGTGCTCCCCGACGACGACCTGTCGCAGGCGGTCACGCCGCTCGGCAGCAGCCGTGGTGTGCCGGTGGTCGTCGTGCGCCGCAGCGCGCTCGCGATGGTGCTGCGCCAGGGAGTGCCCGGCGCTCGGGCGATCGGCGGCAACGAGCTGTTCGATGTGCGCACCCGACTGCAGCAGACCGTCACCTTCGTCTGAGCCGGCCCCTTCCGGCATCCGCCCGGCATCCGCCCCTGCATCCTCCCGTGCATCCGCCCGTTCCGCGGACGTCGTCCCGATTCGCGTGGCCTTTCGGGCATTTCGTGTGCAGATCGGGGCAACCTCCGCGATTCGGGACAGAAGCTCTCGGCGATGAGTCGTGTCCCGGCAGCGCGCGGACTACGGTTGCGGTGTGCCTGCGCTCCCCGACCACGACCCGCTTCCCGACCGCCCCGCGCCTGACAACCCCTCGGGAAAGCTCGTGCTCCTGCGCCACGGCGAGACCGAGTGGTCGAAAGCGGGCAAGCACACCGGTCTCACCGACATCCCGCTGACCGCGCGTGGCGAGGACCTGGCGCGCAATGCCGGACGGCTGGTGGCCGACTACGACTTCTCGCTCGTGCTGTCGTCGCCCCTGGAGCGCTCCCGGCGCACCGCCGAGCTCGCAGGACTGCACGCCGAGGTCGATCCACTGCTCGTCGAGTGGGACTACGGCGGATACGAGGGACGAACGACGAAGGACATCCGGGAGGAGCTGGGCTACGACTGGAGCGCCTTCACGCACGGTGTGATCCGCGGCGCGACGCCGGGCGAGACCGTCGAAGAGGTCGCCGCCCGCGCGTCTCGCGTGCTCACCCGGGTCATGCCGGCGCTGGCGGAAGGGGATGTGGCGCTGGTGGCGCACGGGCACTTCCTGCGCATCCTGACCGCGGTGTACCTGCGGCTGGCTCCGCGCTTCGGCGCTCAGATCACTCTGGATGCCGGATCGGTGTCGGTGCTGAGCTTCTACCGGGAGCAGCCGGCGATCCTGACGTGGAACTACGGCCTCGAGCTTCCGCTCGCGCCCTCGGAGTCGTGACGTCGGTCGCACATCGCGACGGCCGTGCGCTCACGGCACCTTCACGAGCGACAGAGCGTGGATCGTGGGAGGCCCCTCGAGGGCGAGCGCGAAGCGCACGCCGGGGCGAACTGTCGAGACGTCGAACGCGATCGTCTCGTTCGTGCAGGCGATCGGCTCGGACGGAGACCCCTCGTCGAGCTCGCTCGCGGTGAGCACGATCGTCCCCTCCCCCCTGCACGCGAACTGCCCCTGATACGACCCGGGCTCGAGCGACGTGAAGCTGGTCACGTCGTTCGCAGAGCTGTTCTCGCTCATCCAGCCGGAGAAGCCGAAGACGTATCCCGGCGCCTCTGAGCCCGGCACCGCCGTCTGCGCCCATTCGGGGATCTCGTCGACGGGCAGCGGGAGCAGTGCCTCGTCTGAGTCGGCATCCGGAGTCGCGGTCGACGCCGAGCTCGACGGTGACGGTGACGGTGAAGACGACGCCGATTCACTCGCCGACTGTGAAGGCCCCCCGGTGCATCCGGCGAGCGCCACGCCCGCCGCCAGGATCAGTCCGATCGTCACCGCTCGTCTCGTCGTCATCCCTCCACGCTACGGAAGAGCCGAGTCGATGCAACCGCCGCAGCCGACACGCGGGTCTTTTGAATAACTCAAAAAACGAGTACTCTGGGGTCATGGACACCGACTTCGACTCCGCGCTTCGCGATGCGGGACTGCGGGCCACCGCGGGCCGCGTGGCAGTGCTGGAGGCGATGGAATCCATGCCCCATACCGACGCGGAGCGGGTCTACCGCGCCGTGTCCGAGGTGCTTCCGACCACGTCGATCCAGTCGGTGCACAACATCCTCGCGGACCTGACGACGGCGGGGCTGCTCCGCCGGATCGAACCGGCGGGATCCGCATCGCTCTACGAGCGGCGCATCGGCGACAACCACCACCACATCGTGTGCACCCAGTGCGGTGCGATCGGTGACGTGGATTGCGTGGTCGGCGAAGCGCCGTGCCTCACCCCGTCTTCGGCGGGGGGATTCACCGTCCAGACAGCCGAAGTGACCTTCTGGGGCCTATGCCCCAGTTGCCAGAACGGCGCGCAGTAGCATCCGCCGCGCATCCCGGGCACCCGGGATGCTCATCGTGCCTGCGTGCAGAAGGAGAAGAACATGACCGACCCATCGATCACCCCCGCCACCACGACGCAGACGGGAACGCCCGTCGCCAGCGACGCTCACTCGCTCACCGTCGGAGCCGACGGCCCCACCGTTCTGCACGACCGCTACCTCGTCGAGAAGCTCGCGTCGTTCAACCGCGAGCGCGTGCCGGAGCGCAACCCCCACGCCAAGGGCGGCGGAGCCTTCGGAACGTTCACCGTGACCGAAGACGTGTCGGCCTACACCCGCGCCGCGGCGTTCCAGCCCGGTGCCGTGAGCGAGACGCTGCTGCGCTTCTCGTCGGTCGCCGGCGAGCAGGGCTCTCCTGACACCTGGCGCGACGTGCGCGGCTTCGCGCTGCGGTTCTACACCAGCGAGGGAAACCTCGACATCGTCGGCAACAACACCCCGACGTTCTTCCTGCGCGACGCGATGAAGTTCCCGGACTTCATCCACTCGCAGAAGCGCCTCGGAGACTCCGGTCTGCGCAACGCCGACATGCAGTGGGACTTCTGGACGCTCTCCCCCGAGACCGCGCACCAGGTGACCTACCTCATGGGCGACCGCGGCCTGCCCCGCAGCTGGCGCCACATGAACGGCTACGGCTCGCACACGTACCAGTGGGTCAACGCCGCCGGCGAGCGATTCTGGGTGCAGTACCACTTCCTGTCGAAGCAGGGCGTGGAGCGCATGGATGCCGCCGAGGCCGAGAAGCTGGCCGGATCGGACGCCGACTACTACCGCCGCGACCTGTTCGACGCGATCGCTCGCGGCGAGGCTCCCTCGTGGGACGTCTACGTGCAGATCATGTCGTACGAAGAGGGCAAGACGTATCGCTTCAACCCGTTCGACCTCACCAAGACGTGGTCGAAGAAGGACTACCCGCGCATCAAGGTCGGCACGTTCACGCTCGACCGCAACCCGCAGAACTTCTTCGCCGAGATCGAGCAGGCCGCCTTCTCGCCCGGCAACCAGGTTCCGGGCACGGGCATCTCGCCCGACAAGATGCTCATGGCTCGCGTGTTCGCCTACTCGGATGCTCAGCGCTACCGCATCGGCGCGAACTACAACCAGCTGCCGGTCAACCAGCCGCACGCGGCCGAAGTGCGCAACTACATGCACGAGGGCCAGATGCAGTACAAGTTCAACCCGGCCGAGCACCGCGTCTACACGCCGAACTCCTACGGCCCCGCCGGTGGACCGACGGCCGACCCGGTCGCGGGTGTCGAGGC
This sequence comes from Microbacterium hydrocarbonoxydans, assembly GCF_904831005.1. Classification (NCBI taxonomy): domain Bacteria; kingdom Bacillati; phylum Actinomycetota; class Actinomycetes; order Micrococcales; family Microbacteriaceae; genus Microbacterium; species Microbacterium hydrocarbonoxydans. Next base: position 2,709,541 of record NZ_LR882982.1, on the reverse strand, counting down.
GAGCTGGGAGTCGGACGGCGAGCTGATGCGCGCCGCGGCGACGCTGCGCGCCGATGACGATGACTTCGGCCAGGCCGGAACCCTGTACCGCGAGGTGTTCGACGATGAGGCGCGTGCGCGGTTCATCGACACCCTCACCGGTCAGGGCAAGAGCATCACGATCGACGTGATCCGCGAGCGCTTCTTCCAGTACTGGACGAACGTCGACGCAGGTCTCGGCGAGGCGCTGCGCGCCCGCGTCTGACCCGTAGGCAAGACGAAACGCGGTGACGTGCAGGGGTACGTCACCGCGTTTCGTCTCGGGGCTTCGCGCCTCGCTCAACGACCGGAAGCAGGCTTCGCGCCTCGCTCGACGACCGGAAGCAGGTTTCGCGCCTCGCTCAACGACCGGAAGCAGGCTTCGCGCCTCGCTCAACGACCGGAAGCAGGCTTCGCGCCTCGCTCAACGACGAAGATGCGACGACCCGGAGCGGGCAGGTGGACAATGGATGCCGTGGCTGTACCTCTCTCCGACCTGACCGACATGCCCGATCCCCAGCAGGTGCACGCGGCTGACGGCACTCGTCTCGCGACCTACACCTGGGGCGACATCGATGCACCGGTCGTGGTCATCGTGCACGGCTTCGCCTCGAGCGCGCGTGACACCTGGGTGCTCACCGGGTGGGTGCGCGAGCTGACCAAAGCCGGCTATCGGGTGCTCGCGCTCGACCAGCGCGGTCATGGTCTCAGCGAGAAGCCGCACCAGGCCGACGCCTACGGCATCCGCACCCTGGCGACCGACGTCGAGACGGTCATGGACACGTACCTCGTCGACGAAGCGCTCTACGTCGGGTACTCGCTCGGCGCGAGGGTCGGCTGGGAGGTGGTGCGCGACCTCCCGCACCGCATCGGGCGCGCAGTGCTGGGCGGAGTGCCCGACGGCATCCCTCTCGCCCGGCTCGATCTCGACCAGGTGCGCAGGTATCTGGTCGATGGCACGCCCGTCTCTGATCCGACGACGCAGAACTACATCACGCTGACCGAGCGCGTGCCCGGCAACGATCTCGGCGCGCTCGTGGCGCTGGCCGGGGGCCTGCGCTCGTCACGGACGATCGACCCTGACCCGTCGAACGCTCCCGCGGCCCCGATCCTGTTCGCGACGGGGTCGAAGGATGCGATCATCGAGGGCTCCCGCACCCTGGCGACCGCTGCCCCCCAGGGACGCTTCTTCGAGATCCCGGACCGTCATCACTTCAACGCTCCGGGATCCCGCGCCTTCAAAGAGGCCGCACTGGCCTTTCTGTCTGAAGGCTGACCGCCCGCAACTCCTTCGCTGCGCGCGCAGAGAGCTGGGTACGGTCGGTCAGACCGTCGCGCTCTGCTCGCGCTTCGGCAGCACCCATCCCGCACGCGGGAAGTGGCAGGTGTAGCCGTTCGGGTACTTGATCAGGTAGTCCTGGTGCTCCTCCTCGGCCTGCCAGAACGGACCCGCGGGCTCGATCGTGGTCACGGCCTTGCCCGGCCACAGGCCGGAGGCGTCGACGTCGGCGATGGTGTCGCGCGCGACGGACTCCTGCTCGGGGCTGAGCGGGAAGATCGCCGAGCGGTAGCTCGAGCCGATGTCGTTGCCCTGACGGTCCTTGGTGGACGGGTCGTGGATCTGGAAGAAGAACGCCAGGATGTCGCGATACGTCGTCTTCGTGGGATCGAAGACGATCTCCACAGCCTCGGCGTGACCCGGGTGGTTGCGGTAGGTCGCGTGCTCGTTGCTGCCGCCGGTGTAGCCGACGCGGGTGTCGAGCACGCCGGGCTGGCGGCGGATGAGGTCTTCCATGCCCCAGAAGCATCCGCCGGCGAGCACGGCGGTCTCGGTGCCGGGGGTGCGGGTGATGTGTCCGGTGTCGGTCATGAGATCTCCTCAGAGTTCGGGGTGGGGAAGAGGTGACGGTAGCGACCGTACCCCTCATCTTCCAGGCTGTCAGCCGGGATGAACCGCAGGGCCGCGGAGTTCATGCAGTATCGGAGCCCTCCGGCGTCGCGGGGACCGTCGTCGAAGACGTGCCCGAGGTGGCTGTCGGCCCCGCTGGAGCGAGCCTCGGTGCGCTTCATCCAGAGAGTGCGGTCGGTGCGGGTGGTGACGGCATCGGCATCGATCGGCTTGGTGAAGCTCGGCCATCCGGTGCCGCTGTCGAACTTGTCGGTCGACGCGAAGAGCGGCTGGCCCGAGACGACGTCGACGTAGATGCCGTCGTCGTGGTTGTTCCAGTACGCGTTGCGGAAGGGCGGCTCGGTCGCGTCCTCCTGCGTGACCTCGTACTGCAGGTGCGTGAGGTCGCTGACGGCCCCGGGGGTCTTGCTGTACTCGTTCGACATGGTGTGTCTCCTTTGTCCGACGCGGCTGGCTGCGGCGTCATAGATCACAACCGCCGGATGCGCCGTTTTGGTCCCCCGGGACTGTGAGCGCGCTGTGAGTTTCGGCGCAGCCGGAACCAGCGCAGCGGAGGGAAATCGCGCGGCCAATGGACCAGAACGGTGTGGAACCCGCGTCTGACCCGCACGAGCGACGACGACAGCCCGCGGAACGATCGCGAAGAGATGCCGACGGGGATCCCGGTGCGGAAGGCGATGCGTCCCACAGCGCCCAGGTGGAAGGCGAGGTCGAGGTCGTCGTGCACCTGCGGGTCGCCACGGTGGACCTCGTGGCGCACCGCGCGCCAGGCGTCGGCACGCAGCGCCAGAGCCGAGGCGAAGAGCGGCGGATGCCCGAGAGTGGGCGTGAGGATGAGACGGTAGGCGCCGAGGTACAGCACCGGCACGATGGCTCGCAGCGGCTCGGGACCGTCGACGCTGCGCGCTGTTCCGCTCAGGGCGACGAGCTCGGGGCGCTCTTCGAGTTCGCCCGCCATCACCGCGAGCCATCGGGGCGGCGGGACGCTGTCTGCATCGAGTCGACAGATGATGTCGGCGGTCGCCGCGTCGTACCCGGCAGCACTGGCCGAGGGAATGCCCTCGCCATCGAGGCGGACCACCCTGGCATCGAACGCGCGCGCGGTGCGGGCGGTGTCGTCGGTGGAGCCGTCATCGACCACGATGACCTCGTCGGGCGGTCGCGTCTGCTCGGAGAGCGCGTCGAGGCACCGGGCGAGCAGGCGAGCATCGTCACGGGCGGGTATCACCACGGCCACGGTCTGGGGTGAAGGCATGGGCGCACGATAGATGCCACGATCGGTCCGCCGAACGGGGCTTGACGCAGGAGCGTGCGGTGCAGTCGATAGAGTTGCTCCGCCATACACAACAGGGAGACGCACATGTCGGTTGGACTGCTCGCCGTCGTCGATGACATCCTCAGCGCGGCCATGAAGGCCTCGGCCAAGGCTGCGGGAGTCGTGATCGACGATGCCGCCGTGACCCCGCAGTATGTGCAGGGCATCACTCCCGCTCGCGAGCTGCCGGTCGTCGCGAAGATCGCACTCGGCTCGCTCGCCAACAAGTTCGTCATCATCATCCCGATCGCTCTGCTGCTGACCGCGTTCGCGCCGTGGGTTCTGCCGTACCTGCTCATCCTCGGTGGCGCGTACCTGTGCTTCGAGGGCGCCGAGAAGGTGCTCGAGTGGTTCGGAGTGCAGCACGGTCACGCCGACGAGAGCGCCCGCAACGAGAACAAGCTCGTGTGGGGAGCGGTGCGCACCGACCTCATCCTGTCGACGGAGATCATGCTGATCTCGCTCGCGAACCTCGAGGCCGGTCTCGACATCTGGACCACCCTCGCTATCCTCGCGGTGATCGCGCTGCTCATGACCGGTGTCGTCTACGGCGCCGTGGCGCTGCTCGTGAAGATCGATGACATCGGTCTGAAGATGGCGAAGAACCCCTCGAAGCGCGTCCGTCACACGGGTACTCGCATCGTCCGATCGATGCCTGCGGTGTTCCGCTTCATCAGCATCCTCGGCACTGTGGCCATGCTGTGGGTCGGTGGGCATCTGCTGCTCGTGAACCTCGGCGAGGTCGGGGTGCACTTCGGCGCCGACATCCTGCACGGCATCGAGCACTTCCTCGAGCCGGCCGGTGGCGTGATCGTCTGGATCGGCGACACACTCTTCTCGGCCATCGCCGGCCTGATCGCGGGCCTGCTCATCGTGGGGATCATCCTCGGCATCGGCCGCCTGATCGGCAAGAAGCCGAACTTCCACGAGGGCGAGGAATCGCCCGCCGACGTGCACGTCTGACACGGGCGCTGCAGAACGGACGTCAGGCCGCGATGTCATAACGCGCCCTGCCTCCGAGGCGCGGCGTCCTCTCGAGATCGATGCTCCGAGGTGGGATGAGCCACACTCGCCCGGCGCCACCGACCCCGTCGATGCGGATATCCCACCCGTTGTCGTGGATGCGGTGGTGACACGACTCGCACAGCAGCACGCCGTTGTTCAGGTCGGTGGGTCCGGTGTCTCGCTGCCACCACCTGATGTGATGCGCCTTCGTCATCTGCGGCGGGAGACCGCACATCACGCATCCTCCGTCTCGCTCGACCAGCGCCAATCGCTGTGCGCGAGTGAAGAGCCGCTTCTCTCGGCCCCAGTCGAGGATCTCCCCCGCTGATCCGAGGACCACGGGGATGATGCCGCCACCAGCGGCCATCCGACGGCAGGTGCTGACGCTTACGGGCTGGTCGCTGCCGTCGATCGTCGCGCCGCCCTCGCCTGAGGTGAGCTGATCGAGGTTCACGCGCACCACCACGGTCGCACCCGATGCAGGCATACCGCCGTTGTCGCAGGCGATCGCGTGCTCGCAGATGGCGGTCAGCGCGTCGGCCTGGATCATCGCGACCGAACGGCGATCGGCATCCGGCGCGTCGGGGTCTGTCGCGGTGATCCGCGACTGAAACGAAGCCGCCACATATGCCTGGATCGCGGCCTTGATCGGCGCCCCCGATGCGATGTCGGTCTGCAGGACGAGATGAAGCGAACCATCGCGCTCGAACATCGTCAGCGAACGACGGTCGCGAGCCTCGCGCTCTTTGGGTGCGACGCCGTCGGGGTCGAGCCAGGCTTCGGCACGGGACACCAGCTTGCCGACGTCGCCGAGGGACATGCCCGCCGCCCGCTCGACGAGCAGACGCTCGGCCTCGTCGACCCGGGCCGACCCCACCTTGAGCCGGATACGCTCGAGCAGGCTGACGATGAGCGCGGCAGCAGCCACAGAGATGTCCCCCGCGGCGAGCGCTGCCGCCAACCCGGGATACTTCGCCGGCAGCACCTCACCCAGCAGGTCGGTGCGCGGTGCTGCAGCCCGACCGACCGTGATGAAGCGCTTCGCGTCTCCCGGCGCCCCGCCGGTCGTCGCTGCGATCATCGTCGCCGCGCTCCGGAAGCCCTGCTGTTTCGCGAGCCCGTCCGAGCCCAGTTCCGGTCGTGATTCGTGCGCGATCGCAGCGGCGAGTTCTGCGTGGAGCCCGTCGAGGCATCGCTGCGCCTGGCTCACCGCACGGTGCGCATCGAGCAGTTCGCGGCAAGACAGATCGCAGCCTCTCTCGGCATCCGCCCATGCGTCGCCGAGGCGCTCGACGGCCGCGAGGATCGGAGACAGACGGGGATTCGACATGCCTCCAGTTTAGAAGATATGTTCGAATTTCGGTCGGTATGCCGCCATACGATCGATGGCTATGCCCGCTCCTCGCGGGCGTGATCCTCACTGCCCAGCCACTCGTCGAACGTGACCTCCCCCTGCAGAGCATCGGCCCCGCCGCGCAGCGACCCCGACGCGAGCCCTTTCCCGTACGCGCCGGGCAGCCGCACCCCGAGCACCAGCCGCCGCACCCCGTCGAAAGCCAGCTGCCGTCTCGCCACATCCACGAGAACCTCATCACGCGGCCCGACCAGATCGCGCGCACGCCCCACTGCCGCACCCGAGGCGACACGCACCAGATGCGCACCGACCTCGCGCGCCGCCACGGGGCGCATCAGCAGCTTCGGCATGACCGCCACGGGGCCGGACATACCCGACAGCAGCTGCCCCGCGAACTCGTGGAACTGCGCCGCCCGAGCGATGGTGAACGGCACCGAGCCCGCGGCCACCGCGCGCTCCTGCGCGAGCTTGCCCGCGTAGTAGGAGGAGTCGATCCCGTCGATCCCCACGATCGACAGCGCGACATGATGCCCGACGCCCGCGGTGTGCTCCGCGGCGAGCAGATTCCTGGTCGCCGTCTCGAAGAACCCGACCGCCTTCGCGGCCGACAGGGTGGTCGTGTTCGTGACGTCCACGACAGCATCCACACCCTGCAGCGCGTCGGCGAGTCCGGCACCGGTGATCACGTCAGCACCGGCCGAACGCGAGAGCACGACAACATCGTGGCCCGCATCCCGCGCCGCCTCGACGGCATACCGACCCACCACTCCCGTTCCTCCTGCGACTGCGATCCTCATGCGACTCCCTCTCCACTCCGGCGGCGCGCATGCGCACCCCGCGTACGCCCACCGCGCACCGTCTGAAGGAGATGACGAGACGGCGTCCGGAAATGTGAGGCCTCACACCTCGCCCCCCTGCATCGTCATATCCTGCGAAGGCACAACACGATGAGCCCACCACCAGCACAACACCACCAGCACGAACACCTCGCGATCGCACCACCCGAAAGGCACCCCATGGATGACGACCTGGACGACGTCTTCCGCGAGCGTCGCCGCCTGCTGGCGCTCGGCTATCGGATGACCGGCACGCTGGCGGATGCTGAGGATGTCGTGCAGGAGACGTACCTGCGCTGGTACCGGCTCACCGAGGCCGAGCGCGAGTCGATCGCGAACCCGCCAGGCTGGCTCACGACCGTCGCAGGACGCGTCGCCCTCGATCTTCTGGGTTCGGCTCGGCGCAGGAGAGAGCAGTATGTCGGGCCGTGGCTGCCGGAGCCCGTTCCGGCCGAGCTCTTCTCGGGAGCGATCGGATCGCGCACGGCATCCACACCCGAGGATCCCCTCGATCGCGTCACTCTCGACGACGATGTCTCGACCGCGCTGCTCGTCGTGCTCGAGGCGATGACTCCGGCCGAGCGCGTGGCCTTCGTGCTGCACGACGTCTTCGCCGTGCCGTTCGACGAGATCGCCGAGGTCGTGGGCCGTTCCTCCGCCGCAGTCCGGCAGCTCGCGGCATCCGCTCGTCGTCACGTGCGCGAGAACCGGGCGACCGCCGTGCCCCGCGGCGAGCACGACCGCGTGGTGCGTGCCTTCCAGCAGGCGACGCGCACGGGCGAAGTCGCCCCGCTGCTGAAGTTCCTGGCACCCGACGTCGAACTGCGCAGCGACGGAGGCGGCGTGGTCAGCGCAGCACGCAACGTCGTGAGCGGTGCCGACAACGTCGCGCGCTTCCTGCTCGGGATCGCAGCCAAGAACCCGCATTTCACCGCCGAGGAGTGGCAGCTCGGCGACGGTCTCGGCCTGGTGTTCCGCGACGAAGAGAAGGTGCACTCGGTCATGAACCTGCATGTCGAGGCGGGTGCGATCACCCAGCTCTGGATCGTGCTCTCGCCCGCGAAGCTCAGCTACTGGAATCCCACGCCGCAGCGACCGGCGGAGTGAGCGCCGAGGTTCAGCTGTCAGCGGCTCGAGCCAGCGTCGCCCGACACACCGGCGCCCGACGACCCATCGCCTGACAGCGCTTCGGCGACGGCGTCAGCCGCGATCTCGACGAGCCGCTGATCGCTCTTCTCCTCATGCGCCGTGATCGTGACGACCGCATCGGCAGCGTCATCGATGAAGACGTACTGTCCGTACCGCCCGTCCAGACGCCAGCCGTTGCGCGGCCCACGCCAGGCGGCGAATCCGTAGGAGGAGTAGAGGCCACCTGCCCCCGACGAGACCCACTCGGAATGCATCCGATCGATCCAGCTCTGCGCCACGATACGATCGCCCCCGACGCGCCCGCCATCACGAAGCACGCGTCCGATTCGAGCCAGTTCCTCGGTGCGGAGCTCCAGCCCGCTTCCGCCCACGATCCAGCCGAGCGGACATCTCAACCATTGCGGATTGTGGATGCCGAGCGGCTGGAACAGTCGGGGCATCAGCCACTCCCGCACATCGCCGACGGCCGCCCCGAGCATTCTCATGGCGACGTAGGTGCTGGCATCCGAGTACTGAAAGCGCTCCCCCGCACCTCGACTCGGGCGCGAGAGCATCTCGACGGCGAGGTCGGGCCAGGGCGCCTCCTCATCCCCGAACCACTCGAAGTCGATCCCGCTCGTCATCGTGAGGAGATGTTCGAGGGTCACCGCGTCGCTGCCTGCACCGGGCTCGGGCACATCGAGCACGTCGACTGCGCGGGTATCGAGCGACACGACGCCTTCGTCGACGGCGATCCCCGCCGCGAGTGCGCTCACCCCCTTGGACACCGAATACAGGTTCACCCGATCGTCGCTGCGCCAGCGATGCCGGGCTGATTCGTGACCGACGAGCACATGAAGACCGTATGCGCCCAGCTGCTCGTCGTCGATCGCACGGACGATGCGGTCGCGAACCGTTTCAGCGAGAGACATGACGCCAGTCTCCCGCATCCCCACCCCGGCATCCTGCTACCGTCGTCCAGTGCGCACCCGAGCGCAGATGCAGGAGACCCGATGAGCGACCACCAGATCCGGGATGCCGAGACCACCGACGCCGAGGCGATCACGGCCATCTACAACGACGCGGTGCTGACCACCACCGCGATCTGGAATGAAGAGGCGGTCACGGTCGACGATCGCACCGCCTGGCTGGCCGAGCGCACCGAGCGCGGCTATCCGGTGCTCGTCGCGGTCGATGACACGGGCGTGCTCGGCTACGCGACCTTCGGCGACTGGCGTCCGCACAGTGGCTACCGTCACACCGTCGAGCACTCCGTCTACGTGCGCGAGGGGCAGCGAGGTCGCGGCATCGGCAAGGCGCTCATGCTCGAGCTCATCCACCGCGCGCGCAGACTTGGCAAGCACGTCATGGTCGCGGCGATCGAGAGCAGCAACACGGGGTCGATCATCATGCACAAGCGCCTCGACTTCATGCAGGTCGGACGCATGCCGCAGGTCGGCGCGAAGTTCGATCGCTGGCTCGACCTCACGTTCCTGCAGCTGGTGCTCGACGAACGCCCCTTCCCGGACCGGCGCGCATGAACGCCTTCCTCTGGCTCGTCGACGCGTTCAACTCACAGTGGGTGCTCCCGGGCGGGCAGGTGCTGCTGATCCGCGAGGTCGTGGGCAACGCCTTCGGCCTGGCCAGCGCCCTCGGCGGCATGCAGCGCAAGATCTGGGCATGGCCCGTCGGCATCGTCGGCAACCTGCTGCTGCTCACCGTATTCCTCGGCACCATCCTCAACCCCGACCATGAGCTGCCGCACCTGCTGGGCCAGGCCGGTCGCCAGGTCATGTTCATCGTCGTCGCGATCTACGGATGGGTGCGCTGGCGCCAGGCGTCGTCTGACGGCGGCCGAGTGACTCCGCGATGGGCTCCGAACAGCGCCCGCATCGGCCTGGTGCTGGCGATGGTCATCGGCACGGTCGCCCTGACACCGCTGTTCCGTCTGCTCGGCTCGTACGAGCCCGTGTGGGCGGACGCCTGGACGTTCGTCGGCTCACTTCTCGCCACCTACGGCATGGCCAAGGGGTGGACCGAGTTCTGGCTGATCTGGATCGCGGTCGACATCGTGGGCGTGCCCCTGCTCTTCAGCTCGGGCTTCTACGCGACCGGGTTCATGTACGTGTTCTACGGCGTCTTCACCGCGGTGGGCTTCGTCGTCTGGTGCCGCGCGCAGGCGAACGCCAAACCGCAGGTCGACACGATCATGCCCGATCCCCGGCCCATCACCTCCACGATGAAGACCGTCGACGGCGACCACGACTGACGCTTTCGAATCGAGAGCATGTGGCAGGCGGCAGCCCGAATATGTCGGCGCGTGTCGCAGGGGTGGCCGAGCCCGCGATCGGCGGGTTTGCTAGTCCCCATGACCCGTCAGATCCGCTTCAACGCCTTCGACATGAACTGCGTCGCCCACCAGTCGTCCGGTCTGTGGCGGCATCCGGACGACCGTTCACGCCACTACAACACCATCTCGTACTGGACCGACCTCGCGAAGCTGCTCGAGAGCGCCACCTTCGACGGCATCTTCATCGCCGACGTCCTCGGCACCTACGACGTCTACGGCGGCACGAACGAGGCGGCGATCCGCAACGGCGCACAGGTGCCGGTCAACGACCCGATCCTGCTGGTGAGCGCCATGGCCGCCGTCACCGAGCACCTCGGATTCGGCATCACCGCGGGCACCGCGTTCGAGCATCCGTACCCCTTCGCCCGCCGCCTGAGCACCCTTGACCACCTGACCAACGGACGCGTCGGCTGGAACGTCGTGACCGGCTACCTGCCCAGCGCCGCGCGCAACATGGGTCAGGAGGATCAGCTCGCACACGACGACCGCTACGACCATGCCGACGAATACGTCGAGGTGCTCTACAAGCTCTGGGAGGGGTCGTGGGAAGACGACGCGGTCGTCGAGGACCGTGAGCGCGGCATCTTCACCGATCCGTCGAAAGTGCACCCGATCGGTCACGAGGGCACGCACTACAGCGTTCCCGGCATCCACATCTCCGAGCCGTCGCCGCAGCGCACCCCCGTCATCTACCAGGCCGGCGCCAGCCCCCGCGGCGTGCGCTTCGCCTCGGAGAACGCCGAGGCGATCTTCGTCGCCGCCCCGTCGAAAGAGGTGCTCGCCGGCACGGTGAAGCGCATCCGTGACGCCCTCGAAGCGGCCGGACGCGACCGCTACGACGCGAAGATCTACACGCTGCTGACCGTGATCACCGGGGCCACGAGCGAGGATGCTGCGGCGAAGCACGCCGAGTACCTGTCGTATGCGAGCCCCGAGGGCGCGCTGACGTTCATGTCGGGCTGGATGGGCGTCGACCTGTCGCAGTACGCCGAGGACGAGCCGGTCGGAAACGTCGAGTCGAACGCCATCCAGTCGGTGCTCCAGCACCTGAAGGAGGAGGCCGACCTCGGACGCGAGTGGACCGTCGGCGACTTCGGACGCCACAATGCGATCGGCGGCCTCGGCCCGACCATCATCGGCTCGGGCGTCGAGATCGCCGACGAGCTGCAGTCGTGGGTCGAGCAGACCGACATCGACGGGTTCAACCTCGCCTACGCGGTCACCCCCGGCACCTGGCAGGACGTGATCGAACACGTCATCCCGGTGCTGCGCGAGCGCGGCGTCTATCCCGAGGAGTACGCGCCGGGCACCCTGCGCAACAAGCTGCAGGGCAAGGGCGACCGCGTGCAGGACACGCATCGCGCGGCGCGCTATCGGATCGGAGCGAACGTCCCCGTGGCCTGATCACGGTCGTCGCGCGAGCGCGCGGATCGCTCGCGCGACGACGACCGCTCGGGGATCAGCAGCACGACGCCGAGTGCCAGGCTCACTCCGAGCGCGACCATCTCGCCGACCGCCGACGCGGGCGCCATGTGCTCGAGGTGCCACGCGTGGTACGCGAAGTGCGTCCCGCCGAACACGACCCAGGCGAGGCCGAGCACGCGGAACCCGATCGCGCTGCGCCAGATCACGCCTCCGATGCTGGCTGCGGCGAGCGCGAGATACATCGCCCCGACGTCGCGGACCAGGTGCTCGTTGTATGGTCCGTCGACCGAGACCCATGAGCCGAGCACGCCGGGGAAAGAGTCATAGAAGCTCTGCGGGGCGAAGTACGCCCATCCGCCGACGAACAGGCCGAGCAGAGCCGAGAGCGCGAGGGCGAAGGTGTGGAGTCGTCTCATACTCCATACGACGACGCCCGACCGCGCGATGTGAGGTCGGAGCGATCACTCGGCCTTCGAGCTGAACAGCCCCCGCAGCACCAGGAAGACCACGACCGCGACGACGAGCACGATCGCGAGCTTCGCGATGAACCACAGGATCGAGAACAGCGCGCTGACGATCCACCACGCGATCACCACGGCGAGGACGACGCCGACGATGGTCCAGAGCGAGTTCTTGTTCATGCTTCCAGCCTAGGCGGCGCGGCGACGTCACAGATCCGGGTGCTGCGGCATCCGTCCTTCCGCATCCGGTACGTCGCCGTCAAGTCCCTTCCCGTGCGCGGATCCCGGGGTGAGACTGCGAGCATGTCTGCACCGGCTCTCACCCCGTCCGCCCTTCACGGCGTCACCTCTCGCGGTCCGCTCAGCGATGCCGTCATCGACCGGCTGACCGGCGGCGACGTCGACGACCTCGGTGCCAGGGCAGAGGCCGCGCTCGCCACGAGTGACGACATCGTGCGCGACGACGACATCCAGCTCGCGCTCTTCGTCCTGTACGCGTCGTCGTACGGGTCGCTCTCCGAGCTCGACCCCGACCTCGAGTGGGACCCGGCGCTCATCGCCACCCGAGCGCTGCTCGAGCAGGCGTTCGAGCGGGCGCTGCGCGCGACCGTGCCGATGCCCGATCTGCCTGAGCCGACAGTCGACGCGGTCGGACGCGCCCTGTTCGCTCTCGCTGAGGCCGACACCGGCCCGAGCCTGTCGCGCTACGTCGCGAAGAAGGCGACCGACGAGCAGATGCACGAGTTCTTCATGCAGCGCTCGATCTACACGCTGCGCGAGGCTGATCCGCACTCGTGGGCGATCCCCCGGCTGCACGGCCGCGCGAAGGCGGCGCTCGTCGAGATCCAGTCCGACGAGTACGGCGGCGGGCGGGCCGACCGTGTGCATGCCACGATCTTCGCGCGCGCGATGCGTGGCGCCGGGCTCGACGACACCTATGGCGCATACGTCGACGACGTGCCGGCCATCACCCTCGCCTCGCTGAACTCGATGTCGATGTTCGGAGTGAACCGCCGCCTCGTCGGCGCGATCGTCGGCCACCTGGCGGCGTTCGAGATGACTTCGTCGATCCCCAACCGCCTGTATGCCGACGGCCTGCGGCGCCTCGGGTTCGGTGACGACGTGACCGACTACTTCGATGAGCACGTCGAGGCGGATGCCGTGCATGAGCAGATCGCGGCGCGCGACCTCGCCGGCGGGCTGGCCGAGGATCACCCCGAGCTGCTGCCCGACATCATGTTCGGCGCGGCCGCCTGCCTGACGGTCGACGGCTGGGCGGCTGGCCACATGCTCGACTCCTGGACGCGCGGAGAATCCTCGCTGCGGCCGAGGGACGCCCGATGAGCGCGCGCGAGGATGCCGTCACCATCACCGCCTACCCCGACGGACCGCTGCTCGTGCGGGGCGCGGCGGTGCTGGAGTCGTCCGACGGCGAGCCGATCGAGGTGAAGCGCCGCACCGTGGCGCTGTGCCGCTGCGGTCTCTCGACGATCAAGCCGTTCTGCGACGGCACACACAAGGCCTCAGGGTTCCGCACCGACGTGTGATCGACGAGCCCGGGTCAGTGGCCGACGGCCGGCAGGCATCCGCCGTCGAGGATGACACCGCCGATCTCGACCGACAGCGTCTCTGCCGAGACCTCGCCGAAGATGCATCCGCCCTTCGGTGCCGCGGCGCCGAAGGCGACGGCTCGCTCATCGCCGATCGTCTGGATGTCGGTGAGGCCGGCATCCGCGAACGCATCCTCCACGGCCGCGACGGATAGCGAGCCCGACGCGCGGAGGGTCTCGAGCGCCGCGCGCACTGACTCCGCCGGCTCTTCGGCGGCTGCGCGACTCTCTTCGGCCAGTTCCACCCGGTCGCGATAGCGCTCGTTCTGCGCCATGGCGTGATCGGGATCGTATGGCGCGCACTCGGGTGGGAGGTCGACACCCTCCACCTGAGGGCAGGCCGCAGTGGGAGTGGGGCTCGGGCTCGCCGTCGGCGAGGCAGCAGGCGGACCCGCGGTCGCCGTCGCGCACCCTGCGAGCAGCGCTGTCGTCGCGATCACGAGAAGCAGACCTGCGCCTCTCGACCTGTCCCCCCGGATTCCGGTCATGCCCTCATGCAACCACAGGGCCAGGTGCAGGCCAACCCTCTCCCCGCACGCATGGGAGGAGTGGCGCCGCTTCAGCGCGGATTCAGCGTGCGCCCGCCACACTGGAGGAATGCGGATCCTGGTGGTTGACGACGAGGTGCGATTGGCCGACGCCGTCCGCCGGGGGCTCGAGGCCGAAGGCTTCGCGGTCGACGTCGCGAACAACGGCGTCGACGGACTCTGGCGTGCGCGCGAGACCCGATACGACGCGATCGTGCTCGACCTCATGATGCCCGGCATGAGCGGCTGGAAGGTGTGCGAGGCGCTGCGCGCGGAGGAGAACTGGACGCCCGTGCTCATGCTCACCGCCAAGGACGGCGAGTGGGATCAGGTCGAGGCCCTCGAGACCGGCGCCGACGACTACGTCACCAAGCCCTTCTCGTTCGCGATCCTCGTCGCCCGCATCCGCGCCCTGGTGCGTCGCGGCGCTGTCGCCCGCCCCGCCGTGCTCGAAGCGGGAGACCTGAAACTCGATCCCTCGTCTCATCGCGTATGGCGTGGTGAGACGCCGGTCACGCTCACCGCGCGCGAGTTCGCAGTGCTCGAGTACCTCATGCGGCACCGCGGGCAGGTGCTCTCGAAGCGCGCACTGATCGACGGCGTGTGGGATGACGACTTCGACGGCGACCCGAACATCGTCGAGGTCTACGTCGGGCATCTGCGCCGCAAACTCGACAAGCCGTTCGGACGCGAGGCGCTCGAGACGATCCGCGGCGCCGGCTATCGATTGGCGGCCGACGGTGGCTAGTCGTGCGTGGAAGTCGGTGCGCGCCAGAACCACCCTCGGCGCGACCCTCGTCGTGGCGGTCGCGCTGATCGTGGGGGCGTTCTCGTTCTACAGCATCCTGAGCTCGAGCATCCATGCAAGCGCCGAACGCGCAGCCGAGCAGCGCCTCGACGAGCTGACCCAGCGCCTCGACGGCCCCGACGGAGGCCCCGACGGAGGCCCCGGCGCAGGTCGAGGCATCGAGAACCTCGACGACGAGCTCGTGCAGATCATCGGTGCCGACGGCTCGATCCGCTCGGCGAGCGAGGATGCTCGAGACGATCTGGGTTCCCGGGCCCTTCCGATCTCCGACGACCCGCAGCGGGTGATGATCGACGGCTCGCCGATGCTCGTCGTCTCCGACGACCTCGACGACGACGAGACGCTCGTGCTCGCCGTCCCCATCGACGGCGACGACGAGACGCTCTCGACGGTCGCGGTGCTGCTCGCGATCGCGCTGCCCCTGCTGCTCGCGCTCGTCGCGGTCACGACCTGGCTCGTCGTGGGTCGGGCGCTGAAACCGGTCACGCGCATCCGCGAAGAGGTCGACGGCATCACCGCCGAGCACCTGCACAATCGGGTCGAGGTGCCGCCGTCGTCCGACGAGATCGCTGCGCTCGCGACGACGATGAACCGGATGCTCGACCGGCTCGACGCCTCGGCGACCGCGCAGCGCCGCTTCGTGTCGGATGCCTCGCACGAGCTGCGTTCGCCTCTGGCCACGATCCGTCAGCATGCAGAGCTCGCGCAGGCCCACCCGGCCACCACCAGCATCGGCGAACTCGCCGAGGTCGTCTCGGATGAGGGCCTGCGGCTGCAGGGGATCGTCGAGTCGCTGCTGCTCCTGGCCCGCCTCGACGAAGGAGGCGGCACGCACGACGAGGCCGTCGATCTCGACGACGTGGCTCTCGGCGAGGTGCGCCGGCTGCGCGCGCGGGGGATCGGGGTCGACGGCTCCGGCATCCGTGCCGCTCGTGTCGAGGGCGACCCGAGGCTTCTCGGCCAGCTGCTGCGCAACCTCGCCGACAACGCCGCCCGGCACAGCTCAGGACACGTGGCGATCAGCGTGATCCCGCAGGGCTCGTGGGTCTTCGTGACCGTCGAGGACGACGGCGCCGGCGTGCCTGCCGACGAGCGCGATCGCATCTTCGAGCGTTTCGTGCGGCTCGACGAGGCTCGCAGCCGCGACGCCGGCGGCAGCGGCCTCGGGCTCGCCATCGTGCAGGGGATCGCCGCCGCGAGTGGGGGAACCGTCTCGGTCGACGACTCCCGCTGGGGCGGCGCGCGCTTCGTCGTCACTCTTCCGCTCGCGACCTGAGCAGGATCCGCGCCGGCGGATCGCCGCGACGCCGCATGGGAGCATGGAGCACATGCAGACCCCCATGATCGACTACCTCACCGCGCTGCTCGAGTCATGCGGATCGGATGCGGGCGAGGTCGCCTCGTACATCCCCGAACTCGCCCACGCCGTCCGGTGACGCGTTCAACGAGATCTCTCTCGAGCCCGAGACGGGTCGGCCGCGCAACCCGATGATCAACGCCGGAGCGATCGCCTCCCATGCGCTGGTCGGTGGCGACGATGCGGACGCACGCGTCGAGCGCATCGTCGAGCTCTACAGCCGACTCGCCGGCCGCGAGCTCTCGATCGCTGAGGATGTGTTCGAGTCCGAGCTCGCGTCCGCCGACCGCAATATGGCCCTCGCCTACATGCTGCGCACGGTCGGCACCCTCGACGTCGACCCGGCCGACGCCGTGCGCGGCTATACCCGGCAGTGCTCGGTGTCGGTCACCGTGCGCGACCTCGCGCGCATGGCATCCGTGCTCGCCGCGGGTGGTCGCACCCCCGACGGAGACCAGGTGATCGACCCCGTCGTCAATCGGCAGGTGCTCAGCGTGATGACGACCTGCGGCATGTACGACTCCGCAGGTGACTGGCTGACCTCGGTGGGAATCCCGGCGAAGAGCGGCGTCGCGGGCGGCCTGATGGGCGTGCTGCCGGGGCAGGTCGGCATCGCCGCGTTCTCGCCTCGTCTCGACCCGCACGGCAACAGCACCCGCGGCGTGCGGATGTTCGAGCGCATGAACCACGACCTCGGCCTGCACCTGATGACGTCGACCGACTCGTCGCGGTCGGTATCACGGCGGGTGGAGCACGACGGTGCGGCGGTGCACGAGATCGCCGGAGATCTGCACTTCATGGAGGCGGAGCGGGTGCTTCGCGGCTTCACCGAGGAGCCCTCGGGAGACGGACCGGTCGTCGTCGACCTCGATCGTGTGCAGCGCGCGAACAGCATCGCCCGGCGGATGATGCTCGAGGGGATCCGCCGGCTGCACCTCGACGGGCACGACGTGCGGATCGTGGATCCCTGGGGCGTGCTCGGCAGCGCCGAGACCGGATCGGGCGAGCTCGTGCACGGCGAGCAGGCGCACGGCGGCTTCGTGCCGGCATCCTTCTCCGACGTGGCGAGCGCTGTGCGCGGCTGACCCCGCCGTTCCTTCCTGAAAGCGGCTTCAGGAGGCTTCAGGGTGGCTTCAGCACTGTCGCGAGAGCATCGAGACATGAACGACAAGAACCCCACCCCCGACCAGACGCCCGAGAACCTGCCCGCAGGAGCGACTCCCCCGGCACCGCCCGCTCCCCCGGCGCCTTCCGCACAGGCATCGGATGCCCAGACCGTCCCCGTCGAGCCGCGTGCCGCCGACACGTCTGCCGCACCTGCGGCACCCGCCACGCGCGGCCGCAAGCGCGCCCTGCTGATCGGCGGCGGAATCGCCGCGGCGGTGGTGCTCGTCGGTGGCGGCGTGGCTGTGGGTGCAGCCGTCGGCGACGAGTTCGGTGACGACGACGATCGCCCCTCGATCTCGGACGGACCGCGTGACGACGACGACCGCGGCGCACAGCCCGGCGACGACGACCGCGACGGCGACCGCGACGACGACGGCCAGCGCCCGTCGCAGGGCGAAGGCCCGGTGACCGGCATCGGCACCGATTCCGCCGACGAGCTCGTCGAGATCGCGGACGCCGCCCGTGCAGCCGTCGACGGCGACGTCACCTCGATCGACGCCAAGCGCGACGGCACCTGGGAGGTGCAGCTGATCGCAGCGGACGGCAGCGAGACCGAGGTGCGGGTGGACGCCGACCTCGTGGCCACTGTCATCTCGACCGAGCAGGATGACGACTCGGCCCCGACGAGCACGCTCGATGAGGCGACCATCCGCGCGCTGGTCGACGCCGCCCTGGCCGAGGCCGACGGCATGATCACCGACCTCGACGCCGACAACGACGAGGTCAGCCCCTACGACGCGTCGGTGCTCACGAGCGACAACCGCTCGGTCGACATCGACTTCGGCGCCGACTTCGCCGTGGTCGGCACCGACACCGACGACTGAGCGCTCTGCACAGGAGTCCCCGACGTCGTTCTCCGAGCCGCCGACCCGCACCGGGTCGGCGGCTCGCCGCGTTGCCTGGCGGATCAGCGTGACGTCGTGGCGAGCCAGACGTAGCCGAAGGGTGCGATGCGAAGCCCTTCGTGACGAGCATCCGTGAGCAGGTCGGTGCCGCTCAACGACGGCAGATCGACCGTCGAGTCGCTGACATTCACGACCGCCGTCACCTCATCCGGGGTGCCGGCCGCCCGACGGATCACGAGCACGCGGTCGTCGAGCGACTCGATCTGCTGCGACGCGAACGGAGAGAACGCGGCGACCTCGCGCCGCACCGCCAGCATCGTCCGCACACCGTCGAGCATGCCCGCTCGACGGTGCGAGACACGCAGCTCGTCGCGCAGGCGGTCGGCGTCGAGCACCTCCCGATTGATGCGTCGCGCGATGTCGCTCTCCTGCACCCCCGCGTGGTCCTGCTCGGAACCGAACAGCGAGTGGTGGTAGATCGCGGGCACGCCGACCACCGACAGCAGGATCGCGTGCGCCGCGAGGCCGCGGGTGACGGCCGATGCGTCGGGGTCGGGGTCGTGCGGATCGACGAGCGCCTCGAGGTAGTTCGTGTTGAGCTCGTAGACGCCTTCGCTGCCGTCGGGGCGACGTGCCATCGAGACCCGGCCCCCGCGGGCCAGGGTGCGCTCCACGAGCAGGGCGCGATCATCGTCGGTCAGCAGCCCTTCTGTGGGGCGCAGCCCGATGCCGTCGTGACTGGCGAGGAAGTTGAACCAGGTGGCGGTGCCGCTCACCGGCCCCACCCTGCTCGCCCACGCGGCGAGCGCCGTCGCCCGACCGGTCACGAACGCGTGCAGCACCAGCGGGGGCAGGGCGAACTGGTAGACCATGTTCGCCTCGTCATCGCCGTCGCCGAAGTAGGTGATGTTGTCGGCGTGGGGGACGTTGGTCTCGGTGAGCAGCATCGTGCCGGGAGCCAGCTCGTCGACCAGGGCGCGCCAGATGCGAATGATCGCGTGGGTCTGCGGCAGGTGGATGCAGCTGGTGCCCGACTCCTTCCAGAGGTAGCCGATCGCGTCGAGGCGCACGGTCGTCGCTCCGTGAGCGAGGTAGCCGAGCAGGATGTCGGTGAGGTCGAGCAGCACCGCGGGCGTGCTCGGGTCGACGTCGATCTGGTCGTCTCCGAAGGTCGTCCACGCCCGGGCTGTCGAGCCGTCGGGGCGCGTGTACTCGTGGACGAGCGGGGTGGTGCGCGGGCGCACGACGTGCGAGAGATCGAAGTCGGGAGCGGGGTCGAGGAAGTACCCGGCGAACCGCTCGTCGCGCTCGAGCCAGCCGCGGAACCAGTGCGACGAGCTCGAGATGTGATTGGCGACGAAATCGAGGGCGAGGGCGTACTCCTCACGCAGGTCGGCGACGTCGTCCCACGTGCCCAGCGCCGGGTTCACCTCACGGTGATCGAGCACGCCGAAGCCGTCGTCCGAGGTCCACGGGTAGATGGGCAGCAGGTGCACGTCGCTGATGACGTCGCCGATGTGCTCCCGCAGCACTCCCGCGAGGGTGTGCAGCGGCGCCTCGCCGGCCCGACGGAACGAGTCTCCGTAGGTGATCAGGTAGGCCGTGCTCTCATCCGGTCGTGCTTTCGCCGCCGGCGACAGTCGGGCGCGCCACGTCGCGGCGAGCTCGAGCAGTGCCGCGAGCACCGAGGGAGCGGCTTCCGGATAGAGCTGCGCGACCAGGGGCGCCAGGCGCTGCTCGAGCTGAATCATGGTCTTCATGCCACCGACTCCTTCAGAAGCTCGCGGACGAGCTGCATGCCGCGTGCATCGAGGCCGTCGATGCGATCGGAGAACCCACGGATTCCGGGTGCCGCGAGAACCACTTCAGCCCACTCGTCGCGAAGGGCGAATTCCGGCCGCGCGACCAGACAATCGGGGTCGTTGACCCAGAACCGCCCGTGCTGCCACGACCTGGCCTCCAGCGACATTCGCCCGCGGAGCCCCTGGGAGCCGTCCTCGCCGCCCTCGTGGAAGGTGTCGCCCGAGACCCGCATGCCGTCGAGCAGTCCGACGCTGGGGAGGATCGGGGCACCGCACCCGAGCATGAAGGCGTCGTCGCCGAGCACTTCGCGGATGAGCTCGGCGCCCGAGCGGTAGGCCGAGATCGGCGTGGCATCCGAGTCCCACCGTGCCCCCGGGATCGCACCGGAGTAGAGGAAGTCGAGCTTGACGTAGTCGATGCCGAGATCGCGGATGCCGGAGAAGACGCTCGCGAGGTAGTCACGGACACCCGGATGCGTCAGGTCGAGACCCCTGAGGTCGTCGTCCCAGTTGCGCCCCGCATCGCCGACGAGCCAGTCGGGGTGCTCCCGGGCGACGGTCGAGCCGGCGCCGACCGAGAAGGGCGCGGCCCAGATGCCCGCACGGCGCCCGCTCTCGCGGATCGCGTCGACCACGGCCCGAAGAGAACCGAAGCGCGGGTGGGGCGCGGTCCACTCGCCGGTGCCCAGGCTCCAGCCATCGTCGATCTGCACCACGTCGACGTCGAGTCCCCGATCGTCGATCGCATGGAGGTTCTCGAACACGTCTGCGTCCCGCACCTCTTCGAAGTACTCGTACCAGGTGCACCACACGCGAGGTGATCGAGCGGCGGTCCTGGCCCCGGCGGCCGCGCCGAATCGATCGCCGAACGCGGCGAGCGCGGCGAGACCCGTGTCGTCGCCACCGGCATCCGGAGTCCACGACGAGACGTCGGCGACATCGCCGATCGCGTCCACGATCACCCGGTCGCCGTGCCAGCGGGCGCGCAGTGTGGGCACCTCGCGTCGGGCGTCGAGCGTGCCGAAGACCCGAGCGGGAGCACCGTCGCCCGGATCGACGACGAGCAGCCCTTCGCCCTGCACGGCATCCGTCGCCACCTCGGTTCCCGGACGGAAGCGCATGGCGTGCTGCCACGGCTCGGCCGGCCGGAGGATCGGGTCGCCCTGGCCGTGCCACGTGGTCGGGCTCCAGCTCTGCCAGCCCTCCGCGTACACCCGGGCGTCGGGCCCGACGGGGATCTCATCGAGGACGCTCACTCTGCTCCACTCCGCCCGGCGAGGGCTGTCGTCAGTTCGAGGTCGTGGGGGCGCACGGGTGCGCCGTCGAGTTCGGCGGATTCGACGGCGGCGAAGGTCGCGCGCACCGTGGCGACGACGTGCTCGGCCGAGTTCTCGGGTTCACGCTCCTCGTCGATCGCGCACTGCAGCTCGCCCATTGCGCCCGCGAATCCGTCAGTGAACCACTGGCCGTGGAGGTCGAACTCGCTGCTCTCTCCGTCGCGCTCGAGCACCAGGCGGTCGGAGCCGAGCAGGATGCTGCCGCGGATGGTTCCCTCGGTCCCGTGGATCCAGAACGGGCATCCGCCGGCGTCTGTGCGGGCACTGCCCACGATGCGGATCGATGCGCTCGCCCCCGTCGACGTCTGCATCCGCAGGTCTGCCCCCCACGAGTTCCGGGCGGCGGCGGGCTGGCCGGGAACGCGGTGGTCGCGGGCCGCGATCTCGACCACCCGGGATCCTTCGAGCCAGCAGCGGGTGATGTCGACCCAGTGCACGAGGTAGTCGTTCAGGAGCATGTGCGGCACGTCGTCGAAGGGCGTGCCCACGAGTGGCGGCAGCGGCTTGTCGTGCAGATGCGTGACCCCCACCACCTCGCCGATCCGGCCGTCGCGGATCAGCAGAGACGCGAGGCGCCAGGCCGGAGCCCAACGCGCGTTCTGATTCACCGCCACGCGGACTCCGTGTGCACGAGCATCGGCGAGCACCTCGAGCAGGCGGGGCAGGTCGGCGGGGTCGCTGATGAGCGGCTTCTGGGCGAGCACGTGCTTGCCGGCTGCGACCGCCGCGGCGATCAGCTCGACACGACCCGTCGGCCCGGTCGCCAGATCGACGATCTCGACGCGAGGATCCGCGAGCAGGGCCTCGACGGAGTCGTGGACGGTCTCGATGCCGTAGTCGGCGGCGAGCGCTTCGGCGTCACCGCGACTTCGCGAGGCCACGGCCACGACGGGGAGGTCCCATGCGCCGTATGCAGGAAGGTGGGCGCTGCGGGCGATCGCACCCGCGCCGATGATCCCGATCGTGCGACGGCGATCCGGGAAGCGCGGGCGATGGTCGGGGATGCCGCTCACCGGAGACGCTCGGGGGCGGCGTCGAAGCGGAGCACGGCCTGCATGATGTCGGGGTCGCCCGCGTCGAGCCTCTCGAAGACCTCGGCGACATCGGCCGCCGCCGCGATGTCGGACACGAGCACCCCGGCATCCACCGATCCGTCGAAGATGAGCGCCATGACGGTGCGCACGAGGCGAGCCTGGTCCCATCGGCCGCCGAGAGCGACGGGCACTCCGGAGATCTGGCTGGCGACGATCCGCACGCGGTTGTGGTGGAACTCCTCCCCCAGGCGCAGGTTGGCACCACCCCCCTGGTAGAAGCCGGAGGCGGCGACGAGCCCCTCCGTCATCACCGCTCGGATCGCCTCATGCAGGGCGCGATCGGTACCCGACAGCTCGATCGCGCTGTCGGCGCCGCCGCCCGTGAGCTCGCGGATCAGCTCGCCCGCACCGCCCGGCCGCAGCGCGTCGACCGTGTGCCGCGCGCCGAAGACCTCGGCCATCGCCAGGCGGGTCGCGAGCGTGTCGACCGCCGTGACTCGTGCACCGGCGCGCGTGGCGAGGCGGGTAGCGAGCAGTCCGATCACGCCCTGCCCGAACACCGCGACCTGCTCGCCGAGCCGCACGTCGGCGGCGAGCACGGCGTTCAGAGCGATCGCTCCCACCCGCGCGAACGTCCCGAGCACGGGGTCGGCGCCGTCGGGCACGATCCGCCCCACGACCGCGGATGCCGGCACGACGGCGTCACTGCGGTGGCCCCAGATGCCGTGCACGACGTCTCCGACCCGAACCCCGCTCACGTCGTCGGCGACCTCGGTTACCTCGCCGACCTCGGAGTACCCCCAGCCGGAGACCGGGTATCCGAAGCTGGGCTCGCCCGGCACGAAGAGCCGCCGGTCGGAGTCCCAGGTCGAGGTGAGATACGGGTTGGTTCCGCGGTAGGCGGTGAGCTCGGTGCCGGCCGAGATGCCCGAGTACCAGGTGGAGATCCGCACGCTTCCGGGTGTGAGCGACTGCGGCGCGATCTCGACCAGCTCGACCTCTCGGACGGCGGAGAACTGCACGACGTGGGGCACGGGGGGCCTTCTTTCCAGCGGGGATTCAGCCCTTCTCCGCACCGGCGGTGAGGCCTCCGACGAGGAGCCGCTCGGAGGCGAAGAAGAGGATGATGATGGGCAGGGTCAGGATCACGGAACCGGCCATGAGCACCGTGGTCGGCACCTCGATGCTGCCGGAGAGCTGGGAGAGGCCCAGCGAGACCGTCCATGAATCGCGTTTCTCGACGAGGAACAGCAGCGCGAACAGGAACTCGTTCCACGCGATCATGAAGATGAAGAGGCCGTTCGACACGATCGCAGGCATGGCGAGCGGGATGCTGACCCGGCGCATGATCTGGAACCGGGTGCACCCGTCGAGTGCCGCGGCCTCCTCGAGCGACACCGGGATCGTGGCGAAGTAGTTGCGCAGTGTGTAGATCGACACAGCCGCCACCTGCGACACATAGACGATCAGCAGTCCGACGAGCGAGCCGCGCAGTCCGATCTGCGTGAAGAACACGAACAGCGGCACCGCCAGCAGGATCGCCGGGAAGAAGTAGACCGCGAGGAACAGCCCGGAGACCTGTCGGCGACCGAAGAAGGCCAGCCTGCTCACGGCATACGAGCCGGGGATCGACACCAGGAGCGTCAGCACGACCGTCGCGAGTGCAACCAGCAGCGAGTTGCGCATGAAGACGATGAA
Source organism: Microbacterium hydrocarbonoxydans (assembly GCF_904831005.1). Classification (NCBI taxonomy): domain Bacteria; kingdom Bacillati; phylum Actinomycetota; class Actinomycetes; order Micrococcales; family Microbacteriaceae; genus Microbacterium; species Microbacterium hydrocarbonoxydans. The sequence goes on along the minus strand of NZ_LR882982.1, from coordinate 2,685,555 downwards.
GCCCTGCCCGCCGGCGTCGACGGGCGCCAGCACGTCGAGATAGGTCGAGAGGTCGAGCTCCTCGATCGTGATCCACAGCGCGCCCGGGTTCTGCAGCAGCGAGTCGAGCGAGCGGAAGCTCAGCAGCACCATGTAGTAGAACGGCACGACCGCGGCGAGCACCAGCAGCACGATCACGATCGGGCGCAGGATGCGGAACAGGGCGTTCTCGAAGGTGTCGCGGTCGATCCCCCGCCTGGTGGGTCGGGCCCCGATGGCGGCGTCTGTCGTCGCACTCATGCCTGCTCCTCCTGTCGACCGAAGATCTTGAGATAGACGCCGACGAGCACGGCGAGAATGGCCGCGAGCACCAGGGCCTGCGCTGCCGCGGCGCCGATGTCACCGCGCGCGGTGAGCAGATCGAACACCCGCACCGAGACGACCTCTGTGCCGGCTCCGCCGCCCGTCAGCAGGTAGATGTCGTCGAAGTTGTTGAACGTCCAGATGAAACGCAGCACGCAGAGCACCGCGATCGTCGGCAGCAGCTGGGGCAGAAGGATGTGACGGAAGCGCTGCGTCGGGGTCGCACCGTCGACCCTCGCCGCCTCGTCGAGCACGCCGGGCACCGCCTCGAGTCGGGCGGTCAGGAACAGGAAGGCGAACGGGAAGGATCGCCAGGCTTCGAACAGGATGACGGTGATCAGCGCCATCGGCAGCTCGACCTGCCAGCCGAAGATGCTCACGGGCAGAGCGCGGTCGGAGAGGAACGCGATCGGCTCCTCCCAACCGAGCACGGTGGTGCCGAACCAGTTCACTATGCCGAACTGCGGGTTGAGCATGGTCGACCACACGAACGTCGCGGCCACGACCGGGGCCACGTACGGCAGCAGCAGCGAGGCGCGCACGAGACCGCGCCCGCGGAACGGCTTGCGCAGGGCGAGGGCGGCGGCGAGGCCGATGCCGATCGCGAGCGCCGTACCGCACACGGCGTAGACGATCGTGGTCCACAGCGCGCTGAAGAAGCCGGGCGATGTCAGCACGTCGATGAAGTTGTCGAGTGTGTAGTCGCCGATGATGCCGGTGCCGCGGATGTTGATCAGACGGACGTCCTGGAACGCGAGGGAGATCGCCCAGATGATCGGCAGGACGACGGCGACCACGATGATGATGAAGGTCGGCGAGATGAGCAGCAGCCCCGCCCGGTTCTCCTCCCGACTGTGCCTCGACCCGCGCCGCGGCTTCACTGCGCCGGTCGGTCTCGGCGGCGTGGTGCCGGGCTCGGGGCGCTGTGCCCCGAGCCCGGACCCTTCGACGACTCTGCTCACTTCAGCGACTCTGCGATCGAACGCACGGTCTCGGCGGCGGTCGACGCGGCGTCAGCCGGGTCACCGCCCTGGGCGACATCGCTCACCGCCGTCGCAACGGGGAGCTCGCCCTGCAGCGCGCCGAGCAGCGAGCCCTGACCCTGGGTGATGCCCCAGCGGGCGAGATCCTCGGGCCCTGCGGCCACAGCATCGAGGACCTCGGGTGCGTAGAAGTCGGACAGAGGAGCCTTGGTGTCGACTCCGGCGGGCAGCGTGGCCCACATGTCGGAGAACGCCGTCGGCTCTTCGGGGGTACCGGTTCGCACGGGAACCTTGCCCTCGGGAGCGATCGCGATCCAGGGCTCGTAGCCGTCGCTCATCATGTATTCGACGAACGATTGCGACGCGTCGGTGGCGGCTCCCTCGGTGATGGTCCACGAGGTGATCTCGCCGAACTGCGCCGCGGCGTCGGAATCGGGTCCGGCGATCGACGTGACCACACCGGTGTTCGCCGCGAGGAAGGCGGGGTCGGCAAGGCACTCGGGGCACGAGGGCTTCGCGTCCTCACGCAGGCCCGCCAGCTCGTCGAGCACGAAACTCGACCAGATGAACATGGCCGCGTCGCCCGCGAAGTACGTGGCGCGGGTCGTGTCGACGTCTTGAGCGCCCGGCACCGAGTAGTCGCCGGTCAGCTCGCCGTAGAACTCCAACGCGCTGACACAGGCATCCGAATCGAGCTCGACGTCACCGTCTTCGTTCACGAGCTCGCACCCGTTGCCGAGCGCGATCTGCTCGAAGGTCTGCTCTGTGAAGGCGTCTCCCGGGGCGGTGGCGCCGACGAAACCGGCGACCTCCGGCGAGTCGAGGGTCTTCGCGGCCTCGAGGATCGATTCGTACGAGTCGGGGACATCCAGGCCCGCAGCCTCGAAGAGGTCGGTGCGGTAGAAGAGCATCTGAGTCCACGACTCACTCGGGATCGCCAGGCTGGTGTCCCCGTCGGAGGTCAGCGCGAGCGCGTTCTCGGAGAACGTCGACGGGTCGAGCGCGTCGATCGTCGCAGCGACGGCATCTGTGTCGACGAACTCGTTGGCCGACAGCGTGCGCACCTGAGGCAGCGAGATCCCGCCGATCACGTCGGGCAGGTCGCCGGCCGCAGCAGACGAGGTGATGAGCTGGGCGAACTGGTCTTCGGCGACCGAGACGACCTCGACCTCGATGCCGGTCTCGTCGGTGAACGCATCGACGATCTCCTGCGTGGCGGCCACGCGGTCAGGAAGGTCCTCCTGCAACCAGAAGGTGATGCCGGCATCGCCGCCGTCGTCGTCGCCGGAGCTCGTGCATCCGGTGAGGGCGAGCGCCGTCACGCACACCGCGGCCATTGCTGCTGCTGTCGCACGGGTATTCACTATGCGCCTCCTTGCGCTGGAAATGCAGGACTGAGCCGTCGGGCCGGCTCCCATTAAGACTAAAAGCTAGACATAAGTCGTCTAGCTGTCAAGCATTAGGCTGAACTCGTCGTCAGGAGGTTCGATGTCCGGTCCAGGTGAAGTCCTCGATCTCATCAGGGAGCGCCGCGCCTTCACGCGCGGCGACGTGCTCGACATCACCGGGATGTCGCGGATGACCGTCGCCACGCGCATCGACGCGCTTCTCGAGGCCGGACTCATCATCGAGTCGGGAACCGAGAAGGTCACCTCGGGTCGACCGTCACGTCGCCTCGAGTTCAACACCGCGCACGCGCACGTGATCGCCGCCAACGTCGACACCACGCACACCACCGTCGCGCTGACCGATCTCGCCGGCCGAGTGACTGCCGAGGAGCGCATCGAGGTCGCCGTCGCCGACGGTCCCGACGCGACCCTCAACGCCATCGCCGAGCACGCCGGGCGCCTGCTGTCGCAGGCCGGCATCCGCCGGGAAGACGTGGCGGCGATCGCGCTCAGCATCCCCGGTCCTGTCGACCCCGACACCGAGCGCCCCTCGCAGCCGCCGATCATGCCCGGCTGGGACGCCTACCCGATCCCCGATCACCTGCACGACGCGCTCGGAGTCCCCGTGCTGGTCTCGAACGACGCCGACGCCGCTGCCCTGGGCGAGCAGCGCGCAGCGCACCCCGATTCACGCTCCCTGTGCTTCATCAAGGTGTCGTCGGGCATCGGCACCGGCATCGTGCTGGGCGGTCGAGCCTACCGAGGCACCGACGGAGGTGCCGGTGACATCGGCCATGTGAAGATCGCCGGGCACGATGACCTGCTGTGCCAGTGCGGAGCGCGCGGATGCCTCGCGGCAGCGGCATCAGGCCGTGCCGTGGCCCGAGCGCTCACCGAACTCGGCAAGCCAGCCTCGTCGGCATCGGATGTCGGCACGTACCTCGCCGACGGAGACCCCGATGCCGCGCGGCTCACGCAGGAGGCGGGCCGAGTCATCGGCGAGGTCGTCGCGACCGTCGTCTCGCTCCTCAACCCCTCAGAGGTGGTTCTCGGCGGGATGCTGGCATCGCCGCCACTGCTGGCAGGTGTGCGCGAGACTCTCTATCCACGATCGCTCCCCCGTGCGACCCGGCACCTGAGCATCAGCCAGTCGACACTGGGCGAGAAGGCGACAGCCGTGGGTCTCGCGGCCATGGTCGTCGAGCGCGAGTACTCGGCAGCGGCCGTGAACGCGGCGCTCGCTCGCGGCTGACCGGCGCCCGATACCATTTCAGTCATGACGAATTCCGGTCGGATCGACGACGTCTCCATCGGCGGAGAGATGATCCGCCTCGGCCAGTTCCTGAAGTACTCGGGGCTGCTCGACTCGGGCGGCAACGCCAAAGAGGTCGTGATCGACGGATTCGTGAAGGTCAACGACGAGGTCGATCGGCGACGCGGCCGCCAGCTGCACGACGGCGACCTGGTCACGTTCGAGGGCCGCACCGTGCGTGTGCGCCCCTGAGGGCGCTCGTCACCGCTGGGTGGCGTAGCGGAGGAACATCACTCCGCTGGGGAACCGCTTGTCGTCGAGCAGCTCCAGATCGACGTGCACCCCTTCGGGGAAGAACGGCTTGCCGCCTCCGACTATGCCCGGTCCGATGAACAAGCCGAACCCGTCGACCAGCCCGGCGCGGATCGCCTGTGCAGCGAGCGTGGGGCCGTCGACGGTGAAATCACTGTCGGACTCGGCCTTCCACCGTTCGATCGCCTCGGGGTCGAACGCGCGCTCGAGCCGCGTGCGCTCGCTCGACACGTCGGGCAGGGTCGTCGAGAACACCACCTTGTCGGCGGCCTGCCACACGCGCGCGTAGTCGATGCCGACCTGCGGCTGATCGGGCTCGAGGTGAGCGGTCTCCCAATAGACCATCGTCTCGTACATGCGTCGCCCGTAGAGATAGGTGCCGACGTCGGCGAACTGCCGGTTGATGAAGTCGTGCAGCTCTTCGTCGAGCGCCCAGTCGAACCCGCCGTCGGGTCCGCTGACGTAGCCGTCGAGCGACGTGATCATTGAGTAGATGAGTCGGCCCATGCCGCGAGGCTACTCCCGGCATCCGGCCGTGGCGACCCCTTCGCCTCGCCCTCTCGGGAGGAGATCCGCCGTTCGGGAGGAGGAATTCCGCGCGTCTCTCCGCCCTAGGGGGTGATCTCCTCCTCACGCGACCTCGGGCGGTCCCGAGACGGCCCCTAGCGACCCTCGGCCCGAGACGCAAGGCGCTGGCCCACAATCCGGCCTCGGCGCACGCTGGAGCCCCACCCCCAGACCAGCGACCGAGAGGAACCCCATGTCTCGCGACCAGTACACCTTCACCAACCCGGCCGAGCTCTACTCCGACATCGAACCCGAGAAGCAGCACATGCCCGAGCCCGGCCTCGATGCCGACCTCGGTCCGAAGGCCGACCTCGGCGAGGAGAGCTACCGCGGCACCGGTCGACTGACCGGGCGCAAGGCCCTCATCACCGGCGGCGACTCCGGCATCGGCGCGGCGACCGCGATCGCCTTCGCACGTGAGGGCGCCGACGTCGCGCTCTCGTACCTGCCCGAAGAGGAGGAGGATGCCGCGCGCATCGCCGGGATCCTGCGCGAGGCGGGCGCCACCGTGGCCCAGATCCCCGGCGATCTGCGGGATCCCGAGTACTGCCGCACCCTGGTCTCCGAGGCGGTCGGTGCTCTCGGCGGCCTCGACATCCTCGTCAACAACGGCGGCAAGCAGATCTACAAGGAGTCGCTGACCGACATCACCGACGAGCAGTTCGACGACACCTTCAAGACCAACGTCTACGCGATGTTCTGGATCACGAAGGCAGCGCTGCCGCACCTCCCGGCAGGCTCGACGATCATCAACACCACGTCGATCCAGGCGTACTCCCCGTCGGGGATCCTCGTCGACTACGCCTCGACCAAGGCGACGATCAACGCGTTCACGAAGGGCCTCGCCGAGCAGCTCGCGCCGAAGGGCATCCGTGTCAACGCCGTGGCGCCCGGGCCGATCTGGACGCCGCTGCAGCCGAGCGACGGACAGCCGCAGGAGAAGCTGCCGGAATTCGGCGAGGACACTCCGCTCGGACGCATGGGGCAGCCCGCCGAGCTGGCACCGGCCTACGTCTTCCTCGCCTCGCCCGAGTCGAGCTACGTCGCCGGTGAGACGCTCAACGTCAACGGCGGCATGCCCACCCCGTGAGTCGCTGATCGAGAACGCCCCCTCCCTGGCTCGCTTCGGGAGGGGGCGTTCTCGCGTGCGGTCACGCCCGGGGCGATGTCGGTGGAACCAGGCAGTATGTCGGTATGGCAGACGGATACGACCTCGACTTCCTTCCGACGCGGGTTCCCCTGCCCAGGCCGGCACGCGATGCGACGGAGCTGACGTACCCGCACTTCAGCGTGCTGCTCGACGGCGAACGCCGCCTGGCCGCAGTGACGGGCGTGAACATCGACGGCGCGCTGCTGCGCGAGCTGCCCCGCACCGGGGACTGGCAGCTCGACCCCCGGGTGGAGGCCGCCCTGCAGACCGGACCCGAGGTGTACGCGCGCAACGACCTCGATCGCGGCCACCTCGTGCGCCGTCGCGACCCCGGCTGGGGCGATGCCGACGACGCCCGGGCGGCGACCGAGGCGACGTTCTTCTATCCGAACGCCGCCCCGCAGGCCGCCGGTTTCAATCAGTCCGCAGAGCTGTGGCTCGGTCTGGAAGACCACGTGCTCGAATATGCCGAGACCACCGATCAGCGGATCTCGGTGTTCACGGCCCCCGTGCTGGGAGACGACGACCCGCCGTACCGCGGCATCCGCGTTCCTCTGCTGTTCTGGAAGATCGCGGCCTGGCAGGGACCAGACGGGCTGGCAGCCGCGGGGTTCGTGCTCGATCAGTCCGAGCTCGTCGAGTCGCCCGACGGCCTGTTCGCCGCGCCACCGCTCGGGGGCTTCCGCACCTTCCAGGTTCCGCTCACCGAGATCGTGCGGATGACGGGGCTCGACGTCGGCCCTCTCCTCGACGCCGACGTGCTCGCCGCGCGCACGGCGCGGTCCACAGAGTGGCGGGCACTCGCCTCGGCCTCGGACATCACGCTCTAGTCGCCGACCGGCCGGTTCCAGTGGGTGAGCTTGTCGGGGTTGCAGACGATCCAGACACTCGAGAGCAGTCCTGACCGACTCTCGACGGAGACAGCTGCAACAGTCGCGCCCTGCCGCATGACCACCATGCCGGGGACGCCGTTGATCGACGCCATCGCGATGCTGGTCCCGGTCGTCATCAGCGCCGCGAGCCCTGCGGATGCTGCCGCACGCCCGATCACAGTCGTCGACGACTCCGGCATGCGGCCGCCGCTGTCGATGATCAGCACCACATCGGGGTGCAGCATCGAACGGATGCCGGTCCGGTCGCTCCCGTCGAGCGCCCGCGCGAGGTCGTCGAGTCGCACGGTTTCGCCGGCGGGCACGGCGGGCACGGCGGGCGCACCATCACGTCGCCGGCGCACTCGCGCCGACGACCGCCTGCGCGTCATGCCCCGACCGCGGTGACATGGCCCAGCTTCTGCGGACTCATCACCCAGAGGAGCTGCTCGATGCCCTCGCCCGAGGCCGTCACGGTGACGATCGTGGTGACTTCGCCGTTCTCGGTGAGCGTCGCGGCGGGCTGGCCGTTGACCTCCACCCAGCCGATCGACTTCCCGGTCCAGAAGTGACCCGCGAACGCCGCGACGAACTGCGCCACGCGGCCACGACCGATCACCGGGATCCGCGCAGCCAGTTTCACGCCGTTGCCATCGGTGTAGCTGACCACGTCGTCGGCGAAGAGCCGCTCGAGTTCTTGGGCGTCGCCCTGTCGTGCGGCGGTCAGGAATGCCTCGAGCAGGCGCCGCTGATGCGCAGGATCGACAGTCGTCTGCTTCTCTGCGACCAGGTGCGCCCGCGCACGGCTCACCAGCTGTCGAGCGCTCACGACACTGCACGAGATGACCTCGGCGATGCGGGGATAGGGGTAGTCGAACGCTTCGCGCAGAATGTACGCCGCGCGCTCGGTCGCGGTGAGCTTCTCGAGCGTCAAGAGGATCGCGAACTGCAGCGCCTCGGCGCGCTCGGCTCCCAGCGCCGGATCGTCGTCGGTGTTGACGGGCTCGGGCAACCACGGTCCGATGTACGTCTCCCGCTTCGCATGAGCCGACTGCAGGACGTTGATGCAGAGACGGGTCGTGATGGTGGTGAGGAAGGCAGCGGGCTCCTGTACCTGCGTCCGATCGGTGTTCTGCCAGCGGATCCACGTCTCCTGCACGATGTCCTCGGCATCAGCAACCGTGCCGAGCATCCGATAGGAGATGCCGAACAGGCGTCGGCGCTGGGCCGCGAACACCGCCACGGCGGTGCCGAGGTCGGCGTTCGGCCCGCCGCGCTCGTCAGTCGTCTCGGTCACGCCTTCACTCTGCACCAGAGGTCGTCGCACGCGCACTCCCCTTTCTGCGCTCCCCGCGCTCCCGTCTACAGCTCTGACCGCTCGATTCGGCGATCTGTGACGATGCCACGCGAATTCGTCACAACTCGAACTCTCGAGCGGTCATCAGTCACAGGCGGGCAGACCCGCACCAATCGATCGAAGGAGCGACATGAGAATCACGGTCATCGGCGGCACCGGGTTGATCGGCACCCGAGTCGCGCGCGTCATGAACGACGCGGGGCACGACATCGTCATCGCGTCCCGCGCCACCGGGGTGAACTCGTTCACCGGCGAGGGCCTCGCAGACGCCCTCGCCGGAGCATCGGTCGTGGTCGACGTCTCGAACTCGTCGTATACCGACGAGGCCGGCGCCCAGGAGTTCTTCTCGACCTCGACCATGAACCTCCTCGCCTACGGCGAGGCCGCGGGTGTGGCGCATCACGTGGCTCTGTCGGTCGTGGGCACCGACCGCCTCGCCCGAGCCCAGGGCGGATACTTCATCGCCAAAGCGCAACAGGAGCGCCTCATCGCAGCATCCGGCCGACCGTACACGCTGGTTCACGCGACGCAGTTCTTCGAGTTCATCCGCCACATCACCGACCATGCGCTGCGAGAGGGAGCAGCGCATGTCGCCGATGTGCTGGTGCAGCCGATGGCGGCGGATGACGTCGCCGCTGCGGTCGCGTCCGCAGCACTCGCAGAGCCCCGTTTCGGGATGATCGAATTCGGCGGCCCCGAGGTGTTCAGCCTGACCGAGCTCGCTGCCCTCGACCTGCGGGCGAGACAAGACGATCGCGAGGTCGTGGCCGACCCGCTCGGAACGTACTTCGGTGCGCACCTCGCCATCCGCGACCTGCTGCCCGAGGCGACCGCGACGATCGCCCCCACCAGGTATCACGACTGGAGGGTCAGGACGCCGGTCGTCGCCCGAGAGTCGGGACGGCGTCACATCTCGGCTCCCTGAGCGGTCACATCTGACAGACGCCATCCCCGGCGTCCCCCCAACGAAAGGCGTGGACATGGCAAAGATCATCGTCATCGGAGGCACCGGCCTCATCGGCTCGAAAGTCGTCGCGAAGCTGACCGAGCACGGCCACGAGGCCGTCGCCGCGTCGCCGAACACCGGCGTGAATGCGCTCACCGGCGAAGGGCTCGCAGAGGTCCTCGTGGGAGCCGACACGGTGGTCGACGTGTCGAACTCCCCCTCGTTCGCGCCCGACGACGTGCTCGAGTTCTTCACCACGTCGACCCGCACCCTGCTCGCCGCCGAAGCCGCGGCCGGTGTCACGCACCACGTCGCACTCACGATCGTCGGCACGAACCGTCCGCAGAACATCGCCTACTTCGCGGCGAAGACCGCGCAGGAGAAGCTGATCCGCGACTCGGGCATCGCCTACTCGCTCGTGCACGCCACGCAGTTCTTCGAGTTCGTGGGCAGCATCGCCGACATCTCGACCGAGGGCGACACCGTGACCCTGCCCGGCGCGCTGATCCAGCCGATCGCGGCTGACGACGTCGCCACCGCCGTGGCCCGCGCGGCTGCCGGTGCGCCGACCGGCGACATCGAGATCGCCGGCCCCGAAGCCTTCGGCATGGACGAGTTCGCGCGCCGCGCCCTCGCGTTCCGCGGCGACCCGCGCACGGTCGTCCGCGATGACAGCGCTCCGTACTACGGTGCGCAGATCGAGGAGCGCACTCTCATCCCCGTCGAGGGCGCGCACATCTTCGAGACGACGCTCGAGGAGTGGCTGCCGCTGAACCCGCCGCGCGCATAGTCACGAGGCGGCCGGTGACGCGGCCCCGCCTCGCGCGACGACATGACGGCCGACCGGATCGGGCGCAGGACTGGCCAAAGGGTCACTTGTGTCGGCTCTGATCGGGTGTCACCCTAGGTGAGCAGCACTGTCGCGCTCGACGCGGCGGCCGCGGCGCCGTCCGAATGACGACGTCTGACGGGGCGCCCTTTCCGCCGCCTCCCCCGTGGTGGGGGCGTCCCGTCTCCCTCGACTCGACACCGTCGGGCCGCCGCATCCGGCAGCCGCATCTGCGATGATCGGTGCATGGTTCGGGGGGACTCGTCGTCAGGCACAGCGCGCAGGGTCTGGACGTTCATCGGTGTCGGGGTGTTCCTCGCCCTCGTCGCTCTCGCAGGGCTTCGATTCGTGAATCCTCTGTTCCCCGCGACCGCCGAGACCTCGTGCACGCTGACGGACGGCGTCGACGATCATCACGTCCGCAGAGGTCCGGACTACTCCACGATCACCACGGACTGCGGCGTCTACTACGCGAACAGCGAGGTGACCTGCGCCGCCGATCCGTCGCGCACCGTGCACCTCGTCGCCGGCGTGACCTATGACTTCACCGTGCGGGGTCCGCGGATCCCGATCTTCTCCGATCCGACCGTGATGGACGCTCAGGTCGCCACAGTGCAGCTCGTACGACCCGAGCCCGAGACCGAACTCAGCGATGACCCGATGTGGGATGACCTGAAGGCTCTCCGCGATTCCCGCTCACCCGAGGTGCTGCGGCCCTTCGACTACGAGCAGCCGCCGTTCGATCCCGCCTGCGACTCGTGGCGCACTCTGATGACCACCGACGGGCTGCAGATGTTCAGCATCCCCCGGTCGGAGCAGATGCTGACGGTTCCCGAAGGCGAGGTCGCGCGCGATCCGAAGCTCCCATGCGTGGGCTGGAAGTGCGACCTCGAGTGAACGGCCGAGCTCTGCGGAAGCCCCCACGGGACTGCGGACTCCTACTGTGACGGCGTTGCTGTGCCGGGCCCCAGAAGAGACTCGATCTCATCTGCCAGGTCATCGACGGACCTGCGAGCATCGAGCTCGAGATCCGCGCCGGAGCGCAGCAGAGGCTGCACCTCGATCACGTAGCGGCGGATCTCTTCCTGATCCTGTGCCGACCTTCCGTACGGATTGTTCGAGCGAGCGCGGACACGCTCGAGCAACAGATCGACTGGGGCGCTGAGCAGCACGACGTACTCGAACCGGTCATAGAAACGTCCCTGGTTCTCCGCGGCGCCCGACACGACCACTGAACTCTCGTGAGCGAGAAGCGCGGCCATTCGAGGCTCGTCCCAGGTTCCGTCGGCAAGCTGCCACCCGTCGTAGTCCGTGTCGATCGTGCGGTGCCCTCGTTGCGCGAGCCGACCCAGTAAGGTCGACTTTCCTACCCCGGACATACCGGTGATCAGCACGCGCACCATACCGATCCCTACATCAGTTGAAGTCGCCGCCGGGCGCCATGTCGTGGAAGCGCGAGTAGTGACCCTGGAACGCCACGGTGATGGTCGCCGTCGGGCCGTTACGGTGCTTGGCGACGATCAGGTCGGCCTCACCGGGACGCACGTCCTTGTCGTAGACCGAGTCGCGGTGCAGCAGAATCACCATGTCGGCATCCTGCTCGATCGATCCGGACTCACGCAGGTCGCTGATCGCGGGCTTCTTGTCCTGACGCTGCTCGGGACCACGGTTCAGTTGCGACAGGGCGATGACGGGGACCTGCAGCTCCTTGGCGATGAGCTTGAGGCTTCGCGAGAACTCCGAGACCTCCTGCTGACGCGACTCGACGCGCTTGCCCGAGGTCATCAGCTGCAGGTAGTCGATGATGACCATGCGCAGGCCCTCACGCTGCTTGAGTCGACGGCACTTCGCCCGGATCTCTACGAGCGTCATGTTGGGGCTGTCGTCGATGTAGAGCGGCGCATCATTGATGCGTCCTCGGGTCGCCGCCACCGTGGTCCAGTCGCGCGGGTCGAGGTTTCCCTTTCGCATGTTCTGCAGCGGGATCTGCCCCTCGGCGCTGAGCAGTCGCATCGCAATCTCGCTCTTGCCCATCTCGAGCGAGAAGAAGACCGACGGCAGGTTGTGACCGATGGATGCCGCGCGCGCGAAGTCGAGCGCGAGCGTCGACTTACCCATGGCGGGACGTGCGGCGACCACGATCATCTGCCCGCCGTGCAGGCCGTTGGTCAGCTCGTCGAGCTCTTTGAACCCGGTCGGGACACCGGTCATCGAGCCGTCGCGGCCGCTGGCCGCCTCGATCTCCTCCAGAGCGGCGTCGACGGCGATCTGCAGCGGTACGTAGTCCTCGGCGGTCTCCGATCCGGTGATCGAGTAGATCTCGGCCTGGGCGTTGTTGACCAGGTCGGTCGCGTCGCCCTGGCCGTCGTAGCCGAGCTGCACGATGCGCGTTCCGGCGTCGACCAGCCGCCTGAGGATCGCACGCTCCGACACGATGCCGGCGTAGTACCCGGCGTTGGCCGCGGTCGGCACGATCGAGGTCAGTGTGTGCAGGTAGTCGGCGCCACCGGCACGGCTGAGCTCGCCCGTCTTGATCAGCTCGTCGGTGACCGCGACGACATCGGTCGGCTCACCGTGCGAGTACAGCGAGAGGATCGCCTCGAAGATCAGCTCGTGCTTCGGAATGTAGAAATCTGCGCCCCTCAGGGTCTCGATCACGTCGGCGACCGCATCCTTCGACAGCAGCATGCCACCGAGCGCGCTCTGCTCTGCGAGGAGGTCGTGCGGCGGAGTCCGCTCGGGCGGACGCTTGCCGCCGAGGCGGTCCTCGGAGATGTCAGCGATCGACACAGTGTTCCCTTCGATGCGACGAGCGTGGTGGGGCGCTGCCCGGATGTCGTGCTGCGCTGTCGCGGCCATTCGACGCCGTCTGCACAGCGAACCAGCAGCCACCGACATCGGGTCGCTCGACCACGCTACGAGCGGCGATTTACGGTCGCAACACACCCTGTGGATAACTATGTGGAAAGTGTGCGGAGAATTCCGGAGTGTCTGTGTACAACCGCTGTGGATAACCCGGTGGACTACCCGATATAGAACTGGGTTTATCGCCCTCTATCTGGGGTTTTGCGTTTCCCCAACCTGTGGATGAGAACGTGGTTCAACTGCGCGTTTAAGGTTTGTTCACCCGCTGGGGGGATGTGTAGAACCTGGGGAAAGTCAAGCCGAGTTTTCACCGGGCGCGTCACACTCGGCCGCACTTCGGAACACACGGTCACGACCTGCGGATTTGGTCCTCGGCAGAGTCATGGGGTTCGGATGCGAACAGAACCCGAACCCCTGCCTAGACTCTTTCGGGGAGGTCACCATGCAGGTCGACTACGGTCAGCTTTCGCTCGCGTCGCAGGTGCTGCGGAGGCAACAGGAATCACACACTCGAGCGGTGAGCGAGTACATCCAGAGGTACGGCATCCTCACGCCGTCCGACACCGGTATCGTCATGCTGCCGTTCACCGGCGTCTCGTTGGCGGTGGCGATGCTGGGCGTGCAGGCATCCGACATGTTCGGGCAGGTCTGCAGTCTCGCTGCCGACCGCGTCGACGATGCGGCCCGCGCATACGAGGCGCACGAGAAGCAGGCGCACGAGGCGGCACAGGCGCTCCTGCAGCAGCTCGGGCTGAGCCTGCCCCCGTACCAGGGGCCCTCCGCGCCTCCGACGCTCGGTGCGGCGGGTTCTGGGGCTCCGAGTGACCATGGCAGCGCCGAACCCGATCTGATCTCCGAGATCATCGGCACCCCCGACGCGGTCTCAGGGGGCATCAGCGACCTCTACGACGACGCGACCTCGCGTGCCGACGGCTGGTCGGGCGCCGGTGCCGTGTCGGAGCGGTCGGACGCGACGTCGTGGCTCGTCGCGCCGAACGCGACCAAGAGCGAGATCGAGAACATGCGATGGGGCGCAGGCCCGATCCTGGGCGGCGTCGACTGGTTGATCGAGCAGCTCGTGGGCCTGAGCCTGCTCGAAGACGTCATCATGAAGCCGTTCGCGGGCGACTGGACCGGTATCGAAGAGGTGCAGCAGGCGTGGTCCCACGTCGGAGAGGCGATGAGGGGCATCTCCGACAACGCCGCCGGTCTCGCCGAGACCGGCACGTTCTGGCAGGGTGACGCGGGAACGGCCTATCAGGGCGGCATGACCGCGATCGGCCTCGGCGCATTCGGGCTCGGCAGCGTGGCGGACTCGGTCGCAGGGCTCGTCGGACAGCTCGTGCTCGCCTCCAAGACGGCCGCCGCGACGATCGGATTCGCGATCAACCAGCTCTCGCAGACTCTGATGCGCATGGCTCTCGAAGCCACGGTGCCGATCGCCGGATGGATCGTGGCGGCTGCCGAGGGCGCGCTCGCTGCGACGAAGATCTTCGGGGTGATCCGGCTGATCTACTCGATCATCAACATCATCTACGACGTGATCGAGAGCGTCGTGACGGCACGCGCTCAGCTCGTCGAGAACCTGCTCCGCCTCGAGGACCTCGCGCAGGTGCTCGTCCAGACGTCGAGGAAGTACGCATGACCCTCGCCAACGATCCGGCTGCCTGGCGCGAGCGCCTCGCCGCCGTGCAGTCACAGCTCGACGAGCTCTTCCCTCCCGGCGAGGAGGCCGACGCCGAGGAGGCCTTCGCCGTGCAGGCCCGTCAGGGCGCGCTGGGCCGCGAATGGCAGGTGCTCCAGGGGCGGATCGACCTGAATCTCACCACCCGCGACGCGATCCTCTCGGGGGAAGACGATTCGATCGAAGCGGAGTTCGTGCGACAGACCGGAGCACGGCAATCGGGCGAGCTCGTCGACGCGCTGCGCCGCACAGCCCCCGGCGACCCCCGCGACCCGGGAGCCGAGCTCCGCGCCCTTCATGCGGAGACCCTGGAACGCGGCGCACGCATCGACGCGATGCTGCGAGACATGGCGAGACGGGAAGGACGCATCTGATGGCTGTTCTCAAGGCCGAACCCGCGATGATCACGGCTCTGGCGGCGGAGATCGTCGCCGGCAGCGAAGAGATCTCGGCCGCACTCGGTCGGCTGCAGGCCGCCGCAGACGACCTCTCGCATCGCTGGAGCGGTGAGGCGCAACAGGCGTACGCAGCGGCTCAGGGCCGGTGGACGACCTCGATGACGGAGCTCGCCGCGACCGCCAAGGCCGCCGGCGAGCTGGCCGACGAATGGTCGACCGGTCTCCGTGATCTCGAGCGATCGCTCGCGCAGGGATGGCCGGGGTGACCGAGGATCCGAAGCGTCTGCGCTGGGCGGTGAACGGCGCCCGCACTTTCACTGTTCCGACGGATGCGGTGGGCGCCGTGCTCGGCGAGTTGGACCGCACGATGCAGGCCGCGCACTTCCGCCGTGATCCCTCCGCCTCCGGCGCCGAGCGCGTCTACCGGCGGGGTTCCACCGTGGGCGACGTGCTCATCGGCGGGAGTGGCCTCTCGGTGATCACGAGCAGGATCGGACCCCTCTCGGCGAAGGGGGTGGCGATCGTGTCCGTCGATCACAGCGACGCCGCGGCACGGGTGATCGTCTCTCTCGTGGCCGGCTCACACGTGGGTGCGGACTTCGTCGACGCGGTCGAAGACGCCGTGGGCGCCTTCACGGCGCGCGGTGTGCCCCTCGACGACCAGGGGTGGACGCGGGCGGTCGACGTCGACCCGGCGCTGCCCGCGAATCCGCGACGCGCCACCGAGCTCGGGCTCACCTGACGAGCACGCGCAGAACCTGACGAGCACACGCAGAACCTGACGAGCACACGCAGAACGCCCCCTGTCCCGAAGGACAGGGGGCGTTCTCGTGAGAGCGTCGAGCCTTACTTGGCGGCGACGACCTGCAGGGTGATGACAGCGGTCACGTCGTCGTGCAGACGAACCGTGGCCTCGTGCTCACCGGTGACCTTGATGGTCGATCCGATGTGCACCTTGCGCTTGTCGATCGAGCCGAGACCGGCTGCCGCGACTGCGTCGGCGACATCGGCGGTCTTGACCGAGCCGAACAGACGGCCCTCGTTGCCTGCCTTGACCGTCAGGCGCACCTTGGTGCCCTCGATGGTGTTCTTCAGGGCCACGGCCTCGTCGCGGTCGTGGATCGCGCGAGCCTGACGAGCAGCCTGGATCGATGCGACCTGCTTTTCGCCACCGCGGGTCCACGCCGTAGCGAAGCCCTGGGGGATGAGGTAGTTGCGGGCGTACCCGTTCTTGACCTCGACCACGTCACCGGCGCTTCCGAGCCCGGCGACCTCGTTCGTGAGAATCAGCTTTGCCATATCCGTACCCCTTAGCGGCCAGCGCCGGCGTAGGGCAGGAGCGCCATCTCGCGAGCGTTCTTGATTGCGCGGGCGATCAGACGCTGCTCCTGCACGGAGACACCGGTGATACGACGGGCGCGGATCTTGCCACGCTCCGAGATGAACTTGCGAAGGGTCGCGACATCCTTGTAATCGATGAGACCGACCCGGATCGACTTCGCGGGAGCGGTGGGCTTGCCACCCTTCCGCGGCTTGCGGCGGTCGCCGCTCGACTTTCCAGCCATTGTTTTTCCTTAGTTGTGAGACGGACCACCGAGTCTTTCGACGGACTCAGCGACCCGATCCAGAAGATTTCTCAGAAGGGGGTGTCGTCACCGAAGCTGCCCGGAGTGCTCCAGGCATCTGCGCTGGTCGACGAGCCGGGCGTGGACCACGGCTCCTCCGACACCTGCTGCTGCTGCGCGGGGCGCGACTGTCCGCCGCCGCCACCGCCACCGTTGGACGCCGCCCGAGTGACCTGCGCGGTCGCGTACCGGAGCGAGGGGCCGATCTCGTCGACCTCCAGCTCGATCGCGGTGCGCTGGTTGCCTTCGCGGTCCTGGTAGGAGCGCTGACGCAGACGGCCCTGCGCCATGACGCGCATTCCCTTGGTCAGCGAACCCGCCACGTGCTCGGCGAACTCACGCCAGACCGACGCGCGGAGGAACAGCGCTTCGCCGTCCTTCCACTCGTTGGCGGCGCGGTCGAAGTTCCGAGGCGTCGAAGCGATGGTGAAGTTCGCCACCGGCAGTCCGTTCTGCGTGTAACGCAGCTCGGGGTCGGCCGTGAGGTTTCCCACCACGGTGATGACTGTTTCGCCGGCCATGGAACTCAGGCCTTCGCAGCCTTGGCGGCCTTGCGGGCAGCCTTCTCCTCGGCGCGCTTCGCCTCGGAAGCGATCATTGCCTGAGCTTCCTCGGCACGGAGCACCTTGGTGCGCATGATCTGCTCGTTCAGCTTCAGCTGACGGTCGAGCTCCTGCGTGGCTTCGCTGGTAGCGGTGAAGTTCACGACGGCGTAGATGCCCTCGGTCTTCTTCTGGATCTCATAAGCGAACCGGCGCTTGCCCCAGACATCGACCTTTTCAATCGAGCCACCATCGTTGGTGATGACCTTCAGGAACTTGTCGAGCGTGGGTGCGACCTGGCGCTCGTCGATCTCGGGGGTCAGAATGACCATGAGTTCGTACTGGTGCGTCACTTACCCACCTCCTTCGGACTAGAACGGCTTCCGGGACTTTCCCGGAAGCAGGAGGGTGTGTGCATGTCGTCTGCCATGGCTTCCCGAATGGATGCCACAGGGCAGACAACCTCGACAGTCTAGCTGAGATTCCTCCGGGCTGCCTCCACGCGGTACCGCCGGGACTTGGCATGCTGGAATGCGTGCTCGGTGATGGCCACCGCGCGCACGACCGAAGGGGGAAACATGATGCGTTCCAAGAAGTGGGGAGTCGGGCTCGCCCTGACCGCTGCCGTGCTGCTCACCGGATGCTCTGCCGGGGCGGAGGAGAAGCCTGCCGAAGAGAAGCCCACCGCCGCCGCGGAGCAGGAGGAGACGACCGCACCGGCATCCGACTGCCCTGAGCTCGCCGAAGGCGCATCCGTCGACGGCGCAGCCCTGGGCGCCTGCATCACCGAGGCCATGGCCGACACCGCGGGCTACGCGGGCACCACCTCGGTGCTGGGCATGGAGTCGACCATGAAGTACAGCCCGGCCGACAAGGCCGTCGAGTCGAACTCGCCGGTGGGGTCGCTCATCGTGATCGGCGACGACGTCTGGGTCAAGTCGCCCACGAGCGAGTGGCAGGCCGCGGACCCGCAGTCGTCCGACCCCGTCATCGCCGCGCTCAGCACGAGCGCCGCCAACCTCGAGGGCATCGACCCCGCCGAGGCCGCAGGTGGCCTGACCGGCGACTTCTCGGTCACCGGCACCGGCAACCGCCTCGGCCAGGACGTCTTCCTGGTGAGCGGCACGGCCGACATGCAGGGCGTTCCGGTCGACGTCGTCTACGAGGTCACCTCCGACTACGTGATCCTGGCATCGACGGCATCCGCTGATGCCGGTGGCCAGTCCATCGAGACCTCGATGGAGATCACCGAGTGGGACGTCGCGCAGAACATCGTCGCACCCGTCTGATCTCTCGCGCAGCGGGCCGGGGTCTTCACCCCGGCCCGCTCTGCGTTCACCCGCCGCGTGTCGGCGCGCGCTCGGAAGGACTTCTCGCGCTGTGAAGGAGCATCCGGGCTGACGGGTCCTTCGCAGCGAGAGATCTCCTCCGCTACGAACGCGTGCCCGTGATCAAGGCGCGCAAGGTCTCGAGCGCGAGCTTGGGTTCTCTCGCCTCGGTGAGCAGACCGTTCTGCTCCTGCATCGTGTCGGTCAGCTGAGTCCAGCACCAGCCTGCGAGGCCTCCGCGGCGGCCGCGACGGTCCCGGACGCCGGACTGCACGGCTCCGAGGATCTCGGCGAGCCTGCGCTCGTAGTCTTCGGGGCTCTGTGCTTCGGAGTAGCCCCACGAGTTCGCGGGTCCCGCATCCGCTGCCCACTTCACCCCGCCGAACTCCGTGAGCATGATCGGCTGCCCCCGGTCGACCGTTCCCTCGAGCCGGATCCGCCGCCCTGCCGGGCCGATGCCGTCGATGTACTCGCGCAGCGCGCTCTCGTCGACGTCGTAGCGATCGGTCAGCACCTGGCCGTCCCATTCGTAGTCGTGCACCGTCCAGAGGTCGGACGTCCCCAGCTCCCACCCGTCGTTCGAGATGACGGGCCTGGTCGGGTCGAGCGCCTTCGTCAGGTGGTACAGCCCCTCGGCGAAGGCCCGCTGATCGGCGCGCGATGCGATGTGCTGCACGCCCCAGCTCTCGTTGAGCGGCACCCAGGTGATGACGCTGGGGTGCGCACGATCACGCATCACGGCCTCGGTCCACTCGGCCGTCGTGCGCCGCACCGACTCGGGGCTGAACGTGTAGGTGGCCGGCATCTCACCCCAGACCAGCAGGCCCAGCCGGTCGGCCCAGTACAGGAAGCGCTCGTCCTCGACCTTCTGATGGATGCGCACCGAGTTGAACCCGAGCTCCGCGATGAGCTCGGCCTCGCGGCGCAGCGCCTCTGCCGACGGTGCAGCGAGGTGAGATTCGGGCCAGTAGCCCTGGCTGAGCACCGAGCGCAGCGTGACCGGGCGGTCGTTCAGCAGCAACGCTCCCTGCGTCCAGTCGATCGAGCGGAGCCCGAGGTAGCTCGCCGCGGCATCCGTCTCGACGCCGTCGGTCTCGACTCGCACCCAGGCGTCGAGCAGCACCGGGCTCTCGGGGCGCCAGAGAAGGTGCTCGTAGTGCTGACCGTTCTCCTGACCTGCGAGCGGAAGAGTGAGCGTCGTGCGGGTGTCGTCGGCCCTGATGCTGGCGTCGGCGAGAGTCCGCCCCTCGTGGGCGATCCGCACGTGCACGATGCTGTCGGCACGGCGGCTGAGCGCGATCTCGGCCGTCACCGTGCCCGCGGTCAGATCGCTCGTCCAGTTGATCGCCGTGACATGCTGCGGCGACACCGATTCGATCCAGACCGTCTGCCAGATGCCGGTCGTGCGGTGGTACCAGATGGCGTGCGGATGCTCGTGCCAATCCTGCTTGCCTCGCGGCTGCGCGAGATCGTGGGGATCGTCTTCTGCACGCACGACGATCGCGTGCTCATCGGTCGAGGCGTCGAGGGCATCGGTGATGTCGAAGGCGAAGGGGGTGTGTCCGCCCTCATGCGCGCCCACGATGCTGCCGTCGACCCAGACCGTGGCTCGGTGGTCGACGGCGCCGAAGTGCAGGATGACCCGTCTTCCCTCGCTGTGGCCCGCATCGTCGAGGTCGCTCGAGGTCAGGACCCGCCGGTACCACACGACGGGATGGAATCCCGTCGCACCGAGACCCGATGCGGGCGACTCGGGCGGGAACGGGACGCGGATGCGGTCGGGCAGCTCGCGTCCGTCATGCCAGCGCTCGCTGAGACCGAGGTCTGAGTCGTCATGCGCGAAGCCCCATTCCCCGTCGAGATCGACGAAGGAGTCGCGCACGAGCTGTGGTCGGGGGCGCGCGGTCTCCAATCGGCTCGCTCGAAGGGACTCGTCGCCTGATCGGTCGTGTCTCGGTGCCACGGGCACGGCTCCTCTTCCGGTCGGCTCTCGCCGGCCATTCATCGTCGAACGGTTCTTCTGTGGAGGACAACACGATAGTTCCACGTTGAACTACGGTCAAACGCTAGAGTCGGTCGAGCAGTTCGCGCGCTGACCGCGCTCACCCCACCGCACGGAAGGGAGCCTCGATGGCCCGCGTCACACTCGCCGACGTCGCTGCCCGGGTCGGTGTGAGCGCGAAGTCGGTCTCGAACGTCGTGAACGGCACCGGCTGGGTGGGCGACGAGGTGAGACACCGCATCCTCGCAGCGATCGACGAGCTCGGCTATCGCCCGAATCTCGCCGCGCGACAACTGCGCAACGGCCGCAGCGGTCTCATCGCCCTGGTGCTTCCCGACCTGCGCGAACCGTACTTCGCCGAGTTCGCCTCGCAGTTCGTCACCACCGCTCAGACGCGGGCACTCACCGTGCTGATCGCCCAGACGGGAGGCGACAGAGCCAGCGAGACGGCGATGATGGCGGGCGAGGGACTCCCTGCTCTCGACGGCATCGTCATGAGCCCGCTCGCCCTCACAGCGGCCGACATCGCGAACCGACCGGCCGCGCCGCCACTCGTGCTGATCGGAGAACAGGCCGAGACCCTCGTCGGAGCGACCGCGCATCACGTGGGGATCGACAACGTGTCGGCGGCTGCGGCAGCCACGGAGTTCCTTCTCGAGAGCGGGCGGCGACGCATCGCCGCGGTCGGCGTGCAGCAGTCGGGGCCGACCGCCACCTCGCGCCTGCGATTCGAGGGATATCTCAGGGCCCTCGCCTCAGCCGGCATCGACCCGGATCCCTCGCTCTACGCCGCCGTCGAGCAGTTCCACAGAGCCGAAGGGTCGAAGGCGGTCGAGCGCCTGATCGAGAGCGGTGTGGAGTTCGACGCGCTCTTCTGCTTCAGCGACAGCCTGGCGCTCGGCGCTCTCTACACGCTCGGCAGCCGCGGCATCGCAGTGCCCGAGCGGGTGCAGGTCATGGGGTTCGACCACATAGAGGAGGGCGGGTTCCACATCCCGACCTTCTCGACGGTCGATCACGGCGTCGCGCAGGCGGCCTCGACCATCCTCGACATCCTCACCGCTCCCGCCTCACCGGGCGCCGGTCACGAAGTGCCGTACAGGCTCATTCCGCGCTGAGCAGCCGATGCCGCCCGCGCGGACGCCGCCCCCCTCAGTCGAGGACCGGCGCGACCTCCGACCACACTGCGCGCTCGTCGCTCGACGGTGCTGCAGGAATGCGACCTGCACCGTCGGGCTCGGGGATCGCGGCGAGCAGCGCCTGGGTGTACGGATGCTGCGGTGCAGACCACACACGGTCGGTGGCCCCGGCTTCGAGCACCCGACCGGCGAACATCACGAACGTGCGGTCGGCGATGCGGCGCACCACGGCGAGGTCGTGCGAGATGAACAGCATCCCCGCACCTGATTCCGCCACGAGATCGCGCATGAGACCCGCCACGCTGGTCTGGGTCGAGGCGTCGAGCGCCGAGATCGGCTCGTCGGCGACCAGCAGCGACGGCCGCGCGGCGAGCGCCCGAGCGATCGCGAGGCGCTGCTTCTGCCCGCCCGAGAACTGATGCGGATACCGTGTCGCGACCTCGGCCGGCAGCCCCACGCGGTCGAGCCACTCCGACACGGTCGATCCCTCGGCACCTCGTGCGCGAGCGGTCGCGATGCCGTCGGCGATCTGATCACCCACGCGTCGACGCGGGTTCAGCGAGGTCGACGGATCCTGGAACACCATCTGGATGCCGGTGAGAGCGAGGTCGCGTCGACGGATGCCGAGCGGCTTCACCGGCACATCGCGGAAGCGCACCTCTCCGCCGGCGAGCTTCTCGATGCCGACGACCGCGCGGGCAAGACTCGATTTTCCGCTGCCGGACTCGCCCACGAGCGCGACGGTCTCTCCGGGGGCGACGGTCAGCGAGACGCCGTCGACGGCGACCACCGGCGGGCTCCCGGGGTACCGCACGACGACTCCCTGCGCGTCGAGGACGGCGACTTCACTCATCTCGGGCCTCCTCTTCGGCGTCGTGCGCGGCCGACTCCGGCAGCACCGGATCGAGCAGCGCGGGATCCGCATCGACGTTCGCGAGCTTCGACCCCGGCAGGGCCGCGAGCAGCGTGCGGGTGTACTCGTGCTGCGGGTCGCGGAACAGCGTCTCGCGGTCGGCCCGCTCGACGATGTGCCCGTTCTTCATCACGGCGACCTCATCGGCGATCGCGCTCATCACCCCCAGGTCGTGGGTGACGAGCAGCACCGCCAGGTCGCGCTCGGTCGCGAGGTCACGCAGCAGCCGCAGGATGCCGGCCTGCACCGTGACGTCGAGCGCGGTGGTCGGCTCGTCGGCCAGCAGCACCTCGGGGTCGCACGCCAGAGCACACGCGATCGCGATGCGCTGACGCTGTCCGCCGGAGAACTGGTGCGGATACCGCTTCAGCGCAGCATCCGGATTCGGCACCTGCACCGTCTCGAGCAGTTCGATCGCCCGTGCCCTCGCGGCCTCGCCCCGCAGGCCGAGGTGCACGCGCATGTGGTCGGTGAGCTGGCGCCCGATGGGCAGCTGCGGATGCAGCGACGCCGAGGGGTCCTGGAAGATCATCGCGATGCGACGGCCCCGGATGCGATTCAGAGCCCGACGGCGCATGCCGACCAGCTCCTCCCCCGCGAGCGTGATGGATCCGCCGGTGCGCGCCTGCCGCGGCAGGAGCCCGAGCACGGCGAGCGAGGTGAGGGTCTTGCCCGATCCGGATTCGCCGGCGAGGCCGTGGATGCGACCGGCCTCGAGGTCGAGCGAGACGCCGTGCACGAGCGGGCGTCCGATCTCGATCGTGAGATCGCGGATGCTCAGTGCACTCGTGCGGGCCGGGGCGCTCATGCTGCCGCTCCCTTCGCAGAGGCCACGTGATCGGCCTGCTTCTCGTGAGTGACCTCGGCCGTCGGGTCGAGGATGTCGCGCATCGCGTCACCCAGGAAGTTGAAGGCGAGCACCACGGTGAGGATCGCGAGACCCGGGAAGACCCCGAGCCACCAGGCGTCGAAGTTCTGCATCGCCGCGGAGATCATCGACCCCCACTCGGCGGTCGGAGGCTGCGCACCGAGACCCAGGAATGAGAGGCCCGAGAGCAGCAGGATCGCCGCACCGATGTCGAGCGTCGCGAGCACCAGCACGGGGCCCGCGATGTTCGGCAGGATGTCGACGAACAGGGTCCGCAGCGGCGAATGACCGAGCAGGCGACCCGCGATCACGTAGTTCTGCCCGCGGAGTCCGAGCACGATGCTGCGGGTCACTCGTGAGTACTGCGGCCACGAGACGACGATCGCCGCGATCACCGCGTTGAACAGCGACGGGCCGAGGGATGCCGCCACCACCATGGCGAGGATGACGGTCGGGAACGCCATGAACAGGTCGGTGATGCGCATCAGCGTCTCATCGACCCAGCCGCCGAAGTACCCGGCGACGGCGCCGATCACCGTTCCGATGATCATCGCGGCGATCACGAGCATGAGCGCGAGCGGCAGGCTCACGGTCGCACCGGTCATCAGGCGGGAGAAGATGTCGCGGCCGTTGCCGTCGGTGCCGAGCAGCGTGTCGATGCCCGGTGCCTGCAGGCGCGGGAGGACCTGGGCGTTGGGGCCGTACGGCACCCACCACTGCGCGGTGAAGGCGACGATGATCCACGCACCCGCGATCACCGTGCCGATCACGCCGAGGGGCGTGCGCCAGGCGCGCGGCCAGCGGACGCGGAACCGCCACGGGCCGGATGCCGAGTCGATGCGGCTCATGCGATCCTCACTCTCGGGTCGAGGACGCCGTACAGAAGGTCGACGACGAAGTTGATGAGGAGGTAGATGAAGCCGACGACGAGACCGACGCCCATGATGCCGGGCAGGTCGAGGTTCGCGGCCGAGTTGTAGGCGTAGGTGCCGAGCCCCGGCCAGGCGAACACCGACTCGACGAGCACGGTGCCCGAGAGCAGTGCTCCGAATGCCACACCGACCACGGTGAGGATCGGAAGCGATGCTCCGCGCAGCACGTAGTCGAGGATCACCCGCATCGCGGGAAGACCCTTCGCGCGAGCTGCTCGCACGTAGTCGCTGCCGAGCACCTCGAGCACCGAGGTGCGGATGAAGCGGGTCAGCAGACCGATCGTCACGAGCGACAGCACCATGACCGGCAGAGCGAGGTGGGCGAGCGCGTCGGCGAATCCGACGCCGTCTCCGTTGAGCAGATAGTCCACCGTGTAGAGCCCGGTGACGCGGGGCGGCGGCGTGATCGACGGAGAGATACGACCCGACCCCGGGGCGATGCGCAGCTCGAGGAAGAACACGTAGAAGCTGACCAGCGCGAGCCAGAACGTCGGCACGCTCAGGCCGATCAGCGTCACGATGCGGATCACCTGGTCGGTGACGAGTCCGCGACGATACGCCGCGAGGGTTCCGAGCACGACGCTGACCGCGAGGCTGAGGATGATGGCGCCGATCGCGATCTCGATCGTCGCCGGCACTGCGGTGGCCACGTCGCTGGTGACCGGTCGCCCGGTCACCAGCGACGTGCCGAGGTCTCCGCGAAGGAGGTTCCCCATGTAGATGAAGTACTGCACGAACAGCGGCTGATCGAGGCCCTGGGCCTTGATGAACGCCTCGCGCGTCTCGGGGTTCTGTGATGCTCCCTCACCCAGCGCCGCCGACACGGGGTCGCCCGGCACGAGGTTCGTGAGCGCGAAGGTCACGATCGTGACCCCCACGAGAAGGAGCAGCGAAGTGCCGATCCGGCGCAGCAGGTATCCGACGAGCGGCGACCTGCGACGCTGTGCTTGCCGCCGCACGGCCACCGTCGTCATGAGTCAGCTCCGATCAGCCGGCGGGCGTGATCTCGGCGATGTCCATCTCCCACACCGAGTTGTACACGGCGCCGGTGACGGCATCGGCGGCAGCGATGTTGCGACCCGGCACGATCAGCGGCACGAAGGGGCCCTCGGTCTGCATCGCCTCGGCGAACGAGGTGAAGGCGTCGCTGCGCTGGGCCTCGTCGGTCGCGGCAGCGGCACCGGCTGCGATGCCCGCGATCTCGGGGTTCGCCTCGGCAGCCCATCCCGCGCGCAGACCGACCTTCAGGCCGGGAGCGAAGGGGAGGAAGTTGGCCGAGTCCGCGTAGTCGGGACCCCAGAACCACAGGCCGAAGCCCTCGGTGCCGTTGACGTACGCGTCGAGCTCGGTGGCGAAGGGCGCCGGGGCGAGTTCCACCGAGATGCCGGCATCCTCGAGCTGCGCCTGGATGCGCTCGGCGAGAGGGGTGAACTCCACGCCGCCGACCGGGTAGTCGTTCGGGAACTGCAGCTTCAGCGTCTGACCCGTGTAACCGGCCTCGGCGAGCGCCGCCTCCGCCTTGTCGAGGTCCTGCTCGACGCCGGTCTCGAGAGCACCCTCGAATCCGGGAGGAATGACACCCGTCGCCTGCACGGCACCTGCACCCGCGAGCTCCAGCAGAGCGTCGTAATCGAGCGCGTAGCGGATCGCCTCGGCGATCTTGACGTTCGCGAGCTCACCCGCGACGGCCTCGGACTGGTTGAGCAGCAGGAAGATCGTCTGACCGGACGGCACCGAGTCGACGTTCAGTCCATCGCCGAGGCCCGAGACCTGGTCGCCGTTGAGGTCCATCGCGACCATCGAGTCGCCGCCCTTGAGGTTGGCGAGCTGCGTGGCGCTCTCCGACACGTTGCGCACGACGACGCGGCCGAACTCGGCCTCCTCGTCGCCGTTGTACTCGTCGCTCTTGGTGAGCACGACCTGCGACGAGAGGTCGAGGGTGTCGAGCACGAACGGGCCCGAACCTGCCGACTCGCCGTCGAGGAAGCTCTGCGCGCTGTCGGATCCGTCGATCGATCCACCGTTCTCCATCACGACATCGGAGTTGACGATGCCGAGCGCGGGGTTCGCGAGGATCGCG
This sequence comes from Microbacterium hydrocarbonoxydans, assembly GCF_904831005.1. Lineage (NCBI taxonomy): Bacteria > Bacillati > Actinomycetota > Actinomycetes > Micrococcales > Microbacteriaceae > Microbacterium > Microbacterium hydrocarbonoxydans. Next base: position 2,659,184 of record NZ_LR882982.1, on the reverse strand, counting down.
GGCAGCTGCAGCAGCGGCGTCTCGGACGTGATCGAGATCGTCTTCTCGTCGACCTCGGTGACCGTGAGCCCTCCGAGGAGGAAGTTCGGCTTGGCATCGGTCATGCCCTGGATGCGCTGCAGCGTGAAGACCACGTCCTTCGCCTCGATCGGCGAGCCGTCGGAGAAGACCCGGTCTCCCTCGAGCGTGAAGGTGAACTCGGTCGCCTCGTCGTTCTGCTCCCATGACGCGAGTCCCGGAACCGGTGTCGAGACGTCTGAACCCTCGAAGTCGACCAGGGTCTCGTACAGGGCCTTCGCGATCATGTTGCCGGTCGGGTCGTAAGTGTGACCCGGGTCGGCGGTCTCGATCGAGAAGGCGGTGTCGATGACGAGCGAGTCCGAGCCGGACGACTCTGCGCTGTTGTTCGCCGAGTTGCCACCGGAGCAACCAGCGAGGGCGAGGAGCGCGACGGCTCCGATCGCGATGACGGACGTGCTGCGACGTGACGACATATGGGCCTCCAAGGGCGAGGAGTTCATCGGGTTCGGTCGACGCCGGGTGGACGACCGGTGATCAGATTCGCATTGTATGGGACTATGTGTCCAGCAAGAATGCAGACGTCACCACAGTCTGTCCAAGAGCCAGCCCGTGAGGAGCATTGTGTCCACCAAGAGCGACGAAGCTGTGAGGCAATCTGGACGAAGTGCCACCCCACTGGACGACATCGGATACAGAATCCTCGAGACGCTTCGCGATAACGGTCGCATCTCGATCGCCGCTCTCGCCGAGACGGTCGGCATCTCGCGGGCCAACGCGTACACGCGCGTCGAGAACCTGATGCAGGACGGCGTCATCACCGGCTTCAGCGCACAGGTCGACCAGGCCAAGGCGGGGCTGTCGATCGGCGCGCTGGTCTTCGTCACGGTGCATCCGCAGGCCTGGGCGTCGTTCCGCGACCGCATCGTCGAGATGCCCGACGTCGAATGGTGCGCGATCACCACGGGCGAGCACGACGCGATGCTGCTGATCCGCGCGGTCGACGTGAGCGGCGTGCACGAGTTCTCCACCGGCGTGATCGCGCAGCTGCCCGAGGTGCGCACGGTCGTCAGCGTGGTGGTGCTCGACGAGGTCGTGCGACGGTCGTTCCTGCTTCCGTCCGACCTGCCTGAGCGCGAGCCGCAGGCGTCCCTCGGCATGACCCGCTGGACGCCGGCCTCCCCAGGACGCGACACGCTGCCGCCACGCTGACCCCACCCGTTCGTCGAGCGAGGACGCCCTCCCCTCCGCCCGCCACCCCGTACGTTGAGCGAGGACGGCGAAGCCGACCGAGACGAAACGCCCCGCACTCAGGCCGCAGCGACCTCTTCGCACACGCTGAGCTGCGGCAGCCCATGCATCTCGTAGTGCTCGACGAGACGGATGCGTCCGTCGTCTGTGAGCTCGAGCTCGCTCTCGCCGTCGCCCGTGACCACGGTGCCGTCGGCGACGAGCACATGCACGAACGACACCCAGATGGAGTCGCCGGTGCGAGTGCCGACGAAGCGGCCGAACGTCACGGTGTCGCCCGAGTAGTCGCCCCAGATCGCACCGTCGCGCTCCTGATAGACGAACTCGCTCGGAGCATCCGGGTCGACCGCCGACGTGGTCGAGGAGACCATGCGGAACCGGCGGCCGTCGAGCGAGGGGATGGATGCAGAGGAGGTCACGTTCCGATTATGGGGGTGTCGTCGGCACGCGTTCGGTCGCCGCGATCGGGCGTCTCGGGCACCCCGGATCCGTGCCGCCCGCGCGAGACGAAAACAAGCAGACGCACCCGCCCCCGCCGCGATTCGTCCGAACGCCTTTCGAGACCGGCCGTCGCCGCGGGCGGCCGAGTGATGCCTCGCAGGTACCGTGGAGCGCATGCAGTGGACCTCTGACACGTCGGCCGGAGAGTGGCTGCGCGATCGTCTCGACGACTCGATGACCGCGAGCATGCACTCGGTCGTCCCGCACGGCTTTCCGGCATATGCGCGAGTGCTTCATCCGGCGATCGTGCGCCCGGTCGCCGGCAGCGCGGTGCCCGAGCAGGCGGCGACGTGGGCGGATGCCGCCTCGGCGTTCGGCACGACCCTGCATCCGCTCGCGCAATGGCGGAGCATCGTGCGCACGCCGATCGACGCCGACTGGCGCACCAGGATCGCACCCGACGGCCGCGAGTTCTTCGCGCCGATCGAGGGAGAGCTGTCGGCCGAGGTGTTCGCCGCCATCGCGACGCACCTGCTCGCGCACACCGGCACTCCGGATGCCGGCTTCGCCGCGCTCTGGGAGGGGCACGGCGGGCTCCTCGGCCACCTCGGCCACACGCCGTCGCGGGCATTCCTCACCTTCAGCGACGACCCGAACCATCAGGCGATGCTCGACCGCAGCGTGCACGATCCGTTCAACAACGTCTTCCGCAAGCCCACCTGGCAGCAGGGCATCCTCCCCCGCGAGATATCGGAGGGCCCCCGCCTTCATCTGCCCGGTCGCGATCACGTGCTCTTCCGGGGCGAGCTCAGTGTCTTCGGAACCCCGGAGTGGGTGCTCGGCGTGCCGTGGCGAGACCGGCCGGCAGAAGCCCATGGCTTCCCGCCCTCGGCGCAGAGCCCGAGCATCCTGTGGCCCGACGATCATGCCTGGGTGCTCGTGACCGAAGTCGACTACGACTCGACGATCGTGGCGGGAACGACAGAGCTCATCGCCGCACTCTGCGCCGACGAGCACCTCGAGGCGTTCTCGATCGGCGAGAACGCGGATCTCACGTGGAACGCCGACGAGGTGAACCGATGAGCGCGCCGCAGCCGGCCCCGTCGTTCGACGCGCGCGCTCTCACCGACGCCGTCGATCCGCGCGCCGTCAGCGCCTTCTCCTCCGAGCTCCGCTCGAAGGGATCGACCGGCCTCGCGGCGTCATCGATCATCGCCTTCGTAGTGGTCGCGATCGTCCTGGTCGTCGCGGTTCCGATCCTGGCCTCGACCATGATCTCGTTCCTGACCGCTCCGGGGTCCTCCGGCATCGGCGGCCTCGGCCTGTTCGTCTTCGGCGGCATCGGGATCGCCGTGGCCGTGATCGCCGTGGTCAGCTGGCGGCGTGCGCGCGTGACGAGATACCGTCTCGACGCGTTCGCTCGGGCGAACGGCATGTCGTATGAAGCCCGAGTCGCGGATCCGCAGCTGCCGGGGATGGTGTTCGGCCTCGGCCACTCGCGAGTCGCGACCGACCTGGTGCGCGGCGACCGCCCCCGCTTCGTCGAGTTCGGCAACTTCCAGTACACGACAGGGTCGGGCAAGAACGCGACCACGCACCGGTGGGGCTACGTCGCGGTGAAGCTCGATGTGCCGCTGCCGAACATCGTGCTCGACGCCAAGGGCAACAACGGGTTCGGCTCGAACCTGCCCGCCGCCTTCCAGCGAGAGCAGCGCCTGTCGCTCGAGGGCGACTTCGACCGGTACTTCACGCTCTACTGCCCGACCGGGTACGAGCAGGACGCGCTCTACCTGTTCACGCCCGACATCATGGCGCGCTTCATCGACAACGCCGCCGAACTCGACGTCGAGATCGTCGACGACTGGCTCTTCCTCTACACGCAGCGCAAGGTGACGACCCTCGATCCGGCGAACTGGGCGTGGCTGTTCGGGGCCGTCGGCGCGCTGCTGACCAAGTTCGAGCAGTGGGCACGCTGGCGTGACGATCGCCTGCTCGCCGAGGGGTCGGCCGCCGCTGCCACGGCGTCGAGCCCGCTCGCGGACACGTCGCCGACCGCTTCCGATCAGCTGCCGTTCGCGGCGCCCGCGGGCCTGCTCGCACCGCCGCCCGGTGTGGCGCAGGAAGGCCGTCGACTCAAGCGCAGCGGCCGCTGGCTGCCGATCGTTCTCGTGGTGGGCTTCACGATCTTCTGGTTCTGGTCGCGTTCGTCCTGAACGGAGCCCCCGAGGGCGGGTTGTGGGGGTGGGTGCTGACTGGGGATCAGCGCTCCCACCCCATCCCCCCTCGGGATCAGAAGGAGATGTGACTCTCCCTCCGCAGGACGGTCGAACCGTCCGACGCGGGGTCAGCTGGGGACTGACATATCAACGCGTTAGGCATAACGGTATACCGGGATACGTTGCACGAAATTGCGGCGGACCTTCCCGGATGCGCCGCTCCGATACACCTGCGAATCGAGTAGCGAAAGCATCTTTCGGCCCTCGTTTTCGTGCACGGACCCTCGTGCGGGAAGTGATCGCCGTCTGCGCGCGTTACCCCTCGTGACGGTGACGGGGCCGCCTCCCTCTGCATGCACGAGAATGGAAATGATGTCTGAACGCGAAGCCCACACCCTCTGGCAGGCCTCCCGCCGCGACTCGGTCACGGGCCCGACCGGCAACCTCGCCCTGATCGAGACGCGATGGACCCGCGAGCAGCCCGATCTCGCCGCGGCGCAGCACGCGGCCGCCCCGACCGTCGTGGCGACGCCGATCGAACGCACGAACATCGAGACCGGCGAGGCCGAGCACGGACTGCGTCTGTGGGACGCCGAGGCGCCCGCGATCCGCGCCTTCGAACGCATCGACACGTACGAGTACGACCCCGCATGGGTGCTCACGGGGCACTTCACCCCGGTGTCCGGCGACCGCCGAGTGTCCTTCGAGCACATCCGCGACAACGGCGGCACCCGCGATCTCGTCGTTCCCGGTGACATCCACTTCGAGCTCGACGGCCGCGAGTACGACCTGGCGGCCTTCGACGACGGCGGCACCCTGCTGCTCGTCTTCGGCGACGAGACCAACGGGTCGGAGACCTACGGGTCGGGACGTTTCCTGTTCGTCGAGCTGCGCGACGACGAGGGCGAGGTCGTCCTCGACTTCAACCGCGCCTTCGTGCCGCCGTGCGGTTTCAGCGCCCAGTACAACTGCCCGCTGCCGCCGGCATCCAACCGCTTCCCCCTGCCCATCCGAGCAGGCGAGAAGAACGTCGTGTTCCGCGACGGCTTCGACATCTACTCGGCGTGACGACGCCTCCGCTCACCCCGACCCACACGCTCACCCTGGAGTACTCATGAGAAGAACACGCATGCTCGGCGCGCTCGGCGCCGTCGCCACGATCGCCCTGGTGGCCGGCTGCGCCTCGGGAGCGACCGATGACGCCGCGAGCGAAGACGCCACGATCGCGATCGGCTCGCTGTACGAGCCGACCAACCTGAGCAACACCCAGGGCGGCGGCCAGGGCGTGACCGAGGCGCTGACCGGCAACGTCTACGAGGGCCTCTACCGCCTGACCGACGACGGCGAGGTCGAGCCGCTTCTCGCCGAAGACGCCCAGGTGTCGGACGACGGGCTGACCTACACGATCACGCTGCGCGACGACGTGACCTTCCATTCGGGCGACCCGCTGACCTCTGCCGACGTGAAGTCGAGCGTCGAGGCCGTCACCGCCGAGGACTCGGTGTCTGCACGCAAGTCGAGCTTCGCGACCATCGCCGACATCGCGACCCCCGACGACCGGACAGTCGTCTTCACCCTGTCGCAGCGATCGATCTCGTTCCTCTACAACCTCAGCTACGTCTGGATCGTGAACGACGAGGCCGGCGACATCACCAGCACCGAAGACGGCACCGGCCCGTACACGCTCGACGAGTGGAAGAAGGGCTCGACCCTCACTCTCGCCCGCTGGGACGACTACTGGGGTGACCCCGCCGAGAACGGCGAGGTCGTCTACACCTACTTCACCGACGCGACGGCCGAGAACAACGCTCTGCTCACGGGTGAGATCGATGTCATCACCAGCGTGCAGAGCCCCGACTCGCTCTCGCAGTTCGACAACGACGACTACGTCATCAGCGAGGGCACCTCGACCACGAAGGAGCTGCTCGCGTTCAACGACCGGGTCGCGCCGTTCGACAACGCACTCGTGCGCAAGGCGATCTACTCGGCCGTCGACACCCAGAAGCTCCTCGAGTCGATCTGGGGCGACTACGGCACCCTGATCGGCTCCATGGTTCCGCCGACCGATCCCTGGTATGAAGACCTCACGCAGGTGAACCCCTACGACGTCGACCTCTCGAAGGATCTGCTCGCGCAGGCCGGCTACGCCGACGGTTTCACGTTCACACTCGACACCCCGAGCTACGACCCGCACCCCGCCGTGGCGGAGTTCCTGCAGTCCCAGCTCGCCGAGGTCGGCATCACGGTCGAGATCAACACGATCAGCGCCGATGAGTGGTACACGAAGGTGTTCAAGGAGCAGGACTTCGAGGCCACCCTGCAGGAGCACGTGAACGACCGCGACGTGGTCTGGTACGGCAACCCCGACTTCTACTGGGGCTATGACGACGCCGAGGTGCAGCAGTGGGTGTCGGATGCCGAGCAGGCCGCCACGACCGACGAGCAGACCGCTCTGCTGAAGAAGGTCAACGAGAAGATCGCCGACGATGCCGCGAGCGTATGGTTGTACCTGTACCCGCAGATCGTGGTCGCCTCGAGCGACCTCAGCGGTTACCCGGTCAACGGCCTGAACTCGCAGTTCTTCGCCTACGACATCGTCAAGTCCTGACGCGCGAGGGGGATGCCGCGCGTCGGCATCCCCCTCTTCCATCCTGAGAAGCCATGCTCGCCTACCTGCTGCGCCGCCTCGCGTTCCTCGTGCTGTCGCTCGTCGTCGCGATGATCGCGATCTTCGTGCTGCTGCGCCTGCTGCCCGGCGACCCGGCCAACGCGCTGCTCTCGGTCAACGCGACCCCCGAGCAGATCGCCGCCGCCCGTGCGCAGGTAGGTTCCGATCAGCCCCTTCTGCAGCAGTTCACCACCTGGGCGGGCCAGCTGCTGCGCTTCGATCTGGGTGAGTCTTTCCTGAGCTCGCGGCCGGTGGGACCCGACATCGCCGACCGCCTCGCCGTGACCCTCCCGCTCACGCTCATCGCCTTCACCGCAGCCCTGCTCGTCTCGCTGGTGATCGGCATCACCGCCGCCGTGAAGTCCGACCGCTGGTACGGCATCGCCCTCTCGGGGTTCGCGCAGTTGGGCGTCGCAGTGCCCGTGTTCTGGGTCGGCGTCGTGCTCGTCTGGATCTTCGCCCTCGGCCTCGGGGCACTGCCGTCGGGCGGTTTCCCTCGCGACGACTGGGAGGATCCGGCCGATGCGCTGCGCTCGCTCGCGCTGCCGATCACCACGATCGTGATCGTCATGAGCGCCTCGCTCAGTCGCTACGTGCGCTCGGCCACGCTCGACGTGATCGGCAGCGACTACCTGCGCACCGCGCGGGCGGGCGGCTCAGGCATGTCCGAGGCGCTGTTGCGTCACGGTGTGCGCAACGGCTCGGTGCCCGTCGTCGCGATCCTCGGCATCGAGCTCTCGACCACGTTGCTCGGCGCGGTCGTCGTCGAGAGCGTCTTCACCCTCCCCGGCCTCGGCAGCCTGCTGCTGTCGGCCATCGAGCAGCACGACTTCCAGGTCATCCAGGGCGTGCTCGTCGTCAGCACGCTCTTCGTGCTGCTCGTCGGGTTCGCCGCCGACATCGTGCAGCGCCTGATCGATCCGCGCCTGCGCACGAGCGTCTCGGGCAACCGATGAGCCGCGTCGCCGAGCAGCTGGCCACGAGCCCCGTCCCCGAGCGGCGCCGACCCCGAGCGACCCTGTCGATCGGTCTCGTCCTCACCGGCCTCGTGGTGCTCATGGCGGTGGTGTCGCTGTTCTGGCTGCCCTATCCACTCGCCGACACGAGTGGCAGCCGCCTCGAGGGGCCGAGCGCCCTGCACCTCCTCGGCACTGATCGTCTCGGCCGCGATCTGCTGTCGCAGCTCATGTGGGGTGCGCGCATCGCCCTGATCGTCGGCACGTGCTCGGTCGCGATCGCCGCGATCCTGGGCACGATCATCGGTCTGATCGCCGCCTTCTCGCGGCCCTGGGTCGACGACACCCTGTCCGCCGGCCTCGACGTCGTGATCGCCTTCCCTGTGCTGCTGCTCGCGATGCTGGTCGTCGCCGTGCAGGGGGCATCGCTGTGGTCGGCGGTGCTCGCGATCGGACTGGCGATGTCGGCGGTCGTCGCGCGCCTCACCCGCATCCTGTCGCGTCGCGTTTTGCAGGAGCAGTTCGTCACCGCAGCCCGCACCAGCGGCACGTCGGCGCTGGGCATCGTGTTCCAGCACGTGCTGCCCAACATCGCGCCGACCCTCGCCGTCAGCCTGGCGCTGCAGTTCGGTGCTGCGGTGCTCGCCGAGGCGAGTCTGTCGTATCTCGGACTCGGCGCACCCCCGCCCAACGCGTCGTGGGGACGGATGCTGCAAGAGGCGCAGGGCACCGTGCTGACCGCTCCCGTCGGCGCGATCGCTCCCGGCATCGCGATCATCGCCCTCGTGCTCGGGGTCAACTTCCTCGCCGACGGTCTGCGTGACCTGGCCGACCCGACCCGCCGGAGGAGCCGATGAGCATTCTCGACGTCTCACGCCTCACGGTGCGTTCGGGATCCGGCGCGCTCGTGCGCGACGTGTCGTTCTCCCTGGGAACCGGCGAGCGCCTCGGGCTGATCGGCGAATCCGGGTCGGGCAAGTCGCTCACGTCGCTCGCGGTCACCGGCCTGCTGCCGGATTCTCTCGCCGCGTCCGGTTCGGTGCTGCTCGACGGGCACCAGGTCGTCGGAGCACAGGATGCCGAGGTGCGACCGCTGCGCGGACCCGTCGCCCAGATAGTGTTCCAGGAGCCGCTCACCGCCCTCGACCCTCTGATGAGGGTCGAGCGCCAGATCGCGGAGCCGCTGCGTCGTCATCTCGCGCTCCGCGGCGCCGCGCTGCGTTCAGCCGTCGCGGCGGCACTCGACGAGGTTGCTCTGACCGAACCGCGGATCGCACGCGCCTATCCGCATGAGCTGTCGGGTGGCCAGCGACAGCGCGTCGCCATCGCGATAGCCCTCGCCGCCCGGCCGCAGCTGCTCATCGCCGACGAGCCGACGACAGCCCTCGATGTCACGGTGCAGGATGCGGTGCTCTCCCTGCTCGAGCGGCTCGTCGCCGAGCGCGGCATGGCGCTGCTGTTCATCAGCCACGACCTGGCCGTGGTGTCGCGCATGGTCGACCGCATCGTCGTGCTGCGCAACGGACTCGTCGTGGAGGAGGGCGCGGTCGCTCAGGTGCTGCGGCACCCGGCGGAGCCGTACACGCGGATGCTGGTCGACAGCGCCCGCGCGCTCGATGAGTTCCTCGATGCGAGGGAGGCCGACGCGTGAGCCTTCTCGAACTGCGCGGCGCCGGCTTCGCCTACGGATCGCGTCGGGTGCTCGACGACGTGTCGCTGAGCCTCGACGAGGGCGATTCGCTCGGGCTGGTCGGCGAATCGGGTGCCGGCAAGTCGACGATCCTGCGCCTGCTGCTCGGCCTCTCGACACCGCGCGAGGGGCAGGTCTTGTTCGACGGTGCGCCCTTCTCGCTACGCGACGGCGCCCAGATGCGCCGCTTCCGCGCGAGCGTGCAGCCGGTCTTCCAAGACCCGTATTCTTCGCTCGACCCCCGACAGCGCATCGACCGCATCATCGGAGAGCCGCTGCGCTCGCTGCGACTGGCATCCGGCGCGGATGCCCAGCGCCGCATCGCCGAGGCGCTGGACTCGGTCGGCCTGCCCGCCGACACCGCGCGCCGCTATCCGCACGAGTTCTCGGGCGGACAGCGCCAGCGCATCGCGATCGCCCGCGCCGTGGTCTCGCGCCCGCGGGTGCTGCTCGCCGACGAGCCGGTCAGTGCGCTCGACGTCACGACCCGCGTGCAGGTGCTCGAGTTGCTCGACCGCCTGCGTCGCGAGAACGGGCTGTCGCTGGTGATGGTGTCTCACGATCTGACCGCGATCGCTGCAGCGTGCGACAGAACGGTCGTGCTGCAGAACGGTCGCGTCGTGGAGCAGGGCGCCACGCCATCCGTGCTGCACGCGCCGCGGGACCCGTACACGCGTGCGCTGGTCGACGCGGTCCCGCGCCTCCCCCGCTGAGCGAGCCCGGCCTGAGCGCCCGCCCTCACGGGCTCGCCCCTGCCATGGGTTCCCCCTTCCTTTCACGAGGTCCCCCCCTTTTTCATATGACACCTCATGCCGCTTCGCGCCCCACATAGCGACAACAGGTGCCATCCGAACAGAGACACCTCCCCTTCATATGACACCTCATGCCGCTTCATGCCCCACATAGCGACAACAGGTGCCATCCGAACAGAGAGGCCACCCCCTTGATGAGACGCCTCCCCTTCATGTGACACCTCTTGCCGCTTCACGCCCCTCATAGCGACAACAGGTGCCACCCGAACAGAGACGCCACCCCTTGATGAGACGCCTCCCCTTCATATGACACCTCAAGCCGCTTCGCGCCCCACATAGCGACAACAGGTGCCACCCGAACAGAGACACCTCCCCTTCATATGACACCTCAAGCCGCTTCGCGCCCCACATAGCGACAACAGGTGCCATCCGAACTCTCAGGCACAGCCCACAGCCCAGAGCCTCAGCCCGCTGAGGGCCCCAATCCGAAGTACTCCAGCTCCGCGTCATTCAGCATTCGAGAGCGGATCAGAAACCGCATCCCCGTCGGCCCCTCGACCGAGAACCCCGCACCGCGCCCCGGAACCACGTCGATCGTCAGGTGGGTGTACTTCCAGTACTCGAACTGCGACTCCGACATGAAGACCTCGACGGCTGCGTCCAGCCCCACATCGAGGGCACCGAGAAGCACGTCGCTGGGGCCGGTGATGAACATCCCGACCGGATAGCACATGGGTGACGACCCGTCGCAGCATCCACCCGACTGGTGGAACATCAGGGGGCCGTGCTGCTCGGTGAGGTCGCGCACGAGGGATGCCGCGGCATCCGTCACGTCGACCCGCTGGTACGTGCCTATGCTGACCATGGTCCGAGCCTTCCTGCAGTCGGTCTGATTCCAGGTGGTCTGATCTCAGATGGTTCCGGGCGGACGCTGAGGGTGCAGCGCCCGCCCGGGGTCGAACTCAGAAGAAGCCCATCGGCCCTTCTGCATACGAGACCAGGAGGTTCTTGGTCTGCTGGTAGTGGTCGAGCATCATCTTGTGGTTCTCGCGACCGACGCCCGACTGCTTGTACCCGCCGAACGCCGCGTGCGCGGGGTACTGGTGATACGTGTTGGTCCACACGCGTCCGGCCTCGATCGCCCGTCCGGCGCGATAGGCGGTGTCGCCGCTGCGGCTCCACACCCCGGCGCCGAGGCCGTAGAGCGTGTCGTTCGCGATCGAGATGGCGTCGTCGAAGTCGTCGAACGAGGTGACCGAGAGCACGGGCCCGAAGATCTCCTCCTGGAAGATGCGCATGTCGTTCGTGCCCTCGAACACGGTCGGCGCCACGTAAAAGCCCTCGCTGAGGTCGCCGCCGAGGTCGACGCGATCCCCACCCGTCAGCAGTCGCGCTCCGCCCTGCTTGCCGATGTCGATATAGCTGAGGATCTTCTCCAGCTGATCGTTCGACGCCTGCGCGCCGATCATCGTGGCCGGGTCCAGCGGGTTGCCCTGCACGACCTTGCCGACTCTCTCGAGGCCGTCGGCGAGGAAGCCGTCGTAGATCGAGCGCTGGATGAGCGCCCGCGACGGGCAGGTGCAGACCTCTCCCTGGTTGAGGGCGAACATCGTGAAGCCCTCGAGTGCCTTGTCGTAGAACGGGTCGGCGGTGTCGCGGGCGACATCCTCGAAGAACACGTTCGGGCTCTTCCCTCCGAGCTCCAGCGTCACCGGGATCAGGTTCTGCGACGCGTACTGCATGATCAGGCGGCCCGTCGTGGTCTCACCCGTGAATGCGACCTTGCGGATGCGCTTGTGCTGCGCGAGCGGCGCACCCGCCTCGATGCCGAAGCCGTTCACGATGTTCACGACGCCGGCCGGCAGAAGGTCGCCGATGATGTCGAAGAGGAACAGCAGGGATGCCGGTGTCTGCTCCGCCGGCTTGATGACCACGCAGTTGCCTGCGGCGAGCGCAGGGGCGAGCTTCCACACGGCCATCAGGATGGGGAAGTTCCACGGGATGATCTGCCCGACCACTCCGAGCGGCTCGTGGAAGTGATAGGCGACGGTGTTCTCGTCGAGCTGGCTGATGCCGCCCTCCTGGGCCCGCAGCACTCCGGCGAAGTAGCGGAAGTGATCCACGGCGAGCGGGATGTCGGCGGCGAGCGTCTCGCGCACGGGCTTGCCGTTCTCCCAGGTCTCGGCGACCGCGATCTCCTCGAGATGCTGCTCGATGCGATCGGCGATCCTGTTGAGGATCACCGATCGTTCGGCCGGGCTGGTCTTGCCCCAGCTCGCGAACGCCTTCCAGGCGACGTCGACGGCGCGGTCGATGTCTTCGACGGTTCCGCGACCCACCTCGGTGAACGGCTTTCCGTTGACGGGGCTCACGTTCTCGAAGAACTGGCCCTTCACGGGATCCACGAACTCGCCGCCGATGTAGTGACCGTACCTGGGCCGATAGCTCGCGATCGCGCCCGGCTGGCCGGGTGCGGCGTATGCAGACGACGCGGATGCTGTGGAGACGTCTTCTTCGACGATGGTCATCGGTGACTCCTTCGACGGGCCGCGGCTCCGATGCCGTGCGGCTGTGCTCCGACGGTAGGGCGGCGCACGTTGCGTCTCGGTGCGCAACGTTGCGAGGAGTTGCGAGCTCAGCCGGCCTCGATGCGCTCGATCCGAGCGACCAGTCCGGCGCGCTTGGGCGAGCGCGCGGGCAGCATCTCGAGTGCCAGCCGCAGCGCCTCGGCGTCGCCCTGTCCTTCCGGGATCTCGCCGTAGGCGAGCAGCACGTCGAGACTGGCTTCTGACAGCATCGCCTCGCGCAGCGCCGCGCGCACGCCGTCGCGGAACTCCTCGACTCCCGGCGAGACCGACTCGGGCAGCACGGGCCCCCGATACGACGTGAGCGCCACACGATGGGCGCCGCGGTCGAGCAGGGAGAGCACGTCGTGGGCGTCGGTCTCCAACGGCACCGGCAGACGATATGGCCGAGAGTCCGGCACGAGGGTGGGAGCGTGCTTCTCGAGCACCTTGCGCAGGCGCACCATCTCGGGGCGCAGCGTGTCGGGGGATCCCTCGTCGCCGTACACCAGCTCCGCCAGCCGCTCGGCCGACAGCCCCTGCCGGTGCACGGCGAGCATCAGCAGGATCGCCGCATGCCGGGCGCTGAGCTCGATCATCGACTCCTCGAGCTCCGTCTCGACCTCGAGGCGCGCGCGGTCGCGGCCGAGCACGTGCAGGGTCGCGCGGGTCGTGGGCTTCGCCCGTGAGGTGATCGTGGTCGTGCGGCGCGTGTCGCTGCGCGCGCGCAGCCGGGCGACCAGCATCTCGGATTCGACAGCACGGGCGGTGGCGTCGACGAGAAGCCGCGCCTGCGTCGAGACGGCCTCGTCGCCCCCGGTGATGTCGATCACCCCGAGCACTCGGCGCGTCTCGGGGTCATGAACCGGTGCAGCGGTGCACGACCACGGGTGCACGAGCCGGTTGTAGTGCTCGGCCCCGCGGATCTGCACCGACTGCCCCAGGGTCAGGGCGGTTCCCGGAGCGGTCGTGCCGACGGCATCCTCTGCCCAGTTGGCGCCGGCGACGAAGCCCATCCCCTCGGTCAGGGACCGCAGCTGACGGTCGCCCTCGATCCACAGCAGCCTGCCGGCGTGATCGCCCACGGCGACGACCACACCCGAGTCGTCAGTCTCTCCGGGCAGCAGAAGAGTGCGGATCATGTCCATGGCGGAGGCCAGTGGATGCGCGCGCCGATAGGCCTCGAGTTCCTGGCTGTCGAGTTCGATCTGCGGCGCACCCTCGGGACCCACCCGACCACGCCACGAGCGCACCCAGGATTCCCGCACGAGCGGACGCACCTGCAGCAGGCGCTGATCATCGAGGTTCCCCGCGATGAGCTCTTCGTGCGCACGCTCGATCAGCAGCCGGGACTCCCCCGGGGATCCTGCGCGTGACTCCTGCCACGACCCGACCACGGCCTCTCCCATCGTCGCCGGCGGAACGTGGTCTCAGCATACGAGCCGGATGCCGCGCACGACAGCCCCTCCGACGTCGGCGCGCCGAGCGATGCGACGCGCCGCGCATGCACACCACGCACACTACTGCGCAGTGCGTGGTAGCGTGCAGTGCATCGAAGGAGGTCGGATGGACACCACCCAACTGCTCAAGGGCGTGCTCGACGTCGCCGTGCTCGCGGTGCTGCGTGTGGAAGACGGCTACGGGTACGACATCGTGCGCAGGCTCCGCGATGCGGGGCTCGGCGATGTGGGCGACGCCTCGGTCTACGGCACGCTGCGTCGCCTGTATGCCGCAGGCAGTCTGTCGAGCTACGTGGTTCCGTCCGATGGCGGCCCGCACCGCAAGTACTACGCGATCAACCCCCAGGGCCGTGCGGCGCTGGAATCTCAGACCGCCACCTGGCTGGACTTCGCCGGCGCGATGTCCTCGCTGCTCACCACCGACGCCGCCGGGCCCACCCCGATCGGAGAGAACCGATGAACGACACCGCAGTCTCGATCGACGAGCAGATCCGCTCCTTCGCCCTCGCTGTGCGTGAGCATCTCGACGATCTGCCGGCCGATGAGCTCGATGAGATCGTCGGGGGTCTCACGGCAGACCTCGCCGATCAGGCTGCAGACAACGACGGCGTGCTCGACATCGGAGACCCGGCGGCGTACGCGGAGGAGCTGCGAACGGCGGCGGGTCTTCCTCCGAGGTCCGAAGCGCGCCGGCGTGTACCGCTCGGTGAGCGGATCAGGGGCTGGCGCAGCCGCACGGCGCAGAGCATCCGGCGTAGCCCGATCGCGGCGTGGTTCCTCGATCTGCTGCTGGTGCTGCGTCCGGTGTGGTGGGTGCTGCGCGGCTACGGCATCTACGTCGTCCTGCTGTCAGTGGTCCTCACGAGGGTGGACAACGGAGGACGTCTCGACCATTGGATGGTTCCGGACTCACCGCTCGAATGGGCAGCCGTCGCGGTGCTCGCGGTCGTGAGCGTGCAGTGGGGTCGCGGACAGTGGCTCCCGCAGAACGCTCTACGGCACATCCGCACAGTGGCGAGCGTGGTCGCGCTCATCGCTCTCGTCGTCGCGCTGCCCGCCGCATTCACACCGCGAGTCGAGTACGTCGGCGACGAGTACGGACTCCAGAGCGGCCTGCGCCTCGACGGCGTGCAGATCAACAACATCTTCGCGTTCGACGCTGAGGGCAATCCGATCGAGCAGGTGCAGCTCTTCACCGGCAAAGGCACCCCGATCGATCTCTACGGTCAGAACGGTGCGCAGACGGCGCTGACACCTGACGGGCAGATCATCGAGTCCGAGAACGGCGGCGACCAGCAGTTCGGGATGCAGGACGACGGACTGCGGGCGACGATTCCCGGCGACGACTATCGCGGACGCCCCGTCTGGAACGTGTATCCGCTCGATGAGGCCGACCTCGACCCGTACTCGCTGATGCCGGAGATCGAGACGATCAAGCGCCCCCAGCCGCCCTTCCAGAAGGCGCCGGGCATCGATGCGGCGAACGCGACGCCGTTGCCGACCCCATCACCCGCCGACGGGATCGTCCCGTCTCCGACCGAGAGTCCGGTGCCGTGACCGAGTCGGGCGAGCGGATCGTCTCGATCGACATCACCCACCTCGTGCGAGCAGCTCTCGGCCACCCCGCCGAACCGGATGCGCAGATCGAGAGCCGCAGCCCCGCGATCGGCGCGCAGATCCCCTCATCAGGGTGACGCGCAGGGCAGGCCTGTGGCCCTGGACTCCCACCTGCATGGCGAGATCACGGATGCATGCCGAGAAAGCGGATTCTCGACATGCATCCGGCTTTCGAGCATGCATTCGGCGGGCAGCACGGCTGTATCCGGCGGGCAGCATGGCTCAGCCGCGAGCGGCCCACCACTCCCGGAGGCGCTGCTCGGCGGCATCCGGACCGATGACACCCTCGTCGAGACGCAGCTCGAGCAGGAATCGGTAGGCCTCGCCGACCTCGCGACCGGGCCCGATGCCGAGGATCGCCTGGATCTGGTTTCCGTCGAGCTCGGGGCGGATGGAGTCGAGCTCCTCCTGCTCGCGCAGCGTCGCGATGCGCGATTCGATGTCGTCGTAGGCACCGGCGAGGCGCGAGGCCTTGCGCTTGTTGCGCGTGGTGACATCGGCACGGGTGAGGATGTGCAGGCGCTCGAGCTGGTCGCCGGCGTCGCGCACATAGCGGCGCACCGCGGCATCCGTCCATGCGCCCTCGGCGTAACCGAAGAAGCGCAGATGAAGCTCGATGAGCTTCGACACAGAATCCGTGGTCTCGGTGTCGAAGCGCAGAGCCTGCAGACGCTTGCGAGCCATGCGCGATCCGACCACGTCGTGGTGATGGAAAGTCACCGCGCCGCCGTCTTCGAGCTTGCGGGTGCGGGGCTTGCCGATGTCGTGCAGCAGCGAGGCGATGCGCAGGGCGACGTCGGGGGCTGCGCCGGGGTGACGCGCGTGCTCGAGCTCGATCGCCTGGCTGAGCACCGTGAGGGAGTGCTCGTAGACGTCTTTGTGGTGGTGATGCTCGTCGACCTCGAGGCGGAGCGCGCTGACCTCGGGAAGGAACTCCTCGATCAGGCCGGTGTCGACCAGCACCCGGATGCCGCGCACGGGGTCGTCCGTCTGCATCAGCCGCACCAGCTCTGACTGGATTCGCTCGGGGCTCACGATCTCGAGGGTGGCGCGAAGCTGCGTGATCGCGTCGGCCGTCGCCTCGTCGATGCGGAAACCGAGCTGCGCGCTGAAACGGGCGGCGCGCAGCATGCGCAGGGGGTCGTCGCCGAACGACACCTGCGGATCCGCCGGTGTGCGCAGGACTCCGGCGACGAGGTCTTCGACTCCCCCGGTCGGATCGACCAGCTTCACGTCGGGCACGAGCAGCGCCATCGCGTTGACCGTGAAGTCACGGCGATGAAGGTCGGCGTCGATCGTGTCGCCGAACTCGACGGTGGGTTTGCGCGTCACGCCGTCATAGCTGTCGGCGCGATAGGTCGTGACTTCGACCTGCTCGCCCTGCACCCGCGCACCGATCGTGCCGAACGCGCGACCGATGTCCCATTGAGCGGTCGAGATCGGCTTGACGATGCGCAGGATGTCGTCGGGCAGCGCGTTCGTCGTGAAATCGAGGTCGTGAATGGCGCGCCCGAGCAGCGCGTCGCGCACCGGACCGCCGACCACGGCGAGGTCGAACCCGGCGGCGGAGAACGCCTCGCCGAGGGTGCGGACGACCGGATTCTCGGCGAGCGCGCCGAGACGGGTGAGGCCGTCGGCCATGTTGAGCATGGGTTCCAGCGTACCGGGGTGCGGGTATCGCCCGTCTGCCGCAGCCAGTGCGAGCGGGTGTCAGAACAGAGGGTTCTCGCCCTTTGCCTGCGCGACGGCGCGGACTCGCGCCTGCGTCATGCGCATGAGGAGCATGCTCAGCAGGAACCCGCCGACGACGGCGACAGCGACGATGAACCAGATCCCGATCTCCGGGTCGATCAGCTCGAAGCCGTAGATCGCGACGGCGAGGAGCAGCAGCACGGGTCCCTCGACCACCGCGAAAGTGACGAACAGCCGCGTCTGGCGGCGTGCGAAGTCGTCGTGGACCGCGCGGACCCGCGCCTCGATCGAAGACTCACCTGCGTGGCTCATGCACCCACGGTAGCGGCGGAGCCTTCCCTTCTGCACGTACGGAACCCTCGTGCCCTGCCCGGCCTGAGTCCTAGGATCGGCACGTGGCCGCAGAAGCGAACGAGTCCCCGGCAGCGCCCGACACATCCCGCCGGGGGTTCCTGAAGATGGGTGGCGCCGCTCTCGCCGGCGCCGTGGTCGGTGGCGCGGGTGGAGCCGCGATCGGCGTGAGCGTAGCGAATCAGAGAAGGGGCTTCGCCTCCGAACCCGATCCTTTCGCCGCCCTGACTCCACGCAGCGAGCCCGGCTTCGACCATCTCGTCGTGGTGATGGGCGAGAACCGCTCGTTCGACAACCTGCTCGGATACCTCTATTCGAAAGCGACGCTGCCTGCGGGCGAGAAGTTCGAGGGCCTCGCGTTCGGCACGCACAGCAACACCGCATCCGACGGCACCGTGGTCGAAGCTCACGTCTACACCGGCGACACCGACCGCATCATGAGCCTGCCCGATCCCGATCCGGGCGAAGAGTATCCGCACGTCAACACACAGATCTTCGGCACCGTCGACCCGAAGGACAATGCCGACCTGTTCGTCGACCAGATGACCGCACCCTTCAACGCCCCCACGCACGGCGAGAAGGCGACGATGTCGGGATTCCTCGAGGATTACATCATCAACTTCCGCCGACTGCGCAAGGGCGCCGAGCCGCCACCCGACGAGGCCGCGCACATCATGGGCTCGTTCTCTCCCGAGATGCTGCCGGTGCTGTCGACGCTCGCTGCGGAGTTCGCGGTGTTCGACCACTGGTACGCCGGTGTTCCGTCGCAGACGTTCTGCAACAGATCGTTCTTCCACGCGTCGACCTCGCACGGCTTCGTCACGAACCAGTCCGGCGGCGGGTACCGCAAGTGGCTCGACGCTCCCGCGGCGCCGACGGTGTTCAACCGACTCGAAGACGAGAAGGTCAGCTGGAAGATCTACATCGACAAGCTCCAGCTGGTGTCGTTCACCGGGATGCTGCACGCCGCCGTGCTCGAGAAGTACTGGCGCACCGAGCACTTCGGCACCATGGAGGACTTCTATGCGGATGCCGCCAACGGCACCCTTCCGGCGTACTCGTTCATCGAGCCGCGCATGGTCTACGACCACAACGACTTCCATCCGCCGTTCGGATCGCCGCGCGAGAGCGAGGTCGAAGGCGAAGCGGTCTTCGACAGCGCGATCTCCGACGTCCGTGCCGGCGATCGACTCATCCACGACATCTATGAAGCAGTGCGCACGAGCGCGTCGCCGAAGGGGTCGAATGCGGTCAACACCCTGCTGCTCGTCACTTTCGATGAACACGGCGGATGCTACGACCACGTGCCGCCGCCTGCGGCGACGAAGCCCACGAAAGACACCGAGGCGGGAGAGATGGGTTTCACCTTCGACCGTCTCGGCTGCCGAGTGCCGGCGATCGCGATCTCGGCGTACACCAAGCGCGGCACGATCGTGCACGACGAGATGCACCACGGATCGGTCACCGCGACGCTGTCGCGGCTGCACGGGCTGAAGCCGCTCAACGACCGCGACCAGTCGGCCAACACGCTGTTCACCGCGGTGAACCTCGACGAGCCGCGGCATCCCGCCGACTGGCCGGTCACGACCCCGGCATACACGCCTCCGAACCCCGAGAGCGCCGAGCCCAAGCCCGGCGACCCTGCCGAGATGAAGCCCCTGACCCCGCCCGCCCGCGGATTGCTCGGCCTGCTGATCGCCAAGTACGGAAAGCCCGGCGAACCCGAACCGCAGACCTTCGCCGACGCGTATCGCCTGCTGCACGAGCACGGCGAGGAGCTGTTCGGCCCGGCGGCGTGATGCTGATCGACGCGCGTGGGGGTCGTGCTCGTCGACCGGCTGACGTCGCTCCTAGGGTGGGATCATGACCGATCCCACCGCCCTCGCCGAGTACTGGGCGCGCGTGCGCGCAGATGTCGCGTCCCTGCCCGAAGCCGTGCCCGGAGCATGGGCCTTCGGCGCGACGCCCGTTCACGCCGACGCCCTGCTCGCTCTCGTGCTCGAAGGCGTCAAGACCGGCACGGCCTCATCGCTGTGGGACTACGAGGCCACCGGCGACCCTCAGCCGTACCTGGGCGAGTTCAGCATCATCCTCGACGGCTCCGGTGCCCCGCGCGCGGTCATCGAGACGACCGACCTCCGAACCGTGCCGTTCGATCAGGTCACCGCCGAGCACGCTCACGCCGAGGGTGAGGGTGACCGGACTCTCGACTACTGGCGCGAGAGTCATGAACGGTACTGGCGCTCGTACTCCGAGAACCCCCGCGGCTTCGCTCCGGACATGCCCGTGATCTGCGAGCGGTTCCGCGTCATCCATACGGCCTGACGCGGTTCAGGTTCACTCGCGTTCCGAGTCCCCGGATCCTCCGTTCGCGCGTCGTCGGGAGAAGGCGAACAGGCCCGCGCCGAGAATCAGGATGCCGGCACCGATCGCGCCCCAGGTCACCGTCTCAGGACCGAGTCCGGTTGCGGGGAGTGCGCCTCCACCGCCGATCACCGGCGGCGGAGGGGGCGTGATCGTCGGAGTCGGCGAGGGCGAAGCCACGATCAGTGCCGCGAGCGTGAAGTCCTGATCGACGAAGACCTCGCCGCCGGCGGTGACGACCACCGTGAGGGTGGTGGGACCGACGATCGTGCTGCCGGACGGGGCCACGATCGTGATCGTATAGGTGCCCGGAGGCAGGCCACCGAGTCCGTAGTTTCCCTCGGCATCCGTCGTGACCTGCTGCCGTCTGTCGGGTCCGTCGATCATGATCGTGACTCCACCGACCGGGGCTCCCCCATCGGTCCTGACGGTGCCGTCGATCGCGCCGAGCCGGGCGAGCGCGAACTCGAACGCGGCGACCTCATCGTCGGTGACGTCCTGCACGAACGACGTGGGACCGGTAGCGATGTAACCGTCCGGCACAGTCAAGGAGATCGTGTACTCGCCCTCCGGGATCCGCACGAAGGCGTAGTCGCCGTCACCGTCGGTCACGGCCGTGACGGGTGCGACACCGGGGGTCTCGGCGGTCACGGTGACTCCTGCCAGTCCTTCGCCGTTCGTCTGCACCGTGCCGATCAGCGTCGGATTCTCGACGAGCACGAAGTCGGGAACGTCGATCGGCTCCTCGCTGCCCTCGGGCACCACGACGGGCACCGAGGGAAGGTCGATCGTGAACCCGGGGGGCGGCGTCACCTCGACCGTCTGCTCTCCGACCGGAACGTCGTCGAACACGTAGATGCCGTCGTCATCCGTCGTCGTCTCTGCGACGCCCGGGATCTCGACCGTCACGCCCGGCAGCGGCTGTCCCTCATCGTCTGTGACACGTCCGGTCACCTCGGCCGAGACGATGTCTCGAACAGTGAAGTCCGCGACGCCGTCGACCTCGGTCAGATCGACCCCGACCTCACCGGTACCCACGGGGATCTTGCCCGCGGGAGTGGCCGCGCGCACCGTGTACCCGTCGGTGGCGACGTATCCGGCAAACCGGTACGACCCGTCGGCGGCGGTCGTGGTCGTGCCGACGACGGTGCCGTTCGCGTCTACGAGAGTCATGTCGACGCCCTCGATCGGGCCGGTGGCCTGATCGACGACCGAACCGGTGATGTCCCTTGCGATCGACGCGAACCACGTCTGGTAGACCGGGAATCCGGAGCGCCGGATGAAGACGAAAGAGAGGCTGCTGATCGGAGCTGCGGGCTCGAACCAGGCCGCGGAGCCACTCGTGTCGACGGCTCCGGCATTGCCCGTCAATGTCAGAGAGCCCGGGTCCCAGCTCGGGATGTCGTCGGCGCTGCCGGTGCACGAGGGCTTGCCGGCGATTCCCGGGGCGCAGTAGTTGAAGCCACCGCGGAACCCGATCTGGTCAGCGGTGAGGGCCTGACCGTCGGGACCGATGGCTTCGATGCGCACCGCATCGGCGTCGATGTCACCGAGCACGAACGTCCACCCGGCGGTCGGGGTCGGAGAGTCGAAGGAGTACGTCGTCGTCGACGGACTCGTGGCATTGTCGGCTTGGGGACGCAGATTGACGTACTGCTGGTCGCGGCTGCTGCCGTACTTCGCCCCCACGGGTGTGCCCTCGGCGAGCCAGTTACTGGAGCCCGAGACGAGCCCGATCCCGCCCCCACGCGAGTCACTCGTGATGGATGCCGTGATCGACGGGTTCGCTGCGACCTGCACGCTGCTCGAGTAGGCGCCAGGGGAACCGACGAACGGCTGCCAGCTCGCCCACGCCGTCGTTGTGGCCGCAGTGGCCGGGATCGCCCCGACGACCACTGCGAACCCGACGATCACTGCTGCCAGAACTCCGGTTCTCCGCACGCGCATGGCCGCAGAGTATCGGCATACTGCCCTCACGTCGAGGGTGGATCTGCATGACGGATCCACCCCCTGACCGAGAACATGGTCCCTGAGCCTGTCGGAGGGCCCGAACACTCCGACAGGCTCAGCGCCCCCGCTCGACAAGGTCGACCTGCCCCATCATTCCGACCTCGTCCCCTGCGCGGCGCACTCGCTGCCCGCGACGGCGCGAGCGCGCTTCCTCCGGTGGACGGTGACCATTCCCGGCCCCGTCCTACCTCGTCCCGGCCTCGGCCTCGGCCTCGAACCAGCGCCGAAAGACCTCCGCCGTTATCCACGCGAGTTCGTCGAGCTCCCCGATGCTCACCGCAGTGGTCTTCGGCCCGATGGCCCATCCATCGGTATAGCCCTTCGCGAGATGCACGTCGGCACCCAGATGTTTGACCGCGAGCGGCGTCTTCCACCTGCCGAGCTCGCGCCCGCTGGCTCCGGGGGCACGTCTGCTGATCCGGTACCGGTCTTCCTCGCCCCTGAGCACCTCCCGGTGCAGGGTGCGAAGGTGGTCGATCCACCCGGGAGCAGCGTCCGTCGACTCAGGATCGAAGTAGTTCTCGACATCCTCAGGCACTGAGATCCCGAAGTGACTGGTGAACCGTACATCCTCGGTCCTGTCCGGCATCCGGCGACCCGACACCTCGAGCTGCCCGCGAATCGTGCGTCCCGCCGCCAGCGCGGGTGATTCGAAGATGAGCGACGGCATTCCGCTGCCTCCCCGGGCTGTGCGGATGCTCCAGCCTTCGAGCCCGTCGAAACGCAGCGCGTTGAGTCGTGCTTCGACCGCGACCTTGAGGAGCCTGATCGATGCGATGTCCTGAAGCAGGATCCGCGAGTCGGGAAAGCACCGCAGCGTCTCCTCCCACGAGATGACGCTGACCCCGGGAAAGTCCGAGGCGAGCCAATCCGGCACCGATCCTCGGTGCGCGACCAGAACGAACAGGTGATCCATAGCTGCCGCTTCGCGCGATACCTGCTCACGGGTGAGCTCGTGATCGAACTTGGCCTCGATGCCGACCAGACGCGTTCCTCCGAATCCGTCATCGAACTCGAGTTCCACGTCGATGTGCTCCGACGCCTCGCACGAGACACCGATCAGCTGTCCGAAGCTCCGCACGCCGCTGCGGTCTCGCAGGAGGCCGACGAGATCGTCGTGGCGGTGACGGATCTCTGCGGCGAGCGCCCGGGTGGCCATCGGCTCCGTCGTGTAGATCGGTGAGTTGAGCATGATTCGAGAATGCGTCGCCCGCGCAGCTCAGTCGCGTGCGATACCGAGGAATCACGGTTTCCGAACAAGTCCGAACAGCGTCGGGTCGCTCAGATACCCTGAACCGATCGGTCCGGCGGTGGCCGGATGGCCGTGGCCGGATGGCCGTGGCCGGGGAAAGGGAACGTCATGGTGCAGCACGACTCGCCGTCACGCGAGCGCCCCGATTCCCTGGACCGCATCGCGCTCGATCTGCAGAAGTTGCGCGAGAGCACGGGTCCGGTCTCGTACGCCGAGCTGGTGCGCCGCATCGCGGATGTCCGTCTCGGACGCGGTGAGCGTCCCGCCGCTGCGATGCCGGCGCGGTCGACGGTGTACGACGCCTTCCGCACGGGTCGCTCACGCATGGACCCTGAGCTTCTTCGCGATATCGTGCTCGCACTGGGATCAGACGGTGATGCCGCGGACGCCTGGGTGCAGCGATATCGGGAGGTGCGTCGTCGCGCATCCGCTCCACTCGCTCTTGAGAAACCGGCCCCTTCGCGGCCGGCCCATTCTCAGACGCGCGAGACCCGCGAGACCCGACGGGTCCGGATGATGCTCACGATCGGCATCCTGAGCTCATGCGTGATCGTGAACCTGCTCGGGCTGTCCGTGACGGCGCTGTTCGATCTGTCGGTCTACCTCGACATGATCGGAACCGCGGTCGCCGCCCTCTCCCTCGGTCCGTGGCACGGTGTGGCCGTGGCGATCGCATCGAGCGGCCTGGGATTCGTGACCGGCGATCCGCACACGATCGAGTTCGCCCCCGTCAACGTCGTCGGTGCCCTCGTATGGGCCTACGGGGTCCGCCGATTCCGCATGGGCACGGGTCTCGGGCGTTTCACGGCGCTGAGCCTTCTCACGGCGCTCGTGTGCTCACTCGTGGCAGCCCCCATCGTCGTGATGGCGTTCCAGGGCGGTGCCGGCCATGCATCCGAGCGATCGATGCTGGCTCTCGAGTCCCTGCAGATACCCTTCGTGGCTTCGGTGTTCTCCGCGAACCTCGTGACATCAGCGACGGACAAACTGCTCTCGGGGTTCATCGCGCTGATCGTGTTCACCCTGCTGCATCGCGCGTTCGGAGTGCCGGCACATCACATGCCGCTTGTCGAGAAGCTCGCCGCCCTTCGCTCCGTCGATCGCTCCGCAACGCTCAGGGCAGCCGGTCGCTGAGACTCACACCGGGTCGCCCTGAACCGGGCCTTCCGTGTTCGGCTTCCAGCCCAGTTCCGGTGCCACGTACTTCGCGAACGATTCGAGCACGTGGAGGTTGTACTCGGGGCCGAGCTGGTTCGGGATGGTCAGCATCAGCGTGTCCGCCGCCATGACCGCCTCGTCGTCGAGCAGCTGCCTGACGAGCGCATCCGGTTCGGCGGCATAGGTCTTCCCGAAGGTCGAGCGGAAGCCGTCGATGATGCCGATCTGGTCGCCGTTCTCCTCGCTGCGCAGCCCGAAGTAGGCACGGTCCATGTCGGATACCAGCGGGAAGACGCTGCGGCTGACCGATACGCGTGGCGTGCCGGTGTGCCCGGCCTCCTTGTAGGCCGCGCGGTACAGGTCGATCTGCTCCCGCTGCAGCTGGTGGAAGGGAACGCCCGTCGCCTCGGTGAGCAGAGTGGAGCTCATCATGTTGAGCCCCTTGCGTCCGGTCTCCTCGGCGGTCGAGCGTGACCCCGAGCCCCACCAGACGTGGTCTCGCAGGGTCGGCGACTGGGGCTCGATGGCGAGGTAGCGACCTGCGCCCACCATCCTCGGGTCGCCGGGGGCGATCCCCTCACCGTCGATCGCGCGCAGGAAGAGGTCGAACTTCTCCCGCGCGATCACGCCGCCGCGCTCGGGATCCTCCTCGTCGTGGAAACCGAAGGTCTCGTATCCGCGCAGCGCCGTCTCGGGTGAACCACGGCTCACGCCGAGCGCGATCCGTCCGTCTGCGATCAGGTCGAGGGCCGCCGCCTCTTCCGCGAACTGGAAGGGATTCTCGTACCGCATGTCGATCACGCCCGTGCCGACCTCGATGCGCTTCGTGCGCGCTGCCATGGCCGACAGCAGCGGCATGGGCGAAGCCGCCTGTCTGGCCCAGTGATGCACGCGCACATATGCGCCGTTGACGCCGATCTCGTCGGCACCTTCAGCGATCTCGATCGTCTGCTTCAGCATGTCTCCGGCGGTGCGGGTCGCCGATCCGTTGACATCGGCATAGTGACCGAAAGAGAGGAATCCGAAAGCCTTCATGATGTATTCGAACGCATGGATGCCGTCGGCTATTCCGCCGGTGCGAGCAATCCGTCCACGACGAGCTGCCGAATGCGCGGTTCGAGGCTCCCCCACAGGTCGGCGAAGGGCACCTCGAACAGGTCCGCGAGGGCCGCAGCGATCTGCATCACGGTCAGCTCGCCGTCGCAGGCGCCGACGAACGCGGCGAGCGCCGGATCCACCGTGATCGTGCGCGCGAAGCCCCCGCCTTGTCGCAGTTCGATGATGCTCGGGTCGTCGTTGCCGGGCAGAAGGTGCCTGGCTTCGGTGACATCGGCCGCAGTGACGAGAGTGACGGGCAGACCGTGGGCGAGAACGTCGTGCGCCGAGAGGCCTGCACGCAGCGCCGCGCCGACGTTCGACACGGGCTGGGTCAGTCGTTCGACACGGCGAAGGGGTGCCACGTCTGCCGCCCCCTCCGGAGGACGCCGCACCAGGATGTAACCGAATCCGACCGCGGTGACGCCTCGCGCGTCGAAGTCGTCGAGCCAGGCGGTGAGCAACGGTGTGAAGGCCGGGTCACGTGGGGTGGTGCCGCCGTCGCGGATCCAGAGCTCTGCATACCCGAGGGGCGAGAGCTCCTCGCGTTGCACGACCCACAGGTCGAGGTCGGCGGGCACCCAGGACGAGAGTCGATCGAGGCCGGCCCGTCCCTCGAGGGCCGCCTGGCCACCGCGAGACTCCCAGTTTCCGAGCAGCTGGGCGGCGCCGCCCGGGGTGAGGAACCCGGGAGCCGAGCGCAGGAACTGCTCGACGAGGGCATCTCCGATCAGACCACCGTCCCGGTATTCGTACTCGGGCACCCCGTCGACTCGTGGGGTGATGACGAACGGCGGATTCGACACGATCAGGTCGAATGCCTCGCCGGCGACGGGCTCGAACATGCTGCCAAGGCGGAAGTCGATGTTCGAGACTCCATTGAGCCGTGCGTTGAGCTCCGCGTATGCGAGAGCGCGGGAGGAGATGTCCGTCGCGACGACGGTACCGGCATGCCGCGCGACGAGGAGCGCCTGGATGCCGCATCCGGTGCCGAGGTCGAGTGCCCGACCGACCTCGATCGGCATGATGATCTCTGCGAGGGTGCGCGAGGCGCCACCGACACCGAGCACGTGGTCGGCCGGCAGAGCACCGTCGAGCGCCACCTCGTCGAGGTCGCTCGCGATCCACCATTCACCGATCCCCTCGGCATCGACGAAGGACTGCGGGCGCAGCAGCGCCACCGGCACCACCGAGTCGCCCTCATTCCGGGCCAGCCCCAGAGCGACGAGTCCCTGAACCCCGAGTCGGGGCAGCGACGCGGCGACGTGGTCCAGCGGCTGCGGCATTCCGACCACCAGGAGCCGACCGAGCGTCGCGAGCACACCGTGGTCGTCGGCGATGGCACGCAGGATCGGCTCGCGCATCCCTCGAGCGAGGGCATCGTCTGCCTCGTCGCCCCAGAGGCGCCGGAGGGGTTCGGAGCGGAAGTCCGCCGCGTCGAGATCTGCGGCGAGCGCCGCGCTCAGGATCGGGTCAGGAGAGGGTGCGGGGGTGTCGGACACGGCCGTCACTCTACGCGCCTTCAGCGTTCTCTCGCGGCCGCACGCCTAGAATCACAAGGTCAGCACTCACGAGCAGCCTGGACATCCGGCGTTCGAGGAAGACTTCCATGACCGCGACCATCCCCGACAACGGCCTCCGCGCGCGCCTGCATCGCCTGGCACGCGGTTCCGTCGTCCTCGCGATCGCTCTCGCCTCGTGCGGTGTCGCCGCCACCAGCGCCTCCGCGGCCACCGACGCAGACGACGAGAGCGCCGTCGAACTCCATGTCTCCGCCGGGGTGCACGGCACTGTCGCACCCGGCAGTGCGACCACCGCCTCCCTGACCGTGCAGAACGATTCGACGACGCGGCTGACCTCGGGGCGGATCGTGCTCGAGGTGAGCCGCACGCCGCTCACCGACGACGCCGCAGTCGACTCGTGGCTCTCGGATGAGACGGCTGCGGGCTCGTTCGACGAGATCGGTGCCGACACCACGTCGCCGGTCGATCCCGACGGCACAGCGACTTCCAGCCTGTTCGTCCCGCCCGAAGCCCTCGCCGACCTCGCACCCGGCGTCTATCCGCTGCGTGCGAGTCTCACCGGTGCGCAGAGTGACGGCGCGGATGCCGTCACCTCGACCTCCGTGCTCATCATCACCGACGTCGCCAGCTCGCCGGTGGCTGTCCTGGTGCCGATCACCGCCACTCCCGCCGGTGGCGCGCTTCTCACGGCCGATGAGCTCACGGCGCTCACCGGTGATGACGGCGACCTCACCGCTGTGCTGGAGGGCGTCTCGGGCACCGCTGCGATCCTCGCGATCGATCCGTCGATCCCCGCAGCGATCAGGGCGCTCGGCTCGTCTGCGCCCGAGAGCGCGCGCGACTGGCTCCGACAGCTCGAGGAGCTTCCCAACGAGCGCTTCTCTCTGCAGTTCGGCGATGCGGATGCTCAGGCGCAGGCACAGGCCGGGATGCCGGAACTCCTGCAGCCGACGACGCTGTCGCCGTTCCTCAACCCGAGCAACTTCACTGCCGCTCCCCCGGTCTCAGGCTCGCCCGAGCCGACGGCGACCCCGAGCGACACGGCGAGCCCGAGTCCTACGCCCTCCGACGGACCGGTGCTGCCGACCGACGAGCAGCTGACCGCGATCGACAAGGGTGCTCCCGGCATCCTGTGGCCCCGCAGCGACGTCTCTACCGAGAATCTCGCGACCTTCTCGGCCTATTTCGACGGGGAGTCCACAACCGTCCTCTCGTCGACGGCCCTCGGTGCCGGAGTCGGAGCGAGGGCGAATGTCGACGGACACGACATCCTGGTCACTGATGCCGCGGTCTCAGAGGCGCTCTCCGATGCCGCCGCAGAAGGGGACCAGGCCGCCCGGCAGCGTTCGCTCGCCGAAGCGAACGCTCATCTCTATATGGCGGGCCACTCGAACGGGTTCGCGCCGCTGCTCGTCGCGCTCGACCGTGACGAGACCCGGTCTGACGAGGGGCTCGCCGAGAGCATCACCGCCGTCGACTCGCCCGGCTTCGGGCTCGGTGCTCTCGAGGCGACGCCCGCCGCGTCGACGACCCTCACGAGCACGGCCGACGAGTCGCGTGCCGCCTCGCTGCGCACCATGCTCGACAGCGAGATCCCTCTCACGCAGTTCGCCACGATCCTCGACGACCCTCAGCTGCTGCTGAGCCCCAAGCGCATCCAGATCATGCGGGCGACCGGGGTGGGTCTCAGCGACAACGCGTTCGCCAAGGGCGTCGCCGCCGTGCACGAAGCGACGGAAGACACCCTCAACGCGGTCGACATCCCTCCCGCGAGCACGATCCAGCTCCTCTCCGCGAACGCGGATCTGCCCTTCTCGGTGCGGAACGACCTGCCGTGGCCCGTGAACATCGTCCTCTCCGTCTATCCGAGCGATGCCAGGCTCGATGTCGAGCCGGTCACTCCCTGGGTGATTCAGGCGGGAACCACGGCTCGTGTCAAGGTGCCCGTGTCGGCGCGCGTGGGCAGCGGAGAGGTCAGTCTGCGCCTCGAGCTCTCGAGCCCCACCGGCGTGCCGATCAGCCAGCCCGAGACCGTGCGCGTCGCGGTGCGGGCCGAGTGGGAGACGATCGGCCTCGCAGTGCTCGGCGGCCTCATCGTGCTGCTGCTCGGCCTCGGCATCATCCGCACCGTGACGCGCAAGCGACGTGAGGCTGCAGCCGCGTCCGACGCCGAGCCCGAGACAGATCCCGCTACAGATCCCGAGACAGAGTCCGCGAC
This sequence comes from Microbacterium hydrocarbonoxydans, assembly GCF_904831005.1. Lineage (NCBI taxonomy): Bacteria > Bacillati > Actinomycetota > Actinomycetes > Micrococcales > Microbacteriaceae > Microbacterium > Microbacterium hydrocarbonoxydans. The sequence continues at coordinate 2,629,888 of NZ_LR882982.1, read as the reverse complement.
AGAGGGGCCGCAGGATGCCGAGGCGCGTGGCGCCCCGCACAAGGAGTCGAATGAGTAGTCTCGGGCGCGCCAGCGCACTCATCGGCGCCGGAACGCTGATCTCCCGCGTCACGGGGCTGTTGAGGACGATCGTCCTCGTCGGTGTGATCGGTTCGGTCGGAGCCGGCGCGGCCGACGCGTTCGCGATCGCGAACCAGCTGCCCAACAACGTCTTCTCCCTGATCTCGGTCGGCGTGCTGACCGCCGTGATCATCCCTCAGATCGTCAAGGCCGCTGCCGACGCCGATGGCGGCAACGCCTTCATCTCCAAGCTCTTCACCCTGGGCACGGTCGTGCTCGTGGTGATCACGGGGGCGGCGACCGTCGCATCGCCGTGGCTGGTGAGTCTGTACGCGGGATCCAAAGGGTCTCCCGAGTTCCTCGCCCTCGCCACGGCGTTCGCCTACTGGTGCATGCCGCAGATCCTCTTCTACGGCCTGTACGCCCTGCTCGGCGAGTCCCTGAACGCCCGACGCATCTTCGGCCCGTTCACCTGGGCCCCCGTCGTCAACAACATCGTCTCGATCGCGGGCTTCCTGATCGTCGGTGCTCTCTTCGGCGGCCCGCTCACGCGAGTGTCCGACTGGACGCCCGAGATGATCGCCGCGCTGGGAGGCACCGCGACGCTCGGCATCCTGATCCAAGCGGCGATCCTGCTTCTCTTCTGGCGTCGCACCGGCCTCGCCCTGCGCCCCGACTTCCGTTGGCGAGGCGTCGGTCTCGGCAACGTCGGCAAGCTCGCCGGCTGGACGTTCCTCATGGCGTTGGCCAGCCTCATCGCGGGGCTCGTGCAGACGCAGATCCTGACCGCGGCGTCTGCGGTCGGCGCCTCCGTCGCGACATTCCAGTACGCGTGGCTGATCTTCATGCTGCCCTACTCGGTCATCGTGCTGTCGATCGGCACTCCCTACTTCACCCAGATCAGCGAGCACGCGGCCGCCGGTCGCGACGCCGAGGTCCGCTCCGACGTCGCGCAGAGCATCCGCACCCTGCTCTTCTTCATCGCCGCTGCCGTCGCGGCAGTGGCCGCCGCTGCGATCCCCGCGTCGCGAGTGTTCACGAACTCGGCATCAGATGCGGTCGAGGCAGCCCTCGTGCTGGTCTGCTTCCTGGTCTGCCTGGTGCCGCTGACGATCCTGTTCATCGTGCAGCGCACTTTCTACGCATACGGAGACACCCGCACCCCGTTCTGGTTCACGCTCTTCCAGAGCGTGCTGGTCGTGATCAGCGCCCTCGTCGCTCAGTGGCTGCTCGCCGCCGACGTCATCGCGATCACCTCCCTGGCGGCCACCATCGCACTCGGTCAGTCGGTCGCCAGCACCATCCAGACCGTCGTCGCTGTCTGGCTGCTGCACCGCAAGGTCGGCGGGCTGAAGATCGGCACGTGGATGTCGGCCGTGCTCCGTTTCGCGATCGCCGCCGTTCCCGCCGGACTCGCCGGCTGGGGCGTCTTCCTGCTGCTCGGTGGATCTGCGGGATGGACGACGGCCGACAAGATCCAGGGTGCCCTCGGAACCTGCATCATCGGCGTTGCGGTCGTGATCGTGTACGTCGCGATCCTCGCGCTGCTGCGAGCGCCCGAGCTCAAGGCCGCCGGCTCGATGCTCCGCAGATTCCTGCCCGGCCGGTGACGGCCCTGGCGCGGGAATTCCCCACGGTTACCATTGGTTGAAGCACTCGAACGCCGCAGGGATTCTCGGCGTCACCCCGATCACGGAGAGCACATGCGTCAGGTCATCATCATCGGCTCCGGCCCCGCCGGATTCACCGCCGCCATCTACGCGGCGCGCGCGAACCTCAAGCCGCTGCTCATCGCCAGCTCGGTCGAGGTCGGCGGCGAGCTGATGAACACCACCGAGGTCGAGAACTACCCCGGTTTCCCCGAGGGGATCCAGGGCCCCGAGCTCATGGCCAAGTTCCAGGAGCAGGCAGAGAAGTTCGGCACGGAGGTCGTCTACGACGACGTGACCGAGCTCGATCTGGCCGGCCCCGTGAAGACCGTCACGCTCGGCAGCGGTGCGGTGCACGAGACCCGTGCCCTGATCTATGCGACGGGCTCTGCCTACCGCAAGCTCGGCATCGAGGGCGAAGAGCGTCTTTCGGGCTACGGCGTCTCGTGGTGCGCCACCTGCGACGGCTTCTTCTTCCGCGAGAAGACGATCGCCGTGGTCGGCGGCGGCGACTCGGCGATGGAGGAGGCGACGTTCCTCACGCGCTTCGCCGACAAGGTCTACGTCATCCACCGCAAGGACACTCTGCGGGCCTCGAAGATCATGCAGGAGCGCGCGTTCGCGAACGAGAAGATCGAGTTCGTGTGGAACAGCGAGGTCGCCGAGATCCTCGGTGGCGACGCCGTGACCGGTGTGCAGCTGCGCAACACGGTCGACGGCACGCTGAGTGACCTGGCGCTCGACGGTCTGTTCATCGCGATCGGAAACGACCCGCGCACGCACCTGGTCCACGACAAGCTCGACCTCACGGCCGAGGGCACGATCTGGGTCGACGGCCGCTCGTCGAAGACCTCGCAGCCCGGTGTCTTCGCCGCCGGCGACGTGATCGACCCCACCTACCGTCAGGCCATCACCGCTGCCGGCTCGGGAACGGTCGCTGCACTGGATGCCGAGCACTTCCTCGCGGATTTCGATGACGCCTCGGTCGAGTTCCCCGCCGCCGAGGCCGCCGAGATCATCGTCGGCTGACGTCAGGGAACACATTCCACACGCCCGCTGTTATAGCAGGCGAACCTCGAACAAGGAGAGACTCTGATGAGTGCAAAGGCTACGAGCCAGGCGACCTGGGAGCAGGACGTTCTGCAGGCCGAAGGTCCCGTTCTCGTGGACTTCTGGGCCGAGTGGTGCGGACCGTGTCGCATGGTCGCCCCGGTGCTGGACCAGATCCAGGCCGACAACCCCGACAAGATCACCATCCTCAAGCTGAACGTGGACGAGAACCCGCAGCTGGCGATGCAGTACCAGATCACGTCGATCCCCGCGATGAAGGTGTTCCAGGGCGGTGAGGTCAAGACGACCATCATCGGCGCCAAGCCGAAGCCGGCCCTCGAGAAGGACCTCGCTGCGTTCATCGGCTGATCACGCAGTTCTCAGGGCCGTCACCTCTTCGGGGTGGCGGCCCTTTCTCGTGGCCGCCGGGGCGGCATCCGCCTGTCTCGTTCTGCACACCTCGTCCCGTTCTGCGCAGGGATCCTGTCAGAACCTGTGCAGATCGTGGCGACGTGTGCAGCACGGGACGCGAGCTCGTCTATTTGTCTGAGACCGGAACCCACGGGAGGCCCCGTGCGGCTCGCGCACGGTCGACGATGTCCTGGATCACTCCGGTCTTCGCGGCATTGTAGGCAGAGGACCCGCGCGCGGCCGCATCCACCGCCTCGCGCTTGACGCGCGCATAGCGATCCGCGTCTTCCGGATGCTCGAGCAGCCAATCTCGCAGGATCCGCTGGTTCACTGCATCCCACTCCCCTGCGGTGAAGAAGTGGGCGATGGCGGTGCGGATGCCGTCGCTCTCACGGATCATCACCGGATGCGTGCGCACGGCGCTCGCGCGCTTCCACCCCGCCGCTTCCAGCGAAGGACGATGCTCATCGAACTCGTCGGAGTCGATGATCCTGACTGCGAGGTCGATGATGGGTTTCGCCTGCATGCCCGGAATCGCGGTCGATCCGATGTGCTCGACCAGCCAGTCATCGTCGCCGCTTGCGCGCAACGTTTCGGCGAGGGTCTCGAACTGCTGCGGCCACGACGGGTCGTAGGCGACGAGCATCCGCGAGGCCGTCTTCAGGATGCGTCGGCGACCGAGGGATCCCAACGCCTGTGACGCTGCTTCTCGTCGAGAAGCCCCCAGACGGCGGGCGTCAGCTCGGGATACTCCAGCGCGATCTGACGCAGCACCCGATAGTGGCGGGCCGCGTTCGGACGCACGCCGTCATTCGCAGTGATGTTGTCGGCTCGCAGCAGATACACGACCAGCTCGTCGACGCTCGGCAGCTCCTCCATGAACTCCCAGGGGTCTTCTCCTCCGAGAAGACGTTCCTGAATGAGCACGGCGAGCTCGTCCGACGCTTCGGCTCGCAGCACTTCGAGGCTGGCGCGGCGTGGAACGGACTCGGTCATGCTTCCAGCCTACGTCGCCTTGCGAGTGCCCCGGCGCTCCACCTTCAGTTCGTCGGTCATCTCCTCGAGTTCCCTTCCCTTGGTCTCTGGAACCTTGAAGTAGACGAAGAAGAACGACAGCAGAGCGAAGAACGCGTAGAACCCGTAGGCGAAGGTGAGGCCGATCTCTGCGAACACGGGGAACGTGGTCGAGATGAAGAAGTTCGCGGCCCACTGCGCCGCTGCCGCGACGGCCAGAGCGCCTGCACGGATGGAGTTCGGGAAGATCTCCCCCAGAAGCACCCACACGAGCGGACCCCACGTGGCTCCGAAGAAGACCACGAACCCGTTGGCGCAGATCAGTGCGACCGTGGCCCATGGATCAGGCAGTGTCGCCGTGCCTTCGGCATTCAGCTCGCCGAACGAGAAGGCCAGTGCCATCAGTCCCAGCGTGACCGTCATGCCCACGGAGCCGACCAACAGCATGATGCGCCGACCGACCTTGTCGACGAGCAGGATGGCGATGATCGTCACGACGATGTTCGTCACCGAGGTGATCACAGAGGTGAGCAGAGCGCTCGACTCATCGAAGCCCACCGACTGCCAGAGCGTCGTGGAGTAGTAGAAGATGACGTTGATGCCGACGAACTGCTGGAACACCGACAGCAGGATGCCGACCCAGACGATGGGCTTGAGACCCAGCCGACTCCCTCGCAGATCGCTCAGCGATTCCTTGCGCTCGGTGTCGATCGTGCTCGTGATCTCCTTGATCTTCGCATCGACGTCGACAGCGCCGGTGACCGTCTCGAGCACTTCCGACGCGCGTTTCAGATCACCCTTGCGCACGAGATAGCGGGGAGATTCAGGCAGGCGCAGTGACATGATCCCGTAGACGAGCGCGGGCACGGCCTCGATGATGAACATCCAGCGCCATGCGGTAAGACCCCAGAGCGGCTGGTCGGCGGCGCCGGCCAGATTGGCGAGCCAGGCATCCGACAGCAGAGCGGCGAAGATTCCGGTGACGATCGCGAGCTGCTGCAGCGATCCGAGTCGTCCTCGTACGCGAGCGGGCGAGACCTCGGCGATGTATGCGGGGGCGATGACGGATGCTGCGCCGACTCCCAGGCCGCCGATGACTCGCCAGATGATCAGGTCGACCACGCTGAATGCGAGACCCGAGCCGATCGCGGAGATCAAGAACATCACCGCGGCGAAGACCATGACCGGAATGCGTCCGCGTTTGTTCGCGATCGGACCCGCGAACCACGCACCGACGGCGCAGCCGATCAGAGCGGATGAGACGGCGAAGCCTTTGAGGCCGACACCCAGGTCGAAGCCCGAGACGTCACCGGCCAGGGCATCGACCGCACCGTTGATCACGGCGGTGTCGAAGCCGAAGAGGAATCCTCCGAGTGCCGCGGCGATGCTGACCGCGATCACTTTTCGCTGGAAGGCCGCTGCGGGCTGTGGCGTGGTCATGACTCCCCCTCATCGTGGTGATCCACGTGAGTCTAGGGGAATACTGGTGTTTCAGGGGGTGATCACGCCGACCCGAAGCCGGATTCGCCCAGTTCTCCGAGAATGCGGTTGAGGTCCTGGATCGATGCGAAATCGATGATCACCTGTCCCTTGCGAGCTCCCAGCGACACCTTGACCCTCGTGTTCAGGCGATCGCCGAGGTTTCCGGCCACCTCATCGAGGTATGCGCGACGCGAGCCAGGGGTGGGCTTCGCAGTACGAGTGGAGGAAGAGGGCTGATTCTTCGCCGCCACTTCGGTCGCGCGCACCGAGAGGTCCTCATTGACGACCTTGTCGGCGAGACGCTGCATCGCCTCGGGAGTGTCCAGGCTCAGGATCGCCCGGGCGTGGCCGGCCGTCAGCACGCCGGCTGCGACGCGCTGCTGCACGGGAACCGGCAGCTTGAGCAGGCGGATCGTGTTGCTGATCTGCGGACGCGAGCGGCCGATCCGGGTCGCCAGTTCCTCTTGCGTGATCCCGAAGTCCTCGAGCAGCTGCTGGTAGGCAGAGGCCTCTTCCAGCGGGTTGAGCTCAGAGCGGTGCAGGTTCTCGAGCAGAGCGTCACGGAGCAGGTCCTCATCGGCGGTCTCACGCACCACCGCAGGGATCGCCTCGAGTCCGGCTTCGCGGGCAGCGCGCGTACGGCGCTCACCCATGATGAGCTCGTACTCGCCCTCAGAGTTCTTGCGAACCACCACGGGCTGCAGCACACCGAACTCGCGCACACTGTGCACGAGCTCCGCGAGGTCTTCGGGATCGAAGTGCGTGCGCGGCTGACGCGGGTTCGGAACGATCTTCTTCGGATCGATCTGAATGAGGTGGATGCCGGGGACCGACTCGAGATCCGGAACATCCTCCGCCACCGTGGCGGTCTCGTCGGTCGAGGGCCGAAGGCTCGCGCCAGGGAAGAACACGTCTACCGGGCGTTCTGCCTGGTCGGCGGTGGGGATGAGGGCTCCGATCCCCCGGCCCAGTCCAGTGCGCTTCGCCATCATTTCTCCTTGCTCTGCGTCGCAGTGCGCGACGCGATCTCGACGGCTGCCTCGCGGTACGCGACGGCGCCGGCCGATTGCCCATCGTAGGCGATCACGGTCTGTCCGAAACTCGGCGCTTCCGACACCCGCACCGAGCGCGGGATGACGGCGTCGAGCACCTGATCGGGAAAGTGCGTGCGCACCTCATCAGCAACCTGCTGTGCGAGACGGGTACGCCCGTCGAACATCGTCAGCAGGATGGTGGAGAGGTGGAGGTCGGGGTTCAGATGCTTCTGGATCATCTGGATGCTGCCGAGCAGCTGGCTCAGACCCTCCAGTGCGTAGTACTCGCACTGGATCGGAATGAACACCTCATCGGCGGCAGTGAAGGCGTTGATCGTCAGGAGTCCCAGCGACGGCGGGCAGTCGATGATGACGAAGTCCATCGGGTGTCCGACGAGATAGTCGTGCAAAGCTCTGCGCAGCCGATGCTCACGGGCGACCTGTGCCACCAGTTCGATCTCCGCGCCGGCCAGATGGATCGTGCTCGGCGCGCAGAAGAGGTTCTCGTCTTCTGGGCTCGTCTGCACGATGTCAGCGAGTGGCACTTCGTCGATGAGCACGTCGTACACACTCGGAGTCTGTGCGTTGTGCGGGACACCGAGGGCCGTCGAAGCGTTGCCCTGCGGATCAAGATCGATCACGAGCACCTTCGCACCGAGCCCTGATAGTGCTGCCGCGATGTTCACGGCGCTCGTCGTCTTTCCGACGCCGCCCTTCTGGTTCGAAACCGTGAGAACCCGGGTCTCCCCCGTGAACTCGACCTTCACCGATTCCAATACCCTTCGGCGTGCGGAGAGGTCGGCGATCTCTCGCGCGAGTGGCGTATCCATCCCGAAGGAGTCCTTCGGTGTTGCCTTGTCGGACTGTTTCACGTGAAACATCCACTCCTTTCGGGGCCGTGTTCTACTCTAATCGCTGCGACCGACCTTGCCCTGTGCGAGGCGGCGTTGTGGACAGAGAAAGCGGGGCGCACAGTCCTTTGCGAGCGGTCGGGCGGCTTCTCGGGGTGGCCGAGATGAGCTCGCACTGGCACACGCCTCACCGAACCAGAGCTTGTGCTGTTACGAGTCTGGATCGCACGGCGTCGTCGCTGGGTGCTGGGTCGGTATCGCGCGACGCAGATCGCCCGATGTTTCACGTGAAACGCGGATTCGGGAGCCTAGAAGCACGAACCGGGTAAGGATAATGGCGCTTGGGCACGCGGCCGCCCACTCTAGGCCGCCGCGGTATTCGAGTAAGACGCGGGGTCGCAGCGATGGGCCTCGCAGAGAAGCAGTTTCTGACTTCGAGCGGGTTCCGCGTTGCAAGTGTGCTCAAGACCATCCGCGCGCTGCTCGGCTCCCACGCATGGGAGCGTTCACTGGCAGAAGCCGCCACTCAGGACCCGCAGCGTGCGTCGAGCAGTGGCCCCTCCCCCGACGGCATGCCCACCATGCAGCGCGTGCATGTGCCGCGCGACGCACCGCGTTCGGCCGCACCTCCCACACCAAGACCGTCGGTCTGCACGACTCTGCACGGATGTCGAGCAGGGCTCTCGGAACCACACCAGGTCAGGTCCGCAGACCTCGAGCTCGGCACACATTCATGCATCTGCCGCACCGCGTTGAGTGGCACTGCTGCAGTAGCACCTACGACCGCAGCTCTTCGCAGTACACCGCGAGGTCGGTGCCCTCCCGGTGTTGTCGGTCTTGAGGTTCCACCGGTCTTTCGATCCAGGTACTGAATCATGCCTGCACATCTCCGAACGAGAAGACAGTCAGCAGTGCGGGCCACGCGACTCCGGTCCGATGTCATGTCTGCCGGTAGGCAATCGTGCCGCCTGTAGTGGTTCTCTCTGACCAACGCCGTTCACCCCTACTGTTCCTCGAAATCAGCATTCACCCGTGTACCCCAGTGACCCAGATCGCCGAAACTCGAGAGAATCAATCTGGGGGCTTTCTACGGTCCACGGCGCGATTATCCCCCGCTGTCACCGCGGCAAACAGCAGATCGGACGAGCAGCCTGTTTCGTCAATGGTGATCGGGCAGTAGAAAGCCAATTCAGACGGCTGTTTCACGTGAAACAGTGGTTGCGCCGCTCACGACCCGCATGCCACCTTGCCCGGTCTTCTTCATGTGATCTCATCCCGATGAAAGGCAAATCTCGCTCGGGTGACCCGAGGGTGCGACAGATGGCTCCCACGAAGCGACTACGAACCGACCGTGCTCGCGTGAAGCTTCTGATGAGAGGTGGGAGTGCGGACGCATCCCACACTGAGCCTGACAGCGGCGCCCGACGTGTGATCCACGGCACCTTCGGCCCCTCACGTCCATACATGCCGGGCCCTGGCGCCGGCCCGCGAACTGGCCAATGCCGGGCGAAACTGCGGAAGCATGCGGCACCCACCCTCGCCGCAGCTCCGACGCGATCCCCATCCGCGCATCGCGCTGGCGCGTCCGTCTCGACCCGGTCGAGGGCCTCAGTTCAGGTCAGGCCGTACTGAGGAGACACCTGGTGTGCACCTGTCCCGCACCGCCGACGCGGCCCACGCGCGCGGTCGACAACACACCCACGCATCGCACGGCGCGCCGTCCACGCCGATCGGTTCGCGGGCGACCATCTCAGGTCCGGTGACATGCGAAGACACCGGGGTCCAGCTCAGATACGTGTCGAAGCGCTCCGCGCGCCGTCGACTCGCACATCCACGCATCGCGTCGAGGCATCCGACAACGAACGGGCGAGGGCCATAGCTCGCGCCAGGAGAATGCGCCGAGTCGGCCGGCGCCTGTACTGGCTACAGCGCGGACGAACTATCGACGTCCGCGTTCTAGGCAAGACGACCACACATCACGTCGATGGATCGAGCCGGATCCGATCTTGGACCTGGGCGCAAACCAGGCGGTCCTGCCAGGAGAAGAGGAACGCATCCAGAGTGCAGCGTCAATGAGCGATCAACGCCCGCGGCCGGGTCACGACCAGGCGTCGAGTCGTTGGATCGCCCGGCATTCAGTCCCACCCTTTTGCTACGCACCAGGCAGTGCGGCGAGAAGAGGCACGCACTCTGACCGCACCCACAATGCGATCGACGACACAAGGCAATAGTCGGACCTCGTACACGCGAACCCAACGAGTTGGATCCCGTCGAGGGCCGGGTCATGCCGAACCGCCGTGTCCCCCAGCACCGACGCCGACAACACACGTCAAGCCGTGATCGATTCACTCTGTCCAGCGCGTGGCTGTAAGAAGGTCGCATCATCCATCCAGCCGCCGCCTACGCGGTCTTGGGGATCGCAAGGCATGACTACTCTCACGGACACATCTCAGCCACTGTTCGCCGAACAGCAGATCGCGTCGAGCACGGGTTGTTTCACGTGAAACATCCACGCCCCCTACATCCGCAGCTAGGCAGAACCGGGCGCAGTCCCCGCTGTGCCATCACACTCAGAGTTAGCGAGGTGTTTCACGTGAAACACCCGGCTATGCCAGCATCCTCATGATCGCTAAACCTTCTTCCGTCGGCGCACGCGCGTTTTGGGCAAGTCAGTACCGAATGAGTCCGACTGCACTGCGGACTATGGCAACCTCATGCTAGATCTGCGTTTCACGTGAAACATTAGAGAGCCGAGCCTGGCTCGGTGCGCCATCGAACGACACCCACGTCAGCGTGGCGACACGCGAATCATGCAGGCAAGCAGCTCACCCACGCACTCCCCCTCAGCCAAACGGTGCAGACACTCGTGCGTCACGGAGGCGGAAGGTCCGTACCCTCGCCGCGCACCGAGGCGACCCCGCTTCAACATGCGGTAGCTGCAGACCTGCTCCTGTCCGCGCACGTTCGCGGGAATCGTGTAACTCCGCAAGACCTCACCTGGAGGTTCTCCTCGCCGGCTGAAGTCGCACTTTCGTGTCCGCGTCGGCGACTCCGTCTCACGAGCGGCTAGGCACTCCGATGGTCTGCATCCGGTCGCGAATGTTTCACGTGAAACAACCCCGTCGACCTCAGCAGATACTCCCAGAGCGGTCCACCAACCCGGGTGTTTCACGTGAAACGACCGGGCAGACATCACCCAACCCCAACACGCCAGCAGGCCGTGCGTGTCAGCGAACGCGTGCTCTCAGTACGCGCGTGCTCTCCGGAAGTACCCCTTCACCGAGCACCTCCACACGCACATCAGACAACCGGAACTTCTTGATCGGCTTCTGCGCCGCGTCGATCTCGTTGCCCACGTTCATCCCCTTGAGCAGCACGAGCTCGCCCCCATCACGCACGAGTGGTGCCGTGAGCGGGATCAGAGTGCGCAGCGCGCTGACCGCGCGGGCCGTGACGGCATCGAAACCCTCGGCGACCTGCACCTCCTCTGCACGAGCACGCACAATCTCGACGTTCGACAGTCCGAGGGCCGAAACCTGCTCATCGAGCCAGGCGACGCGGCGCTCCATCGGCTCGATCAGCGTGAACCGCACATCCGGCCGAGCGATCGCGAGAACAACACCCGGCAGCCCTGCGCCCGATCCGATGTCCGCAACAGTCCCGGAGAAGATCGGCGCAGCGATGGCACTGTTGAGGATGTGCCGAGTCCACAGCCGAGGGAGCTCGAGTGGACCGATGAGCCCTCGCCGCTCGCCCTCGTCGGCAAGAGCACCGGTGAACTGGCGCGCGAGTTCGATCCGATCACCGAACAGCCGCTCTGCGACCGCGGGTTCCGTCTCGACCGATGCTGTCACGATGTCGCCCGTGACCGGTACTGCGCGAGACGCATCAGCGACGGCGGAGAACCGTGTGACGGTCGGCGCCCTCGCCGTACGATTCGGAGACAAGTCCCTGATCAGCGGCAATATCGTGCACCAGCTTGCGCTCGTAGCTCGACATTGCGGGCAGTGATGCCTGGGATGCACCCTCGTCGAGCTTGGTCGCCGCCGCGTTGACCAGTGTCTCGAGCTGGCGATGACGCGCGTCTCGCGATCCGCCGACGTCGAGGATCAGCCGCGAGAACGATCCGGTCTTGTTCTGAACAGCGAGTCGAGTGAGTTCCTGAAGTGCCTGCACGGTGTCTGGTGCAGAGAGCAGTGCGAGTCCGTCGCCCTCCGCCTCGACAGACACGTATGCGCGCCCCTGGCGCACATCGAGGTTGAGGTCACCGTCGATGTCTGCGATGTCGAGGAGCTCCTCGAGGTAGTCCGCGGCGACGTCGCCCTCGTTCTCGAGCTGAGCCACGGTGGGCTCCTCGGTCTCGATCAGGTTCCCACTCATGCTGCGCCGCCCTTCTTCTTCGCACGCTTCTTGCCCACCGGCTGCTGACGCTTCGGAGCCTCAGCCTTCGCCTTCTCGGCCTCCTCGAGCAGACGCTGCTGCTCGGCCTCATACGCAGCCATCGGCACGACCTTGCCCGACGAATCCAGCGCCTTACCCTTGCGGGCCAGACGCTCTTCACGCGCCTTCGCGGCCTCGGAGCCCGGCGTGGGCATCTCGCGGATCACGAGGAACTGCTGTCCCATGGTCCACAGGTTCGAGATGAACCAGTACACGACGACGCCGAGCGGGAAGAAGACACCCGAGAAGATGAACCCCAGCGGCAGGATGTAGAGCATGATCTTCTGCATCTGGTACGCCTGGCCGGTCTTGGCCTCGGGCGACAGGTTCTTCGAGATGATCTGCAGCTGGGTGAAGAACTGAGACGCGATCATGAGCACCACGAGAACGACGAGGATGACGATCGCGACGGTGTTGCCCGCGTCGACGGCGTTGCCGAGCGTCTCGTGCAGCGATGCCACCCCGAACAGCTGAGCGTCGTAGAACTGCTCGGTGAGTTCGGCGTTGAGGAGCCCCACGCCACCGATGCCGGCAGCGTGATGCTTGGTCACGTCGTTGAGCACACTGAACAGCGCGAAGAAGATCGGCATCTGCACGAGAAGCGGAAGACAGCTCGACATCGGCGTCGTGCCGTGCTTCTTATACAGCGCCATCGTCTCGCGGCTCATGGCCTCGCGAGACAGCTGGTCCTTCTTGCCGCGATACTTCTCTTGAACTTTACGCAGCTCAGGAGCGATTTCCATCATCTTTCGCTGGCTCTTGATCTGCTTCACGAAGAGCGGAATGAGAGCAGCACGCACCACGATCACGAGGCCGACGATCGACAGCACCCAGGTCAGACCGGATGCCGCAGGAAGCCCCACAGCCGTGAACAGCCAGTGCCACGCGACGAGCACGAGTTCGACGAGCCACTTCAGCGGCCAGAGGATGGTCCCCAGCAGGTCGAAGCCACCGGAGGCAGGCGCCGGCGACGGGGTGGTGCTGGCGAACAGAAGGTCAAGACCCACCGATCAATCCTTTCGGGCAGGGACGACGAAACCGTGAGCGGTCAGGTCATAGCGGAAGTGTTCGTGCGGACGGACGTCATCGACGCCGCCGTGGCTCCAGGGATTGCAACGAAGGATGCGCCATGCCGAGAGCAGCGCCCCCCGCACGGCACCGTGCTGTTGCACCGCACCTACAGCGTAAGCCGAACAGGAGGGGTAATAGGCACAGACATCTCCATACAGCGGAGAGATCACCTTGCGATACCCGGCGAGGAATCCGAGCAGGAGGTTTCGGGGGACCAACGGGATGCTGCGAACGAGATCCCGGGGCTGGAACTCTGCGCTGCCCGATGACGACGAGGGCAGGGCGGTCATGCGTGCACCCGGGAGAGGCGTCCGAGACAGCGGTTGACGTCTGCGCTGAGTTCGGCGTACGAGGCGGTCGCAGATGCAGGAAGGGCACGGATGACGACATCCGTGCCCTCAGGCACTCGCGGGAGCGCCTCCGCGCAGACCGCCTTCAGGCGTCGACGAACGGAGTTGCGCACCACGGCGGTGCCAACCTGCTTGCTGATGATGAAACCGAACCTCGCGGCTCTGCTCTCGCCCGTCGTCAGCATCGAGGTGACGACGCGCGCCCCGCCACAACGTGATCCACGTCGAACGACCAGTCGATAGTCGCTCCCGCGGGTCAGGCGAAACGGGCGGGCGAGCACAGCGGTCTACGCGGAGAGCTCGGTGCGGCCCTTCGCGCGACGAGCCGACAGGATCGCGCGGCCGGCACGGGTGCGCATGCGAAGACGGAAACCGTGCTTCTTGGCGCGACGACGGTTGTTGGGCTGGAAGGTGCGCTTGCTCATGGAATCACTCCGGGAATGCTGCCACCGGGATCATTTTGACCGGAGACATAGGGATCTGCCGTTCAGGCATAAGTCAACCGATTAAGGGTACGTCTTGACGGCGCGCAGAGCAAATCTGCGCGCTTCGACACCGGACCCGATGAACGATCCGCACAGCCATTATCCACAGCCTCGCGCTGCACGTATGCGCAACACGCGCGCGTATTCACAGGGCAGGTTGCCGATCACAGCCGCGGTGACTACCGTGGCATCCGAAGTTATCCACAGGGAGACGCCCGTCGCCGAACCCTCCCCGATCCCCCAGCTCCGGAGCGTCATGTCATCACCTGCCCAGCCCGACGTTCCCATCTGGACCACGGTGCAGGAGCTGCTCGAGGCAGATGACCGCGTGACCCCGCAGCTTCAGGGTTTCCTCAGTCTCGCGGTTCCCGCAGGAGTGATGGCAGCGACCCTCTATCTCGAGGTGCCGAACGACCTGACAGCCGCGCAGATCAACAAGCGTCTGCGACTGCCGATCATGGAGGCCCTCTCCCACATCGGTGAAGAGGTCACCTCTTATCGGGTGGTCGTGAACCACGAACTCGCCGAGCAGCCGACCGCTCCCATCGCCGTCGCCGACTTCGGGCGGCAGGAGAACGTGCGCATCGAGTCGCCGATGGAGCAGCCCACGCCGCTGAGGCATGAGTCCCGACTCAACCCGAAGTACACGTTCGACAACTTCGTGATCGGTCAGTCCAACCGGTTCGCGCATGCGGCCGCGGTCGCCGTGGCCGAAGCGCCCGCGAAGGCGTACAACCCGCTCTTCATCTACGGCGACTCCGGTCTCGGCAAGACGCATCTTCTCCACGCGATCGGCGACTATGCGCAGTCGCTCTATGCAGGGGTGAAGGTTCGCTACGTCTCGAGCGAGGAGTTCACGAACGACTTCATCAACTCGATCGCGAACAACCGCGGTGCGGCCTTCCAGGCCCGGTACCGCGAAGTCGACATCCTCCTGATCGACGACATCCAGTTCCTGCAGGGTCGAGCGGAGACCCAGGAGGCGTTCTTCCACACCTTCAACACTCTTCACGACCACAACAAGCAGGTCGTGATCACCAGCGATGTCGCTCCGAAGCATCTGACGGGCTTCGAGGATCGCATGCGCAGCCGGTTCGAGTGGGGCCTCATCACCGACGTGCAGGCACCCGACCTCGAGACCCGCATCGCGATCCTTCGGAAGAAGGCCCAGAGCGAAGCGCTGCACATCCCCGACGAGGTGCTGGAGTACATCGCGACGGTGGTCTCATCCAACATCCGCGAACTCGAGGGCGCGCTGATCCGCGTCTCCGCCTTCGCCAGCCTCAACCGCTCGGCGCTCGACATCTCTCTCGCCCAGACGGTGCTGCGCGACATCATCGACACGGCCGAGGACAACATCATCTCGCCGACCGACATCATCACTGCGACCGCCCAGTACTTCAAGCTGACCGTCGACGATCTCTACGGCTCGAGCAGATCTCAGCAGATCGCCACGGCTCGACAGATAGCGATGTACCTCTGCCGAGAGCGCACCAGCCTCTCGCTGCCCAAGATCGGTCAGCTGTTCGGCAACCGCGATCACACGACCGTCATGTACGCCTATAAGAAGATCAGCGAGCTCATGAAGGAACGCCGGTCGATCTACAACCAGGTGACCGAGATCACCACACAGCTCGGTCGTCGCTGATCAGAGCTCGTCTCTCCAGAAGGGGGACACGGCGTCCGTTCGGATGCTGTGTCCCCCTTCTCGTGCGTGCGACGCGCCGTTGCGGACACGGATCGATGCCACTTTGCACATGTGGATAACTTGTGGATGGATGGGGATGAGCTCGGGAGGAACATGGGAGAAATCGACGGACCTGTGGATAACTCCTGCATGCTCCGGATCGCATCGGATGCTCCCAACCCGCGTAATCCTCAGGGATTCCACAAGTGACAACCGTGTAGTTCCCTACTCGCGTCTGCTTTCCACCGAGTTATCCACAGTATCCACAGGTGTTAACACCGTTAAGGAGTTAATTCAATTCAGGGGCGATCCGATCACCAGACGGTGTGGAAACCCGACGGGCCTGTGGGAATCACAGAGGCGTAGGGATCGGTGCGACTCTGGGGCTAGCATGGGAAGCCCTGCACCGGCAGGAACGATGACGACGCGTCTCAGAACGACGACAAGGGAGCACCCGTGAGGTTTCAGGTCAACCGCGATGTCTTCAGCGAGGCTGTGTCCTTCGTCGTCAAGCTGCTTCCGCAGCGCAATCCGCAGCCGATCCTCGCCGGTGTGCTGATCGAGGCAGACGGTGCTGGACTCACGCTCTCGGCATTTGACTACGAGGCTTCCGCACGCACGACCATCGAAGCGACTGTCGAGACGCCCGGCACGATCCTGGTGCACGGACGGCTTCTCTCGGACATCGCCAACCGTCTGCCGAACGCTCCGATCGAGATCGCCGTCGAAGACGACGGAAGCATCTCGGTCACCTGTGGCTCGGCGCGCTTCACCCTGGCGGCCATGCCCGTCGAGGAATATCCCTCGATCCCCGAGGTCTCGGGCTCGTCGGGTGTCGTTCCCGCCGACGACTTCGGCACGGCGATCGCACAGGTCGGTTTCGCCGCATCCCGCGACGACGTGACGCCCGTCCTGACCGGCGTGCAGCTCGAAGTCGCGGGCCAGACGCTCAGCCTCGTCGCCACCGACCGCTACCGCGTGTCGCTGCGCGACGTGCCCTGGGATGGCGAAGCCGTCGAAGCGACCGCACTCGTGCCGGCACGCACCCTGCTCGAGGTCGGCAAGACCTTCGGGCACGCCGGTACGATCCAGATCGCCTTCTCGGGTGCGGGTGACCGCGAGATCATCGCCTTCACCGCCGGGAACAAGACCGTGACCTCGCTGCTGATCAAGGGGAACTTCCCTCCGGTCCGCCGACTGTTCCCCGAGCAGACCGATCACTACGCGGTGGTGAACACCGCCGACCTCGTCGAGGCCGTGCGGCGTGTGTCGCTCGTGCTCGACCGGGCGGCGCCGCTGCGCTTCACGTTCGCGAGCGACGGCGTGACGATGGATGCCTCGGGCAGCGAGCACGCTCGTGCCTCGGAATCCGTCGACGCGATCCTCTCGGGCGGCGACGAGGTGACTCTCGGACTCAACCCGCAGTACCTGATCGAGGCGCTCGGTGCCGTGAAGAGCGAGTTCGTGCGAGTCACGTTCACCTCGAGCGACAACGCGAACAAGCTCAGCCCCGTGCTGATCACCAGCCAGACATCGGTCGATCAGGCGGGCCTCGATTCGTTCAAGTACCTGCTGCAGCCGAACCTGCTGCTGCGCTGATCGGTCGTCTGCGCGGTATCCCCGCGGCATCCGGTGTCTGAGGCCGAAGGTAGGCTGACAGCGTGATTGTGGAGCACCTGAGTCTGGTCGATTTCCGCAATTACGCGACCGCCGAACTCGCTCTTCACCGTGGACCCAACGTGCTGGTGGGCCGAAACGGCCAGGGCAAGACGAACCTCGCCGAGGCCGTCGTCTTCCTCGCCACGTTGGGATCGCATCGTGTGTCATCCGATGCGCCTCTGGTCCGCGACGGCCAGGAGTACGCGATCATCCGCGCGCGACTCTCGCATGGCGAAAGACGTGTGCTCGTCGAGCTCCAGCTCAACAAGCAGGGTGCGAACAAGGCCCGTATCAACGGGTCGCCGTCGAAGACCAACGAGCTGCCGCGTTACGCGCACGTCGTGCTGTTCGCACCGGAAGACCTGCAGATCGTGCGAGGCGATCCTTCCTCGCGCCGGCGATTCGTCGACCAGCTGCTGATCCAGCGCACTCCGCGCATGGCATCGGTGCTCTCCGACTACGACCGGGTGCTCAAGCAGCGAAACGCCCTGCTCAAATCGGCGCGAGCGCGCGGCATCAAGGGCGAAGGACTCAGCACCCTCGACGTCTGGGATGACAAGCTGGTGTCGCTCGGCGCCGAGATCATCGGGGCGCGGCAGCGGCTCGCGGCTGATCTGCAGCAGCCCGTCGCCGAGGCGTATGCAGCGATCGCCGGTGAAGACCACCGCCCGCGGCTCGAATGGGCTCTCTCGGTGCGGGGGGCGGACCCCGAAGAGGGGGAGTCGCCTGAGGGCGGACTCGAGGGTGCGCTGAGCACGGCGACTTTGGCCGAGATGTTCCACGCGGCGCTGCTCGCGAAGCGGTCGAACGAGCTCGAACGCGGGCTCACGCTCACAGGACCGCACCGCGACGACCTCATGCTTCGCGTTCGCGATCTTCCGGTCAAGGGCTACGCATCGCACGGTGAATCGTGGTCTGTGGCACTCGCCCTGCGACTCGCGTCCGCGGAGCTGCTGCGCAGCGAATCCCCCGCCGGCGACCCCGTGCTGATACTCGATGACGTGTTCGCCGAGCTCGACGCCGACCGCCGTCAGCGTCTGGCATCGCTCACCGCCGGCTATGAGCAAGTGGTGGTCACGGCTGCGGTGGAGGAGGATATTCCTGAGGTCCTGCACGCGCATGTCGTCAGGATCACGGCGGGCACCATCAGCGATGAGCGAGCGGCTCGAGACGAGCCTGAAGCTCAGAAGACCGGATCGCGCGACGTCGACCCGACCGATCCGGCGACCGAGGAGGCAGAGGCCGATGTCTGACATCGCAGCGGTTCCGGCCGTCGAGACTCCCGAGACGGTGGCGACGTACCTTCGACTGCGGGGGCTGAAGCCGAGCTCGAAGAACTGGAAGCGCAAGCGTCGGATCGTCGACGACGACGACAACGCCCCGTTCACCCCCGGCCGTGACCCTGGCACCCTCGGAGCAGTGCTCGACAGACTCACCCGGGATGCGGGGTGGGAGACGACACTCGCTCGCGAAGACCTCGTCCGCCAGTGGGCCGACCTCGCAGGCGCAGACACGGCGAAGCACTCGGAGCCGGTGTCTCTCGAGCGCGGAGTGCTGACGGTGAAATGCGATTCGACCGCCTGGGCGAAGAACCTCCAGTTCATGCGAGGGACCATCCTGACGGAGATCGGGCGACGGTATCCGTCTGCGGGCGTCGAGAACCTTCGCTTCATCGGACCGGACGTTCCCTCGTGGAAATGGGGTCCGAGAGTCGTTCCAGGGCGTGGCCCACGCGATACCTACGGGTAGGACACCACGCAAGGGGTCCGACACGCTCAGAGGGCCACACGTGGCCGCTGAGCGGAATCTCGACACGAAAGACCGCTAGACTGGGAGTTCGTGATATCGATGTGGAGAATGCTCTCTGATGACGCCTGAATCCCCCGCTGACGAGACGGAATCGACCAACGGAGACCTCCCGACGGCCTCCGCCTCCGGGTCTTCCGCACTCTCACCCAAGGTGAAGCAGCCCGGCGAGTACGGTGCCGACTCGATCCAGATCCTCGAAGGTCTCGAAGCGGTCCGCAAACGCCCCGGCATGTACATCGGATCCACGGGTCCACGCGGTCTCCACCACCTGGTCTACGAGATCGTCGACAACTCGGTCGATGAGGCTCTCGCCGGCTACGCCGACACGATCTTCGTCACCCTGCTCGAAGACGGCGGCGTGCGCGTCGTCGACAACGGCCGTGGAATCCCGGTCGATCCGCATTCCTCCGACCCGACGAAGTCGACCGTCGAGGTCGTTCTGACGATCCTGCATGCCGGTGGGAAGTTCGGCGGCGGTGCATATGCCGTCTCGGGCGGTCTGCACGGCGTCGGATCCTCTGTGGTCAACGCGCTGTCGACGAGGTTCGATGTCGAGGTCAAGCAGAAGGGCTTCGTCTGGCGGCACAGTTTCGCGAACGGCGGTGTTCCCCAGCAGCAGCTGGAGAAGGGCGAGGCGTCGGACGACACCGGAACCAGCATCACCTTCTGGCCCGACGCCGAGATCTTCACCGAGACGACCACCTTCGAGTACGACACTCTGCGCACGCGATTCCAGCAGATGGCCTTCCTCAACAAGGGTCTGCGGATCGAGCTGTCTGATGAGCGTCCGGATTCGGCGTATCAGGTCGAGGTCGACGGTCAGCCGACTCTCACGCAGCCCAACGACGTCTTCTTCTACGAGCGAGGTCTCGTGGACTACGTCGAGTACCTGAACAAGGTGCGTCACGCCGAGGTCGTCAATGACGAGATCATCGCGTTCGAGTCGGAGGACACCGAGCGCAAGATCTCGCTCGAGGTCGCGATGCAGTGGACCACCTCGTACACCGAGAACGTCTTCACCTACGCCAACACGATCAACACGCATGAGGGCGGAACGCACGAAGAGGGCTTCCGCGCCGCTCTCACGACGCTGGTCAACAAGTACGCGCGTGCGAACAACCTGCTCAAGGAGAAGGACGACAACCTCTCGGGCGATGACGTGCGAGAAGGACTCACGGCCGTCATCTCGATCAAGCTCGGCGAGCCTCAGTTCGAGGGGCAGACCAAGACCAAGCTCGGCAACACCGAGGCCAAGGCATTCGTGCAGAAGGTGGTCGGAGACCAGCTCGGTGACTGGTTCGATCGCAACCCGATCCAGGCGAAGAACGTGATCCGCAAGGCGATCGATGCGGCGACCGCTCGTCTCGCCGCGCGCAAGGCCCGGGAGACGGCACGCCGCAAGAGCGTGTTCGAGTCGGCGGCCATGCCCGACAAGCTCAAGGACTGCACCAGCAAGGATCCCTCGATCAGCGAGATCTTCCTCGTCGAGGGCGACTCGGCAGGTGGCTCGGCGGTGCAGGGTCGCGACCCGCACACGCAGGCGATCCTGGCCCTTCGAGGCAAGATCCTCAACGTCGAGCGCGCGCGGCTCGACAAGGCTCTCGGCAACAAAGAAGTCCAGGCGATGATCCAGGCCTTCGGCACGGGCATCGGCGAGGAGTTCGATATCGAGAAGGCTCGATATCACAAGATCGTGCTGATGGCGGATGCCGACGTCGACGGCCAGCACATCACGACCCTGCTGCTGACGCTGCTCTTCCGCTACATGCGCGGTCTCATCGAGGCGGGCTTCGTCTATCTGGCGATGCCGCCCCTCTACCGTCTCAAGTGGACGAACCAGCCGCACGAGTACGTCTTCAGCGACGCGGAGCGCGATGCGCTCCTGAAGTTCGGACTCGACAACGGCAAGCGGATCCCGAAGGATGCCGGCATCCAGCGCTACAAGGGTCTGGGCGAGATGAACGCCAAGGAGCTGTGGGAGACCACGATGGACCACACCACCCGCACCCTGCGTCAGGTGACCATCGAGGATGCCGCAGCAGCCGACGAGATCTTCAGCGTGCTGATGGGTGAGGACGTCGAGTCGCGACGCAGCTTCATCCAGCGCAACGCCAAGGATGTCCGCTTCCTCGACATCTGACGCGTCCCGCGCCTGCATTCGTTCCACTGACGACCGGAATCGACAACACACATGACTGACGAAGTACGCCCCGAGCCGGCACACGAGCACGGCAAGATCGACCAGGTCGACCTGCAGTCCGAGATGCAGCGCAGCTATCTCGACTACGCGATGGCCGTGATCGTCGGCCGGGCGCTGCCCGACGTGCGCGACGGTCTCAAGCCCGTGCACCGCCGCGTGATCTACGGCATGTACGACGGCGGATTCCGCCCCGACAAGTCGTTCTCGAAGTGCGCCCGTGTCGTCGGCGAGGTCATGGGTCAGTACCACCCGCACGGTGACTCGGCGATCTACGACGCTCTGGTGCGTCTCGTGCAGCCGTGGTCGCTGCGCTACCCGCTGGCTCTGGGACAGGGCAACTTCGGCTCCCCCGGGAACATGGGGGCAGCCGCCCCTCGTTACACCGAGACCAAGATGGCCCCGCTCGCGCTCGAGATGGTGCGCGACATCGAAGAGGACACGGTCGACTTCACCGACAACTACGACGGTCAGACCCAGGAGCCGACGGTTCTGCCGGCGCGCTTCCCGAACCTGCTCGTCAACGGCTCGGTCGGCATCGCGGTCGGCATGGCGACCAACATCCCCCCTCACAACCTTCGCGAGGTCTCGGCCGCGGCGCTGTGGGCGCTCGACAACCCGGGTCTCCCGCGCGAAGAGCTGCTCGACGGGCTGATCCAGCGCATCCCCGGCCCCGACTTCCCGACCGGTGCTCAGATCCTGGGCACCAAGGGTGTTCAGGAGGCGTACCGCACGGGTCGCGGGTCGATCACGATGCGCGCGGTCGTGAACGTCGAAGAGATCCAGGGCCGCACCTGCCTCGTCATCACCGAACTGCCGTATCAGGTGAACCCCGACAACGTGGCCGTCAAGATCGGTGACCTGGCCCGCGACGGCAAGATCACCGGCATCGCCGACATCCGTGACGAGTCGTCCGACCGTACGGGTCAGCGTCTCGTCGTCGTGCTCAAGCGCGACGCGGTCGCGAAGGTCGTGCTCAACAACCTGTACAAGCACACGCAGCTGCAGGAGAACTTCGGCGCGAACATGCTCGCGATCGTCGACGGCGTGCCCCGCACCCTCGCGATCGACGGGTTCGTGACCTACTGGATCACCCACCAGCTCGAAGTCATCGTCCGCCGCACGCGCTTCCGCCTCGCCAAGGCCGAGCGCCGCATGCACATCCTGCGCGGGTACCTCAAGGCGCTCGATGCGCTCGACGAGGTCATCGCCCTGATCCGTCGTTCAGCCACGGTCGAGGATGCTCGCGACGGGCTGAAGAAGCTCCTCGACATCGACGACGACCAGGCCCAGGCCATCCTCGACATGCAGCTCCGTCGCCTCGCAGCACTCGAGCGGCAGAAGATCCTCGACGAGGCGGCCGAGCTCGAGCGACTCATCGCCGAGTACCAGGCGATCCTGGCCGATGAGGCGCTGCAGCGCGACATCATCCGTGAAGAGCTCACCGGCATCGTCGACCGCTTCGGCGACGACCGTCGCACGCACATCCTGCACGGATTCGACGGCGACGTGTCGATGGAAGACCTCATCGCCGAAGAGGAGATGGTCGTCACCATCACCCGCGCCGGATACATCAAGCGCACGCGCAGCGACAACTACCGGTCGCAGCACCGCGGCGGCAAGGGCATCAAGGGCGCCCAGCTGCGTGCCGACGACATCGTCGAGCACTTCTTCGTGACCACCACGCACCACTGGCTGCTGTTCTTCACCGACAAGGGACGCGTCTATCGCGCGAAGACCTATGAGGTTCCCGAGGCCGGTCGCGACGCGAAGGGCACGCACGTCGCGAACCTGCTGGCGCTGCAGCCCGACGAGAACATCGCTCAGGTGCTCGACATCCGCGACTACGAGGTGGCGGACTATCTGGTGCTCGCGACGCGCGACGGCCTGGTCAAGAAGACGAGCCTCGCGAGCTACGACACCAACCGTCAGGGCGGTGTCATCGCGATCCGTCTGAACGATGAGGACGAGCTCGTCTCGGCGCTGATGGTCAACGCCGAGGACGACATCCTGCTGATCAGTCGCAAGGGCATGTCGGTGCGATTCAGCGCCACGGATGAGGCGCTGCGCCCCATGGGCCGTGCGACCGCCGGTGTGAAGGGCATGAAGTTCCGCGCCGGCGACAGCCTGCTCTCGGCGTCGGTCGCGGCGCTCGGTCAGTACGTGTTCGTGGTGACCGACGGCGGCTACGCCAAGCGCACCGCGATCGAGGAGTATCGCGTCCAGGGACGCGGTGGATTCGGCATCAAGGTCGCCAAGCTGCACGACGATCGAGGCACTCTCGCGGGTGGTCTCATGGTCTCGGAGGACGACGAGGTCTTGGTGGTTCTCTCCAGCGGCAAGGTGGTACGCTCTGCCGTGGCCGAGGTGCCTGCCAAGGGCCGCGACACCATGGGAGTGGTGTTCGCACGGACGACGGAAGCCGACCGGATCCTCGCCATCGCCCGCAACGGTGAGCGGGGCCTCACCGAGGACGACGCATCGGATGAGGCGGAGGCGGACTCCCCCACCACCTCCCCCGACACGACCGAGAACCCTGAGGAAGCAGACGTATGAGCACGGTAGCCGACAAGCTGGCGAAGAAGTCGACCCGTAAGACCGGAGGGAAGCAGGTTCGCCTGCGCCTCGTCTATGTCGACTTCTGGTCGGCCGTGAAGCTCTCCTTCCTGGGAGCGGTCGCGCTCGCGATCGTCACCATGGTGTCGTTCTTCCTGATCTATCTCGTGCTGCAGGCGACCAACGTCATCAGCCAGGCCGACGAGTTCGTGGGCACGATCACCAGCGACTCGGTGCGGATCTCGGAGGTCGCGGGTCTGCCGCAGGTCATGGCCTTCGCCGCCGTGGTCTCGATCCTGAACCTGATCGTCTTCACGGTTCTCGGCGCGGTCGTCGCCGGTATCTACAACGTCGCGGTGAAGGTGACCGGCGGCCTGCTCGTCGGCTTCACCTCGAACTGAGCCGACCCACACGCGAAGAAGAAGGGCGGATGCTTCGGCATCCGCCCTTCTTCTGTGTCTCTGAGGCCGCGCGCGGGTCGAGCGGTGCGAGTCGACGTGGCAGCAGTAGGGAAAACCCGAAACAGGGTGTCGGGTTGCCTCGGTGTCGACGGGATCACCACCGCCGTACCTTGGAGACATGACGACACAGACTGCCACGCCACCAGCGACGACGGCCACGAAACCGCCGCTGCGCATCGTGCTCACGATCCTGCATCTCGCCGGCATCGGGGTCATCGGTGGATTCATCTTCGCGACCCTCTCGGGTCTCCTCGGCACGGGCCTGGGCTTGCTCTTCGCAGCCGGCGTGGGAGTCGTGCTCCTCGTAGGACTCGTCTACGCGATCTTCGGTGTCGGCTGGTTCGAGGTCGCCCGGGTCGGCGCGCTGTATACGACGCCGATCGCACCTCTTCGGTGGCGCCCGCGGGACCGCCCCGGATTCGTCGGGTGGCTGCGCTCCCTCGGACGTCAGGCGATCGACGGTCGCATGTGGCGGGCGGTGGCCAACTTCGCCATCACCGCTGTTCTCGGTTGGATCGTGCTGCGGCTGGCATGCGGCGTCGTCTGGTCGATCGTGATCTGCTTCGCTCCGCTGGCCGGCACCGAGACCGTGATCGGCCCGTTCGGAGGCGGGGGCATCGACGCGGCGTGGGCGCCGCTGATCGGCATCCTCGGGATCGCCGCCTCCATCGCCGGCATGATCGGGCTCGCCCTGCTGCACCGCGTGATCTCGCTGGCGGTCGTGATCCGCAGCCGTGAGGCCGAGCTCACCGAGCGTGTGCGCACCAGCAGTGCGCAGCGGGAGGGAGCGGTGCGTGCGGCCGACCTGGAGCGCACTCGCATCGAGCGCGACCTGCACGACGGCGTCCAGCCGCGGCTCGTGTCGGTCGGGATGACCCTGGGCCTTGCACAGCAGAAGATCGACAGCGACCCCGCTGTCGCGAAGGAGCTCATCTCCGAAGCACACACCTCGACGAAGGCGGCGATCACCGAGCTGCGACAGCTCGCCCGAGGCATCCACGCCTCTGTGCTCGATGACCGAGGACTCGACGCCGCGCTGTCGGCGCTCGCCAGCCGCTCCCACATTCCGGTGAGCCTCGATGTGCGCATGGACGGTCGCTGCAGTCGAGAGGCCGAGGCCGCCGTGTACTTCTCGATCGCCGAGTCGCTCACCAACGCGGCGAAGCACTCCCGTGCCAGTGAGACGCGGGTGACCGTGCGACTGCGTGAAGGCGGAGTCCTCTGGGCTCGCGTCGAGGACAACGGCATGGGCGGTGCGCAGGTGCAGCCCGGCGGCGGACTCGACGGCATCGCGAACCGCATTCTGGCTGCGGGCGGAACCTTCCGCCTCGAGAGCCCGCTCGGCGGACCGACCAGCCTGGAGGTGAACGTGCCATGCGCATCCTGATCTGCGAGGACTCCGTCCTGCTGCGTGAGGGTCTCGTGCGGCTGCTCGAAGACGCCGGACACAGCGTCGTCGCGGCGCTGCCCGACATCGAGGGCCTCGATGAGGCGGTCGCCGAGACTGCTCCGGAACTGTGCATCCTCGACGTGCGGTTGCCTCCGACCTTCACGGACGAGGGCATCCGTGCCGCACTGCACCTTCGCGACACGAACCCCGCTCTGCCGCTGCTCGTGCTGTCGCAGTACGTCGAGGAGCGGTACGCGTCCGATCTGATCGCCGCACAGGGCGGACCGCTGGGCTATCTGCTCAAGGACCGCGTGGCCGATGTCTCGGAGTTCCTCGCGTCGGTGCAGCGCATCTCGGAGGGAGCGACGGTGCTCGATCCCGAGGTGGTCGCGCAGCTGCTGACGCGTCGCAACCGAGACGACCGGATGCTGCGGCTCACCGAGCGTGAGCGCACAGTGCTGGCCTTGATCGCCGAGGGCAAGTCGAATCAGGCGATCGCCGCGCTGCTCTTCCTCTCAGAGGCGAGCGTCGAGAAGCACATCACCGCGATCTTCCAGAAGCTGGGCCTCGAGCAGGGCGAGTCGGGAAACCGCCGAGTGCTCGCCGCGCTGGCGCATATCGAGAACACGGGCGGTACGCCGCCGACCGGACAGACAGGAATGGGACGATGACCACGAGCAACGATGACCACCAGGGCGGCCACACGCCGTTCACGCCTCCGCCGGCGTCCGGTCCTGCTGAGCCGGCCCCGGCTCAGCCTCAGACCGCGACCGAGCCGTCGACCGGTCAGGGCGGCGCGAGAGCGATCATGATCGTCACCGCGATCGTGGGAGGTATCGCGCTGCTCGGGTCGGGCGCGACCGCGGCGGTGGCGGCGACCGGCGGGCTGGTCTCGTCGTCGACGGAGAGCACCGGATCGCTGCAGACCGAGGACGTCGCGGGTATTCAGGGCATCGACCTCGACGTCGATGCGGGAAACATGCGCATCGAGTTCGGTGACGTCGACGAGGCGGAGCTGTCGGTCGCCAACCGCCGAGGACCGGAGTGGACGCTCGAGCGAGAGGGTGACGATCTCGTCGTGCGCAGCCCCGAGTTCCGATTCGGGTGGTGGTTCGGCAGCTGGGTGGGCGATGAGGAGTCGGCGGTGCTCACGCTCCCGCAGAAGCTGCAGGATGCGGCGCTCGACGCCGACCTGACGCTGGATGCGGGAAGCCTCGATGTGATCGGCGACTTCGGCGCGCTCGACATCACCGTGAATGCCGGCGCGCTCGACATCGAGGGCGCGGCGAGCAGCCTCAGCATCGACATGAGCGCGGGTCGCGCCGATGCGGTGCTCGACGGCGTCGGCGAGGCCGATCTCACCGTGGCGGCGGGCGACCTCAACGTCGAGCTGACGGGGCGCGCGCCGACGCAGACGACGATCGATGTCAGCGCCGGATCGCTCGACCTCACGGTGCCCGACGAGTCCTACTCGATCATCCAGGACGTCGAGGCCGGGTCGCTCGATGCGCGCGTCGATCAGTCGGGAGGCGCTCGCAACACGATCGAGGTGTCGCTCTCTGCGGGCAGCGCCACTATCCGCCCGGGCAACTGATGGGCATCGAGGGCGGGGGTCTGTTCGGGTCCCCGCCCTCGATTGGGATTTTCGCCAGAACTCCGGTAAAGTTCTGGAGGTTGACGGGCCCATAGCTCAGGCGGTTAGAGCGCTTCACTGATAATGAAGAGGTCCCAGGTTCAAGTCCTGGTGGGCCCACTCATCAACCAAATGAATACCCTCACGGGGCCTTAGCTCAGTTGGTAGAGCGCCTGCTTTGCAAGCAGGATGTCAGGAGTTCGAATCTCCTAGGCTCCACACTGTGTTGAGACAGTTCGAGAAGGCCCCGCCATGTGCGGGGCCTTCTCGTTTCTGCAGCGCATCGTTTTCAGGGGATCGTCTGCTCGGACAACTGGGCGGTGGCGGTGTCGCAGGTCGTGATACGCCACACGGCGGCTCCGTCGTGCATCTCTCGGGTCATCTCGACGATCAGCGGGCTCGGCCACTGCTCGCCCGTGGCCATCGCCGCCGCAAGTGCTCCGGTGCCATCGCTCTGCTCGGCCTCGGTGAGCGTCGCATCAGCCGACGAGCGGACCTCGAGTGTGCGCACGTCGACGATCGACTCCATCCCGACGCTGGGGTCATCGACACGCTCACCCCACACGTCGGTTGCGGATGCCGCGCTGCGGATGCGCCACACCCACTGCTCGGCGAGGTATTCGAGGCGGAGTCCGACGACACGTCCGCCGACTGCGGCAGACTCTGACGGCAGTGCTTCGAGGAAGTCGGTCGGCCAGGAGAACTCCGAAGGCATGCAGGTTCCCGGATAGTTCTCACCGACGGTCTGCGGTGGTGCCGGGTTGACCGCACCCGCCGCGCATCCCGCGATCACGGAGACGACACCCGCCGTGATCGCCACCGCGCACGCTCTTGCCACTCTCTTCATCGACTCTCCCCTTCCGGCGCCCAGAGCCTACCCGAGCGTCCTCGTGGCCCCTCCGTCCACAGGTGTTAACAACCCTGTTAACAACTGTCGCGGTCCCCGACCTTCTCCGGTCGCGGAAGTGAGGATGATCTGTGTGACCAGGGAAATTCATCCACAGCTGTGGATGAATCTGTTAACAACTCGGATATCCGCGTATCTCATCGGGGATCCTTCCATCGCTCGAGAACGCCTCATCGCCGATGCGTAGGATTGACCGATGTCCTCTGCTCGAACTGCTGTCGGCGCCGTGACCCTCATCGCGACGCTGCTCCTCGCGTCGTGTGCATCCGGGACGGTCGCCGAGACGCCGACGCCCGCCCCGGAGCCGACGCCCGCGTTCTCGGATCCGACCGTCTCGATCACCTATGAGAAGGACGGAGAGACTCACGAGCTGGTCGGACACCCGGAGAAGCCGCTCTGCGACTGGGACGGCATCATCAATGTGATCGGCGAGGATCCGCTGGTTCCGAACGGCGTGACCCTGCAGTACGACGAGGGCGCCGAGTCGAGCGTCTCGGCGTGGGTGGGAGACGAAGGAGTCGCTGCGATGTTCCAGTCGCGCGGAGAAGTCTCGATCGTGCGGGATGACGAGACGTCGGTGCTGTTCGTCACCGACCTCGAGGGGCACGCCGACATCGCTCCGCGCGAGGAGGGCGTTCCGGCATCGATCAACACGGTCACCGGCGAGTACGAGCGCGTCGATGCGACCCTGACCTTCGCGGTGACCTGCCCGAATGACTGACCCGGGCGCGCAGGCGCCCCGTCGTTCGCGTCGAGAGCGGGTCTCCGACTAACCTGGGGAGGACGACGATCGGGGGGATCGTGGACGATTTCGACTTCTGGCTCGACCCGGATGGTCTCGACAATCAGGCCGCCGCGCTGGACACCTGGCGCGACGGGATCGCCGAGATCGCATCGTCGGGTCTCGTGCCCATCGTGATCAGCGGCCTGCCCGGTGCCTCGATCTACTCGAGTGCGACCACCGTGGCGATGAGCGTTCACCGGGGCCTGCTGCAGTGGACCGCTCACATGCAGAACGTCTTCGACTCGGTGTCCGTCGAGTTGCGCAGCGTGGCATCCGAAGGCCGTGAACTCGATCTGAACAGAGCCGCACGCTTCGACCTCATCGACCCCACCGAGTACAACGGCAACGATCCGACACCCGGTGATGCGATCAACAAGTCGGCGAAGCCCCGCATCACGCCGGAATGGGATCGCCCGGAGGATTCCGACACCATGCCCGCGCCGAAGTGGCCGGCCGTGAACGGGGCGGGCTTCTATTTCGATGCCGGTTCGAGCGCATACGACGAAGCCGACCTGTTCACCAAGCCGCTGTTCGGCAACATCGTGATCGATCCGGTCGGCGACCTCAAAGAGGCGCTCGGGCAGATGGGCGTCACGCGGGCACGCGACACCATCATGGAGGGCTTCGGCGGAGGCTGGGGAGCGCTGCGTCAGTATGCCTTCGTGCTCAAGGGGATGAGCCGGTTCCTGACCGACATGCACTCCAGCCTGCTGCAGGTCTTCGGCGGCGTCCAACTCTACTGGCAGGGATACTCCGCGAACAGCGCGGTCGAGTATCTGAACGATGTCCTCGATGTGATCAAGGAAGCCGCCGACGGCTGCACTCGCGTCTCTGAGGAGATCACCACGTTCTGCGACGCCGTGGTGTCGGCGGCAGAGATCATCGGCGGGATCCTCGAGGACCTTGCGATCGATGCCTACATCGCGGCTCTCGGCATCGCAGCGGGCAAGAAGGTGAGCGTCGTCGGCTGGCTGCTCGGCGGAGGTGCGATCGCATCGGGAGCGAAGAAGTGGCTCGACATCACGGGCAAGATCTCTGACATGCAGACTCTGGTCGACGCGATGACGACTGCGAAGGACCTGGGCACGAAGTTCAGCGACATCACCGCGTCACTGCACATCCCCGAGATGGTGGAGACGTCATGAGCCTCGACGACGATGCCGCCGAGTATCGCGAGCGGCTTCGGCCGCGGAGCGGATTCGATGCACGCGAACCCGAGTTGATCCCGGGGCTTCCCACCACGTCGGAGGCGCACGCCGCCATGCGCGATCTGCTGCGCGAGGTGGCGCGGTCCTCTGCCGTGACCGACGATATGCGCGAGGCCGCCGACCGGGTGCTGAACGGTCGGATGAGCGCGGAGCAGTTGATGAGACTCGGCGGCCTGAGCGAGTACCGTTCGCACAGGTCGAGCATGACGGAGAGCGAGGGCATCGTATGGCGATGAGAGTGAACAGTGCACCGCTGAACGAGATGTGTCGCAGGATCGACGACCAGTTCGACGCGATGGAACGATCTCTCGAACGTCTGCGCGCTGAGGCTGCCGCCTTGGAATCGCAGTGGAACGGGGATGCTCGCGAGGCGTTCCACCGGTCGTACGCCGCAGCGCAGTCGTCGCTCTCGGCGATGCGTTCCCTGGGTTCGGGTATCACCGTTCAGGTGCGCGAGCATGTCGAGGACATCGGTGCTGTCGACCGGCGGCGCGCCGGCGCCTGGCGACGATGAGCGCCTCTGCCATGTCGGAGGCTCAGCCGCAACCCCCCTTCCCGGGTGAGGGCCACGAGGATAGCGTTCGCTTATGACAGAGGCGAAGACGATGATCCAGACAGAGGCCATCTTCGACTCCGTGAGCTATCTGCTCGCGCAGGATCAGAACGTCGCGGATCTGCGTCACCGGATAGAGGCCGCCGTGAAGACGTCAGGAACTTTCGTGGATTTCGTGGTCGTCGGCAATCGACAGGTCAGCGTCCTGATCACGCAGCGGAGTCGCGTCACGATCAGCACGGCGACGGTGGCGTTCGACGAGCGGGATACCGGTGACATCGAGTACCCCTACGGCGGGTACTACGACCTCATCTGACGCCGGTCAGAAGGTGCGGGTCACGCGATCTGGAGTGCTCTGAGGCCCGCTGCGGCGTCGTGCAGGCACTCGATGAATGCGGCGCATGACGCATTGCGCTCGTCGTTCGCCCGTCGTGCGGCGAGCAGCCGAGTCGTCGGCGAACCGGCGATCGGCACCACCGCGATCGAGGGCGGAACGAGCTGCCGTACGGATTCGGGCAGGATGCTCGCACCGACACCCGCCGCGACGAAACCCAGCGCGGTCTCCTGATGCACGACCTCTTCGACCACGCGCATCGCGCCGGATGAGAGCCCCAGCACCTGATCGACTCGACCGACGAAGCCCGGCATGAGCGAGCGCGGGTAGGCGATCATCGGCACATCCAGGATCTCCTCGACGGCGAT
This sequence comes from Microbacterium hydrocarbonoxydans, assembly GCF_904831005.1. Taxonomy (NCBI): domain Bacteria; kingdom Bacillati; phylum Actinomycetota; class Actinomycetes; order Micrococcales; family Microbacteriaceae; genus Microbacterium; species Microbacterium hydrocarbonoxydans. The sequence continues at coordinate 2,598,445 of NZ_LR882982.1, read as the reverse complement.
CTCGGCGCGGGCGGCGAGCGGATGCGCCACCGGAAGGCACATCACCAGCCTCTCTTCATAGACGACCTCCGCCGTCAGCGCGGCAGACGACACACCGGCGGGAACCTCGTCGCGCACGAGGCCGACGTCTAGCGTCCCGTCGCGCAGTCGGTCGAACTGCTCGCCGGACGTCAACGGAACGAGTGTCAGGGACACTCGCTCGCGTCGCGCACGGAACAGCTGCACCACCTCGGGAAGCACGGTGTAGTTGGCTGAGCTCACGAAGCCCGCAGTCAGCTGACCGGCGAGACCGACGACGTAGTCGCGCATCTCTCCACGCACGGAGTCGACCTCGTCGAGGATCCTCCTGGCGCGCTCCTGGAGATGCAGGCCGGCAGGCGTCAACGTCACCCGTCGGGTGGTTCTCTCGAAGAGCGCGACGCCGATCTCACGCTCGAGCCGACGCACCTGCACGCTCAGCGGGGGCTGCGACATGTGCAGCCGCTGGGCAGCACGACCGAAATGCAGCTCGTCCGCGACGGCCATGAAGTACCGCAGCTGACGGAGTTCCATCCCCGCACGATACGGGCCGCGTATTACCGCGGCGTTACGGATGCATTGCGAGCAGGACGCTATGAATCGGTGACGAAAATCGTATTTGACCTGGGATTGTGTTCCCGTTCAACTTGACGGGAGGCACTAGACAGAAGGACCGGCACGATGACCGCAGAGATCCATGCTGCTGCTGCGGTGGACGCTCAGAACGCCGCACGTCGGGCATCCCGCGGGCGCACGCACGTCGCGCTCTTCCATGTGCGCACGCACCGCCGGTCGGCGGAGACCCGCTATCAGACGATTCTCGACGGGCTCAACGCAGCGGCCGTCGCCGCCGTCGAGCAGATGGGCTGGTCGGCATCGCTGCACGCGGCCGGTGAGGAGTCGGAGCAGCAACTGCAGCGCGCATCGCGCGAGGCCGACATCGTGGTGATCCTCGGCGGCGACGACGTCGAGCCCGCACTGTATGGTCAGCCCGACAGGCGACCTCGGCACACGGATTACCAGCATCGCGCCGACCGCACGCAGATCGCCGTCGTCATGGAGGCCGTGCGGTCGCGTCGACCTCTGCTCGGTGTGTGCCGCGGCATGCAGCTGATGAACGTCGCCCTCGGTGGCACCCTCCACCAGCACGTCGGCGGACACCGCGGCCCTGACGCAGCCCCGTTCGTCGTGAGTCGCGTCGCCGGAGTCGCCTCACTGTCTGCGGGCCTGCGTCCGCCGCTCCTGTGCATCCATCATCAGGCGGTCGATCAGCTCGGTCACGGATTCCGCGTCGCCCTGCAGGCGGCCGATGGGGTGGTCGAGGCGATCACGCACGACTCCCTGCCGTTCCTCGGCGTGCAGTGGCATCCCGAGCATCCGTCGACGGCCGCGCAGCAGCTTCCGGCGCTGCTGCGCGTGGTGCACGGGATGGGCAGAGCTCTCTCCGCCTCGGACGAGCGGCGTTCCATGGTGCGGAGCGCGACGTGAGCGATCCGTCGTCACAGTCGTGGTCCGCGCACGATGCGCACGGGACCGCGGGCCTCGCGGATGCTGACGGCGTCGCCCTGCTGGGTGACCACGACCTCGTCTCGGTCGGCCAGGTCGGCGGCGACCCTGCGGACGTCCGGCATCAGCGAACGCCATGATTCCCCGCCCACTGTGCGCGCCACATCGCTCGGGCAGATCGAGGACTGGTCGCGCTTGCGCGTCAGCGAGCGCACGGCCGCAGCGATGCGCTCGTCGAACGCGGAGCCCGTGCGATCCTCCCACCACGGGGCACCGCGCTCGCCGAGCGCTGTCTTCGCATCCTGTACCCGTCGGCGAGCGTTCGGCTCGCCGGCTCTGACAGCTCGACGAGCTGCCATCAGCTCGTCCACCAGCTCCTGACGGAAGCCCTCCGGGATCGAGGGGTCTGTGGCGCGCCAGCGCCGCCCGTCGATCATGACGTGGTGACCGTCTTCGGTACGCTGCGGCCGCTCGCCGGCGTCGTTGGTGTCGGATGCCATGCGAGCAGTCAACTCGCGGGGTCCGCGGCCACCAAGGGGCTTGACCCGGTGCGAGCATCCGTTCGTCGCGATCGCCCGGTCAGGCGCGCAGGCTGCCGTCGTGCGTGCGAGAGAGTCGCGGAGCGCGGTTGACGAACACCCCGAGGAGGATCATGCCGACACCGAGTCCGAGGTGCAGCCAGTTGTCTGCGTCGTTGACCGGAATGAAGTTGAGCTGTTCGTTGCCCACCGCGATGAGTCCGTAGAGCCACACCACCAGATAGAGCGCTCCGCCGACGATGAGGTACAGCCGCGACGCGCGAACGCGGGCGGCGAGGGCGATTCCGCCGAGCGCGAAGGCGAGGTGCACGAAGTTGTGCAGCACCGACACCTGGAACACGCCCAGCAGGTGGGCTTCGGATCCGGCGCCCGCACCATGGAGGTGTTCGGCGGAGTGCGTGAGTCCGGGGATGAATCCTGCGATCCCCACGAGCAGGAACACGATGCCCACGATGAGAGCCGTCTTCTGGATGGGGGTTCCCGCGTAACGTTCCGTGCGTGCTGTGTCACTCATGATGTCCTCCTGATCGGTGCGATGTCCGGTGTGCCAGAGAAGGTAGCGAGACTCGCACGCGCCGAAAGAGACTCTTGACTGGTCGGTTCGACTCGTCGTAGCCTGCCCGCTCGCTCTGCCGGCCCGCAGACGGCCACAGCGCCCGCGATGATCGGGCAGGCTCTGAGAATTGTCAATCCCCTCCGTCGCGGTTCGGCGCCTCCCTACCGTCATCGCAGGTTCTGCGGGATGGATGAGAAGAGGGACGGATGTCGAGCGCACCCCGACAGTCGACGGCGCGCCAGGCGGCTCTGATGAGCTCGTCACGGGTGGAGCAGAAGGGCAACATCGTCGTCAGGTGGATCACCTCCACCGACCACAAGACGATCGGGTACATGTATCTCATCTCGTCGGTGATCTTCTTCCTGCTCGGCGGCGTGATGGCTCTGGTGATCCGCGCCGAGCTCTTCGCACCGGGGATGCAGCTGATGCCCACGAAGGAGCAGTACAACCAGCTGTTCACGATGCACGGCACGATCATGCTGCTGATGTTCGCGACGCCGCTGTTCGCGGGGTTCGCGAACGCGATCATGCCCCTGCAGATCGGCGCACCCGATGTCGCGTTCCCGAGGCTGAACGCGTTCTCGTTCTGGCTGTTCCTGTTCGGTTCGACGGTCGCTCTCGCCGGCTTCCTGACGCCGCAGGGATCCGCGTCGTTCGGGTGGACGGCATATCAGCCGCTGGCGAGCGCGACCTTCACCCCGGGTGCGGGAGGGAATCTCTGGATGCTGGGTCTCGGCATCTCGGGCTTCGGCACCATCCTCGGCGCGGTGAACTTCATCACGACGATCATCACGATGCGGGCTCCGGGAATGACGATGTGGCGCATGCCGATCTTCACGTGGAACACGCTGATCACGAGTCTGCTGGTGCTCATGGCCTTTCCCGTGCTGGCAGCTGCACTGTTCGCGGCCGCCGCCGACCGAGTGCTCGGCGCGCACATCTTCGACCCGCAGAACGGCGGGGTGCTTCTCTGGCAGCACCTGTTCTGGTTCTTCGGTCACCCGGAGGTGTACGTGATCGCGCTGCCCTTCTTCGGCATCGTGTCGGAGATCTTCCCGGTCTTCAGCCGCAAGCCTCTCTTCGGCTACAAGACGATCGTGTACGCGACGATCGCGATCGCCGCCTACTCCGTCGCGGTGTGGGCACATCACATGTATGTCACCGGTGCGGTGCTGCTGCCGTTCTTCGCCCTCATGACCATGCTGATCGCGGTGCCGACGGGCGTGAAGATCTTCAACTGGATCGGCACCATGTGGCGAGGATCCGTCACGTTCGAGACGCCCATGGTGTTCGCGCTCGGGTTCTTGGTCACCTTCGTCTTCGGGGGTCTCACCGGCGTCATCCTGGCGTCTCCGCCGCTGGACTTCCCGCTGCATGACACGTACTTCGTCGTGGCGCACTTCCACTACGTGGTGTTCGGAACAGTGGTGTTCGCGATGTTCGCGGGCTTCTACTTCTGGTGGCCGAAGTGGACGGGGAGGATGCTGAACGAGCGTCTCGGATACGTGCACTTCTGGATGCTGTTCGTCGGCTTCCACATGACGTTCCTGATTCACCACTGGCTCGGGGTCGACGGCATGCCGCGCCGCTACGCCGACTACGCCGAACAGGACCAGTTCACGTGGGCGAACCAGGTGTCGACGATCGGGGCGATGATCCTCGGAGCATCGATGCTGCCGTTCTTCCTCAACGTGTGGCTCACCGCGCGCAAGGCGCCCAAGGTCACGGTCGACGATCCCTGGGGGTACGGCGCGTCGCTCGAGTGGGCGACGTCATGCCCCCCGCCCCGCCACAACTTCACCTCGATGCCGCGGATCCGCAGCGAGCGGCCGGCCTTCGACATGCACCATGATGCGGTTGCGGAACGGCCCGCGGCGGCAGTCCACGACGAACCCTCCGAAAGAGACGTCAGACAGAGCGAAGGTCGTGCTGAGCCACGTTGAGACGCTCGCAGCCGTCGGCGGTGACGACGACGATGTCCTCGATGCGTGCCCCCCACTCGCCCGCGAAGTAGATGCCGGGTTCGATGCTGAAGGCCATGCCCTCGCGCAGCACCAGATCATTCCCGGGAGCGATGTAGGGCTCTTCGTGCACCGAGACGCCGATGCCGTGACCGGTGCGGTGCAGGAAGGCGTCTCCCAGCCCTGCATCGGTGAGCACGGATCGGGCGGCGGCGTCGACCTGCTCGGCCGTCGCCCCGGGGCGCACGGCATCGACCGCAGCCTGCTGGGCGCGGACGAGCACGGCGATACGATCAGCGGCCTCGCTGTCGGGGGCTCCCACGACGTAGGTGCGGGTGCTGTCGGAGTTGTAGCCGCTCGGCACGGCACCCCCGATGTCGACCACGACGATCTCGCCCTCGCCGATCACGCGGTCCGAGACCTCATGATGGGGATCGGCGCCGTGGGGACCGGAGCCGACGATGACGAACTCGACGGTGCGGTGTCCCTCGGCCACGATGGCCTCGGCGATGTCGGCCGCCACCTCGCGCTCGGTGCGCCCGGCGCGCAGCCACTCGGGCACACGACGATGCACGGCGTCGATCGCGGAACCTGCCCGCCGCAGCTCGGCGACCTCGTCGGCATCCTTGATCATGCGACTCTCGCGCAGCACGGGTGTCGCGAGCTCGACGCGCACGCCGATCCGGTCGGCGAGCGGAATCACGTGCAGCGCCGGCAGTGCGTCCGACACGCCCAATCTCGAGACGCCGCCGAGGGCCTCCGCCACGAGGTCGTAGGGGTTCTCGCCGTCGACCCAGTCGGAGACGGCGAGGCCGAGCGCACCGACCGCAGTGGCCCTGACCTTCGCCAGCTCCATGCGCGGCACGACGATCGTGGGCACGACATCGGGCCCGAGCACGAGCGCAGTGAGGCGTTCGATCGTGTCGCCCTCGACGCCGACCAGATACTGCAGATCGGGCCCGGGCCCGACCACGATCGCGTCGAGCCCCGCCTCGGCGGCGAGGGACGCCGCCCGCTGGAGTCGAGCGGCGTACACGGATGCGGGGAACGGCAGTGTGCTCACGGCATCCACGCTACTGCCGCGCTGCCGCCCGCGCACGGCGTCAGCTGACGGCGAGGCGGATGCGATCGGCGAGAGCCTTGCGGTTCGCGGCTGAGAGATCGAGCAGCGCATAGGCGGTCGGCCACATCGTGCCCTGGTCGAGGTTCGAGATGGGTTCGAAGCCGAAGGTGCCGTAGCGGACCTTGAACTTGCTGGCCGGCTGGAAGAAGCAGAGCACCTTGCCGTCCTTCCCCCACGCCGGCATGCCGTAGTAGGTACGCGGCATGAGCTCGGGGGCAACTTCGGTGACGAGTTCGTGCAGTGCCTTCGACAGTTCGCGATCCTTGTCATCCGGAAGCTTGGCGATCGCCGCCTCGAGGTCTGCGACACCCTCGGCACGCACTTCTTCGGGAGTCTTCTTCGCACGCGACCGCGACTTGCGCTTGTCGGCCGCGGCCTCTTTCATCGCCTCGCGCTCTTCGGCGCTGAAGTTCTTCTCGTTGTCAGCCATGGCCGACTCCTTTCACGGTGTGATCTGCGATGGGACTCACACTACGGATGCCGAGGATCGCCGCGCTTCTCGATTCGTGATCGATCGGCGCATCGCTGCCAGACTGACGCCATGACGACTGTCTTCCTCGGACGCATCCGCCCGTTCGCTCCGGTGATCGACGCCGAGGTCGAGGCGATCGCCGTCGACAGCGGCCGAGTCGTCGCCGTCGGCACGGCCGCTGAACTGGCACGCACCCATCCCGATTCCGAGAAGACGGTGCTCGACGGCTGGGTCATGCCCGGCCTGATCGAGCCGCACGGGCATCCCGCCTTCTCCGCCATCCTGCTCTCCGACCTCGTGGTCGACATCAGGCCGGTGACGATCGACGATGCCGACGGCGTGCTGCGAGCGCTGCGCACAGCGGTGCAGGATGCCGAGGGCGCTGTCTTCGCGAACGGATGGGATGCGCTGCTGCAGCGGGGGCTCCCGGACCCGGATCGGCGCCTGTTGGACGATCTCGCCGGTGACGTCCCTCTGGTCGTCATCCACAACTCAGGTCATTCGGCATACTTCAACAGCGCCGCCGCGCTCGCCGCAGGTCTGGATCGCGAGACGCCCGACCCGATCGGTGCATCCTTCGGTCGCACGCCCGAGGGGGAGCTCTCGGGAGTCGCGGTCGAAGAGGCGGCGGTCGGCATGGTCGTGGCCCCGCTGCTCGCGACCGCTCAGCGAGACCTCCCGCGATTGTTCACGAGCCATCTGCGTGAACTCGCAGCGCGCGGGATCACGACGCTGTCCGACCTCTCGTGGAGCGCTGCGCTGACTCCCCTGGTCGACGTGCTCGTCGCGGAGGGATCGCTGCCGGTGCGGCTGCGCTGGTACGAGATCTCGCGCGAGGGAGGACGCCCGGCGACACGAGGCGGCGATGACCCGATGTTCCGGCAGACCGGCGTGAAGACCTGGTCGGACGGCTCGCCCTGGATCGGCAATGTCGCCACGTCGTTCCCCTATCTCGACACCGAGGCGACGCGGAACCTCGGCCTGGAACCCCACCATGTCGGTCACGCGAACTACACGTCCGCTCAGCTGCTCGAGATCGCCGAGCCCTACGCCGCGGCAGGCTGGCAGCTCGCGTGTCATGCGCACGGCGACCTCGCGATCGAGTCGACGCTCGACGTGTACGAGCAGATCATCGGCCGTCACTCGCTGATCGACCACCGATTCCGGCTCGAGCACTGCGGAGCCATGACGGCCCGGCAGTTCGAACGAGCGGCGGCGCTCGGGGTCACCGTCAGCATCTTCGTCGACCACATCACCTACTGGGGCGAGGTGCTGGTCGACGATCTGTTCGGTGCAGATCGGGGCGGCGCCTGGGCGGATGCGGGAGCGGCGTTCGCCGCCGGCCATCGGGCGACCTTCCACAACGACGGCTGGGTGACACCGACCGAACCGTTCCGCAACATGGCGGTCGCCGAGACTCGCACGACCCGCAATGGCTTCCGGATGCCGGGTGGCACGGTGGTGACGCGTGAACAGGCGCTTCTGGCCCACACGAGCAACGCCGCGTGGCAGCTCTTCAGCGATCACGAGGTGGGCACGCTGAGTCCCGGTCTGTTCGCCGACTTCATCGTGGTCGACCGCGATCCCCTCACGGTCACGTCTGCAGAGCTCGCTGAGACGGTGGTGAGGGCGACCTACGTCGCGGGAGCCCGCGTCAGCTGATCGCACCGTCTTAGCGCGTGCTAGAGTTGCGCAAACCGACCGGACGGTATGAATGCGCGAGGAGGCGCCATGTCGACAGCACGCTTCGACGACACGATCACCCTGGTCACAGGAGCGAGTCGCGGCATCGGCTTCGCGATCGCGAGACGCATCGTCGACGAAGGCGGGTCGGTGGTGATCACGGGCCGAAAGCAGGAGTCGCTCGACGCCGCGGTGGCAGAGCTGGGGCCGTCGGCGTCGGCCGTGGCCGGTCGGAGCGACGATGCGGACCACCGCGCCCAGGTCTTCGCCCACATCGCCGAGCGCCATGGGCGCCTCGACCATCTGGTGAACAACACGGGGATCAACCCCGTCTACGGGCCGATCGTCGATGTCGACGCAGACGCTGCCCGCAAGATCCTCGAGGTCAATGTGGTCGCGGCACTCGACTGGACCCGCGCGGCACTCGCTGCGGGCCTCAGCCGCAGCGTGGTCAACGTGGCGTCGGTCGCGGGTCTCAGTGCGAGCCCGGGCATCGCCTTCTACGGCATCTCGAAAGCTGCCCTGATCAACCTCACCGCGCAGCTGGCCTTCGAACTCGCACCCCGGGTGCGGGTCAACGCCGTCGCGCCCGCCGTGATCAAGACGGCGTTCGCGCGTGCGCTCTACGAGGGGCACGAGGCCGAAGCCTCCGCCGCATATCCGCTCGCCCGCCTCGGCGAGCCCGACGACGTCGCCGGTCCCGTCGCGTTCCTGCTGTCGGCGGACGCCGACTGGATCACGGGGCAGACCGTCGTGATCGACGGCGGCGCCGGCATCCGTCCCCTCTGACACGGCGCATTCGGCGCAGGCACGCGATTCGCGGAAAGATGAGCACATGAAGGATTCACACGTCGCAGAAGACGTCACTCGCGCCGCCGTCGAGCTGTTCGCCACCCGCGGGTACGCGAACACGAGCGTGCAGCAGATCGTCGAGGCGGCCGGCGTCACCAAAGGCGCGATGTACCACTACTTCGAATCGAAGGACGACCTGCTCTTCGGCATCTACGACAGCCTGCTGTCGCTGCAGAAGGCGCATCTCGACGAGATCATCGCACGCGGCGGAGAGACCGACGAGGTGCTGCGCGCCGCCTGCGTCGACGTGCTCGAGACGTCGATCGACCACATCGCCGAAGGTGCGGTGTTCTTCCGCAGCATGAACATGCTCTCGGCGCCGCGGCAGCAGGACGTCACTCGTCGTCGTCGCGGGTATCACGACGAGTTCGCCGCCCTCATCGAGCGCGGCCGACGTGAGGGGCTCTTCCGTGATGACATCCCGGTGGCCCTGCTCGTCGCTCACTTCTTCAGTGATGTGCACTACCTGTCGCACTGGTATTCACCCGAGGGACCGGAAGGGAAGACGCTCATCGCCGAGCAGATCACCGACCTGTTCCTCGCCGGCTTGAGGAGAACGGATGTCGTCGACCCCTGAGATCCCCGCATCGATGCGCGCCTGGCAGGTCACCCGTCTGGGCGAGCCGGCTGATGCGCTGACCCTGCAGACGGTGCCCACTCCTACTCCTGCCGAGGGGGAGGTGCTCATCAGAGTCGCGGCAGTCGCGGCGAACTTCCCCGACGTGCTGCTGGCGCGCGGCGAGTACCAGGTGAAGCCCGAGCTGCCCTTCACTCCCGGTATCGAGTGCAGCGGCACCGTGGCCGCCGTGGGGTCGGGCGTCACGACCCACGTCGTGGGAGACCGGGTGGTCGCGGGCAAGATCGGCGTGCTCGCCGAGTATGCGGCGGTCGATGTCGCTGCGGTGCATGGGATCCCCGACGACTTCGGCTTCGTGGCCGCTGCGGGGCTCAACATCGCGTACCAGACCTCGTGGTTCGCGCTGCACCGCAGGGCCGAGCTGCGAGCGGGCGAGTGGCTGCTCGTGCATGCCGCCGCGGGAGGCGTGGGCGCCTCGGCCGTGCAGCTGGGCGCGGCAGCGGGCGCACGGGTCATCGGGGTCGTCGGATCCGAGGCCAAGGCCGAGACCGCTCGCGCCTCGGGCGCAGAGCACGTGATCCTGCGCAGCGACGACATCGTCTCCGAGGTCAAGCGCCTCACCGGCGGGCACGGCGCCGACGTGGTGTTCGACCCGGTGGGCGGTGCGGCCTTCGCCGCCTCGACACGGGTGGTGGCGTTCGAGGGGCGCATCGTCGTGATCGGCTTCGCGAGTGGCGAGATACCGCAGCTCGCGGTGAACCACGCCCTCGTGAAGAACTACGCCGTGCTCGGGCTGTACTGGGGTCTGTACCAGGAGCGGCGACCCGACCTCGTCGACGAGGCCCACGCCGACCTCATCCGTCTGTTCGAGGAGCGCCTCATCTCGCCTGTCGTCGATCATGTCGTGCCCTTCGCGGAGGCACCCTCTGCCATCACGGCCCTGGCGTCAGGTGCCACGGTGGGTCGAGTGGTGATCGAGGTCGAGGCGTGAGTGATCTGGGCGGCCGCGTCGCGCTCGTCACGGGCGGCGCTCGCGGCATCGGTGCGGCCTATGTCAGGGCACTGCATCTCGCGGGGGCCCGAGTCGTCGTCGCCGATGTGCTGCACGACGAGGGACGAGCTCTGGCGCACGAGCTGGGAGAGCGCGCGCTGTTCGTGCCGCTCGACGTCACCGACGAGGTGCAGTGGGCACAGGCGGTCGACGGTGCCGTGGCGGCGTTCGGCTCGCTCGACGTGCTGGTCAACAACGCAGGCATCGCGAACGCCGCACCGATCGAGCACCTCACGACCGAGAAGTGGAACGCCGTGATCGCGGTGAACCTCACGGGGACGTTCTTCGGATGCCGCGCCGTGGTGCCCGTCATGAAGCAGCAGCGCCGCGGCTCGATCATCAACATCTCGTCGGTCGAGGGCATGCGCGGCAGCCCCGGTCTGCACGGGTACACCGCGGCGAAGTTCGGCGTGCGCGGGCTGGCGGCCTCTCTCGCGGTCGAGCTCGGACCCTTCGGCATCCGTGTGAACTCCGTGCATCCCGGCTTCATCAACACGTCGATGACGTCGCGCATCGATCCCGCGCACCTCGACATACCGCTCGGTCGACCGGGTGAGCCCGACGACCTGGCGGGGACGATCGTGTTCCTCGCCGGCGACGCGTCGTCGTTCACGAGCGGTGCCGAGTTCGTCGTCGACGGCGGCATGATCGCCGGAATCCCGCACCGCTGAGTACCCCGACATCCCTTGTCCGCAGCGGTCTGCAACAAGAACATACCGCCCAGTCGGTTTCTGATGTACAGTGGTCGAACCAGCGACACGAAGAGGTGCCGATGTATCCGAACACCCCGCACTCAGAGCAGCAGCCGCGTCTCGAGGTGAGTCATCTCACCGTCAGGTTCGGCGGTCTGACCGCCGTCGACGATGTCTCTTTCGACCTGCGGCCCGGCGAGATCGTCGCCTTGATCGGCCCCAACGGAGCGGGCAAGACCACGGTCTTCAACGCCATCTGCGGTCTCGTGAAGATGCGTGGCTCGATCGGCCTCGACGGTGCCGAGGCGCCGAACCGCACCTCGCGACTCACGAGACGCGGGGTCTCGCGCACATTGCAGGGCCTCGGGCTCTTCGGCACTCTCAGCGTGCGCGACAACGTGCGCCTGCCGATCGCGGGCGGCGCCGATGCGGAGACGGTCGTGAGCGCGCAGCTCGAGGAGCTCGACCTCTCGGCGCTGGCCGATCGACCGGTCGCTGCGCTCGCGTATCCCGACCGCAAGCGCGTCGCCCTCGCCAGAGCACTCGTCTCGCAGCCCTCGCTGCTGCTGCTCGACGAACCGGCCGGCGGACTCGGCGCCGATGACATCGATACGCTCGCAGGCACCGTACGTCGGGTGGCGGACGCCGGCTGCGCGGTGCTGCTCGTCGAACACCACGTCGACTTCGTCATGGGCGTCGCGGACCGCATCGTGGTGCTCGACTTCGGCCGGGTCATCGCGCACGGACACCCCGATGAGGTGCGACGGGATCCGCGCGTCGAAGAGGCGTATCTCGGCATTCGCGTCGACGGTGCAGAGGAGACGGCGGCATGACCTCGATGACCACGGCGGGTGCTGCCCTCGGGATCGCCGATCTCACGGTGGGATACGGCGGCGCCCCTGTGCTGCACGGGATCACGATCGATCTGCGCCCCGGAGAGGTGGTCGCGCTGCTCGGTGCCAACGGGGCGGGAAAGACGACGCTGCTGAGGACGCTCGCGGGGCTCGTACCGCTCGCATCCGGGACCATCATGCTCGACGGCGTCGATCTCGTGCCGCTGCGCACCGAAGACAGAGCCCGCCGAGGCGTCGCCCTGGTTCCCGAGGGGCAGAGCGTGGTCGCCGAGCTCACGGTCGACGAGAACCTGCGACTGGGTGCCCTCTGGCGCCATAGGGGAGCCGCGCGTGAGCGGGCGATCCACGAGATCTACGACATGTTCGAGCCGCTGGCCCGGCGCCGTGGGGCCGATGGCCACCAGCTCTCGGGCGGCGAGCGGCAGATGCTCGCCCTGGGACGCGCGCTCGTCTCGGAACCTCGTCTGCTCGCTCTCGATGAGCCGTCGCTCGGTCTCGCGCCTCTCGTGGTGGCCCAGCTCATGACCACCCTGCGCGATGCCGCCGAGCAGCGCGGCATCACCGTGCTCCTCGCCGAGCAGAACGTCACGGGCGCCCTTTCGATCGCCGATCGAGGTGTGGTTCTCGACCTCGGGCACGTCGTGGCGGATGCTGCGGCATCCGACCTGACCGCAGACGCCGCCCTCCGCCACGCCTACCTGGGGTTCTGATGGATCGACTCGCCTTCCTGTTCGCCACGGGCCTCGCCCGCGGTGCGATCTTTGCGCTGTTCGCACTGTCGCTCGTGCTGATCTGGCGGGCCGCCCGCATCATCAACTTCGCCCAGGGCGCCATGGCGCTCGTCGCCACCTATGCGGCCTTCGCGGTCGGCGCCCTCACCGGCAACTACTTCGCAGGCCTCGGCGCAGGACTCGTCGCCGGTGCTGTCGTGGGATTGATCGTCGAACGCGGAGTCATGCGGTTCGCGCCCCACTCGTCGCCGCTGACCGGGGTGATCGTGGCGATCGGTCTCGTGATGGTGCTGCAGTCGATCCTCGGCATCCTGTTCGGCCCGCAGTATCGGCCGATGGCAGCACCTTTCGACGACGCCCCGATCGTGATCGGCGGAGTGCCGCTGCTCTCCCCCAACGACCTGTTCATCCTCGTCGTCGCCCTGTCGATGATGGCCGTACTCGCTGTTCTGTTCACCCGCACCTCGCTCGGCCTGCAGCTGCGAGCAGCCGCCTTCTCCCCCGAGGTGTCGCGGGTGCTCGGGGTGCGGGTGAACAGGATGGTGACGATCGGATGGATGCTGTCGAGTGCGGTCGCCGCGCTCGCCGCCATCCTGCTGGTGCCCACAGAGCTGGGGTTGAACCCGTATTCCACCGACATGCTCTTCGTCTACGCCTTCGCCGTCGCGGTGGTCGGAGGCCTCGATTCACCGGTCGGAGCACTGCTCGGCGGGCTCGTGGTCGGTGTCGCCATGACGCTCGTCACCGGCTATCTCGGCGCCACGGTCGCTCCCATCGGCGTGCTCGTGCTGCTGGTCGTCGTACTGCTGGTGAGACCCGGCGGGGTCTTCTCGCTGAGAGAGGCGCGTCGCGCATGAACCGAATCCTCCCCTCCCTCCGAGGGGCACGCCGGGTGATCGTGTTCGGCATCGTCCTCACGCTCGTGGCGATCGCCGGCACCTTCCTCCTCGACCCGTACCGCAACTTCCAGCTGGCGACGATCGCCGCGTCGTTCTGCGCCGTCGCAGGGCTCACGCTGCTCGTCGGACACAGCGGTCAGCTGTCGCTCGGGCATGCCGCCCTCATGGCGGCGGGCGGCTACGGCTACGCGCTCACGGCGAACGCCCTCGCCACGGTCGACGTCGACCCGCTGTTGCGGTCCGCACTCGCCCTTGTCGCGGGGGTCGCCTGCGCCGGCGTGCTCGGGCTGCTGCTCGGGCTCGCCGCGGCGAGACTGCGCGGGCCGTATCTTGCAGGCGTCACCCTGACGCTCGTGATCGCTCTCCCTGCCATCACCTCGGTGTTCTCCGGGGTCTTCCGCGGTGACCAGGGGATTCAGACGCCCTACGACGGGGTGCCCGAGGTGCTGCGCACGATCATCGCGCTCGAGCAGTGGCAGGCGTGGATCGCGATCCTGATCGCCGGAGCCTGTGCGACCTGGCTCGCCGTGCTCCGCGGCGGCGTGCTCGGGCTGCGCATGCGGGCCGTGCGCGACGACGAGATCGCGGCGCGGCTGAGCGGGGTGGCCTCGTCGCGCGTCAAGGTCCTCGCCTTCGTGGTCAGTGCCGTCACCGCGGGCGCGGGCGGTGCGGTGCTGTGCTTCATCACCCAGTCGGTGAGCCCCGGCGCCTACACGCTCGCGTTCTCGCTGCTGCTGCTCGTGGCCGCGGTCCTCGGGGGCCTCGGCAGCCTCGGCGGTGCGGCGATCGGGGCGACCCTGATCGTGCTGCTGCCCTGGCTCATCGGCACCGTGGCCTCCGCGATCCCGATGCCCACCGAACTCGCACAGCGTCTCAGCGGCAACCTCTCGGTGCTCGTCTTCGGAGCGCTCCTGATCATCACCATGATCGTCCGCCCCGGCGGACTCGCCAGTCTTCGCTTCCGCTCCGCACTCTCCGAACCCAAGAAAGAGGTGACCCATGTCACAGCACCCTCCGCTCCGGCGGATCGCGACCCTCGCCACGGCGATCGCCCTGGTGATCGCGCTCGCCGGCTGCAGCACACCCGCCCCGGCGGATCCTGAGGCCGCAGCGCCCGGTGTCACCGACGACACCGTCACGATCGGCACTCACACGCCGCTCACAGGACCCGCGGCCGCCGGGTACTCGTCGATCTCGGCCGCGGCGACCGCGTACTTCGCGTACCTCAACGACAAGGGCGGCGTGCACGGTCGTGACATCGACTTCATCGTCAAGGACGACGGATACAACCCGGCGACGACGTTGACCGTGGTGCGCGAACTCGTGCAGGAGGACGAGGTCTTCGCGATCGTCAACGGGCTCGGCACGGCGCCGCACACCGCCGTGCTCGACTTCCTGAACCAGAACGAGGTGCCCGACCTGTTCGTCGCCTCGGGATCGACGAACTGGAATCAGCCGGAGAAGTACCCGTACACCTTCGGCTTCAACGCCGACTATGTCGTCGAGGGAGCAGCGCTCGCCCAGTACGCCGCCGACGAGTACCCCGACAAGAAGGTCTGCCTGCTCGGGCAGGACGACGACTTCGGAGACGAGATGATCGAAGGCGCCGAGCTCGCGCTCGGTGCGGACGGGCTCACGCATGTCGAGCGCTACTCGGTCTCGAATCAGGATGTCGCGGCGCAGATCGGCGCATTGAAGGCGGCGGGATGCGAGATCAACATCCTCGGCACCATCAACGGATTCACCGCGATGGCCCTCGGCACCGCGGCGGCGCTCGGCTGGTTCCCGCAGTGGTTCTCGTCGTCGTCGGGCGCGGACTATCCGACCCTCGTGGGCTACCTCGGCGAAGATGTGGG
Source organism: Microbacterium hydrocarbonoxydans (assembly GCF_904831005.1). NCBI lineage: Bacteria > Bacillati > Actinomycetota > Actinomycetes > Micrococcales > Microbacteriaceae > Microbacterium > Microbacterium hydrocarbonoxydans. The sequence continues at coordinate 2,583,075 of NZ_LR882982.1, read as the reverse complement.
ACCGAAGCTGCTGCAGGGCCTCGTCGGCGCCAACTACCTCCCCTCTCTGGGGGGTGACAGCGACTGGGTCTCGCTCTTCCGGCAGATCAACGACGACTACAACGAGGGTGCCCCGTTCGACGGCAACACGATCTACGGCATGAGCGTCGCGTACCTGTTCGCCGAGGCCTTGGAGGCCGCGGGAGAGGATCCGACGCGCGACTCGCTCATCGAGGCCGTGCGCTCGGGCGATCTGGCCGGCAACGGGGTGCTTCCGCTCGCCTTCTCGGGCGACAGTCACGCGGGCTACCGGGGCGTCGGCATCACGATCGTCGACCAGGGGGCGCAGGATTACGTCGGGGCGACCTATGAGGTGGAGGGCGACACGGTCTCGCCCGTCGAGCCGGCTCCGGTCGAGCTCACCGGCGAAGGCGTGCCGGGGTCCTGATCCGACGAGCGCACGAAGAAGCGGCCCGGATGATCTCCGGGCCGCTTCTTCGTGCACCGACGTCGGCGCCGAGCGTCACACGCTCGTGAACTGATCGACCAGCTCTCTCTTGAGCACCTTGCCGCTGCTGCCGAGGGGCAGCTCGGGCAGCACGTGCACGACCCTCGGATACTTGTACGCCGCGATCCGGTCGCGCACGAAGGCGATGACCTCGTCGGCATCGATCGTCGCGCCGTCGCGGGCGACGACGGCCGCATGCACCTCCTGTCCCTTCACGTCGTCGGCGACTCCGAAGACGGCCGCCACGGCGACCGCGGGATGCCGGGCGAGGACGGCTTCGATCTCGGTCGGGTACACGTTGTAGCCCGAACGGACGATCATGTCCTTCTTGCGGTCGACGATCGTCAGCACGCCGTCGACGTGCGTGCCGAGGTCTCCGGTGCGGAACCACCCGTCGACGACGGCCGCGGCCGAGGCGTCCGGGCGTCCGAGATACCCCTTGAACAGATTGTGCCCGCGCACCACGATCTCGCCGAGGGCGCCGGGAGTGTCGTCGATCACGACACGGTCGTCGATCTCGGGGTCGGCGATCGCCACATCGACGCCCCACAGGGTGCGCCCGACGGTGCCGGGGCGGATCGGCGTGCCGAGCGGGTTCGACGACACGGTCGGCGCGGTCTCGGTGAGTCCGTAGCCCTCGTGCACGTCGGCGCCGTAGGCGTCGTGGAAGGCCTCGAGCACCGCGACCGGCAGGGCGGCGCCGCCCGAGACCGCGTATCGCAGCGGCGGACGCGCGGCTGAGCGCCTGGCCGCCTCGAGCATGCCGACGTACATGGTCGGCACGGCGGTGAAGACCGTCGCATGCTGCGCGACCATCAGGGCGAGCGCCTCGTCGGGATCGAAACGCGGCAGCAGGATCACCGACGCCCCCACGCGGAACGCGATGTTCATCACCGCGGTCTGGCCGAACGTGTGGAACAGCGGAAGCCCGCCGAAGACGATGTCCGACGCGGCTAGGTCGAACGCATCGATGAGCGTGGTGTGCACCTGCTCGACGATCGACAGATGGCTGCCGACCGCTCCCTTCGGGGTGCCGGTCGTTCCACTCGTGTAGAGGATCGTGGCGGCGTCGAGCGGTCCGGTCGCCGTGTGGCGCACGATCGGCTCGGCGACCGCGGCCTCCTGCTCGAGACGCGGCAGCTCGACACCGGCGTCCGGCGGCAGCAGCACCGTGGTCAGAGGCACGTGGGCGGCGCCGGCCGCGGGAACCGCCTCGGCGAGCAGCGGGGCGGCGACGACGAGCAGATCGGCCTCGCTGTCGCGCAGCACGTACGCGATCTCCTCTGCCTTGAAGAGCAGATGCACGGGCACGGCGATAGCGCCGAGCGAGAGCACGGCGTAGTAGACCCGTGCGAAGTCCGGCACGTTGGGGATCAACAGCGCGACGCGGTCGCCCGGGCCGATCCCGCGGTCGCGCAGGGCGCCCGCGTAGGCGCGGGTCTGGTCCCAGAGCTCGCGATAGGTGGTGGTGGTGTCGGCGAAATGCACGGCCGGCCTGTCTGCATGCCTCACCGCGGACTCCGCGAGGATGCCGGCGACGGACAGCGTCGGATATCCGGGGCCGTCGACGGCCGGATCGGGGGCGTGGGTCATCGTGTCTCCTTCGACAGTGATGGTGGGTGTTTCGTCAGAGGCGCAGCTGCGCGCGTCCGAGGCTTGCGAGATGCACCTCGTCGGGGCCGTCGGCGATGCGCAGCGAGCGGATGCCGGCATAGAGCTCGGCGAGCGGGGTGTCGCCCGACACTCCGGCACCGCCGTGCACCTGGATGGCGCGGTCGATGATCGTCTGCACCGCTCGAGGCACCGCGATCTTGATCGCCTGGATCTCGGTCATCGCGGCCCGGTTGCCGACCGTGTCCATGAGCCACGCGGTCTTCAGCACGAGCAGTCGCAGGGATTCGAGCTGGATGCGCGCGTCGGCGGCCCATTCCCGGATCACCCCCTGGTCTGCGAGAGTGCGACCGAAGGCGTGACGCTCGTTGGCCCGAGATGTCAGCAGGCTCAGTGCGCGTTCGCCCATGCCGAGCGCGCGCATGCAGTGATGGATGCGGCCGGGACCCAGGCGTGCCTGGGCGATCGCGAAACCGCCGCCCTCCTCGCCGATGAGGTTCGACACCGGCACGCGCACGTCGTCGAACGCCACCTCGGCATGACCACCGTGATCGCGGTCGTCGTATCCGAACACCGTCAGCGGACGCACGATGCGCACGCCGGGAGTCTGCCTCGGCACGAGCACCATCGACTGCTGCGCGTGACGCGGTGCGTCGGGATCGGTCTTGCCCATCACGATGAAGATCTCGGCATCCGGGTTCATCGCTCCTGTCGACCACCACTTGCGCCCGGTGATCACGTACTCGTCGCCGTCGCGGCGGATGAGAGTGCCGATGTTGGTCGCGTCGCTGGAGGCGACGTCGGGCTCGGTCATGCAGAACGAGCTGCGGATCTCGGCGTCGAGCAACGGCCTCAACCACCGCTCCTTCTGCTCGGGGCTGCCGAACTCGCTCAGGACCTCCATGTTGCCGGTGTCGGGGGCCGCGCAGTTCAGGGCGATCGGGGCGAGACGAGGACTCCATCCGGTGAGCTCGGCGACCGGCGCGTATTGCAGGTTCGTGAGGCCCCCCGCGCCCGTCTCGCTCGGATCCCCCGGAAGGAACAGGTTCCACAGGCCCCGCTCGCGTGCTGCGCGCTGCAGGTCGCGCACGATCGGACGTGTCGTCCACTCGTCGGGGGTGGCGGCGAGCTGCTCGTCGAGCAGCGCCTCGGCCGGCAGCACCTTCTCGTGCAGGAACGCGCGCACCTGCGCGGTGATCTCCTCTGTCCGAGCATCCGGGGCGAGGTCCATCAGTGCACCTGCAGTCCCTTCTGGGCGAGAGGCTCGACGAGCCCGCCCATGCGGTCGAAGCCCGTGCCGACGGTCTCGCCGGCACGGTAGCGGAAGTGGATCCCCTCGAGGATCACGGCGAGCTTGTACGCGGCGAACGCGCGATACCAGTCGAGATCGGGCAGCGTGCGACCGGAGTGCGCGGCGTACTCGTCGGCGAGCTCGTCGAAGCTCGGATACCCCGCCGCAGGGTCGACCGCGCTCGGCACCGCGCCGTCGCCACCCGGCAGGTCGGCGATGTCCCAGTAGAGGGCGAAGATGCCGAGGTCGACCAGCGGATCGCCGAGAGTGGCCATCTCCCAATCGAGGATCGCCGAGATGCGGGGTCGGTCGGCGGGGCCGTCGACCAGGGCGTTGTCGAGGCGGTAGTCGCCGTGCACGATGCCGGTGTGCCGGGTCTCGGGCAGGTCCTCGGCGAGGGATGCCTGCAGTCGGTCGAGGTTCGGCGTCTCGCGCGAACGCGAGGCGTCGAGCTGGCGTCGCCAGGTGGCGAGCTGTCGAGCCAGGTAGCCATCGGGGCGTCCGAAGTCCGCAAGGCCCACGCTGCCCGGATCGACGGCGTGCAGGTCGGCGAGGTGCTGCACGAGCCGGATGCTGAGGGCGTGAAGCCCTGCCGCCGAGTAGTCGGCGTTCTGGGTCTTCGACGACAGCACGCGCCCGGGAGCGCGCTGCATCACGAAGAACGGGGTGCCGGTGATCGCACCGTCGGTGTCGTCGACGAGGTCGATGGCGACAGGAACCGGGATGGCCGACGAGCCGAGCGCCGAGATCACGCGGTGCTCGCGACTCATGTCGTGGGCGCTCGAGAGCACATGACCGAGCGGTGGGCGCCGCAGCACCAGAGGGATGCCGGCCCCGCTGACCGCGTACGTCAGGTTGCTGCGCCCGCCCGTGATCACCTCCGCCCGCAGCGCCTCGGAGGTCGCGAGCCGCGGGTGGGTCGCCGTGAGCCACGCCGTGAGAGCCGCGGTGTCGAGTCCGGGAACCTGAGGCATCCTCGCCCGCCTTCCTGAGGTTCATCGACGAACCTCCATGGCGAGCATACCGGATGGTCGGTATGTGCAACAGGGCGCGGCGGTGACGCGTGTCAGAGCAACCCGGACTCGATGGCCTCGCGGATCCTCGGCGGCACCGGCATGGGTCTGCGCGTCGCAGCATCCACGAAGACATGCACGAACCGACCGCTGGCGATCTGCTCGTCTGCGCGAACGATGCCGAGGCTCCACGTCACACTCGTGGTGCCGAGCCGCTCGATGCCGATGCCCACCGACAGCACATCGGGAAACGACGCCGATGCGTGGAAGTCGCACGACGAGGCGGCACACAGGGCTATCGACGAGCCCCGGGGGTCGAGGCCGCCCTCGCGGATCATCCAGGTGTTCACGGCTGTGTCCATCGCCAGGTAGTAGACGGTGTTGTTGATGTGACCGTACTGGTCGTTGTCGTTCCACCGAGTGGCGAACGGTTCGTACGCGGCGAACACCGGCATGTCTCCTCCTCGAGATCGGTCGGCGGATGCTGCGCGTCAGCCGTCGACGCGCAGCAGCAGGCGGAAGGCGACCCGGGCGCGTGCGGCGCTGGGCTGGTCGCCCGAGATCAGGTCGGCGTAGGTGAACGACTCCGACATCCGCACCAGCAGATACGCCAGTCCGGCAGGATCGATCGCCCCGCCCAGGGGCTCATCCCCCAGTTCGCGTCGCACGAGCCACTCGGCGGTCGCCACGTAGCGGCGCTGGATCGGGCTCTCCTTGGTCGTGAGCAGGCGCAGGGCCCGCGCGGGTTCGCGACGCAGGAAGCCGCGGAAGTAGTCGGCCGTGTTCAGATCGTCCACGAAGTGCGTGAGGATTCCGGCGACGCGCTCGCCGCCGCTCAGCTCTGCCGTCGCGTGCTCGGCCTGCACCAGTGTGGGCACGGCGAGCGACCACAGGACCTCGCTGAGCAGCGCATCGCGATTCCCGACCCAGCGGAACAGTGAGGTGCGCTCGATGCCGAGCGATGCGGCGAGGCTGCCCATGTCGATCCGCTGGCCCGTGATGAACGTCTCGCGCGCCGCCTCGAACGCGCGCAGGGCATCGGGGTGGTTGCCGATCCGCTCGGAGAGCCATGACGGTGCCGCGGTGAGGCCGGTGTCGGCGATCGTCACAGATGCGGCGGCGGTGCTGGTCATGCGAGAACTCTACTCGGGGACGAGTGGCTCGACGCAACGTTCTCGATTATGTTGTGCAACATTCCAAAAAATGATGCATACTCGTTCGTGATCACCGACGATCGGAGCCATGATGACGACCATCCTCCCCAGCCGCCCCCTCACCGAGGGCACGCCCGCGCCCCTGCTGGCCGCTGACTTCTACGAGTTCCAGAGCCGCCTCACCGATACCGAGCAGCGCGCCCTGGCCGGCATCCGCGAGTTCCTCGACACCGAGGTGCGCCCGTTCGCCGACGACCACTGGGAGCGTGCCGAGAGCCCGCGCCATCTCGTTCCGCGCATCGCCGAACTCGGGCTCTACGGCAACGCGTTCCCCGAGACGTGGCAGTTCGAGAACAGCGCGGTGTTCCGCGGGTGGGTGGCGATGGAGATCTCGCGAGCCGACCCGTCGACCGCCACGTTCATCGGAGTGCACAGCGGCCTGGCGATGAGTGCGATCTGGGTGGGCGGCTCCGACGAGCAGAAGGCCGAATGGCTGCCCACGCTCGCCGCAGGCGAGCTCGTGGCCGCGTTCGGCCTCACCGAACCGGGCCACGGCTCCGACACCGCCAAGGGCCTCGAGACCACGGCCGAGCGTCGAGGCGACGAGTGGGTGCTCAACGGTGTGAAGCGATGGATCGGCAATGGCGCGTTCGCCGACCTCGTGGTGATCTGGGCTCGCGATGTCGCAGACGACCAGGTCAAGGGCTTCCTCGTCCGCACTCCCGCGGTCGGATTCACCGGCACGAAGATCGAGCGCAAGCAGTCGCTCCGCGCGGTCGAGAACGCCGACATCACCCTCGACGACGTCGTCGTGCCCGAGAGCGACAGGTTGCAGCGCATCGACGGATTCCGCGACCTCGCCGTGGTGCTGCGCCTGACGAGGGCGGATGTCGCGTGGCAGGCGCTCGGAGTCGCGGTCGGCGCATACGAAGCGGCGCTCGAGTACGCCAAGACGCGGGTGCAGTTCGGCAAGCCGATCGCGTCGTTCCAGCTCGTGCAGCAGAAGCTCGCCGACTCGCTGGCCGACATCACGGCCTCCCTGGGCATGTGCATGCGCGTCTCGCAGCTGCAGGACGAGGGCGAGCAGCGCGACCATCATTCCGCGATGGCCAAGGCATTCGTCACCAGGCGCATGCGAGAGGTCGTGGCGCGCAGCCGGGAGATCTGCGGGGGCAACGGCATCCAGCTCGACCACGGGGTGGCCCGGTACTTCGCGGATGCCGAGGCGGTCTACACGTTCGAGGGGACGTACGACATGAACTCCCTGATCGTGGGCCGCGCCATCACCGGCATCCCCGCTTTCGTGTGACCAGCCACTCACTCAGCCGTTCTGACATCAGGAGTCCTCATGCCCGAGGCGTACATCGTCGCCACCGCCCGCTCCCCCATCGGCCGCGCAGGGAAGGGGTCGCTCGTCTCCCTGCGCGGTGACGACCTGGCCGCCCGCATGGTGCAGGCCGCGCTCGACAAGGTGCCGACACTCGATCCCGCGCGCATCGACGACCTGATGCTCGGCACCGGACAGCCTGCCGGAGAGCAGGGGTTCAACATCGCCAGGATCGTGTCTGTGCTGCTGGGGCTCGATGGCGTGCCCGGCACGACCGTCAACCGCTACTGCTCGTCGTCGCTGCAGACGACGCGCATGGCGTTCCACGCGATCAGAGCGGGCGAGGGCGATGTCTTCGTCTCCGCCGGTGTCGAGATGGTCAGCCGGTATGCGCGGGGGGCGGCGGACCTGTCGCCCGGGAACACGATCGAGAACCCGGTGTTCGCCGAGGCCGGCGCCGCCACCGCGGCACGCACCGAGGGCGGTGCCCCGACCTGGATCGATCCGCGGATCTCAGGCCGCCTTCCCGACCCCTACATCGCGATGGGGCAGACCGCGGAGAACGTCGCGCAGCTGCGCGGCATCACCCGCGATGAGCAGGATGCTTTCGCGGCGCGGTCGCAGCAGCGCGCAGAGGCAGCGATCGCGTCGGGCTTCTGGGCGCGCGACATCACTGCGGTGACTCTCTCCGACGGCACGGTCGTCGCCGCCGACGACGGACCCCGCGCCGGAGTCACGATCGAGTCGCTGAGCGGACTGCAGCCGGTCTTCCGACCCGACGGAACCGTCACGGCCGGCAACTGCTGTCCGCTCAACGATGGGGCGGCCGCCGTCGTGGTCGTCTCGGACCGCATCGTCGACGAGCTGGGACTCCAGCCACTCGCGCGGATCGTCTCGACCGGCGTGAGCGGACTGTCGCCCGAGATCATGGGCCTGGGTCCGGTCGACTCGTCGCGCCGTGCCCTTGCCAGAGCGGGCCTCGGCATCGACGACATCGACCTGGTCGAGATCAACGAGGCCTTCGCCGCCCAGGTGATCCCGTCGGCGCGCGAGCTCGGCATCGATGAGGGGCGGCTGAACGTGCACGGCGGCGCGATCGCGGTCGGGCACCCGTTCGGCATGACCGGCGCACGCCTCACCTCGACGCTGATCAACGGCCTCACCGACACCGGCGGCCGCTATGGTCTCGAGACGATGTGCGTGGGCGGCGGCCAGGGCATGGCCATGGTGATCGAGCGCGTCTGACGGCATCCGTGATCGCCGCAGCGAGAGGCGCGACCCGAGCGGATCGCGCCTCTCTGCGCTCCGGGCGCCCGTCGGGCTCTTCTACTCCGGGATGAAGAGAGCGACGCTCTCGGCCACGAGCGCGGGCCGCTCGGAGCCCTCGATCTCGACTGTCGTGGTCATGCCCACCCGCCAGCCCTGGGCAGTGCCCTCGGCCGAGGTGATCTCGGTGACGCCGCGGATGCGGGAGCCGGCCGTCACCGGCTGGAGGAAGCGCACCCTGTCGAGGCCGTAGTTCACCACCATCGCGGCGCCGTCGACGTCGAGCAGCCCTGCAGTGAGGCGCGGCAGCAGCGAGAGGGTGAGGTAGCCGTGCGCGATCGTCGCGCCGAAAGGGCCGGATGCTGCGCGCTCGGCGTCGAGGTGGATCCACTGCCAGTCCTCCGTCGCATCGGCGAACGCCTGGATGCGCTCCTGCTCGACGGCGAACCACTCGCCTGTGGCGCGTCGGCCCACTGTGTCAGGCAGAGCGGACGGATGCGCGGCGACGATGCTCATGAGGTCGGCCCCCCCGCCACGTACAGCACCTGGCCCGAGACGAAGCCCGCTGCGTCCGAGACGAAGAACGACGCGGCCGCAGCGATGTCGGCGGGCTCCCCCGCCCTGCCCACCGGGATCTCCGAGGCCGCATGCGCGACGAACTCGTCGAACCCGACGCCGATCCGCGCTGCCGTGGCGCGGGTCATGTCGGTCACGATGAATCCGGGGGCGATCGCGTTCGCGGTCACGCCGTAGCGACCCAGCTCGAACGCGAGGGTCTTGGTGAACCCCTGCATCCCGGCCTTGGCGGCCGAGTAGTTCGCCTGCCCCCTGTTGCCGAGCGCCGAGGTGCTCGAGAGGTTCACGATGCGCCCCCAGCCCGCATCGACCTGATGCTTCTGAACCGCCCGGCTCATCAGGAACGCGCCGCGCAGATGCACCGAGAGCACCGAGTCCCAATCGTCCTCGGTCATCTTGAACAGCAGGTTGTCGCGGATGATCCCGGCGTTGTTCACCAGGATCGTCGGCGCACCGAGGTCGGACGCCACCTGGTCGACCGCTGCCCGCACACCGTCGGCATCAGACACATCGGCTCCGACGGCGAGCGCGCGGCCCCCGGCGTTCCGGATGGCGGCGACCGTGTCTGCGCACGAAGCGGCGTCGAGGTCGAGCACGGCCACGGCGTGACCGTCTGCGGCGAGGCGGATGGCGGTCGCGGCTCCGATGCCGCGGGCGGCGCCGGTGACGATGGCGGTTCGGGTCATGGGGTGTCCTTCCGATGGATGATGGCGAGGGCGTGTGCGGAGCAGTCTGGTCAGAAGATGATCAGCTGGCGGAGCTCGGCGCCCGTGGCCAGGCGATCCATGGCCTCCGGCAGCCGGTCGAGCGTGGTGCGCGACGAGACGAGCCGTTCGAGCGGCAGACGTCCGGTGCGCCACAGATCGACGTATCGGGGGATGTCGCGCTCGGGCACCGCCGAGCCGAGGTAGCTCCCGATGATGGTGCGAGCTTCAGCGGTCAGCTGAAGAGGAGAGATGCTGGCACGGGCATCGGGTGCGGGAAGCCCGACCGTGACGGTCGTGCCACCGGGCGAGGTGAGTGCGAGTGCGGTCTCGAACGCGCGAGCGGCGCCGGCCGCCTCGATCACCACGGGGGCCGTGAGTCCTTCCGCGACCGCGTCGGCTGGTGACACCGCCACTGCCGCGCCGAGTTGCCGCGCGGTCTCGAGCTTGGCGGGAACGGCATCCACACCGATCACCTCGTGCCCGAGGGCGATGCCGACGAGCAGCGCGGCCATGCCGACGCCGCCGAGGCCGACGACGATGACCCTCTCCCCCGGCGCCGGTCGCCCGGCGTTCAGCACAGCGCCTCCGCCGGTCAGCACGGCGCAGCCGAGCAGCGCCGCGATCTCGGCCGGCACGTCGTCGTCGACCGCGACCACCGAGGTGCGGCTGACGACCGCATGCGTCGCGAAGGCGCTCACACCGAGGTGGTGATGCACCACGGGCTCCTTCTCGGAACGGTGCAGCCTCATGCCCCCGCCGACGAGCGTCCCCGCGGCATTCGCCGCCGATCCCACGCTGCAGGGAAGGCGCCCGTCGGCGCGGCAGCCGTCGCACTCACCGCAGCGCGGGAGGAAGGTCATCACGACGCGCGTGCCCACCGAGATGTCAGTGACGTCAGTGCCGATCTGCTCCACGATCCCCGCGGCCTCGTGACCGAGCAGCATCGGCAGCGGACGCGGTCGGCTGCCGTCGACCACGCTGAGATCCGAATGGCAGACGCCGGCGACCTCGATGCGGACCAGCAGCTCGCCGGGGCCCGGAGGGTCCAATTCGAGCTCGCCGATGAAGAAGGGCTCCGACCGTGCGAAGGGCGCCTCCGCGCCCGAGTGCTCCAGTACCGCGCCGTCGATGCGCATCCGACCTCCTCGTCGTCGACAGCTCCGCTGCCGTCATCAGATTATACCGACTGGCCGGTATGTGCACCATCATGTCGTCTCACAGTCCGCACAGTATGGTGAACGCATGGATATGCGGGTCGCGGCATACGCGGTCGTCACCGATGACGACGGTCGCATTCTGCTGGTACGTTGGACCGAGGGGCGACGGGTCGCGTGGACGATGCCGGGCGGGGGACTTGAAGCCGGCGAGGCGCCCGAAGACGCCGTGCGGCGCGAGCTCCGCGAAGAGACCGGATACACCGTGAAGGTCGGCGAGCTTCTCGGCATCCACTCTCGGGTGATCCCCGCCGGTCAGCGCGTCAACAAGTCCGACGAGCCCCTGCACACGCTGCGCATCGTGTATCGGGCGGTCGTGAGCGGAGGGAAGCTGCGTTTCGAGACCGATGGATCCACCGACATGGCGGGATGGTTCAGCCTGAAGTCCGTCTCCGAACTGCAGAGAGTGAAGCTCGTCGACATCGCCCTGAAGATGGCCGGCATCCTCTGACGACTCCGAGCGCCGGTCAGTCGCGAGGCTCTTCGGGCACCGAGATGTCGGCGACCGTCGCCCCGTAGGCGGAGATCAGGTCGTCGGCCTCGACGAACAGGCTGTACCCGTGCGCTCCCGCGCCCATGGCGATCCGCTGACCGACGATCGACTCATCGGCGTAGACGGGCCACTCGGTGGTGCTGCCGATGGGGACGATCGTCCCACGCTCGTATCCTGTGGCGGCGAGAGCGAGCTCGGGCTCGGGAAGGCGGAGCTTGTTGACCCCGACGAGCGCACGCAGCTTCGGCCACGAGATCGACCGACCGCCCGGCACGAGCGCGAAGAGATAGGTGTCGTCCGAGCGCTTGACGACGAGGGTCTTCACGATTCCCGAGGGCAGGATGCCCAGCAGCTCGGCCGCCTCCGCCAGAGTGCGCGCGGCGGGCCGCTCGCGGATCTCGATCTCGAGGCCGCGAGCAGCAGCGGCCGTCCGAACGCGCTCATGCGGATCCCCCGGCGCGGCGGCCGAGGGATCAGTGCTCGAGGTCACGCGTCGGGAGCGGAGAGCGGGTCGTCGGCGACCCAGAGCTCGTCGTCGGCGCGCAGTGCCTGCCATGCCGCGTACAGCACGCCGGCGGCTGCGGCGATTCCGAGGATCAATGCGACGACCGAGCCGATGCCAGGACCCTTGGGCTCGGGCTTCGTGGCCTTCTTGACCTTCTTCACGACGCCCTCGCGCTTGGCGTTCGCCACGTCCCACGCGGTGAGCGCGGTTCCGACGACGCCGCCGACGATGGGAACGACCTTGTCGTCGACCACGTGGTGGCCGAAGCGGACGCCACGGTCCACGACCGGCTGCACGCGGCGGTTGTAGGTGTCCTGCACGACGGGACCGACCTGCTCGCGGCCGAAGTGGCCGAGCTGGCGTCCGGCCTCACGTGCGACATCGGCGGCGTGGCCGACGAGTACCTGCTGGTTCTCCCAGAGCTGGTTGGCGTCGGCCTGAAGACGACGCAGTTCCTTCTTCCGCTTGCGGCTGATGCTCACGATGCTCTCCTGTCGATTGGAGTACGGATTCCCCATCTTGCCACGGGAGGCCGGATGGGGGGAGGGAATCGCCGAACCCTTGCGCTGTGCGGTGAACAGCGCTAGTTCACGCCGCACACATCGGAAGCTCTGCGAGAATGAAGGCATGGCTCACGCTTCTCATGTCGCAACCCTGCACACCAACCACGGTGACATCGTCATCAACCTCTTCGGCGACCACGCCCCGAAGACGGTCAAGAACTTCGTCGGCCTCGCCGACGGCACCCAGGAGTGGACGCACCCCGCCACCGGCAAGCCGGGCGAGGGCGCTCTCTACAAGGACGTCATCTTCCACCGCATCATCCCCAACTTCATGATCCAGGGCGGCGACCCGCTCGGACAGGGCGTCGGCGGCCCCGGATACAACTTCGACGACGAGATCAACATGGAGCTCAACTTCAACGAGCCCTACATCCTCGCCATGGCCAACGCGGGCCTTCGTCGCAATGCCATCACGGGCAAGCCCGAGGGCACCAACGGATCGCAGTTCTTCATCACGACCGACCCGACGCCGTGGCTGCAGGGCAAGCACACGATCTTCGGCGAGGTCGCCGACGACGCCTCGAAGGCTGTCGTCGACAAGATCGCCGCCGTGCCGACCGCTGCGGGCGATCGCCCCATCGAGCCGGTCGTGCTGCAGTCGATCGACATCGTCGCGGCCTGACGACGACGCTGGCCGATCCGGATGACCACGCCTGAGTTCGCAGACAACCGCGACAACTTCTGCTATCGGCATCCGGATCGGCAGAGCTTCGTGCTCTGCCAGCGGTGCCTGCGCACCATCTGCCCCGAATGCCAGACGCAGGCAGCCGTGGGGGTCATCTGCCCCGAGTGCATGGCTGCGGAGCGCAAGAACCGCACCCCCGCCCAGAAGCGCGCCGAGCGCCGTTGGCGCAGCCGCCCCGCGATGGCGCCTTCGGGTGGCGGCAAGCCCGTCGTCACCTACGGTCTGCTGCTGATCACCTCGATCATCGGTCTGCTGCAGATGGTGCCCGGCATGGGCAACGCCATCACGCAGCAGCTGCTCTTCGCTGCGGCATACCTCTATCCCGACCTCTCGCTGTACCCGTTCGAGCCCTGGAGGCTGCTGACCGCCGTGTTCGTGCACGGGGGGTTCATCCATCTCGCGCTGAACATGCTGGCGCTGTGGATGCTGGGACAGAACCTCGAACCGATGCTGGGCCGCGTCCGCTATCTCGCGCTGTATCTGATCAGCGGTATCGGCGGCTCCGTGGCCGTCGCGCTCATCGCGCCCGGCACCGCCACGGTCGGCGCCTCGGGAGCGATCTTCGGCCTCATGGCCGCGCTGCTCATCATCGGACGCCACCTGGGGGCGAACGTCACCGGGATCCTCGTGATCCTCGGCATCAACTTCGTGATCGGGTTCTTCATCGGCGGCATCGCCTGGCAGGCGCACCTCGGCGGTGCGATCGTGGGCGCACTGGTCGCCTTCATCCTGACCAGAACCCGTCGACGAGACCAGCGCACGCTGCAGATCGTGCTGCTCTCGGCGGTCGTCGTGGCGCTTCTCGTGATCGTCGCCTTCGTGCCCCCGCTGCTCATCACCTCGGTTTACGCCTGATCGGGAGTTGTTAACAGGGTTGTTAACGGGTGTGAATAACATCTGTGTAATTCTCCCCATGTTGGGGATAACCTGTGGATAACTCCGGAATCGGTGTGAAGCTGACGCCGACGCCCCATCGCTCCACACCGACGCAGAAGGCCCCTCTCGCCGCGGCGGGAGGGGCCTTCAGTACGTGAGCGGGGCGGGGTCAGCGCCAGCGGGTGGTCATCAGGAAGCCGATGAGGGCGATGCCCAGGCCGATTCCGAGATTCCAGTTGCCGAGACCCGGGATCGGGAACTGCATGCCGGAGATGTAGAACACGAGGATCCACGCGAGACCGAGCAGCATGAAGCCGACCATCACCGGCTTGAACCACACCGCGTTGGGGGCGGTGTCGCCTTCGCTGCGGGGTACGTCCGGTTCTTCGATCTTGCGCTCACGTGCCATTCCGACATTGTACCCATGACTTCTTTCCCTGGTGAGACCGGGTCTCACGGGCCGTTCGTTCAGTGGAGCGGGATAAGATCGCGCCATGACTGCATCCGTCGTCTCGGGGGAGCGACGCGTACGGCACCGCCGCCCTCGATCGCGCGCCACATTCACGAGCGTCCTCGGCGAACTCCTGCTCACCGCGGGAGTCGTCGTGCTGCTTTTCGTCGCCTGGCAGATGTGGATCGGCGACATCATCATCAGCGCGCAGAAGAACGACGAGGGCGCCCAGATGTCGCAGCAGCTGGCCGAGGCGCCACCGCCCGAGCCTCCTCCTCTGGTCGAGGCGGATGACGGCACGACCTACTACGAGCCGGTGATCCCCGCGCCCCCCGCAGACGCGCAGTGGTTCGCCCAGATGCACGTGCCGCGTTTCGGCTCGGAGTACAACGTCGGCGTCTACGGAGGCACCAGCCGCGCTCGGACGCTCGACGACCTCGGCATCGGCGTCTACACCGATTCGAAGATGCCGGGAGAGGTCGGCAACTTCGCCATGGCCGGGCATCGCACCACGTGGGGCAAGCCCTTCAATCAGCTCGACAAGCTGCAGCTGGGCGACGCGATCGTCGTCGAGACGCCCGACGGATGGTTCACGTACCGGTTCCGCACGCTGGAGTACGTCAAGCCCTCGCAGACCGAGGTCTTGCTCGATGTGCCCCAGATGCCCGGCGTCGAGACGGGCGAGCGATACATCACGCTGACCGCGTGCTCTCCTCTGTATTCGCTCGCAGAGCGCATCGTCGCCTACGGCGTCTTCGAGAGCTTCCAGCCCCGCGCCGAAGGACCCCCTGCGGCGCTCACCGACCCGCCGCCTCCGCCGGCCGCGCCGTCGATCTAGCCGAAGGGAACGAGGACGCTCATGTACGCCGCACTCTGGCGCATCCTGCCCGGCCCGTGGTGGCTGCGACTCTTCATCGTGCTCGCACTCGTCGCAGCGGTTCTCTACGCGCTCTTCTGGTTCGTGTTCCCCTGGGTGAGCCCTCTCATCACACCGGGCGAAGTCGACCTCGAATGACTCGCGTGCTCGTCGTGGACAATCACGACAGCTTCGTGCACACCCTCGTCGGATACCTGCGCGAGCTCGGCGCCGAAGTGGTCGTGGTCGAGTCCGACGCTGTGGACGAGGCGCAGCTCGCCCGGCTGCTGCCCGCGTTCGACGGCGTGATGATCTCTCCGGGGCCGGGCACCCCTCGAGGCGCCGGAATCACGGTGGATGCCGTGCGGCTCGCTGCCCGACTGCGCGTGCCTCTGATCGGCGTGTGTCTCGGACATCAGGCCATCGGTGAAGCGTTCGGCGCGCCCGTGAGCGAAGCGCCCGAACTCATGCACGGAATGGTGTCGACGGTCGTGCACGACGGTTCGCCGCTGTTCGACGGCATCCCCTCGCCCTTCGACGTCGGCCGATACCACTCGCTGGCGCTCGCTGCGAGCGAGCTGCCCGACGTGCTGCGTGTGACGGCGCGCACCGACAGCGGCACCGTGATGGCGCTCGCGCACACCGAGCTGCCCATCGTCGGCGTGCAGTTCCACCCCGAGAGCGTGCTCACCGAGGGCGGATACCGGCTGCTGGCCAACTGGCTCTCGCAGTGCGGAGCTGCGGATGCCGTGGCGCGGTCAGCAGCGCTGCACCCGCTGCAGCGCTGAGGCGATCAGTCCGTCGGAGCGACGCAGAAGCGCAGCTCGACGGTCGAGCCCACAGGAACATCGCCCGGAGCCGCCGACATCGACGCCACGGTCGGCGGCGTGACGGGCGTGCAGTCGCTGAGTTCGACGGGCTGCGCCACCAGACCGAGACTCTCGAGCTCTTCGGTCGCGGAGTCGACCGTCCATCCGACCATGTTCTTGATCGTGACCCGCCCACTGGCGACGACGAGATTCACGACCGTGTTCGGTGCGACTTCAGCGTCGGCGTCCTCGCTCGCCTCGATCACCGTATCGGCGGCGAGGCCCTCGTCGTTGCGGGGAATCACGGTGCCGAGCTGCAGACCGGCTTCTGTCAAGGCGTCCTTGGCAGCCGTCAGGGACAGGCCGGTCAGAGTCGGCACGACGACGGTCTCTTTGCCGGACGACACGTAGACCGTCACGGAGTCGCCCTCGCTCACGGCTGTGCCGGAGGTCGGATCGGTGCGGGTGACGTTGCCCTCGACGATGTCGGTACTCGACTCGAGGACGAGCTTGGCAGTCAGGTCGAGTTCGCTGAGGTCTTCTTGAGCGCGCTCCGATGACACGTTCACGAGGTCGGGCACGGTGCGCGAGCTGGTCGGAACGTCGCTCGGGCGCATGCTGATCGTCCACACCCAGAACAGCACCGAGGCGAGCAGCACGGCGAGCAGCGCCACACCGGCCCAGATCCAGGCGACCGGCGGCCCGGACTGCGTGCGGGTCATGGTGTTGTCGGTGCTGAGCTGGCGCAGCGAGCGCGCGGTCTCCTGCGCCTGACGCGGACTGGGTCCGTACAGCTCGCTCGTCAGTGCGCCGAGTTCCTTGCGGCTCGGCGCGCGACCGGCGACGGCCGAGTCGAGGGCCGCGCGGAAGTGCGCGGCATCCGGGTACCGCTGGTACGGATCCTTCGCGAGTGCGCGCAGGACGATGGGGTCGAGTGCTCCCGGCGAATCCTCGTTGACCTCGGTCGGAGGCACGGGGGTCTCGCTCACGTGCTGATAGGCCACAGCCACGGGGGACTCGCCACGGAAGGGCTGTCGTCCGGTGAGCAGCTCGTAGAGCACGACGCCGGTGGAGTAGAGGTCGGCGCGCGCGTCGACGGGCTCGCCCTTGGCCTGCTCGGGCGAGAAGTATGCGGCGGTGCCGATGATCTGCGTGGTCTCGGCCACCGTCGACGACGAGTCGGACACGGCTCGGGCGATGCCGAAGTCCATGACCTTCACCTGGCCCTTTTCGGTGACCATCACGTTGCCCGGCTTGATGTCGCGGTGCACGACGCCGGCTCGGTGCGAGTAGTCGAGCGCCTCCAGGATGCCGTCGACGTAGCGCACGGCGTCTTCGACGGGGACGGGGCCCTTGGCGATGATGTCTTTCAGCAGCGTGCCGCTGATGAGCTCCATCACGATGTAAGGCGGCTCATCGCCGGTGGCTCCGCCGGCGGTCGACGGATCGCCGGCGTCGTAGACGCGGACGATCGACGGGTGGGACATGCGAGACGCGGACTGCGCCTCGAGCCGGAACCGGGTGCGGAACGCAGTGTCTCTCGCCAGCTCGGGATCGAGGATCTTGATGGCCACCTGGCGACCGAGCGTCAGATCGTAGCCCCGATACACCTTCGCCATGCCGCCATGCCCGATGAGCTCATCGACGCGGTAGCGTCCCGCGATGATGCGTGGCTCTGTCGACACGTACTGACCCCCTGATACGACCTGGTGAATGCTCTCAGACTACGGTGCCAACTTGCTAGTCGGCTGTGGCGGTACCCGTGCCGTCGGCGCCCGTCGTGGTGGTCGCGGTCCCGGTGCCGCCGTTCGCAGTTCCGGTGCCGCCGTTGGCCGTGCCGGTTCCACCGGTCGTGGTGCCGTTCCCGTTCGCGGTCGCCGTGCCGGCTGCCGCGTCGTCCTCTTCTTCGGCCGCGGTGATCTGCACAGCCATCTGGGGAGAGTTGCCCGAGGGGCGGTCGCCGCAGAACGCGCGGTACGTGGCGGTCACCTGCAGTGCCGGGTCGTCTGCCGGAGTGATCTGGGCGTTCAGCTGACCCTGGAAGCTCCGAGTCGTCTTGCCGTCGCTGAAGGTCGCGTTCGTGATCGTGACCTCGTACGAGCTCAGCGCGTCGGCGCCCGACGGGCACGAGAAAGCGGTCCAGTTCAGAGTGATCGGCTCGCCGGCGACCGGTGTGCCCGAGAGGGTCGGAGCCGATGCCGGAGCACCGATGTCGACGCGGGGAGCGTAGGCGGTCAGCGTGATCCCGTCGCCCTCTTCGAGAAGGCCGCGGGGCTCGACCGATTCGACGACGTCGACGAGCTCGTCAGAGGGTGCGGGAGTGGTGCCGACGCGGCACTGCGGCACCAGACCGGCCTCGGTGGCCGCCGCCAGGGCTTCCTGGCAGGGAAGGCCGATCAGGCCCAGTGCATCGACGTTGATCGGCGTCGCAGACGGAGTCGGCGTCACAGAGGGCGTGGGCGTCTGCGACTGGGTGGTCGGCGGCGGCGTGGTCGCACCGGCGTCGGGGTCGCCCTGATTCATGAGCGCGAACACGGTGCCGCCGAGCACGATGACCAGCAGTGCGATGAGTGCGACGAGAGGCCAGGTCCACGGACTGCGCTTCTTCTTCTTCTTCTCGTCATCCTGCTCGTCTTCGGCGGCGGCTCCCGTGGGGAGCTGCGCCGTGGTGGGGAGGATGCGCGTGGTGCCGTCGTCGCCGGTGGCTGTCAGCATGCGCGTCGCATCGTCGCTGCCGGCGATCCCACCGGTGGCGATCGCGGGCACCGCGATGGCGGCCGAGTTGAGGTCGCCTCGGCGCAGTGCCTGCGCGGCGCGGGCCACGGTCGCCGATGACGACGGGCGGTCTGCCGGCTTCTTGGCGATCATCGCCATGACGAGGTTCTGCACGGGGATCGGAACCGTGGGCGGCAGCGGCGGGGGCTGCTCGTTGATCTGAGCCATCGCGATGGCGACCTGCGACTCACCCGTGAACGGACGCTTGCCGGCGAGGCACTCGTACGCCACGATTCCCAGCGAGTAGGTGTCGGTCGCAGGGGAGGCGGGGTGGCCCGAGGCCTGCTCGGGCGACAGGTACTGCACGGTGCCCATGACCTGGCCGGTGGCGGTCAGCGGTACCTGATCGGCGATGCGGGCGATGCCGAAGTCGGTGATCTTCACCCGGCCGTCGGGCGTGATCAGCAGGTTTCCGGGCTTGATGTCGCGGTGCACGAGACCTGCCGCATGGGCGGCCTGCAGTGCCGAAGCCGTCTGCGCGACGATGTCGAGTGTCTTGTCGGCGCTCAGCGAGCCGTCGCGCTCGATGATCGTCGAGAGCGCCTCACCGGGCACGAGCTCCATGACGAGGTAGGCGCTGCCGTTCTCCTCGCCGTAGTCGAAGACACTGGCGATGCCCTCGTGGTTGACGAGCGCGGCGTGGCGCGCCTCGGCGCGGAAGCGCTCGAGGAACCCGGGGTCGCCCATGTACTCGTCTTTGAGGATCTTGATCGCGACGGTACGTCCGATGACGTGATCCGTCGCCTCCCACACCTCGCCCATGCCGCCGATCGCAATACGCGACTGCAGCTCGTAGCGACCACCGAACGACACACCCTGCGTCGGTCTCATCTGCCCAGCACCGCCTCTATGACCTTCTTTGCAATCGGAGCGGCGATGGTGTCGCCGGATCCTGACTGCCCCTGTCCGCCGCCGTCTTCGACGAGGACCGCTACTGCGACCGCCGGGTCGTCTGCCGGTGCGAAACCGGAGAACCACAGCGTGTACGGCTTGTTGTCGCCGTTCTCTGTCGTCCCGGTCTTCCCGGCCACATCGACCCCGTCTATTCTTGCACCCTGCGCCGCGCCCGTTGAGACGCTCGCGACCATCGACGCGGTGATCTCATCGGCGACCGTCTCATCGAACGCGCGACCGTACTCCGTGTCGTCGTAGGAACGCACGACCGACAGGTCGTTGCCGATCACGGTGTCGACGAGCCGAGGGTTCATGACCACGCCGTCGTTCCCGATCCCTGCCGCCACCATCGCGATCTGCAGCGGCGTCGCGGTGACCTGACCCTGACCGAATCCCGTGAGTGCCGTCTGCGGGTCGTTGAGCCCCGACGGGTAGCTCGAGGGCGTCGACTCGAGCGGGGTGGAGAAGCTCTGGTTCCACCCGAACTTCTCCGCCATCTCGCGGATCCTGTCGTCGCCCAGCTGCACGGCGAGTTCGGCCATCGGGATGTTGCAGCTCAGCCGGATCGCCTCGGCGATGGTCACGGTGTCGCCCGCGCCGCAGGTTCCGCCCCAGGCGTTCGCGACCGTGTTGCTCGACTGCGGCAGCTGGTAGCGAGCGGGGTTCGGCAGCGTCGAGTCGGGCGTGTAGTCGCCGCTCGCATAGGCCGCGGCCGCCACGACGAGCTTGAACGTCGAGCCCGGGGGATTGAGATCGCCGGCGATCGCGCGGTTCGACAGCGGCTTCAGCGGGTCTTCGACCAACTGGTCGTAGGTCGCGTTCGCGGCATCCGCATCGTGGGTGGCGAGCGCGTTCGTGTCGAAGCCGGGCGTTGAGACCATCGCGAGGATGCGTCCCGTCTTCGGCTCGATGGCCACGACGGCCCCGTTCAACCCCTGCAGTGCGTCGTAGGCGGCACGCTGGGCGGGGGTGTCGAGCGACAGCTCCACGCCGAATCCGGTCTGGGGCTGGCCCGAGAGGATCCGCTCGATGTCGGAGAAGAACGCGCTGGAACCCGTTCCCGACAGATCGGCGTTGAGGGCGCGTTCGATCCCTGTCGCCGACTGCAGCGCCGGGTTGAAGTAGCCGGTGACCGGTTCCCACATCGCGGCATCCGTGTACACCCGCTGGAATTGGTAGCGGTCGTCGGAGGGCACGGATGAGGCGATCGCGACGTCGTCGACGATGATCGAGCCGCGCTGGATCTCGTAGCTGTCGAGCAGCGTGCGGCGGTTGTTGCTGTCCTGGGCGAGGTTGTCGGCCTCGACGACCTGGATCCAGCTGGTCGCCACGAACAGCGACAGGAACATGAACAGCATCACGATGCTGAGGCGGCGGAGCTCTTTGGTCATGCGACGCCCCCTTGGGCGGAGTGCACGCCGGTCACTGAGCGAGGAGCGCAGCGACGAGTCGAAGAGTTGGTCATGTCAGCCGATCACCGTCCTGGGTTGGCGCCGGACGCCGTCGGAGATGCGCAGCAGGATCGCGACGATCAGCCAGTTCGCCACCAGTGACGATCCACCGGCGGCGAGGAACGGGGTGGTGAGGCCGGTCAGCGGGATCACGCGCGTCACGCCGCCGACCATGATGAAGACCTGCAGCGCGATCGTGAACGACAGGCCGGTCGCCAAGAGCTTGCCGAAGTCATCTTGACCCGCGAGTCCGATGCGGATGCCGCGGCTGATGAACACCATGTACAGGCAGAGGATCGCGAACAGGCCGATCAGGCCGATCTCCTCGCCGAGGCTGGTGATGATGTAGTCGCTGTGCGCGAGCGGTGTGACGTCGGGGCGGCCCTGGCCCCAGCCCGTGCCCAGAAGACCGCCGTGCGCGAGCCCGAACAGGCCCTGCATCGGCTGGAATCCGGCATCCTCTGGATCGACCTGCGAAGGGTCGAACAGGAAGAGCCAGTTGATGAAGCGGCCCCGCACGTAACTGAGGATCTGGGTCGCGACGGCGACGCCCGCAGCGACCAGAGCGAGGCCGATGAGCACCCAGCTGGTCTTGCCGGTGGCCACGTAGAGCATCGCGACGAACATGCCGAAGATGAGCGTTCCGGTGCCGAGGTCGCGCTGGATGACGATGATGCCGAGCGAGATCGCCCATACGACGAGCACCGGACCGAGCTCGCGCATACGAGGCCAGGTGATGCCGAGGAACCTGGTGCCCACCGAGGTGAGGCTCTCGCGGGTGCGCACGAGGTAGCCGGCGAAGAAGATCGCCAGGCAGATCTTGGCGAGCTCACCCGGCTGGAAGGCGAACATGCCGCCGAGCGAGACCCACACCTGGGCATTGGCATCGGGGATGCGCAGACCCGGAACGAAGGGCAGCAGAAGCAGCAGGATGCCGGAGAGGCCGAAGATGTAGGTGTATCGGAACAGCACGCGGTAGTTGCGAAGCAGGATCACCACGGTGATCGCGCCGGCGAGGGAGATGGCCGTCCATGCGAGCTGCTTGGTCGAGTACGCGTTCCAGCCCGTGAGCGACTCCGCGATGTCGATGCGGTAGATCATCGCGATGCCGAGACCCGTCAGCAGCGTCGCGATCGGCAGCACGAACGGGTCGGCGTCCGAAGCCACTGCGCGCAGCACGAAGTGCAGGGCGAACGCCAGCACGGCCAGGCCGCCGCCGATCGCGAGGATCATCGGGTCGATCAGCCCGAGCGCGCCCAGCTGCACGAGTGTGAGCGAGGCTCCGCTGATCGCGACGGCGAAGAGCAGCAGCCAGAACTCGCGGTTGCGCTGCGTCTGCGGCATCCGCATCTTCTTGAGGGCCTTGATGACGCTGGTGTCGGCCGAGACGTCGGTGCTCATCCCGCTCCCTCCGTCGGCTCGGGGGAAGGCGTCGGCACCGGTGTGGGCAACGGCGTCGAGTTGATGATGCGATCCGCGCCCGCCTGCAGCCGGGCGACGATCGCCTCGGCGTCGGAGAGCGAGCGGGCGGTGATCGTGCGCTCCACCGAGTCGCGCTGATACGGCGGCAGGTCGGCGAGCAGGATGTCGGTGTCCTGCAACGGCGTCGAGAGGACGATCGGGCCGATGTTCTGCTGCACGCCCTGATAGATCACGACGCTGTCCTCGTCGGCGCCCACGAAATAGCGGGTCTGGGTCCAGCTGTAGGCGGCGAAGGCCGCGAACGCGAGTGCGGCCAGCACCACCAGCATCCCGGCGATCCAGCCGAGCCGACGCCGGCGCGCACGTCGACGGTCCTCTTCGATGAGCTCTTCGAGGTATTCGGGCGCGGGCTCGAAGTGGCTGGGCTCGTTCGCCGCCTGCCGCACCGGGTGCAGCCAGCTGCTGCGGGGGGCGCGCACCGGCGGCACCGTGACGTTCTCGGGGTTCGAGGCGGAGCCGACGATCGTCGCGGTGCCCGAGTGCATCGCGTGCTGACCGCCGACGTCGACGAGCACGATCGTGACGTTGTCGGGAGCACCGCCGTCGAGCGCCTGCTTGAGCAGGTTGTCGGCGGTGCGGCCGGGAGCCATTCCGAGGCGCATCGCCTTGAGGATGTGCGCTTCGTCGACGACCCCAGACAGCCCGTCGGAGCAGAGCAGCCATCTGTCTCCGGGCTGCGTGTGCATCACGAACATGTCGAGTTCGGGATCGGAGTCCATGTCGCTGAGCACGCGCATGAGAACCGAGCGGCGCGGGTGGTACCGGGCCTCTTCGGGCGTGATGCGGCCGGAATCGACCAGACGCTGCACGAAGGTGTGGTCGGCGGTGATCTGCGTGACGGCGTCGTCGCGGTAGAGATAGATGCGGGAGTCGCCGATGTGGCCGATCACGGCGTAGTCGTCGACCATGATGATCGCGCTGAGCGTGGTGCCGAGGCCCGCGAGTTCCGGGCGGTCCTTCGCCGCGCGGATCAGATCGCCGGCGGCGGTGGTGGCAGCCGCCTGCAGCGAGGCCTGCGCGTCGTCGACCGTCGAGTACGGCTGGTCGAGCGGCTGCATCCGGTGGATCGCGATGCTCGAGGCGACGTCTCCTCCGGCGTGACCGCCCATGCCGTCGGCCACGACGAACAGGTTGGCCCCGGAGTATCCGGAGTCCTGGTTGTTTGAGCGGACCTTCCCGGTGTGGGAGATCGCGACGCTCGAGCCCTCGAAGACCATGCCGGGGTCAG
Organism: Microbacterium hydrocarbonoxydans; assembly: GCF_904831005.1. Classification (NCBI taxonomy): domain Bacteria; kingdom Bacillati; phylum Actinomycetota; class Actinomycetes; order Micrococcales; family Microbacteriaceae; genus Microbacterium; species Microbacterium hydrocarbonoxydans. Next base: position 2,559,361 of record NZ_LR882982.1, on the reverse strand, counting down.
GCTCGCAGCTCGAAGGTCGTGGCGCCCACCTTGATGGGAGTGCCGAGCGAGAGGGAGACGGGGTTTCCGCTCACGCGCTGGCCGGCGACGAACGTGCCGTTGGTCGAGTCGAGATCCTGGATCGCCCAGCTGTCGCCCCGCAGCAGCAGACGCGCGTGGTGGCTCGACGTGTAGTCGTCGCGGATCACCAGGGCAGAGTCGCTCGAGCGCCCGATCGTCAGCGTCTCTGAGCCGAGCGCCAGTTCGAGACCGGCCTTCGGACCCGAGGTGATGACCAGCCGCTTGGCCGTGGCGACCGTCGCAGGACCCGTCGTCACCGGCTTGGACGACGAAGGACGCGCGGGGGCCGGGGGAGTGGACGGCGCAGGAGCTGCGGCGGCCTCTGCGTCGGCGGGGACCTTGCGCACCTTCATGCCGAACAGATCGGCGCGCAGCGAGTAGACGACGCCGAACACGAAGAACCACAGCAGCAGGAGGAACCCGATGCGCAGCAGGAGCAGGACGAGCTCACTGGGCGTGGTCACGAGATGGCTCCGAACGCACGGGTCGCATCGTCGTCACGCGGACGCGGCGGCCGCGCCGGCGTGGAGACGGGGACGACGCGGAAGACGAGGTCGGTGCGGCCGATCGTGATGGTCGTGTCGCTGGTGAGCGATGACTCGCGCACCTTCTGGCCGTTGACCTTCGTGCCGTTCGTGGAACCGAGATCGCGCATCATGGCTCGCTCGCCGTCCCACAGCACCTCGACGTGCTTGCGGCTCGATCCGGCATCCGAGATGGTGATGTCGGCATCCGTGCCGCGGCCGATCACGGTGCGGGCGCGGGTGATCGGGTGACGGCGTCCGTCGACGTCGATCACGGCCTGCCAGTTCACGCGCCCCTCGACAGTGCCGGAGCTGATGTTCACGGTGCCGGTGGCGATCTTGTCGTCGGCCTCGAGTGAGATCGAGAGGGGGCCGGCGAAGCTGTAGCCCTGCGACTTGCCGTGCTTCGTCAGAAGCGCATGCAGCTCGTCGGTCAGGGCTCCGCCCAGGCCGCGCATGCGCTCGGCGTCGTCTGTGCTGAGACGCACGACATAGCTGTTGGGCGCGATGATGCGGTCGCGGCTCACCACAGCCGCGTTGGTGTCGGCCTCGCGGCGCAGGGCCGAGGCGATCTCCACGGGCTGGATGCCGCTGCGGAAGGTCTTCGCGAAGGCGCTGTTCACAGCGCGCTCGAGACCCTTCTCAAAGCTGTCAAGTAGTCCCACTGGGCTCCTCTGGCATGCCGACCGGTAGGGACATCGTAGCCAGGTGTTCTGGGTATACGCCGTCGAGGCCCGTGTTTCCCGGCGTCTTGGCGGGGTTCGAGGGTATGCCGGGGGTGTGCGGTGGGTGTGCGGTGGGGATGCGGTGGGGCGAAGTGGGTGACGTGTCGGGCGGAGATCTACGCGTCGGGCGGAACCGCTGCGCTGCATCCTCCGCCCGACCACGAGATCTCCGCCCATCGCGGTGTGGCCTCGGTTTCATCCGCGGGCGGAACGCGTGATATCCTCGCAAAGTTGACTTCTTCGGAACGAGACACTCGCGCGAGTGGCGGAATGGTAGACGCGCTGGCTTCAGGTGCCAGTGTTCGCAAGGACGTGGGGGTTCGAGTCCCCCCTCGCGCACAGAGGATCATTCAGGTTCTCATCTGACATCCCTACGACGAAGGCCCGGTTCACTTCTGTGAGACCGGGCCTTTCTCGTGTGCTGGCGGATGCCGCCGTGTGCTCAGCTGCGGAAGCGGGTCAACGCCGCATTGATCTCCTGCGGGTAGTGCGGCTGAGTGTCGGTCACAACCGGCATGCGGAGCGGGAAGAGCTCCTGGCGAGGCGGATACGTGCGGTGGCCGGTGAGCGCGAGATGCATGAGTGAGTCGGCGTACGACTCGGCGCTCGCGCTTCCTGACGCGTTCCATGCGAACCCTTCCCACCCGGGAGTGACGGCGAGCGGGTCGAACCCGAAGCGCGCGATTCGTGCTGCGGATTCTTCGTTCACGCTGGTGTCTCTGCGTGCTGCCCGGCGCGCGAAGGCACGGATGACGACGAGCGACACGGCGACGGCGAGGAAGACGGCAGCCCACGTCCACAGGGTGGATGAGGTGCTCACGGGAGCGATGGCAGCGCAGTCTCTGTCTGAGAGCAAGATGTTGTCGGGATCGTCGAGGATCGCGAGGCATTGCTCATAGGTCATGCGCCCCGCATCAGGGATCCGTGCTTGCTCGAGCAGCCCCTCGAGAAGTGCGACGAGGGCGACCACTCCCGCGAGCACGAGTGAGATGACAGCACCGACGCGGAGCCAGGGCTGTGTCAACCGCCCGGCCCGTTTCGCGAAGCGATCCTTCTCATCGTCGGTCACCTCCGACTGGAAGCGGCCGATCACCTGTGCCCAGACCTGCTGCCATTCGGCACGACGGCCGCGGATCAACTGAGCAAGGGGCACCGCCTGGTCTCGCCAGGACGTGAATGCCGCTCCGTCGGGAGTCTGGCGCCACATGGCGAACTGTTGCGTCTGAGCCTGCTCGGCCATTGCGTGCTGCACCTCGAGCTGCTCCTGCGCGGCGCGAGCGGCGCGTGCGTTCTGCAGGGCGTTGACTGCCTGAAAACCGGCCCCCACCCACGCACCGGCGGCGGCGGACTGCGCGGCGCGCGCGGTCGTTGCCCCGTGGTGGGCCGCGCTGGCTGCGGAGCCTGCCGTCGCCTTCGTATTCCGCTCGATGTTGTACAGGGAGTCACGGACCATGGGGGACCTTTCGGTGGGGAGCTCACGCACCACTATCGGGACGACCGTGTCGTCTCGAAACCCTCGCGCTCGCTGCGCCCGGCTACCGCCGCACCCGGCGCCGACCGATGGTGAAGAAGTCGGCCACAGCGGCGGCGCCGCCTCCCACCGCGTACGCGACCAGGTCGACGGGATCGAAGCCGACCCCCAGCACGAGTCGCACGGGCCAGAAGCTCTGCGCCCACAGGGCAGGCAGCCCCGTCAACTGGGACACCTCTATCAGCGCGCAGACCGCCAGAGCGCCCGCACCCAGGACGACGACGCTCGCGCGGGGGAACGCGATGGCGATGACGAGGTAGATCATGACGGCGTACAGGACATCTCCGGCACGGTCGGCGAGAGGTCCCGATCCCATGAGATGCGTGAGCAGACCGGCCGCGATCACCAGGGCCGCGGCCACCAGCAGCCGCCGTCGACGAGCGGTGTCGCCCGGACCGCGCGACGAGGGGGAGTGCATCCGTTCACCCTAGATCGCGGCTGTGTGATCCGGAACCGGGATCGGCGTCCACATGAACCCTTGACAGTAAACGATTCCAATGAGATCGTCATAGTGTCGTTGGAAACGTTTACAGCACTCAAGGGAGAGCGCTTTGGCTCGAGTCACCATCACGCAGGTCGCCGCCCACGCCGGCGTGTCGGTCGCATCCGCGTCCCGCGCATTGAACGGCATGATCGCGAGCGCCGAGACGATCGCCAAGGTGAGGGAGGCGGCAGCCGAACTCGGATACGTGGCCGACGCCACCGCCCGATCGCTCAAGCTGGGGCGCACGAACCAGTTGGCATACGCGGTCGCCGACATCGGCAACCCCGTGTACGTCGAGATGATGACCGAGATCGAACGGGTCGTCACCTCATCCGGATACCGCCTGGTGCTCTCGTCCACCGGTACCACCTCGTCGTCGCTCGACGTCGTCCGCGATCTCAGCCGCGGATATGTGGACGGCATGATCCTCTCGCCGCTTCGCGTCACGGATGAACTGCTCGCTGCGCTGGAGGACACCCCTGTACCCGTGGTCGTGCTCGGTCGTCTGCCGGGCGGTGCTCGACTCGACACGGTTCGGGCCGACTCGATCACCGCGATGCGCCTGGTCGTCGACCACCTCATCGCTGAAGGACGACGCGACATCGCATTCCTGAACGGTCCCACGGATACGACCCCGGGTGCATTCCGCCGAGACGGATTCGCGGCTGCGGCCGGCGCGCACCCATCGCTCTCGACGCGGAACGTCGACACTGACGACTTCACGATCGCTGCGGGTTACACCGCAACGCGCGAACTCCTGCAGGACGGTCAGCGGCCGGACGCGATAGTGGCGGCCAACGACCTGATCGCCATCGGAGCGCTCCGTGCCGCCGAAGACCTCGGGTTGACGATCCCCGGAGATCTCGCCGTCACCGGCCTCGACAACACAGAGCTGGCGAGCGTGGTGCGACCGGGGCTCACCAGCGTCGACCTCGGGGCTGAAGAACGTGGTCGAGTAGCGGCCGAACTGCTTCTCGCCCGGATCAACGAACCGGCACGCGCAGCGCACACGGTGACGGTGGCGCCGTCTCTCGTGGTTCGCGGCTCGTCGTCACGGGGGCTCGCGCAGTCGCACCGGACTCCTTCGCTCGATCGCGACACAGGAGTCCACGGACTCGAGGAAGGGAGGGCGGCCGGATGACTTCGACCGCGACGAAGGAAGACACGACGTCAGCGCGCGCGCCGAAGAAGGTCGGTCATCGCACACGCGCTCAACGGCGAGAGGCAATCGCACTCGTCGTTCCGGCGCTCCTGCCCATCATCGTGTTCTCCGTCATCCCCCTGGTCAGCGGTGTGGCGCTCGGATTCACGGACGCGACTCTCAAGCGCAACGCCGAGATCAACTTCATCGGTCTGGGCAACTTCATCGAACTGCTGGGAGATCACCGCTTCTGGGGGTCTTTCGGGATCGGGATCGTCTGGGCGGCGTCAGTCGCGCTTCTGACCCTGATCTGCGCGATGGGTCTGGCACTGCTGCTCAACAGCGACCTCAGGCTCAAAGGTTTGACACGCGTTCTCGCCCTGATCCCATGGGCGATGCCGCCGGTCGTCATCGCGATCGTGTGGCGCATGATCTACAACCCCAACTCGGGCCCTCTGAACGGCGCCCTCGAAGCTGTCGGCATCCCCGGAGTGAACTGGCTGGGTGATTTCTCGACTGCCCTCCCCGCGGTCATCGTCGTCGGCGTCTGGGCGGGGATTCCGCAGACCACCGTGCTGCTGCTCGCCGGCATGCAGTCGATCTCGGCCGAGCAGCACGAGGCTGCCGCGGTGGACGGTGCGGGAGCGTTCCGTCGCTTCTGGCACATCACTCTTCCCGCACTGCGACCCGTCATCATCGCCGTCACCGCACTCGACTTCATCTGGCAGTTCAACTCCTTCGGCCTCATCTACGTGCTCACCGAGGGCGGTCCGGGCGGGCGGACGATGATCCCCCCGCTGTTCACCTACCTCGAGGCCTTCCGTAACCGCGAGATCGGCTATGCGTCCGCGATGGGTGACGTGCTCGTGATCGCGATCATGCTGATCCTCTCCCTCTACTTGATCAACCAGTTCCGCCAGAACAAGGGAGCGCGCTCATGACCGCCCGCCGACCCTGGTACGCGACACTGCTCATGTACGTCGCGCTCGCCGCGTTCCTGCTGTTCCTCGGCTTCCCGCTGCTGTGGCTGCTGTCAGCGTCGTTCAAGTCGTCGAGCGAGTTGAACTCGCTCGCGGTGAACCTGCTGCCGTCCACCTGGGACTTCAGCAACTACAGCTCCGCCCTCGAGAGGCAGAACCTCCTGTCGGCGGCAGGGAACTCACTCATGGTGTCGATCGCGACCATGGTGATCACCGTTCTGCTGTCGATGCCGATGGCGTATGCGCTCGCGCGCCTCAAGGGCAAGCTGCGTGCGACAGGAACTGTCTGGATCCTCACGAGTCAGGTGTTCCCGTCGATCCTGATCATCATCCCGCTGTTCCTGGTGCTCCGTTCGATCAATCTGAACGACACGCTCTTCGGCCTGATCCTCGTGTATGTCACCTTCACGCTGCCCTTCACGCTCTGGATGCTGCAGGGTTATGTTGCGGCGATCCCGACGGAGCTCGAAGAAGCGGGCGAGATGGACGGCGCATCCAGGTTCACGATCCTGCGCACGATCATCCTTCCGCTCCTCGCCCCCGGGCTCGTAGCGACGGCGATGTTCACCTTCGTCTCGGCGTGGAACGAGTTCTTCCTCGCCCTGGTGCTGCTGCAGAGTCCGGAGCTGTACACGCTTCCGATCGCGTTGCGCTCGTTCCTGGGAGCCGAGGGCCAGACCCAGCTCGGTCCGCTGGCAGCCGGTGCGATCCTCGCGACGATCCCGTCGCTCATCATCTTCAGCATCCTGCAGAAGAAGCTCACCGGCGGAATGCTCGCCGGCGCAGTCAAGGGCTGATCCACCCCCTCACACCCACCGAGAACACATCACAATGAGAAAGGCGAGCAACATGAACAGCATCCGAGGCATCGGCGCCATCGCTTTCGCGGGCGTCGCCATCCTCGCCCTGAGCGGCTGTCAGCAGGGCAGCGCGAGCAACGGGTCGAACAGCGAAGACGGCGTCGTCACGCTTCAGTTCCAGTCACTGTCGGACCAGCCCGCGACGCAGGCCGCGGTCAAGTCGATCGTCGACGAGTGGAACACCGAGAACGAAGACGTTCAGGTCGAGATCGTGCAGGCGGGGTGGGACGGCACATTCGACAAGCTCATCACCCAGTTCACAGGCGGAACAGCGCCGGACATCATCCACTACGAGGCGAGCTCGATCGTCTCGTTCGCAGCCGACGGCTACCTCGCCGATCTGAGCGACTACATCGACGAAGACCTCAAGGCCGACATCTCCGAGGGCATCTGGGACTCCGTCACTCAGGACGGCGAGATCATCGCCTACCCCTCGACACTGCAGTCCTACATGGTGTTCGCCAATGCCGACCTGCTCGAGGCCGCAGGGGTCGAGATCCCCAGTGGCGACACGATGACCTGGGAGCAGCTGCAGGAGATCGCCAAGGCGACCACGGCCGGCGACACCTACGGGCTGGGATGGGGTCTGGCCTCGCCGACCGCCACCATGATGAGCCTCTCGCTGGGCTTCGACGGAGGTTTCTTCGAGGGAGAGGGAGCCGACGCATCCATCGAGGTGGGCGACGACGAACTCGCCGTTCCGGAACTGGTCCATGAGATGGCCTATACCGACAAGTCGATTCAGCCGACCTCGCTCACGCAGTCGGGGTCGGATGTGCTCGCCTCGTTCTACGGCGGAAAGGTGGCGATGACGGTTCAAGGATCGTTCCAGGCGACGAACATCGCCAATGACGCTCCGGATGGATTCAACTGGGTCGCGCTGCCTCCGCTCGAGGGATCAGCAGGTGCGATTCAGGCCGCGAACCCTCAGACCTACTCGGTGAACGTCGATTCGGAGCACGTCGAGGAGTCCGCGGACTTCCTCAACTACTTCATGGAAGCCGACAACCTCGCAGCGATCGCGTACGCCGACGCACTGATCCCCTCGTCAGAGGGCGCCAGAGCCGAGGTCGAGAAGCTCGCCGCCGACAATCCCGCATGGACTCAGGTGCTGGCGTCCGGCGAAGGACTCGTCGGACCCCCCTTCCTCAAGGTGGAGAAGTACACCGAGTGGAAGGACACGATCGCCACCCCGGCCTTCCAGCAGTATCTTGCCGACCAGATCACGAGCGAGCAGCTCGCGACGCAGCTCTCCGACGGCTGGGCAGAGATCGCCGGCTGATCACGTCGACGGGGGCGGCCGAACGGTGCGCTCCCGTCGCAATCCGACAACCGAGAAGTAAGGAATGGGAATGTTCGTGTTGCACGACCGAGTGGCCGGAGTGCTTGCAGGCGCCGCCGTAGGAGACGCTCTGGGCGGAGCCACCGAGGGGTGGACTCCAGAGCAGATCGAAGAGCGTCACGGTGGCCGGGTCGAAGGAATCGTCGGCCCGTTCCTCGCCGATTGGAAGACGGCGCGACCGATCGCGCCGTATCACAAGGGTGACGGCCACGTGACGGACGACACCCTCATGACGCACGCGCTGGTGGAGGTCTACACGAAGCGGCGTCGGCATCTCGACGCCTACGACGTGGCAGGCGACCTCGTGCCGCTGATGATCGGCGAACGGCGCTGGGTGCCGGAGCTCGAGGATCACGCGCTCATCCTTCAGCGAGTCTTCCTGGCCGAGAAGTGGATCGTGGCGAAGCTCCACTACGGACACGCGGATCCTCGTGAGGCCGGCGTCGGCAACATCGTGAACTGCGGGGCGACCATGTACATGGCCCCGGTGGGTCTCGTGCACATCGGTGATGCGCGCGGTGCCTACGACGAGGCGATCGACATCGCCGGTGCGCATCAGTCCTCATACGGCCGTGAGGCCGCCGGAGTGTTCGCCGCAGCTGTCGCCGCCGCGGCCGCTCCTTCTGCGACGGTCGCCGATGTGCGTACAGCCGTGCTGGAGGTCGCCCATGACGGCACGGCCGCGGCCATCCGAGCGGTCTTCGACGCGGTGGACGCGTTCGCCGCGGCCGGCGGTTCGGACGACCCGCGTGACCTCGCTCGCGTGGTGCGAGCGGCGGTCGCGCCCTTCGACACCGTGGGCGATCACTACCGCGCGCCCGCGATGGACGCCCGACTGCCATCGCGCACGAAGTCGATCGAGGAGCTTCCGGTAGCACTCGGCTTCGTCGTGGCACGCGATGGCGATCTGCGCGCGGCGGTGCTCGATGCGGTCAACTACGGTCGGGATTCGGATTCGATCGCGACGATGGCGGGAGCGATCTGCGGTGGTCTGCATGGCATCGGGGCGGTACCGGGCGAATGGGTCGAGGGCGTCACGAGCGCGAGCCGGCTCGACCTCGACGGCGTCGTCTCGGCGATGACCGAAGTGGTTCGCGACATCGGCCGTGACGATGCTGAACGGGCAGCACGTCGGGCGGCTGCGCTCACGGACATTCTGGCTCGGGAGGACGCGGCGTGAGACTGACCTGGTCGCAGCCGGAGGATCTCGTGGCCGCAGAGCTCACCGCCCTGCGCGAGCAGGGCGTGGAGGAGCGCCTGCTCGCCCCGATCGAGCGACGCTGGGCCGAAGCCGGAGGCTCGATCGTGTTGGCTCCGTCGGGCGCGAGTGCCGAATCAGCGTCGCCGGAGGTCCGTGCGCTGGCGCGTGCGGTGCTGGACGAGCTGCAGGGACTGCAAGTACCGAGTGCCGAGGAACCAGACGAGTGGGAGCACATCGTCGCGCTGCTTCCGCCGCCCACCTCTGCATCAGGGACTGCCGCGAGCTTCGAACGGGTCCACGGCGCGTGGCTCGGCAGGTCTGCAGGGTGCCTGCTCGGCAAACCCGTCGAGAAGATCCCGCGGCAGGGCATCGAGCAGATCGCACGATCGACGGGCAACTGGCCGATCCGCGGGTACTTCACCGCGGTCGGGCTCCCCGACGATGTTGCCGAGAGCTGGCCCTGGAACAGACGATCGGCCCCGACCTCGCTCGTGGAGAACATCGATGGGATGCCCGAGGACGACGATCTCAACTTCCCGATCCTCGCACTGGACCTGATCGCGACTCATGGATCGGCTCTGACGACCGACGACGTCGCGCAGGCGTGGCTCGCCGCACTCCCGGCGGGCCGGGTGTTCACGGCCGAGCGCGCCGCGTACCGGAACATCCTCGATGCGCGCCCCGTGCCGGAGACGGCGACCCACCTCAACCCCTTCCGCGAATGGATCGGAGCCTTGATCCGCGCGGACGTGCACGGATGGGCACACCCCGGGGATGTCCGTGCCGCAGCGGCATCGGCGTGGATCGACGCCCGGCTCAGCCACACTCGCAACGGCATCTACGGTGAGATGTGGGCCGCGGCGCTCTGTTCGGCGTCGCTCGTCGCAACATCCATCGACGAGGTGCTCGATGCTGCGAATGCCGTCGTGCCGCCCCGGTCGCGCCTCGCCGCTGCCGTGGGGGTCGGACGTGACCTCGGCCGTGGGATCGCCGTCGGCACCCTCACCGACGCAGCGGCGCTCGATCGCCTGCACGCCGAGTTCGAGGGCTTGCACTGGGTGCACACCCTCAACAACGCCGCGCTCGCCGCCTGCGCGCTGCAGGCGTATGGCGACGACTTCGGCGCTGCTGTCGCGCTGGCCGTCGCCGGCGGATGGGACACCGATTCGGTCGGAGCCACCGTCGGGTCCGTCGTCGGCGGCCTCGTGGGGGCCGGCGGCATCGACGAGTCCTGGACCAGGCCGCTGCGCGACCGCATCTCGACCTCGATGCCTGGCGGGGCCGACAGGTCGATCACCGAGCTCGCTCAGCGTACGCTGCAGCTCTCGAACCTCGACGTAGGAGTCAGCAGATGAGTGTCGTCATCGTCGGCAGTATCAATCAGGACGTGGTCGCTCACGTCGAGCGCATCCCCGCCCCCGGTGAGACGGTGCTCGCGTCGACGTTGTCGCGTTCCGGGGGTGGCAAAGGCGCCAATCAGGCCGTGGCTGCCCGACGCGCCGGTCTGGCCGAGGTGGCCTTCGTCGGAGCGGTGGGTGCGGATTCAGACGGAGCGAACCTTCGGTCCGGTCTCGTGGCCGACGGCATCGACGTCTCTGGCCTGGCGCAGGTCGACGGCCCCAGCGGGATCGCGCTGATCTCCGTCGATGCGCACGCTGAGAACGCGATCGTGGTCGTCCCGGGAGCGAACGCGGCGAGGGCCACGCTCACAGACGTGCAGCGTTCGGTGGTCGCGCGGTCTCGTGTGCTGCTCACCCAGTTGGAGATTCCGCTCTCGCTCGTCGAGGACGCGGCGGCCGCACGTCACGCGGATGCCTGGCACCTGCTCAACGCAGCACCGTCGGCCCCCTTGGTGGCAGCGCGCGCCGATCTGCTCGGTATCGCAGACGTGCTCATCGTCAATGAGCACGAGGCACTCGACATCGCAGGTGGCAGCGACCTCTCCGCTGCCGTTGCCGGCCTGTCTGAACGCGTGCGTGCGTTCGTGATCACCCGCGGTCGCGAAGGAGCGATCGTCGTGTGCGCAGGCGACCGCGCCGAGATTCCCGCCTTCTTCGCAGAGGCTGTCGACACGACGGGCGCTGGAGACACTTTCTGCGGTGTGTTCGCCGCGACGCTCGACGCTTCGGGCCGCACTCCTGCTGAGGTCGACATCTCGCTCCTCACTCACGCCGCGCGCGCCGGGGCAGCAGCGGCCGCACTCGCCGTCACCCGTCGCGGCGCACAGGAAGCCGTTCCCACCGCCGCCGAGGTGTCTGCTTTTCTCACGGAAGTGAAGCCATGAGTTCCGGATTCGATCCCCTGCACCCGCGCGAACTCGATCTGCCCGCCCCGGTGCGTCTGGACGTGGATCTGACCGACGGCGAAGCTGCCCGAGCTCTCGACGAGGCGAAGATCTTCGCGGCACCGACCGATGCGGCCGATATCCCGCAATGGCGCGCGCAGCTCGAGGCATGGCGAAGGGGGGCGCGAAACCGTCACGGTCGACCCGGTCGGTACGAGGATCCTGCCTCGCAATGGGCGAGCAGCTGCTTCACGGTCGCGCAGGTCTGGTTGTGGGATGAGCTCTTCTTCGATTTCGACACACAGCGATTCACGCCCGAGGTGTTCGTGGAGGACGCCAGGAAGCGATTCGGCGGCCTGGACGGCATCGTGCTCTGGCACGCGTATCCGGTGATCGGCATCGACGATCGCAATCAGTGGGACTTCTACGACGTACCGGAACTCGCAGCGGCGGCAGCCGCTGTGCGCGCCATGGGGATCGCTGTGTTCGTCGACTACAACCCCTGGGACACCGGCACCCGGCGGGCTGCCGACGACGCGGTCGAGCTGGCTGAGACAGTGCGTCGCCTCGGCGCTGACGGAGTCTTCCTCGACACTCTGAAGAAGGCAGACCCCGAACTGGTCGCCGCTCTCGAAGACGCACGCCCGGGGATCGGGCTGGAAGGCGAGTCGAAACTGGCGACCGAGCGAATCGCGGATCACACGCTCTCCTGGGCGCAATGGTTCGCAGATTCGGAGACCCCGGGTGTGCTGCGGGCCCACTGGTTCGAAAGAAACCACATGCAGCACCACATCCGAAGATGGCACCGCGATCATGCAGCGGAACTGCGCTCTTCCTGGCTCAACGGCGTGGGCGTCATGGTCTGGGAGGTCGTCTTCGGTTCCTGGGTGGGCTGGAATGCTCGGGATGCCGCGACTCTGCGGCGCATGCTCCCCGTGCAACGCGGCATGCATCGCTGGCTCGTCGATGGCGAGTGGACTCCGTTGGCGATCGTCGACGGCGCCCTCACCGGCTCGACCTTCGAAATCGACGGTGTCACCCTGCTAGTGCTGGCCAATACGTCGGACGTCGATGTCGCCTTCGACGGCGACGGCGACGGCGAGTGGTCGGCTCTTCACACTCAGGAGACGTCTGGCCAGATCATGGTGCCTGCGGGCGGAATCGCGGCCGCAGTGAGGGAGGAGCCCGGAGCTGCATCCCGGGAGGAGGTGGACGCGGTGCGCGTCGCCCTCGCCGGGGAGGTGGCGGAGCGCGATGCGTCGTTCCCGCATCGTCGCGCGCGTCGACTCGCTGCACCGCAGCACCCGAGGCAGTCGGCGTCCATGAATGCCCCAACTGGATCGTTCGTCACCGTGCCGGCGGGTGAGCACATACTCACCGTTCGGTATCGAATGCGCGAGACGGGCATGTACGACGGTGCCCCTTATGTCGACGAATGGAAGCCACTTCCTCCGCGGCTGCACGATCAACGAACCCTCGAGCGGTCGGTGGCGCTGACCGCACCCGTGCACGTGGCGGCGGCAGAGGTGAGTGAGGCCGAGTACGCGCTGTTCCTCGACTCCCTCGGGGAGAGCACCGAGGACCGTGACCCGGAGCGACCTGCGACGAACGTGACCTTCGCTCGCGCACGCGAGTATGCGGCATGGTCAGGCGGTCGCCTGCCCAGCGAAGACGAATGGCAGCTCGCCGCTGCCATGCCCGGGTTCGTTCGCCGTGTTCCCGAGGTGTGGAACTGGACAGAGTCGGAGCACTCCGACGGTCGCACGCGCTTCGTCATGCTGAAAGGCGGCAGCGCTCATCGCAGCGAGGGGTCGGACTGGTACTTCGACGGGGGCGTGAAGCCTGCCGAGTTCAGCGCCAAGCTGCTGCTTCCCGGCCTCGGGCACGACGCCTCGCCGTCGATCGGATTCCGTGTCTGCCGGGAGGTCGGCGCATGAGCCCACTGGAGGGCGTGAAGGTCGTGGACGCCTCGACATTGTTCGCCGGTCCGATGGCGGCGATGCACCTGGGCGACATGGGTGCTGACGTCGTCAAGGTCGAGCACCCGAACCGGCCTGATCCTGCACGTGGTCACGGGCCGAGCAAGGATGGCCAGAACCTCTGGTGGAAGACGCTCGGGCGCAACAAGCGAACCGTGGCGATCGATCTGCACACCGATGGCGGACGGGAGGCGTTCCTGCGACTGGCTCGCACGGCGGATGTCGTGATCGAGAACTTTCGCCCCGGTACTCTCGAGCGCTGGGGTCTCGACTACGGCACACTCTCCGCGCAGAACCCGGGGCTCGTTCTCGCTCGGGTGACCGGTTTCGGGCAGGTCGGTCCCTATCGGCGCCGACCCGGCTTCGGCACTCTCGCTGAGGCGATGAGCGGGTTCGCCTCGTCGACGGGGGAGCCGGACGGGCCGCCGACCCTGCCTCCGTTCGGCCTCGCAGACGGCGTCGCCTCGCTGGCGACCGCGTACGCGATCATGGTCGCCCTGCACGCTCGGGGTCACGAGGGTCTCGGCCAGGAGATCGATGTCGCGATCATCGAACCGATACTGGCCATGCTCGGCCCGCAGATCACGCGCTGGGATCAGCTCGGCACCGTGCAGCCCCGCACGGGGAATCGCTCTGTCAACAATGCCCCGCGCAATGCCTATCGCACGGCCGATGGATCCTGGGTCGCCGTCTCCACGAGCGCCCAGTCGATCGCAGAACGCGTGGTGACCCTGGTCGGCCGCCCGGAGTTGGCCGACGAGCCGTGGTTCGCCTCCGGAGCATCGCGAGCGGAGCACGCTGATCTGCTCGACGATGCGGTCGGAGGATGGATCGCTCGGCATTCCCGTGACGAAGTCGTGGCGGCGTTCGAGGCGGCGGAGGCCGCGGTCGCCCCCATCTATGACCCCGCTGACATCGTCGCCGACCCGCAGTTCAACGCGCTCGGTACGGTCCATCGCATCCATGACGAGGATCTCGGGGAGATCGCCATGCAGGGTCCGTTGTTCCGTCTGTCGCGGGATGACGCCACGATCGCCTTCACGGGGCGAGCGCATGGCGCGGATACGGACGCGGTGCTGCACGACCTCGGCTACACGGCTGAGGAGACCGCAGCTCTGCGCGAGAACGGGAGCATCGGATGAACCGCACGATCATCACCGCCCTCTACGCGCCGGCGGACCGTCCGGAGCGATTCGAGAAGGCGCTGGACGCGGGGGCCGACGCGATCATCATCGATGTCGAGGATGCCGTGGCGAAGTCACGCAAGGCGGAGGCGCGGGCGGCGCTGGCCGACTTCGCCGCCATCTGGGAGGACCGCGGCGGGGGAGCACCCGCGGTGCAGGTGCGGATCAACGCCCGGGGCGCGTCGGAGCATGACGCAGACCTCGATGCCGTCGCATCCCTGCCGGCGGAGTTCGGTGTGCGCGTCGCCAAGATCCAGTCGCCCGACGATGTCGCCGCCGTGCGCTCTGCTCTGCCTGGTCGCGCCGTGCATGCTCTTCTCGAATCGGCGATCTCGATCGAGCGCGCATTCGACATCGCCGACTCCGGCGTCGCCGCGATCGCCACCGGTGAAGCCGACCTGCGAGCCGAGCTCGGCGTGCCTGCCGGGCCGGAGGGCGAACCCGGCCTCGCCTGGTCGCGCAGCCGGATCGTCAACGCGGCTGCGGCCGCCGGGCTGCCCGCCCCGCTCATGGCCGTGTATGCCGACATCGCCGACCTCGAAGGACTGGAAGCTAGTTGTCGGGCCGGTCGGGCGTTGGGATTCGCCGGCAGAACCGCGGTGCACCCTCGCCAACTGCCGGTGATCCGCCGCGTCTTCACTCCGGATGCCGATGAGATGGCCCGAGCTCGGCGGATCATCGAGCGTGTGAGCTCAGCAGCGGCCGACGGCACCGGCGCCTTCGCGCTGGAGGACGGCACGTTCATCGACGTCGCGATGGTGCGAGCCGCCGAACGGATCATCGCCGCCGGCGACCGGTGATCACCGGCGAGTGCTCTGCGCGCGGTTGAGCTGACGTGAGAGCGGGTACTTCTCGTCGAGCCGTGGCTCCAGCACGATGCGCTGGAGCGCGATGATCGCGATGAGCCCGCCCGACCAGTACGCGATGATGACGGCCGCGCCCGCGCCGCCGAGCAGGAAGCTGAGGATCGTGACGGCGATGCCCACGCCGATGTACAGCATCCGCCACGAACGCAGCGCCCGGTTGCGTGAGGCCTGCTGCTCTTCGACGCGCCGATCGAGCGACTCGAGACGATCGGTCTCGTTCATCTCGTCAGAGGGCTGGAAGAGGTCGGTCACGCTGACGCTGAGCGCATTGGCGATGAGCGCGAGCGACTCGAGGCTCGCGTCCTGCCCGGCCTCGAGCCGTTGCACAGTGCGGAGTCCGACGCCACTCTCGAACGACAGCTTCTCCTGGGTCCATCCCTGGTCGCGCCGGAGTTCGGGGATTCGTGTGTTGTTCATGGCTCCATCGTTTCCGCCCGAGTCGACGGCGCACCACGCCATCCACCCGCCATCCTGCCGTCAGTCGCCCGCCACCCATCCGCCAACGCGCGGCGATGCCGCGATCGAGCGGCGCGCGACCCGGCCGGAGAGCGATGGCCTAGCATCGACGTGTTCGACGAGATGGGCGGTGCACGTGTGACGAAGCCGGTGCGGGTGGTGGGTTCCGACCCCGTCTTCCGCGAACAGAGCACGGGCCCGAGGTGGATGGTCGTCGTCGGCATCGTCACCCTCGTGCTCCTGATCTTCGTGATGTGGCTGGCGATCCCCGAGCTGGTCCCGGCACCGGAGAAGCTGAACGCGGGGGTCGTCGCGCTGCTGCTCGTCTCGATCGGGATGGTCGTCATCGGGATGGTCCTTCTCATCATGCGACGGTCGACCGTCGTGATCACCGAGACCCACGTCGACGCATATCTCGATCCATTCCGCATCATGCATATATCCGGCGACGCGATCGAGGGCGTCGAGATCGTCGACGTCGACTTCAGCGACGCGCGAGGATGGGGCTGGCGTCTGGCGGGCACGGAGCAGTATCTGTTGTGGTCTGCCGGACCGGCGGTTCGGCTGACGCTCACGAAGGGCCGATCGCGCGTGCTCCGCAGCGATCGCGCGGCAGAGATGGCAGCGGCTGTGCGTCATCTCGCCACCGACCCCCACCCACGCTGACCACGGCAGACTGGACGTGACGGCAATCCCCCACGTCAGGAGACGCGATGACAGACCAGCCTCGCAAGGCACCGAGCCAGGCAGTACTGACGGTGCAGGAGGTCGAGCAGATCAGTCCCGATCTGATCCGTATCACCGCAGGCGGAGACGGGTATGAAGCGTTCACCGACAACTCCTCGACCGACAAGTACGTGAAGATCCTGTTCGCCGACCCGAGCCACGGCCTCACGCCGCCGTACGACCTCGCACAGCTGCGCGCAACGAACCCCGAGAAGCTGCCGACCCGGCGCACCTACACGGTGCGAGCGACGGATGCTGCACGGCAGCGACTCGTGATCGACTTCGTCGTGCATGGCGATGAGGGTGTCGCAGGCCCCTGGGCGCGCCGCGCGCAGCCGGGGGACACGCTCGTGGTCAGCGGAGCCGGCGGCGGCTACGCTCCCGATCCGTCGGCGCCGTGGCATCTGCTCATCGGCGACCACACCGCTCTGCCTGCGATCTCGTCGGCCGTCGAGGCGTTCTCCGCGGATGCCACCGGGCACATCGTGCTGTCGATCATGGATCCCGCCGACCGCATCCTGCCCGATGTTCCGGCAGGCGTGCTGGTGCACTGGACGCAGACGGACGACGAGCTGCTGTCGGTCGTCGCGAGCCTCGAGTGGCGCGACGGGCACCCGGGTGTCTTCGCTCACGGAGAGCGCGGAACGATCAAGGCTGTCCGTGCCCTGCTCAAGGAGCACGAAGTGCCGCGTGAGCACCTCTCGATCTCGGCCTACTGGGCGCGCGGGCGTGCAGAAGACCAGTTCCAGGCCGAGAAGCGCGAGCCGATCGGGCAGATCGAGTAGGCGCCGGAACACGCCCGCCGATTCTCAAACCGATATTCCTCGGCGTTCCGCGTCACGAAATGCGGGTTTTCCCGTCGTGATGAGTGACGCTGCGACATCGGGCTCGTGAGCCGCTGCCGAGCGTCGCGTGACCGGTCAGGTGCTCCGGGGGGAGTGCTGGGCCGGTCGCGTATCGAGGTGGTGGGGTCGTGGGGACCCCGCCACCTCACTTCTTCGCGATCGACACCTCTGGACGACCCGTGCGCAGGGCGCACGCGGGAGGGCGACACGCGATTCCGCCGACGCAGGGTCGACGATCTTCCTCGTCGCGCGCCGACCTGTCAACCACCCTGCGTTCGGCCTCGATCCGGAGCATCATGAGGCTCTTGGATACGAATGAGGAGGCACCATGACGAACATCGATGCATTCGCGAACAGCCTGCCGCCGGAGACGCCGGGCGTGCCGCCGGTCGACGACTTCACCGACGGAACGTTCCCCACCGACACCGATGAGCCGGAGACGCAGGGCGAGGATCCGCTCGAGGCAGAGCTGGGTGACGAGGGTCAGGGCGACCTCGATCTGGCCGACGACTCGGGCGCACCGGGTGACGCACCTCGCGACCTGAGGGACGGCACCGAGTGAGCGGCGGCGTCGGGCCCGACACCGGCGATGCCCAGAAGCGCATCGCCGAGCAGATGAAGGAGCGGGGTGGAGAGGATCCGGACCTCGTTCAAGACATTCCGGCCGGTGGCGGCGGAGCCGATTCCGGGCCCGCCGAAGCGGTGAAGGTGGAGCCTGATTCGTGGGATGAGAACACCGAAGGGGTCGACACCGAACAGTCGGTGCACAACGACGAACCGGGCGTGGGCCCGCGAGGGGCGGACTGATCCCACCGCGGGAGCGCCCGTCAGGGGTCGGCGTAGGATGCTGCGCGTGAGCGATGCACTCGACGCCGGCCCCTTCTTTCACGGGACGAAGGCCGATCTGCGACCCGGCGACCTGCTGACGCCGGGTTTCGCGTCGAACTACCGGCCCGAGATCGTGATGAACCACATCTACTTCACGGCGCTGGTCGACGGAGCCGGACTCGCGGCAGAGCTCGCTCCGGGCGAGCGGGAGCCGCGCGTCTATGAGGTCGAGGCGACGGGCGAGTTCGAGAACGACCCGAACGTCACCGACAAGAAGTTCCCGGGCAACCCGACCCGTTCGTATCGCAGCAGCGCGCCCCTGCGGGTGGTCCGCGAGGTGTCGGACTGGACTCGTCTGACGCCCGACGCGCTCGCTGAGTGGCGCGAGCGTCTGGCGGCGATCAGAGACGACGAGCGCGGAGAGATCATCAACTGACCTTCGCCGCGCGGCGGAAGCCTCGGCGCCCCTCAGCGCACGGGGCGGATGCTGCGGGTCGAGAGAGCGCCGAGTGCCCGGTCGATCGCGACGAAGATCAGTCCGACGACCACGAGCGCCACCGTCAGAGCCGCAACCCACCGGGTGACGCCGAGGATGCCGAGCGCATCGACGTCCATGAACGGGTACGGATACCGCTGACCGGGAGTGAATTCGCCGCCGAGCGCCCCGTGGACGAAGGCCCACACCAGGTAGGCGTAGGGGATGAGCGTCCACAGCAGGGGGTCGATCCACCGGAAGGCGCCCTTGGGCACGAAGAGCAGCCAGTCGACGATCATCAGCACGGGCGTGACGATGTGGATGAGGTTGTCGGTGAGGGAGAAGATGTCGGCGTCGCCGTCGGCGAAGCGCGTGGGCACGAGGACGATCAGATAGATCAGCATCGTCACGGTGATCGCCATCATCACCGCGCCGCTGAAGCGTGCGCTCGGCGTCGAGGTGCCCGACCGGCCGCGGTGCCGCAGGTCGCGCACGGTTCGGACGACGACGAGCAGCATCCACGCGAGACACAGCAGGTTGCTGAGCATCGTGTAGAACAGCAGGGTCGTCCACGACACCTGTCCGGTGAGGATGTCGGAATGGCGCACGATGCCGGCGAGGATGATCGCGAGCGCGATGATCCGGTAGACGAGCGCGATCGGTCGC
Source organism: Microbacterium hydrocarbonoxydans (assembly GCF_904831005.1). Taxonomy (NCBI): domain Bacteria; kingdom Bacillati; phylum Actinomycetota; class Actinomycetes; order Micrococcales; family Microbacteriaceae; genus Microbacterium; species Microbacterium hydrocarbonoxydans. The sequence goes on along the minus strand of NZ_LR882982.1, from coordinate 2,540,204 downwards.
GCGTTGATGGCGGCGTTCGCGAACAGCGACGCACGCGGCGTCTCGGTGGGCGTGAGGGGGGAAGCCGCGGACGGCGATACAGCGGCTTTCGACATACTTCGAGGCTACGCGTGATGAGGTGGCGTCCGCGCCGGGTCAGCGGCGTACAGGATCGGAATCCCGGTTCATGAAGTGCTCGAGCTCGCGGCGGGTGGGTGCAGCCTCCCAGTCACCGGGAACCAGGCATGCCATGGCGCCGCAGGCGTTCGCTCGCTGCAGGGTCGCCTCGGCGTCGAGCCCCTCGAGCAGCGCGCTGAGGTACCCGCCGACGAAGGCGTCGCCCGCCCCCACCGTATCGACCGGATCGATCGCGAAACCCCCAGCCTCGACGACGGACTCCGCGGTGATGACGGCCGCTCCTGCCGGGCCGAGCTTGACGACGGTCGTCGCGCACCCGGCGTCGCGCAGCCGTGCCGCGGCATCCGCGATCGACGTGTGCGGATACAGGATCGCGAACTCCTCCTCGCCGCCGAACACGATGTCCGCTCGCTCCGCGAGATCTCGCAGCACCGACTCTGCGGCTGATGCGGGGGCGAGCGCAGAGCGGTAGTTGATGTCGAAGCTGACGGCCGCACCGGATGCTCGCGCCCGATCGACCGCTGCGAGCACAGCATCCCGGGCGGTCGAGGACAGCAGCGGGGTGATGCCCGTGATGTGCAGCAGCGAGGCCGACTCGACCCACCCCTGCGGCAGATCGTCCGGATGCAGCCGCGAGCCGGCCGACCCCGTGCGGTAATAGTGCACGGCGGTGGATGCCGTCGACGGGCGCTCCTTGACCATCAGACCCGTGGGTGCCTCGCCGTCGATCACGGCGTGCACGTGCACGCCGTCGCCGCGGATCTCCCTGGCGATGCGCTCACCGAGGGAGTCGTCGCCGACGCGACCCAGCCACGAGGCCGCGACCCCGAGTCGCGCGAGACCGATCGCGACGTTGCTCTCGGCACCGCCGATGCCGAACGCCAGCGAGTTCGCGTGACGCAGCGAGCCGATCTCGGTCGTGCGCACGAGCGCCATGGTCTCGCCGAGCGTGACGACCGACGGCATGCTCATGCGGAGTCCCGCGCGCACACCTCGACGAACGCGGCTGCCCGCTCGCGCAGGGCCTGCAGGTCGCCGCCGGCGAAGGCGTCGCCGAGCAGGGGCCCGCCGACGCTCACCGCCACCGCACCGGCACGCAGCCAGGCCTCGGCCCCGGCCAGGTCGACCCCGCCCGAGGGCACGGCGACGAGGTCGGGGAAGGGTCCGCGCAGATCCTTCAGGTACGCGGGACCGACCTGCCCCGCGGGGAACACCTTCACCGCCGAGGCTCCGGCAGACCACGAGGCGAACAGCTCGGTCGGCGTGAGTCCGCCCGGGACGATCGGCACGCCGGCATCCGTCGCCTGCGCGACGCAGTCGGGTGAGGTGATCGGGGTCACGATGTAGGCCGCACCGACCTCGATCGCTCGAGCCAGGTCGACGGTGTTCGTGACGGTGCCGATGCCGAGGTCGAGCGCGCCGCCGAATCGCGCGAGCAGGTGCGGGAAGTGCTCGAACGTGCCGGGCGTCGTCAGCGTGAGCTCGACGCTGCGGATGCCGGCATCGACGAGCACGTCGAGCACGGCGTCGTAGTCCTCCGCCCGCGTCGCACGGGCGACGACGATCAGGCGCGAGTCGACCGTGCGCTGCGGCAGGGCGACCCGGCGCATCTCACCAGTCATGGACGGTCCCGTCGAGCAGACGGTTCACCGGCAGGTACGCCTTGGTGTACTCGTGGCCCGCCGCGGCATCCTCGTCGAGGTCCACGCCGAGACCGGGCTGGTCGCCGGGGTGCAGGAAGCCCCGCTCGAACGTGAAGGAGGTCTGGAACACCTCGAGCGTCTGCTCGTTGTGGGGCATGTACTCCTGAATTCCGAAGTTGTGGATCGCCAGGTCGAGGTGCAGCGCCGCGGCCATGCCGACCGGCGAGATGTCGGTCGGTCCATGGATGCCGGACTTGATGCCGTAGATCGCGGCGAAGTCGAGCAGCTTCTTCATGGCCGTGATGCCACCGGTGTGGGTCACCGCCGAGCGCACGTAGTCGATCAGGCGCTCGGTAATGAGGGTCTGATAGTCGAAGACCGAGTTGAAGACCTCGCCGATCGCGAGCGGCGTCGTCGAGTGCTGACGCACGAGCCGCAGGGCGGTCTGATCTTCGCCGGGGGTGCAGTCCTCGAGCCAGAACAGGTCGTAGGGCTCGATGTCCTTCGCGAAGCGCGCGGCCTCGATCGGCGACATCCGGTGGTGCCCGTCGTGCAGGATGCGGAGGTCGGTGCCGAAGTCCTCCCGGATCTGCGAGAAGATCCCCGGCATGTGGGTGAGGTAGTTGCGGGTGTCCCAGGTCTCTTCGCTGGGGCGGTCGCCCGAGCGCTTGGCGGGCTCGTAGTCGTAGCGCACGCCGGGGCCCGCGGCCGAGACGCCGTAGATCTGGCCGAGGCCGGGAACACCGGTCTGCACGCGGACGGCGGTGAAGCCGAGCTCCTCGTATCCGGTGATCGCGTTCTTCAGCGCGGCGTAGTCGGTGCCCGAGGCGTGCGCGTAGACGCGGACGCCCTCGCGGCTGGCACCGCCGAGAAGCTGGTACAGCGGCATCCCGGCCTTCTTGGCCTTGATGTCCCACAGGGCCATGTCGACCGCGGCGATCGCCGCCATGGTGACTGGTCCGCGACGCCAGTACGGACCGCGGTAGAGGTACTGCCAGGTGTCTTCGATCCTGTCTTCATCGCGACCGATCAGCATCGAGGCGACGTGGTCGGCGAGGTACGAGGCGACGGCGAGCTCGCGCCCGTTCAGAGTCGCGTCACCCAGACCGACGATGCCGTCGGAGGTCGTGATCTTGAGCGTGACGAAGTTGCGTCCGGGGCTGGTGATGTTGACGTCGACGATCTCGATGGTCATGTCGTTCTCTCCTGGAGGTGCGGAATGAGGTGCGGGGTGCGGACGTTCGGGCGTCCGCACCCCTGGTCGTGATGGTGGGCGTCAGATCGCGTCGCGCGGGTCCGTGAGGTCGCGACCGGCGACCTCCGGCATCCAGATCGAGGCGATGAGCGCGCACAGCGTGAAGATGAACAGCATGATGATGATCGGGATGAACGAGCCGGTCACGGCCGACACCCACGCGGCGGCGATGACGGGGCCGGCACCGGTCGCGACGATGGCGGCGATCTCACGTGCCATGGCCGTGAACGTGTAGCGGTTGCGGGATCCGAAGAGCTCGGGCAGCGTGAGGTTCTCGAGCGACGCGAAGCTCATCACCGCGAGGTTGTGCAGCACCACGTAGCCGACGAAGACCTGCACGGTGTCCTTGCTGCTGATCATGAGCATGGTCGGGACGATGATGATGAGCGCGATGATCGCCCACACCATGTACATGCGCTTGCGGCCGAAGCGATCGCCGAGCCACCCCGAAAGGGGCACCGTGATGAAGGCGACGAGCGACGAGACGATGACCGCGTTGACGCCGATGGAGCGGTCGAGCAGCAGCACGACGGTGATGTAGCTGATCAGGTAGGTCTGGATCATGCCCGAGTTGCCGGCCTGGCCGAAGCGCAGCAGGAGGGCGATCGAGAAGGCCTTCCAGGGCTTGCGGTTCATGGCCTCGAGCGTGCGGATGTCGTTGGTCTCGGTGGCGAGCTTCACGACCTCCTCACGCGAGAGCGCCTTGCCGTCGACGACGTCGTCGCGCTCTTCGAAGACCGGGGTCTCCTTGAGGTTGAAGCGCACCCAGATCGCGAAGAGCATGATGACCGCGCTGGCGATGAAGGGGATGCGCCATGCCCAGGCGATGACCTCGTCTTCGCTGTACGCGACGAGCAGGATCGCCCAGATGCCGGATGCCAGCAGTGTGCCGCAGTTCGTGCCGAGCGCGACGAGCGACGCGATGATGCCGCGGCGCTTCGCCGGTGCGTACTCGGCGAGCATGACGCCCGCGCCCGAGATCTCGGCACCGGCTCCGAAGCCCTGCGCGATGCGGAGCAGCACGAGGAGGATCGGGGCGAGCACGCCCACCTGCGAGTAGGTCGGCAGGAACCCGATGAGGGTGGTCGCCAGACCCATCAGGAGGATCGTGTAGAACAGCACCTTCGTGCGACCGGTCTTGTCGCCGAGGCGGGCGAAGAAGAACGCGCCGACCGGGCGGGCGACGTAGCCGACGCCGTAGGTGGCCATCGCGGCGACCACGGCCACGGCCGGATTCTCGGACGAGAAGAACAGGTCGGCGAAGACCAGGGCGGCTGCCAGCGAGTAGAGCTGGTAGTCCATGAATTCGAGGGCGGTGCCGAGCCATCCTGAGATGGCGGCGCGCACGAGGTCGCGTACCGACCTCTTCGCGGCCGGGTCGGCGACCGTGGCGGTCGTCTGCGGTTCGGACATGGGAGGTACTCCTTCGGACCAGGAACGGGTGGGGTGCGCGGGAGCGCGGGGGGTGTCGTTAGAGGGAGAGCAGGACCTTCGCGGAAGCCGACGAGTCGCGAGCGAGCTCGAAGGCCTGCACGGCGTCGGATGCCGGAAGGACGTGCGAGATGACGGAGTCGAGGGCGTCGGACTCGGCCAGCAGCGCGACCGCGTCGTCGATCTCGGTCGAGAAGCGGAAGGCACCGCGGATCGTGAGCTCCTTGGCGAGCATCGGCGCGAGGTTCACCCCGATGTCGGCGTTCGGCAGCATCCCGACCTGCACGATCGTGCCGGCGCGGCGAGCGGCGCGCACGGCCTGCGTGAGTGCGACTCCGACGCCGGAGCATTCGAAGACGACGTCGTACGACTCGTTCTCGATCGTGTCGCGACCGACGAGCGAGACCTCGGTCGCACCGAGAGACGTCGCGCGGTCGAGCGGCTCCTCACGCACATCGCTCGCGCCGACCGCCGCGGCGCCCGCGTGGAGCGCCGCAGCGACCACGAGGAGTCCGATGGGGCCTGCGCCGATCACGAGCACCCGCCTGCCGGTGATGTCACCGGCGAGGCTCACGGCGTGGATCGCCACGGCCAACGGCTCGGCGAGGGCGGCGCGCTCGAGCGGAAGGGATGCCGGCAGCACGCGCACCATGTGGTCTTCGACGATCAGCAACTCGGATGCCCCGCCCTGGCGGTGCGGGTTCGCTGCGGCGCTGCCGAAGTAGTCGCCCCCGGGACGCAGGTGGGGGTGGTCTTCGAGTCCGGGGACCTCGGGTCCGTAGCGTGCGGGGTGCACGGTGACCGGAGTGCCGGGAGCCAGACGGCCCGACGGGTCGATGTCGACGACACCCGAGAGCTCGTGACCGGGGGTCAGCGGCTCGCGGATCGTGTACTCGCCGTTCGCTCCGTGGAAGTAGTAGTGCAGGTCGGAGCCGCAGATGCCGACGTAGTTCACGCGGAGGCGTACCTCGCCGTCGCCGGGAGTGGGGACCTCGCGGTCCTCCCAGCGGATGTCTTCTTTGCCGTGGATGGCGAGAGCCTTCATGGCTGCATCTCCTTCGCGCTGGTGAGTGATGAAGTGGTCTGTGATGCCGAGACGGCGTCGGCGATCGCGGCATCGACGCCGCGCCGCTGGATCGTGTCGGTCAGTTCACCGACGCGGGCGATGAACGCATCCTGAGATCCGAGTCCATCACCGAACAGGTGCAGGTCGCCGATCACGCGCTGTGCCAGCTCACGACCGTCGCGCGCGCTCGCCGCATACCCTGCCAGGCGGTCGCGGGCGCCGTCGGTCATCGCGGCGGCGTGCAGACCGGGGTCGAATCCGGGCAGCGGCGCGATGCACGACAGATATCCGGCGACGGTGAGGGCGATCAGGTGGGGCATCTCGCCGAGCCGCAGCGCCCGCAGAGCAGGCTCCGGGATGCGCTGGCGCAACTTGACCGAACCGTCGGTGCCGACCTGGCTGGTGCGGTGCCCCAGCGCGCTGTTGGCCCAGCGCTCGAACAGTTCGCTTTCGTAGGCGCGGATGTCGACGCCGGACGGAACCTCGATCGAGGGCTCGTACTCGTCGCGGAGCACGGCTCGTGCCGCGCTCTGGATCCCGTCGAGACCGATGGCCTCGGGGATCGTCCCCACTCCGCTGAGCGCGCCGAGGTAGGCGATGAGGGAGTGCGTGCCGTTGAGCAGCCGCACCTTCATCTGCTCGTAGCGGCCGACCTCGTCGGTGAACACGGCGCCGCCGGCCTCCCAGGCGGGGCGCCCGCCGGCGAAGCGGTCTTCGATCGCCCACATGGTGAACGGCTCAGCCGGCACCGGGATGTCGTCGCGGGCGCCGAGCAGGGTGCTGACGCGGGTGCGCAGCTCGGCGGTGGTCGCGGGCACGATGCGATCGACCATGCTCGAAGGGAACGACACGGCGCGGTCGAGGAACTCGAGGGTGTCTGCGCCTTCGGAACCGGGCAGCTCGTGCAGGAACTCCCGCACGAGCTTCTCGGTGTGGGCGCCGTTGGCCGAGAGGTTGTCGCAGCTGAGGATCGAGATCGGTGCTCCACCGGCTGCGGCACGGGCCTGCAGGCCGCGGGCGAGCTGGCCGATCGTCGAGCGGGCGGCGCCGCCGCGCAGGTCGGCGCGCACGGTGTCGTCGTCGAGGTCGAGGTGCTGCGTGGCAGGAGAGTAGCTGTAGCCGTTCTCGGTGACGGTGAGCGTCACGATGCGGATGTCGGGGTGGGCGATCTGTGCGATCACGCGCTCGGGCTGCTCGGCACCCACGAACGCGTCGGTGTGCACTCCGGGAATGGTCAGCGACGTGGTGTTCGGCGCGATGGTCGCGACCGTGTACAGCATGTCCTGGGCGTGCATCGCGTCGACGATGGTGCGCGAACGCGAAGCCACGCCGACGATGCCCCAGTCGCCGCCCGCGGACTGCAGTGCGGCTGCCGTGTAGACGGCCTGGTGTGCCCGGTGGAAGCTGCCGAGGCCCAGGTGCAGGATGCCGGCAGAGGTCGGGGCGACCAGCGGGGATGCGGTGGCAGAGGTCGTGCGGCGCAGGGCCGGTGCTGGGATGCTCACGCGGTGGCTCCTTCGCTCGGGGCCGCGCACCGCTGAGGGTGATCGGCGTTGATCGTCATGCAAATCAGTGTGCAGCGTTTGTACAAACTTGTCAAGCAGTTTTACATCGAGGTGGAGGATCGTAGGATTGCCTGCGAGGGCGGGAGATCGACATGGCAGCGACGCTGACGGATGTGGCACGACGCGCAGGCGTGTCCATCGCGACCGCGTCGCGCGCCTTCGGGGAGCCCGATCGCCTCGCACCGAACACCCTCGGCCGCGTTCTCGAAGCGGCCGGGGAGCTGGGCTACGCGGCGTCGCAGTCGGCCACCGCCACTCGCACGTTCGGGGTCGTCGTGCCCGACGTCGCGAACCCCGTCTACGCCACTCTGCTCAAGGCGATCCAGGGGCAGGCGTGGCACGGACGCCATCGGATCGTGCTGTTCGACGCCGACGAAGACCTGCGCCGCGAGCGCGAGCAGATCGAGCAGGCCCGCAAGCTCGACGGAATGCTGCTGTGCAGCCCTCGTCTGCCCGACGCCGATGTGCTCGAGCTCGTCGGCGACACCCCCTACGTCGTGGTCAACCGGCAGATCGACGGCGCTCCGTGCGTGCTGATGGACACCGAGCACGGGCCGGCTCAGGCCATCGAGCACCTCGCCGCTCTCGGACACACCCACATCGCGTATGCCGCGGGTCCGCGTGGATCATGGGCCGACGTACGCCGCGCCGACACCGTCGCCCGGGCATGCGAGCGTCACGGCATCCGCCTCACCGGCCTCAGCCACCACGCCGCGTCGATTCAGGGCGGCCGGGCAGCCGCCGCGCCGGCCGCAGCGAGCGGCGCCACGGCCGTCATCGCCTACAACGACCTGGTCGCCCTGGGGCTCGAGGCCGGATTGCTCGAGCTCGGCAAGCGGTGCCCTGCCGACATCAGCATCGTCGGCATCGACGACATCGACCTCGCGGGTGCGGTCACCCCGGCGCTCACGACGGTGCGGATGCCGATCGACCGCAGCGGCGCGCTCGCCGTCGACCTGCTTCTGCAGGCGATGAACGGGACCGCGATCGATGACGTCGTGACCCTCGGGTCGCAGCTGATCGTGCGCGCGTCGACCGCCGCTCCCGCTGCCTGAACCGCTGAAACCGCTCGACGGGTTCCTTCGCTCGTCAGTCGAGTTCCTGCAGCACCGCGGTCATGGCGCCCCCGGCATCACCGGTGTTCACAGTGCCCTTGGGCTCGAACAGGATCGCCTGAACCTCGTCCACGGCCTTCGGGCAGTGCTCGACGCCCCGCGGAACCACGAACACGTCGTGGGGGTTCAAGACGACGTCTCGGTCGCGCAGCTGGATCGTCAGCTGGCCACTCACCACCATGAAGAGCTCATCGGTGTCGGGGTGCGTGTGCCAGACGAACTCGCCCTGGATCTTGACCACCTTGACGTCGTAGTCGTTGATGCTCGTCAAGCGGTGCGGCTGCCAGTGCTCATCGATCGCGGAGAGAGCTTCGAGGACATTGCGCACATCGTCTGACATGCGCTCGAGCCTATCCGCAGCGCAGGCGGCGGCGTGGCCGCGCTCAGTCGCCCGAGCTCTGCTTGAACTGACGCTCCCAGTCGCGCAGCTCACTGCGTCCGATGAGCGAATCGAGCGACACCTGGAAGAGCAGCCCCTTGCGGGCGTTCACCTGCTTGATGTTGTCGACGATCTGGGTGGTGACCGCAGCCAGCGCTTCGCGCACCTCGCCGATGCGCTCGTCGGGGGCGTCCCACAGGTCGGGCCGCGTGAGCAGGTCGAGCAGATAGTCGCGATCGAGGGCCGCGACGAGGCGCGCGAGCTTGTCGGAGTACTCGGCTTCGGCGAGCACACTCTGGTCCTCTCCGGCCTTGGCGTTCAGCCGGATGAACAACTGCTCGACGTGCGAGGCCAGGGCGTCGATCCCCGCAGCGGTCTCGGCGGCGACGGGGCTGCCCGGCACCGCGGAGTAGTCGGCGCGCAGTTCGCGCAGACGGTTCACCCGAAGACGGATGCCGGCGGGCACCGGATCCGTCGAGGCCGAGGCCGAAGTCGAGGCGGTGCGACGTCGGCGTCGCATGAGGAGTCCGAACGTGGTGAGAGCGGCCGCTATCACCACGACACCCCCGACGACGGCAGGCATGAGCGGATCTGCGCCACTCGAACCGGAGCTTCCCCCGGATGAGGCCGGCGTCTCGGCCGAGATCTCCTGCACGGTCTCGACGAGCTGGTCCTGCAGGTCGGCGCCCGACGATTCGTTCTCGTTCGCGATCCGCAGAGCGTCGTCGCTGGGAATCGCCGCCGATGCCGCCTGAAGATCGTCGCCGATCGCGACGATCACGGTCTTCTGGCTCGACCCCGCGGTGAGCTGCTCGAGGATGTAGGTGTTGTACGGAGTGTCTCGCGCCGCATCCGCGGGCAGCACGACGACCGCGATCGAGCCGTCACCGGGGACCACGCCGGCAAGGGCATCGGTCAGCGCCTGGCCATCGGACACACCCGGATCGACATAGATGTCCTGACTGGATATGCCCGCAACGGCATCTTGGATCCAGGGGTTGTTCGACGAGGAGAGATACGGCATCGCGAGGCCTCAGAAGTTGTTGATCACGGAGGCGAAGACGAGGTCGATGCGCTCGGCATCCGAGGCGTCGAAGAGCTGTCCGCCGGTGACATCCGCGATGCGCTGCAGTGCCGAGGTATCGGCACCCTCTCCATACGCGATCGGGAATATGCGTACGGGGGCGTCGTCGCCACCCTCCTTCGTGCTCTTGCCGATCTTCGCGATGAGCGAGTCCAGCGACGTACTCGAGTCGGTGTCCTCACCATCCGACAGCACCACGATGGCGTTGATGCGACCAGGCTCGGCCCGCTCGCTCATCGCCTCGTACGCCAACAGGATCGAGTCGTAGAGAGGCGTGCCGTTGCGCTGTGCATAGCGAAGGTCGTCGAGGGACGAATCGAGCTTCTCGCCGTCGGAACCGAGAGCCGACACATCGCGCAGCACCTGGATTCCCTCGCCCTCGTCGGAGGAGATGCCTGTCGTGAACGCCCAGACACCGATCTCATCGGTCGAGCGGAAGTGGTCGAGGGTCGACTGCGCGCCCTCGATCGCTCCGTCGAGGCGCGAGCGTCCGTCGCCGATCGGGTCGTCCATCGATCCCGAGATGTCGATGAGCTCGAGCACAGACGAGGGCTTGCGCACCTGGGTCCACTGATCGATCGCGGTCGAGATCACATCGACCTCGGGCTTCGGCAGGGTCACCGCGGGCTGCGCGGGGTCGACGCCGTACTTCGCGCTGAACAGGTCGCCGAGCGGCACCGACTCGTCAAGGGGGCGGAAGCCGTAGTCGGGAAGGATCTTCTGGGCTGCGGTGGTCTGCACGAACTCGGCGAACGCCTCGCCTGCGGTGCGCTGCTCGGCGGTCACCCAGTCGGCCCCGAGCACCGTGATCGGGTTGTCCGACCACATCGAGCCACCCTCGGGGTAGACCGCGACGAGCTTGGTCTTCGGGGGCGTCAGCGTCTCGCCGGGCTGCACCGTGTGCGAGTCCGGGTTGCCCTGGTTGTAGTTGAGCAGCGAGGTCTCCTCCAGCGCGACGGCCGAGACGTACGCCGAGCCGTTCGCGCCGTTCTGAGTCTCGTCGTAGAGCGTGGAGAGCACGTTGCCGGTGGTGTCGCCGTAGTGGATGACGCACTCCTCGAACACCCGGGAGAAGTCGGCCGACGCCTCGACGTCGGCCGAGGTGAGTCCTTCGGCCTTGCCTGTCGCCTCGTAGGACTGCATGAGGATCGTCGAGAGGCCCGTGGTCGAGGTGTTCGGGTTGGTCTTCGAGATCTTGAACGCGCCCCAGATGTCCTTGCCGACGCTGCCCCAGCCCGCGGGGTCCTGGCACAGGGCCTCGAGGTCGGTGATGCTGATCGGCGTGTTCGGCCAGCCGAGCGCAGTGGCCATCGGTTCGGGCATGCCGAACACGACGGGGGTGCGGGTGAACGACTTCGGCTCACCCACGAGGCCCGGTGACGCGGCGGCGGCGACGCGGTCGGTCCAGACTGTGGATGCCGGGGACCACAGCGTGGGCCAGAGCGACGTGTCGTCGCTCGGCCAGTCCTCACCGGAGGTGAGGAAGCGCGTCGCGTTGCCGGAAGACACATTGGTGGGGCGCACGGTCGCGCAGGTGTCGAGAGCGTCGTGCTCGGGCGACTCCTTGAACGCCTTCGCCAGCTCGTCGAGCATGTTGACCTTCTCCGACGAGGTGGCGACCGCGATGTGGGTGCAGCCGTCGTCGGGGAAGCCCTGACCGCCCTCGCTGGTCGTGCCCTGCTCGCCGCCACCGCCCGTGCAGGCGGTCAATGCCAGGGCGACGATCGCCGCCATGGCGAGGGCTGCGGGTGTCCGACGTGCGTTTCGAGGCGCGCTCATGGGCTTAGGGTACCCAGGTATCGGCCGATGGATCACGCATCCACCCGATCGGATGCCCGCGGAGTACGCTCGCTGATGTGGGGCGGATCACGACGCGGAGACCGGTACTGAAGCTCACTCTCGGTGAGGGAGCCACTCGGCGAGCCGACACGCTGGCGGTCGAGGAGCCTCTGGAGATCAGGGTCGCGGGCTCGCCGCTCGCGGTCACGATGCGCACTCCGGGCCACGACGTCGAACTGGCGGCGGGGTTCCTCGTCTCGGAGGGGATCATCGCCGAGGCCTCCGACTTCCATTCGGCGATCCACTGCGGGGGTCCAGGCACCGGAGGCCAGGAGAACACGTACAACGTCCTCGACCTCAGCCTCGCTCACGGCGTCGCGCTTCCCGATCCTGACGCCGCGCGCCGCTTCTACACGACCAGCTCGTGCGGTGTCTGCGGCAAAGCCAGCATCGACGCCGTGCGCACCGTGTCTCGGCATCCGGTCTCGGACGACGAGGTCGAGGTCGATGCCGAGCAGATAGCCGCGTTGCCTGATCGGCTGCGCGCCGAGCAGGCGGCGTTCGACAAGACCGGCGGGCTGCATGCGGCCGCGCTGTTCGACGCCGACACCGGCGAGATGCTCGTGCTGCGCGAAGACGTCGGCCGACACAACGCGGTCGACAAGGTGGTGGGCTGGGCGCTGTTGAACGATCAGCTCCCTCTGCGCAGACAGGTGCTGCAGGTCTCGGGTCGAGCGAGCTTCGAACTGGTGCAGAAGGCGGCCATGGCCGGCATCCCGCTGCTCAGTGCGGTATCGGCTCCCTCGTCTCTCGCCGCAGAACTGGCTGAGGAGTCGGGTCTCACCCTGGTGGGATTCGTGCGAGGGCGGTCGATGAACATCTACACCCACGCGCACCGGGTGCGCATCGATGGGCGCGTCTCGGCAGAGAACGTCGAGGAGGGAGCGATTCATGCTCGATAGCCAGGAGGCGTCGGGGACGCCGGGAACCGCGTTCGGCCTCATGCCCGCCGAACCACGTCAGGGCGGCTACGGCCCGCGCACCGATCGTGCGTGGTCGCGCAAGCCGTACGGCCACCCTGCAGCAGGATGGGGCGCCGCCGTATCGGTGGGGCGGGTGGTGCTCGAGCAGCGGGAGCCGATCGCCGGTCCGCTCGCGATGCTGCAGATGAATCACCCGGTCTCGGGCTACGACTGCCCCGGATGCGCGTGGCCCGACGACCCGGGCAATCTGAAGCTCGACATCTGCGAGAACGGCATCAAGCACGTCACGTGGGAGATGACGCGCAAGCGCGTCGACCGCCGGTTCTTCGCCGAGCACTCGGTCACCGAGCTCGCCACCTGGCCCGACTTCGACCTCGAGGATCAGGGGCGCCTCACCGAGCCGATGGTCTACGACGCCGCCACCGATCACTACGTGCCGATCTCGTGGGACGACGCGTTCGCACTGGTCGGAGATGAGCTGCAGGGACTCGACAGTCCTGACGAAGCGGCGTTCTACACGTCGGGGCGCCTGAGCAACGAGGCGACCTTCCTGTATCAGCTGATGGTGCGCGAGTACGGCACGAACAATCTGCCCGACTGCTCGAACATGTGCCACGAGGCCTCCGGCCGTGCGCTCAAGGCGTCGATAGCCACCGGCAAGGGCACGGTCGACATGCACGATTGGGACGACTGCGACGCGCTCTTCGTGCTCGGGGTGAATGCGGCGTCCAACGCGCCGCGCATGCTCACCGCGCTGTCGGATGCGGTGAAGCGCGGCGCCCAGGTCGTGCACGTCAACCCGCTCGTCGAGGCCGGAGCGACTCGCACGATCGTGCCGCACGACTTCGTCGACATGGCACGCTTCGCGGCCACGGACACGAGCACCATGAACCTGCAGGTGCGACCCGGCGGCGATCTGGCCTTGATCCGCGGCATGTCGAAGGTCGTCTTCGAAGCGGCAGCAGACGACCCGTCTGTGCTCGACGGCGAGTTCCTCGGTGCTCTGACGAACGGCATCGAGCAGTACCGCGCGCTGGTCGACGCCACGACCTGGGCCGACCTGGTCGCGCAGTCCGGTCTCACCGAAGAGCAGATCCGCGCCGCCGCGGCGGTCTATCTGTCTTCAGAGCGCACGATCATCAGCTGGTGCCTCGGTGTCAGCCAGCACGAGCACGGCGTCGACACGGTGCGCGAGATCGTCAATCTGCTGCTTCTGCGCGGCAACATCGGCCGGAAGGGTGCCGGTCCCTCACCGATCCGCGGCCACAGCAACGTGCAGGGCAACCGCACGTGCGGCATCGAACACCGACCCACCGATGCGTGGCTCGACCGTCTCGCCGAGGTCTGCCGCATCGACCCGCCGCGGCATCCGGGGCTCGACACCGTGCGCACGATCGAGGCGATGCACGACGGGCGCGTGAAGGTCTTCGTCGGCATGGGCGGCAACTTCGTGCTCGCCGCTCCCGACACCCCGTTCACCGCGCAGGGCCTCGAGAAGTGCCGCCTGACCGTGCAGGTGAGCACCAAGCTGAACCGCAGCCACCTTGTGCACGGTGAGAAGGCGTTGATCCTGCCGTGCCTCGGCCGCACCGAGCGTGACCAGCAGGCGCACGGACCGCAGGGCGTGACCGTGGAGGACGCGATGAGCATGGTGCACCTCTCGAGGGGGCACAAGCAGCCGGCATCCGCGTATCTGAGGTCGGAGCCGGCGATCATCGCCGGACTCGCGAAGGCGACGCTGCCGCACACCGCGACACCCTGGGACCGGTACGTCGGCGACTACGACAACATCCGCGACGTCATGGCGAAGGTGCTGCCAGGATTCGAGGGGTTCAGCGACCTCATCCGAGACCGGCATGGATTCCGCATCCCGCAGCCGGCCAGGGAGCGCGTCTTCGAGACGCCGTCGGGCCGCGCGGAGTTCTCGCTCGCACCGCTGCCGAACGTCATCCCCGAGTCTGCCGAGACCCTGGTGCTGCAGACCGTGCGCTCGCACGATCAGTGGAACACCACGATCTACTCGAACGACGACCGGTACCGAGGCGTCAAGAATCTGCGCGAGCTGATCTTCCTGCACGAGGACGACATGCGCGACCGCGGTCTCGCCGAGGGCGATGCGGTCGATATCGTGTCGACCTCGAAAGACGGATCGACCCGGATGCTGAAGGCGTTCCGTGCGGTGCCGTACGACCTGCCGCGCGGCAGCGCCGCCGGGTACATGCCCGAGATGAATGTGCTGATCGGACGCAAGGACTTCAGCGTGCAGAGTGACCAGCCGCTCATGAAGAGCATCCAGGTGACGGTCTCGCCGAGCACCGCCTGAACCGATCGCTCCGTCGAGGCTCAGGCGTCGACCGTCGCGCCCTGCAGTGCGTGCACGACCGGAGCGAGTTCGGGCTGCGTCACCGCGTCGCCGAGCGTGCGCTCGAGCGTCTCGTCGTGAATGGGGTGGGCCTTCTCGTAGAGGTCGAGACCGGCCGAAGTGAGTTCGGTGTAGATGCCGCGTCTGTCATCGGCGCACAGGATGCGCGTCAGAAGCCCGCGGTCTTCCAGGCGCGTCACGAGCCGCGTCGTCGCGCTGGGGCTCAGCGCCGTCGCGCGGGCGAGCTGCTGCATCCGCATGTGCCAGCCGTCCTGTCTGCTGAGCGCGTCGAGCACCGTGTACTCCACGACCGACAGCCCCGCCGAGGCGCCCAACGCCTTCTCGAGCTCGGCCTCGATGATCCCGTGCAGAGCGGCGAGGGTGCGCCAGCCGCGCGCCCTGATCTCGACGGCGTCGTCAGAGATGCCCATGGTGACCTCCAGTGGTGAGAGACGCAAACTGCTTGCTTGCGCGGGATAGTTGCGTGTGCAATGATTATCCCTCGCGACGCAATATCCCGCGTCTGCAACTACTTTAGCAGAGGACCACGGAGCACACCATGCCACTCGGACTCATCGCGCTCGCCATCGGCGCCTTCGGAATCGGGCTCACCGAATTCGTCATCATGGGCCTGTTGCCCGAGGTCGCCGGTGACTTCGGCATCACCGAGGCGAACGCGGGTTGGCTCATCTCGGGCTACGCCCTGAGTGTGGTGGTCGGTGCGCTGGCGCTCACGGCGGCCACCACGCGTCTGCCTCGCAAGCCGGTGCTGCTCGGACTCGTCGTGCTCTTCATCGCGGGAAACGTGCTCACGGCGCTCGCGCCGGAGTACTCGGTCGCCATGGCCGGCCGCATCATCGCCGCGCTCTGCCATGGCGCATTCTTCGGCATCGGCTCGGTGGTCGCGGCCGACCTCGTCGCACCCGAGAAGAAAGCGCGGGCGATCGCCATCATGTTCACGGGCCTCACGGCTGCCAACGTGTTCGGCGTGCCCTTCGGCACGTTCCTCGGCCAGCAGTTCGGGTGGCGCTCGACGTTCTGGGTGATCTCGGGCATCGGCGTCATCGCGTTCGCCGGCATCGCACTGCTCGTCACCGCGCCGGCAGCGACCACGCAGGTCAGTCTGCGCAGCGAGCTCCGCGCGTTCCGTTCCGGCCAGGTGTGGCTCTCGCTCGTCGTCACCGCGCTCGCGTTCGGCGGCATGTTCGGCGCCTTCACCTACATCGCCTACACGCTCACGGGTGTGACCGGGTTCGCCGACACGTCGGTTCCCTGGCTGCTGGTGCTCTTCGGCGCGGGACTCGTGGCGGGCAACTGGATCGGCGGACGACTGGCCGACCGCTCGATCGACCGCACGCTGCTGATCTTCATCGCCGCCCTCGTCGCGGTGCTGGTGCTGTTCGGCATCTTCGCATGGTCGCAGCCGGCGACCATCGCGATCCTGGTGCTGATGGGTGCCTTCGGATTCGGCACGGTCCCGGGGCTGCAGAGCCGGATCATGCACTATGCGGGCGGCGCACCGACTCTCGCCTCAGGAGCGAACATCGGCGCGTTCAACGTCGGCAACGCGCTCGGCGCCTGGGCCGGCGGTCTCGGCATCGCCGCGGGCCTCGGTTACACGGCGCCCATCTGGATCGGCGCCGTGATCACGGCATCCGCCCTGGTGGTCATGGTTGTCGCGGTCGTGGCCGCACGCCGTCCGCAGCCTGCCGCCACCGGCACACTGCAGACGGTCGCCGCCTGAGACGCGAGGTCCGCGACCCCCCGCCTTGTCGGGCGAGACCCGCCTTGTCGGGCGAGACCCGGATTGTCGGGCGAGACCCGCCTCGTCGGACGAGACCCCTCTCGTCGGGCGAGACCCGGATTGTCGGGCGAGACCCCTGTGCACACGTGCGGTCTCGTGCATGAGGGTGGGTCTCGCACGGCAGGATCACGTCATGCGTGCGTGGCGCTCACTGCGCCCTCATGAACTCCTCGGCCGCCTGCACCTGAGCGGGGGTGGGGCGGATGCCGGTGTAGAGCACGAACTGCTCGAGCGCCTGCAGGGTCGCCACCTCGGCACCCGTGATGACCGTCTTCCCTGCTGCTCGCCCCGCGGCGATCAGCGGGGTCTCGGCGGGCAGTGCGACGACGTCGAACACGACCGATGCCGCCGCGATCTGCTCCCGTGAGAACGACAGCGCGTCTTCCTCCGAGCCTCCGGCCATGCCGATCGGCGTGATGTTCACGATGATGTCGCCGGTCAGGTCGCCCTCATCCGCGCGCCAGGCGAAGCCGTAGAGGTCGGCGAGTGCGCGACCGCGCTGCTCGTTGCGAGCGATGATCGTGACGTCGCCGAAGCCGGCGTCGCGGAAGGCCGCCGCTGTGGCCTTGGCCATGCCACCGGATCCGCGCAGCAGCACCGAGGCTGCCGCGTCGAGGCCGTTTCGCTCGATCAGCTGCGCGATCGCGCTGTAGTCGGTGTTGTAGGCCGTGAGTCGGCCCTCGTCGTTGACGATGGTGTTGACCGATTCGATCGCCGTGGCCGAGGCATCCATCTCGTCGACCAGCGCGATCACGTCTTCCTTGTAAGGCATCGAGATCGCGCAGCCGCGAATGCCGAGGCCGCGCACGCCGGCGATGGCCTGTGCCAGATCCGTCGGCGCGAAGGCCTTGTAGATCCAGTTGAGGCCCAGCTCCTCATAGAGGAAGTTGTGGAACCGCGTGCCGTTGTTGCTGGGGCGAGCCGACAGCGAGATGCACAGGGTCATGTCTTTGTTGAGCATGGTCACCGACCCAGGCTACTCGCGAGGTCGTGGCCGAGCCGCGGACCCGGCGACGCAGATCCATTCGCCAACCCCCATGGCGAGAAGAGCGACCCTCCCATAGGGTTGTCGTGCATGCACAGGGGAATGATCGTCTCCGTCAACCCCAGACGACGGGCTGCCTTCCCCAGAGGCAAAGACGATTCGGTGCATGCGATTGGGCCCTCTCGAGTGGTTCTGTCCCCAACGGGCCGCTCGAGAGGGCCGCTATATGCCCGTCACTCGAAAAAATTTGGCTTTTGTCCCCCAAATGGGGGACAAAAGCGTCACGGAGGGGTTAGGCTGGAATCTGACGCACCCTCCGGTCGTCTTCGGCCCTCATCGCTCCCCCCGCGGTGAGGGCCACACCATTTCTTCGGCCCCTCCACGCAGCGGTGGCGCGGCCTGTATGACGCGAGATGACCGCTCATGCAACATTTGGGTTACGGGCTGTCTCCGCCTCTTCCGCTCTGAGCGTGCTCCACTAGCGTGGGTCTCGTCGGCGCATCCTGCATCGGCTTCTTTCCCGCAGCAGAACAGGCAGTACATGAGCACCCAGGGCACGGTCAAGTGGTTCAACTCGGAGAAGGGCTTCGGCTTCATCTCCCCCGACGACGGCGGCGCTGACGTCTTCGCGCACTATTCCGCCATCCAGTCATCCGGCTACCGGTCTCTCGAAGAGAACCAGCGAGTCGAGTTCGACGTCGCGCAGGGCCCCAAGGGCCTGCAGGCTGAGAACATCCGTCCGGTCTGACCGGACGATCTCAGAACTCTCTGACCGGACGGTCCGCCACCAGGCGCGACCCTCCGGCAGGGAGTTCTGTGTCTACGCGGTGCCTCGCCTCAGGCGAGACTGCCTCGCCTCAGGCGAGAAGCAGTGCGCGCAACTCGTCGACTGATGCTGCGCGCAGGGCCGCTTCGTCGCCTTCGTCGGGGTTGCTGAAGCCCCACTCGACGAAGATCACGGGCACACCGTTGGCGTTTCCGCCGGCGACGTCGTGGTGGCGGTCGCCGATGAGCACCGGACGCGAGATGTCGGCCCCGCGATCTGACAGGCGGCGAAGCGCCTCTGCGACGATGTCGGTCTTCGACGCGAGGGTCGCCTCATCCGGCGTCGCCCCGACCGTGGCGAGGAAGTACGGACGCAGCTCGAAGAAGTCGACGAGTGCGTCGACCTGGATCTCGGGCTTCGAACTCGCTGTGGCCTCGGGCACGCCGGCGTCGTGCAGGTCGCGGATGATCTCGGCGACACCCGGGTAGGTGCGGGCGTCGGTGGTGTAGCCGTCTGCCTTGCCGAGGGTGCGGTAGAACGCCACCGCCTCGGCGGCCTGCTCGGGCGTCATGCCCGCCTGCACCTGGAACGACTGGAACATCGGCGGTCCGATCCAGTGCACCAGCTCCTCGCGCGTGGGCGCCGGGTGGCCGAAGTGGGTGAGCGCGACGTCGAGACGGCGCAGGATGCCGACCGAGGCGTCGACGATCGTGCCGTCGACATCCCACAGCACGCAGGAGTAGGGGGAGGAAGCCATGCCTTCCAGCCTATGGGCACTTCGGAAGGCGGCCGACGCCGTGAGCATGTGTGCAGTGCCGCCGCTCGCAGCGGCGTTCGACCTCAGAAGAGGCGGGGGATGCCCGACTCGATGCCCTTCATGTCGTCATAGTCGAGCACGAGGCAGCGGATGCCGCGGTCCTCGGCCAGCACGCGCGCCTGAGGCTTGATCTCCTGGGCGGCGAAGACCCCCTGCACCGGTGCGAGGTGAGGGTCGCGCCCAAGGAGTTCGAGGTATCTGGTCAGCTGCTCCACGCCGTCGATGTCGCCCCGGCGCTTGATCTCGACGGCGATCGCGGCGCCGTCTGCATCACGCACGAGCAGGTCGACGGGACCGATCGCGGTCGGATACTCGCGGCGCACGAGCGTCGCGCCCTCGGCCACGCGGTCGACCTGTTCGGCGAGCAGCCTCTGCAGGTCGGCCTCGACGCCGTCTTTCTGCAGACCGGGGTCGACGCCCAGGTCGTGGTTCGTGTCGTGGATGATCTCGTAGATCTGCACGCGCAGCGCGTCGCCGGTCTTCTTGTGCGTGACACGCCAGACTTCGGTGACGCCGGCGATGGACTCCTCCTCGCCGGGCGCCTCGGTCGTGAGGGTGCACGGCGGGCTCATCCAGTTCAGCGGCTTGTAACTGCCGCCGTCGGAGTGCACGAGCAGACTCCCGTCGCCCTTGTGCACGAGAAGACGTGTGGCGAGCGGGAGGTGGGCATTGAGCCGGCCGGTGTAGTCCACCGAGCAGCGGGCGATGACGAGACGCACTCGTCGAGCCTACTTCTGATCCGCGGGCGCGGTCTGCGCCGACATCTCGTCGGCGCGCAACGGTCGGGCCGCCCCCGAGAACAGGCCGGACAGCACCACCAGCACGACAAGGATGAAGAGGGTGTTGAGCAGTCCGATGTGCTCGCTGATGAACCCGAGCACGGGAGGTCCGCCGAGGAACGCGACATAGCCGATGGTCGCTGCCGCGCTGACGCGGGCTGCCGCCTTGGCGGGGTCGTCGGCGGCCGCCGACATCCCGAGCGGGAAGCCGAGTGACGCGCCGACGCCCCACAGGGCGGCGCCGACGAACACGAGCGGCAGGCTCGGCGCGAGGATGAACAGCAGGATGCCCGAGGCTGCCGCGACCGCGAGCACCCTCAGTACGGCGACACGACCGAAGCGGTCGACGAGAGGCCCGCCGAAGATGCGGACGGCGGTCATCGCGACCGAGAAGGTCGCGAGAGCAGCCGCACCGAGCGCGGTTCCCCCGCCGTGGTCCTCGGCCACGCCCAGCGCGAGCCAGTCGTTAGCTCCGCCTTCGGCGAAAGACATGCCGAGCATCACGACACCCAGCGCATAGGTTCGCGGCTCGCGCCATGCTTCGAGTGCCACGTGCATCCGCTGACGCCAGTGCGGCTTGTCGGCTTCCGAATCGCTGGGGTCGAGGGCCTCGGTGCGCGAGGGCACGTTCGCGATGCTGATGATGCCGATCACTGCGATGATCACCGCGATCACCAGTGTGTGAGCGAAGACGTCGATGCCGAGTTGGGCGGCGAGGGCGCCGAGCGCGGCTCCGATGACTGTGCCGAAGCTGAAGAACGCGTGGAACAGCGGCAGGATCGTCTTGCCGGAGTGCTGTTCGATGGCCGTCGCCTCGACGTTCATCATGACGTCGACGCAGCCGTTTCCGAGACCGAACAGGACGAGGCCGATCAGGACCACCGTGAACGAGCCGAGCACGTTGGTTCCGATGCCGATCAGCGCCACGCCCGAGGCGAAGGTGAAGATCGAGACGATCATCCCGAGACGGGCGCCGGTGCGGGCCATGATCGCGGGGCTCGACGAGATTCCGATGATCGAGGCGATCCCCGCCCCCAGCAGCAGCATGCCGATCTGAGCCTTGTCGACCTCGAGGGCCGCCTTGATCGACGGCACGCGAGATGCCCAGGTCGCGATCGAGAGACCGCTGGCGAGGAAGATCGCGAAGATCGCGGTGCGCCAACGGACATACTGCGAACGGGTGAGGGCTTCGTGCATGGACACAGCGTATCGAATCGATTCGACGACGCGAAACCCCGCGGGCTATCCTCAAGACATGACCAGTCATGACGCTCCGCGTCGCGCGACCATCGCCGATGTCGCCCGCGCCGCGGGGGTCGCCACGTCGACGGCATCCGTGGTGTTCAGCGGCAAGGCCAATGCGGCCCCCGCCACCCGAGAACGCGTGCTCGCCGCCGCTGCGGAGCTGGGCTACTCCGGCCCCGACCCCCGTGCGGCGTCACTGCGGCGCGGACGCAGCGGCATCGTCGCCGTGGTGCTGGAGGGACACCTGCGCACGGCTTTCCTCGACCCGGTGACCACCGCGATGATGGACGGTCTCACCGACGGCCTCGCCGACCTCAGCGCCGGCATTCTGCTGATGCGCGACGAGCCCGGCGACGACGGTTCCTCTCTCACGAACGCTCCGGTCGACGCGGTCGTGCTGATCGGATGCTCCGGCCGCACCCGCGCATCGCTCGACATCGTGCGCGCACGCGGCCTCCCGGTCGTCGTGATCGAGGGCGACGCCGGCGAGAACATCCCGCGCATCACTCTCGACAACACCGCAGCGGCGGCAGACGTCGCCCGCCATCTGTTCGAGCTCGGCCATCGCGACGTGGCTCTGGTCACTCTGTCTCTCGACAGCGAGCGCGAGCGCGGCCCTGTCACCCAGAGCCGCCTCGCGACAGCGACGGTCGACGTCACGATCGATCGGCTCGCCGGCATGCGCGAGGTCTTCCCCGACGCTCCGGCGATCTCGGCCGCCGCCAGCCTCATCGACGAGGGGCTGCTCGCCGGCCGCACGCTCCTGGCCGATGCGTCGACGCGGCCGACGGCGATCTTCGCGCAGAGCGACCTGCTGGCGGTCGGGATCATCCGTGCGGCGGAGGAACTCGGCCTCCGGGTACCCGAAGACCTCTCCGTGGCGGGGTTCGACGGCATCGCGGCCGACGGCCTCGGCGATCTGGTGCTGACGACCAGCGTGCAGCCCGCAGTCGAGAAGGGGCGGGCCGCCGGAGAACAGGTGGCGCGGATGCTGCGGGGCGAGGACCCCGTCACTCTGCATCTGACCTGCCGTTTCCGCGCCGGGACGACCACCGCTCCGCCCTCGCGCTGACGTTGCTGTCGAGTGTCGGAAGAGGTCGATCCGTCCGCGTGACCTTACGACTCCCTTACGGCAGGTAAACTGGCATAAGACACCCGCCCGCCCGCCTGCGCCGACCCCCCGGCCGACGAGCCCTGAGGAGCCGCGTATATGCTGACGCTCCTCGCCGTGTTCCTTCTCGGGTCTATCCTGATGCCCGTTCTGGTGCGCTGGCTGGGGTCTCAGGCATTCGCCATCGCCGCTCTCATTCCCGCAGCGGCATTCGTCCATGCTCTGGTGCTCACGCCCCAGGTGCTCGACGGGCCCGCTCCCTTCGTCTCTGTCGAGTGGATCCCGCAGCTCGGTCTGAACCTCTCGATGCACATGGACGTGCTGGGCTGGGTGCTGACACTGATCGTCACGGGCGTGGGCGCACTCGTGCTGCTGTACTGCCGCTGGTACTTCCACGACGATTCGGCGGGCATCGGCCAGTTCGCGGCCGTGCTGCTCGGCTTCGCCGGGGCCATGTACGGTCTGGTGCTCACCGACGATCTGGTGATGCTCGTCATGTTCTGGGAGGTGACGAGCATCCTCTCGTACCTCCTCATCGGCCACTACCGTCGGCGTGCTGCCAGTCGACGAGCCGCCCTTCAGGCGCTGCTCGTCACGACCCTCGGCGGGCTGGTCATGTTCGTCGGCGTCGTGCTGCTGGTGGTCGACGCCGGCACCTCCAGCATCCGCGAGATCCTCGAGATCGCGCCGACGGGTGCGATCGTCGATGCCGCGGTCGTCATGCTGCTGATCGGCGCCATCAGCAAGTCGGCGCTGTTCCCCTTCCACTTCTGGCTGCCCGGTGCGATGGCCGCGCCCACCCCTGTGAGCGCCTACCTGCACGCTGCGGCCATGGTCAAGGCCGGCATCTATCTGATCGCGCGCTTCGCCCCGATCTTCGCCTTCACTGGACCCTGGCGTCCGATCATCATCACCGTCGGCGTGATCACCATGCTGCTCGGCGGCATCCAGGCGCTGCGTGAGACCGACCTCAAGCGCATCCTGGCATTCGGCACTGTCAGCCAGCTCGGCTTCTTCTCGATCGTCGTGGGCTACGGCACGCAGGCGGCCGCGTTGGCGGGAGTCGCGCTCGTCATCGGACACGCTCTGTTCAAGTCCGCGCTGTTCCTCATCGTCGGCGTGATCGACCGTCAGCTGTCGACCCGTGACATCACCGAGTTGAGCGGTGTCGGGCGTCAGGCGCCGGTCATGGCCACGGCCGCGTTCATCTCCATCGCATCGATGGCCGGCGTCGCACCGACCCTGGGATTCGTGGCGAAGGAATCGACCCTCACGGCGCTTCTCGACGATGCGCTGCACGGCTCCCCGTGGGGGCTCGTGGCCATCATCGGAGTGAGCCTCGGATCTATGCTCACCGCGGCATATGGCATCCGCTTCCTCTGGGGTGCGTTCTGGACCAAGCGCGACGCGATGGGCGATCGACTGCCCGACACCGCCTGGCCCGACCCGCCTGTCGGCTTCCTCTCGGCGCCGATCATCTTGGCGGGCGTCACGCTCGCCGCCGGAATCGGCGCACCCGCTCTCGACAAAGCGCTGCAGGGCTACGCCCTCACAGCGACCCCTGGTCTGGACGCCGAGGGTGTCGCAGCCGAAGGCCCCGGTCATCTCGCGCTCTGGCACGGACTAGAACCCGCGCTGGGCATCTCGATCCTCACGATCCTGCTCGGCGCCGCGCTCTTCCTCCTCACGATCCGCACCGGCTGGGATCGTAAGGCGCGCATGATCCCGTTCACGGCGGCAGACGTCTACTACCTCGTCGTGCGCGGCGTCGACCGTCTCTCGGTGCTCAGCACCACCCTCACCCAGCGAGGCTCGCTGCCCGTGTACGTCGGCACGATCTTCGTGGTGTTCGTCGCGGCCGAGATCACGGCACTGCTCGCGAGCGACATCGACAGGTACCAGCTCTCGGCGTGGCACACGCCCGTGCAGATCGTCGTCGCGCCCCTCATGGCGGTCGCCGGGGTGCTCGCGGTGCGCGCGCAGAAGCGGTACACCGGAGTCGTGCTCGTGTCGATCACGGGCCTCGGCATGGTGGTGCTCTTCGCGACGAGCGGCGCGCCCGACCTCGCCCTCACGCAGATCCTCGTCGAGACGGTCACCATGGTGACCTTCGCCCTCGTGCTGCGTCGACTGCCGGCGCGCATGGGCGAGCACAATGCCTCGGTCGGGCGCATTCCGCGTGCCCTCCTCGGGCTCGGTGTGGGTCTCACCATGGCGCTCGTCGCGATCGTGGCGACGCAGTCACGCGTCGCGGATCCGATCTCCGCACTGTTCCCGAAGCTCGCGTACGAGATCGGTCACGGCAAGAACGTCGTCAACGTGGCGCTGGTCGACCTGCGTGGGTGGGACACGATGGGCGAGCTCTCCGTGCTCGTGCTCGCCGCCACCGGTGTCGCGTCGCTGGTGTTCGTCACGCACCGCGCCGACATGCTCGCGGCGACGAAGACGCTGCCGAAGGCCCGCCGCCGTCGCACGCTCAGCCGCCCCCTCGTCGAGACGACCGAGGGCGTGCGCTTCCAGACGGACGCCAATGAGAGCAGCCCGCGTGCCTGGCTCGTCGGGGGCCCGAGGATGAAGCCCGAGAACCGGTCGATCCTGCTCGAGGTCATCGTCCGCGTGCTCTTCCACACGATCATCGTGGTGTCGATCTTCCTGCTCTTCTCCGGCCACAACCTTCCGGGCGGGGGCTTCGCCGGGGGCCTCGTGGCCGGCATGGCGCTCGTCATGCGCTACGTGGCCGGTGGGCGCTGGGAGCTCGGCGCGGCGGCCCCCACCGACGCGGGCCGCCTGCTCGGTGCCGGTCTGATCCTCGCCGTGGGCACCGCCGTCGTGCCGCTGTTCTTCGGCATGGCCCCGCTCACCAGCAACTTCTGGGAGTGGGAGATCCCGGGCATCGGCCACATGGAGTTCGTCACCTCGACCATCTTCGACGTCGGCGTCTACCTGGTCGTGATCGGCCTCGTGCTCGACGTGCTGCGCAGCCTCGGTGCCGAGGTCGATCGCCAGGCGCAGGAGTTCCGTGAGCGGGGGGTGACCCTCTGATGGATGTCTCCCTCACCCTGATCGTGATCATGGCCGTGCTGTTCGGCTGCGGCGTCTACGCGATGCTCGAGCGCAGTCTCACCCGTGTGCTGATCGGGTTCCTGCTGCTGGGAAACGCCACGAACCTGCTGCTCCTCATCGTGATGGGCGTACCGGGCAACGCGCCGTTCTACGGCACCGAGGGCGAGCTCAGCGACCCGCTGCCTCAGGCTCTCACCCTGACCGCGATCGTCATCACGTTCGCCGTCTCGGCGTTCCTGCTCGCGCTGATCTACCGCTCGTGGCAGCTGGGCCAGGCCGACACCGTCGAAGACGACGAGGCCGACATCGCGCTCCGCGAGCGCACCGATGCCGACGAGGACCTCATGGACGACGAGGCAGATGCGTCCGACGACGACGCCACCACCGACTTCGTCGGTGTGCAGACCTCGCCGATCACGGTGCTCCACATGCGGGATCACGCGGCGATCAACGACGATGCTCCGACCGACCGGCCCACCGCATCCTGGGGCGCGCGAGCGGATGCGGATGAGGACGTGGCGGACGCGGATGAGCGCTCCGCCGTCCTGGCGGGTGAATCGGCGCCTCCCGATGCCGACGGCGAGTCGGGCGACTCCACGCAGTCCGACGACTTCCGGACGGATGCCGACACGCACGCGTCAGACGCTCACGAGACCGACGCCGCGGACGCCGCCCGAGACACGGCGATCGACACGGCATCCGATGACAGCGCACCCGAGCACACCGATGAGGGGGAGGACCGCCGATGAGCGCACTCGTCCCCCTGCTGGTGGCACTGCCGCTGCTCGGCGCCGCGGTGACCCTGATCTTCGGGCGCAATCCGCGCCTCCAGGCCTTCGTCACGGTGGCGACGCTCGGGATCGTCTCGGTGATCGCGGCCGTGCTGCTGGTCGTCGTCGATGCCGGCGAGCCGCTCGCCGTGTCGGTGGGCGGGTGGCCCGTGCCGTTCGGCATCGTGCTGTACGTCGACAGGCTCGCCGCTCTCCTCGTGCTCATCTCGAGCATCGTGCTGCTCGCGGTGCTGCTCTTCTCGATCGGTCAGGGTGCGGCCGACGGCACCGACGAGACGCCGATCTCGATCTTCAACCCGTCGTATCTGATCCTCGCCGCCGGAATCTTCAACGCGTTCATCGCGGGCGACCTGTTCAACCTGTACGTCGGGTTCGAGATCCTGCTCGTCGCGTCATATGTGCTCATAACTCTGGGAAGCACAGAGTCCCGCATCCGCACCGGCGCGGTCTACATCGTCGTCTCGCTCGTCTCGTCGATCCTGTTCCTGGCCTCGATCGCGATGATCTACGGTGCGCTCGGCACCGTGAACATGGCGCAGATCGCCGAGCGCATGACCGAGCTGCCTCAGGAGACGCAGCTCGTGCTGCACCTCATGCTCGTGATCGCGTTCGGGATCAAGGCGGCGATCTTTCCGGTGTCCTTCTGGCTGCCCGACTCGTACCCGACCGCTCCCGCTCCCGTCACCGCCGTCTTCGCCGGTCTGCTGACGAAGGTCGGCGTGTACGCGCTGATCCGCACCGAGACGCAGCTGTTCGCCGAGAACAGCATCGACACCGTGCTGCTCATCATCGCCTTGGCGACCATGATCGTGGGGGTTCTCGGCGCCGTGGCGCAGGCCGAGTTGAAGCGGATCCTGTCGTTCACGCTGGTGAGCCATGTCGGCTACATGATCTTCGGCCTCGCGATAGCGACTCCGGCGGCCATCGGCGCGACGGTCTACTACATCGTGCACCACATCGTCGTGCAGACGACGCTGTTCCTCGCCGTCGGACTCATCGAGCGCAGAGCGGGAAGCACGTCGATCCTGCGTGTGAAGGGGCTGCTCAAAGTCGCCCCCGTGATCGCGGTGCTCTACTTCATCCCCGCCATCAACCTGGGCGGACTCCCGCCGTTCTCCGGATTCATCGGCAAGTTCGCGCTGTTCGAGGCCGCGGCATCCGTGGGCACACCGCTCATGATCGTGCTGATCTTCGGTGGCATCGTCACCTCGCTCCTCACGCTCTACGCGCTGATGCGCGCCTGGAACCTCGCGTTCTGGCGCGAGGAGGACGACTCGAGCGAGACCGAGGGGCGCATCTCGTACCTCGGCAACGCGCCGGCCGCCGATGAGCAGCAGGAGCGTCGCCGCATCCCTCGCATCATGACAGTCGCCACGGCCGGGATGGTCGGCGTCACCGTCGCCCTCACCGTGTTCGCGGGTCCTCTCTACGCCCTGTGCGACCGCATCGGTGCGGCTCTGCTCGACCCGGTCACCCTCGTGCAGCTGGAAGACGAGGTCGACGGATGAGCCCCACCGAGACCGGCCGTCACTTCTGGCGGGACATCCGCGTGCAGCTGCCGTTCCTGGCGTGGCTCGTGGTGCTCTGGATGCTGCTGTGGGGGCAGTTCACCGTGCTGGCGTTCGTCTCGGGCCTCGTGGTGGCAGTGTTCGTCACACGCGTCTTCCGGCTGCCGACCGTCGAGCTCTCCGGCCGCATCAACATCTGGTACGCCGCGTTGCTCATCGTGCAGTTCCTGTTCGCCGTGCTCCGTGGCGCCGTCGCCGTCACGGTGCAGGTGTTCGACTTCCGTCACCAGCCCGGTGCCGCGATCATCGCCGTGCCGCTGCGCTACGCCGACGACCTGATGATGACGCACGTCTCGGTCGTGTCGTCTCTGGTCCCCGGATCTCTCGTGGTCGAGGCGGACCGCGACCGACAGGTGCTGTACCTGCATGTGATCGGGGTTCGCAGCATGGCCGACGTCGAGAAGCAGCGTGCGGGCGTGCTGCGCTGGGAGCGACGGGTCGTGCGTGCGCTCGGCGCCCCCGCGCAGTACCGTGCCCTCAAGGCAGATGAGCGAGCGGCGCGTGCCGGCGCGGCCGATGGCGCGACCAGGGGAGGTGCCCGATGAATGTGCTGCTGCTGGCGATCATGGTCGTCTTCGGAGTGGCCGCCATCCTGACGATCATCCGCATCGTTCGCGGTCCCTCGATCCTCGACCGCGCGGTCGCGTCAGACGTGCTGCTCACCGAGGTGATGTGCGTGCTCGGCGCCGAGATGGCCATCAACGGTCACACCCGCACGATCCCGGTGCTGCTGATCATCGCCGCCGTCGGCGTCTTCGGCTCGATCTCGGTGGCCCGATTCGTCGCCAGAAGGGACAACACGACTCCATGAACGTGTTCGGTCTCGCCATTCCCGACGTCGTGATCGACGTCGCCATCCTCGTGCTGATCCTGCTCGGCGCGATCCTCTGCCTGTCGGCCGCGGTCGGACTCCTGCGGTTCCGCGACGTGCCGTCCCGACTGCACGCCGCGACGAAGCCGCAGGTACTCGGCCTCATACTCATCTGCCTCGCGATCGCCCTGTCGCAGCGCACCGTCGGCGGCATCCTCTTCGGACTCGCCATCGTCGCTCCCGTCGTGCTCATGCAGTTCGCGACCGCTCCGCTGTCAGCGCACATCGTCGGCCGTCAGGCCTATCGCAACGGCACGACCGACGAGCGGAGTCTCGTGGTCGACGAGCTCGCCGAGTCGAAGCAGACACCGCCCGCCGCGGGCTGAGAGAGGTTCGATCGATGTCGACACCGCAGGGTTGGTACGACGCGGGCACGCCCGGGCGGCAGCGCTGGTGGGACGGCGCCCAGTGGACCGCGCACGAGCGGGAAGCGCCATCCTCGTCACCGGCCATGGGCTGGTATCAGGTGGGGGGCTCGACCGACGTCCGCTGGTGGGACGGAGTGATGTGGACGCCGTACAGCATCCGTGCCGGCAAACCGCGCCCGGATGCGCTGGCGGTCGAGCCGCCGGCGATGGGGCTGGCCCTCGGAATCGTGTTCGTCGTGCTCGGCCTGCTGCAGCTGACCGCGGCGCTGGTCTCGCAGAGCGCCGGAAACTTCGTCTACCCGGTGCTGCTGCTCGCGGCGGCCGCGGTCTGGTTCATCGCAGCCGGACATTCCCTCGCCGTGCGCAGGATCCCTGCTCCGCAGTCGGCGCCGATCGTCGACGCGGTCGTTCAGCCTCTGCCCGGGGAGCTCGAGGGGCCCGACGCCGGGTGGTATCCGATGACCGGGCAGGTCAGCCGCTGGTGGACCGGTACTCGATGGAGCTGGTACCTCGGGACGAAGTTCGGTGCGCGTCCGGGGCACGCGGGGCCGCGCGGTTACCTCACATCGATGATCCTCGGCTGGGTCGTGGCTGCGCTCGCACTGATCGGGGTGTTCCTCGCGGTGGTGGGAGGCGTCATGGGACAGAGTCCCGTCGCGCCGTTCCTGATCACCTTCGGTATCGTCATCGCCGTGATCATGGGCGGTCTCGGCGCGTTCGTCCTTCTTCTCACGCGCTCGCGCCGCAACGCGCTGCTCCTTCCGGCGACGCCCCCTCCGGTGCGCTGACGCGGGTGCGCTGACGCGGGTGTGCTGATGCGGGTGTGCTGACTTCTGCAAGGTTCGGGTGCCGGGCGTCGGGGCTGTGTGGGGTGCGGTTGTCTCGGCCCGCGCGGGATCCGGTAAACCGCTCCGGGTGCGGATGCAGGTGCGGATTCTGTCCGCGTTCGGCGCGGTTGACCGGATGTGAGGCGGGCGGGTGGAGACGGGCGGGCGGAGGCGGGCGGGCGCGGGTGCGGGAGCGGCGCGCCCAGACTCGGTCGGCGAAGTCCTGGATCAGCGTCGCCGCGGGGGCGGAGTCGCTGATCAGCGTTCCGTGGCCGTGATCGGGGATCACCCGCAGGTCGGCACCGGGGATCGCATCGATGATCTCGCGGCACCAGCTCATCGGCGCCAGCGGATCGCTCGCGCCGCGCAGCACCAGCACGGGGCAGTCGATGCGCGCGAACGCCTTCTCGGGCTGATGGGCGATCGTGGCCTTGATCTTGCGGATCAGATGCGGGCCGCCACGCAGGTACTCACGCGCCCCGCGCCAGATCACGAGCGGCCGTTCGCCCACGAGGTCGGTCAGCAGATAGCTGGCCTGAGCGGCGACGTTGCGGGCCGCCTTGTTGACGGTGGGGCCGGCGAGCACCACAGCCTCGACGAGCGACGGATGCCGCGCGGCCAGCTCGGCGGCGATCTGGCTGCCCATCGAGTGCCCGATCACGACGACGGGGCCTTCGCCCGCGTGCCGCAGATAGGCGGCGACGAGGTCGGCGTGACGTTCCATGGTGAGGGTGCGCGTGGGTTCGGGAGCTTCACCGAAGCCCGGCAGATCCAGCGCGACGACGCGGCCCTGCAACCGCTGCACGACGTCGAGGTAGACGCTGCGGCCCATGCCGATGCCGTGCAGCAGCAGGAAGGTGTGCGGTCCCTCGCCGAACGACTCGGCGATCAGAGTCGCCCCCGCGTGCTCGAACTCCAGCAGCGTGACGGGGGTGCCTTTGGGGGCGAGGTAACTGGAGGCCACCCGCCTACGTTACGGCACAGGGCTGCCGGCGCCGAACCCCGGCAGCTGCCTGCGACCGCCTCCTCCCGACTCGCGAGGGGCGGCGCGCAGCGCGAGGCGGCTCGCGGCCGCATGCGAGGATGAAGGGTGACCTCGCACGACCCCGACGCTGATCAGACCACCTCGGGAGACGCGAAGCCGCGATTCCTCGCTCGCATGCGCTCGGGGCTGAGCGATCCGGTGCTGCGGGCGCTCTTCACCGCTACCGCCGTGTCGCGCGTCGGCCGCGGGGTCTTCCTCGCCGTGACCGTGCTGTTCTTCACCCAGATCATCGGGTTGTCGGCGGCTCAGGCAGCCATCGTGCTCGCGGTGTCGAGCGGATGCGGCGTCGTGGCGTCGTTCCTCGGCGGCTGGCTCGCCGACCGGTGGAGTGCCCGACGCCTCGCCTTCACGTTCGAGCTGCTCGGGGGACTCCTGCTCGCGGCCTACGCATTCGCGGCGGACTTCACATCGGCACTCGTGCTCGCGAGCCTCGGCGGCTTCTTCGACTCGGTCGGGCACTCGGCGCGCTCCGCGATCATCGCGCGGGGGTTCGCCGCCGACAGGCGCGTGCATGCGCGAGCGGTGCTGCGTACCGTCACCAATCTCTCGATCGCTGCGGGCTCGGGCTTCGGCGCCATCGCGCTCGCGCTCGGCACACCCGAGGCGTACCGCATCGTCATCGCGAGCGCCGGCATCGTCTGCGCGCTGGGCTCTCTGCCTCTCCTTCGACTCACGGCGGCGGTCGACGCTCCGGCCCGCGCGCGCATCGGGCAGGTGCGCACTGAGACCGGCTCGATCGACACGGATGCGGCGGCCGCTGCGCGCTCGGAGCGCAAGGACTGGAACCGACGCTCACCGTGGCGGGACCCGCGCTATCTTCTGCTGACGGTGCTGTCGGCGGTCTTCGGGATGCAGTTCGGCGTGGCCGAGCTGGGCATGCCGCTCTGGGTGACTGAGAACACGAACGCTCCCGAGGTGACGGTGGCGCTGCTGCTGATCGTGAACACCACACTGGTCGTGCTGTTCCAGGTTCGCGCCTCGCGCGGCACTCACGACCTTCGCGTCGCGGGCAGGGTGACGATGATCGCGGGATGGCTGATGGTCGCCGCCTGCCTGATCTACGCACTGGCGGCCGGCCTCCCCGCCTGGGCGGCGATCGTCGTGCTCGTGCTGGCCATGGTGGCGCACACGTTCGCCGAGATCCTGTCGCAGGCGGGAGCGTGGGGACTCAGCTTCGAGCTGGCAGACCAGGTGCGCGCCGGCGCCTATCAGGGCGTGTTCGGCATGGGCTTCTCGCTCGGCGCGCTCGCATCGCCGATCGTCGTGAACGCCACGGCCATCACCTTCGGATTCGCCGGATGGATGATGCTCGCCGTGATCTTCCTCGCCGCGGCCGCGGGCATCTGGGTCATCGCCCGTCGCGCTGCAGCATCCGCGCCCCTCGCCGTCTGAGCGAGCCCGACCCCGGCGCATCAGACCAGGCCCGCCGACCTGTCGCCCCGACTAGCCGGCGGGCGTGAGCAGCAGCGTCTGTCTGGCGGCGGCGTCGACGGCCTTCGCAGATGAGGCCCACGGACGCTGCAGGCCGGTCGCCCAGTCGGCGGTCTGGTCGGTGTAGTGCTCGTGGAACGCGTGGCCGGAGGCGCCCGTGAGGTGGATCCAGCTCGAGTCGTCGAAGTTCGCCAGGTCGACCACCATGCGCATCGACGGCACGGTGGTGGTGGCATACGAGGTTCCCAGCTGCCACCCGGTCGCGTTGACCACCGAAGCGCCACCGCCCACCGCATACGGTCCACGGTTGAACAGAGCCTCGATCGGCGCGATCCCCGACGAGCCGAACGTGTCGCTCGTGAGGGTGATCGCGTGCAGATCGCCCCACTTCCACGCGTCGACGTTCGTGCCCTGCAGCGCCGACAGCTCGTCGTACGCCTCTTCGGCGGAGAGAGCGAGCATGCCCTCCATGCTCGTGACGCCGAGCTGCGGATTCGCCCACAGCCGATTCGACGGATCGTCGAGCAACGCCGACACCACGGTGAAGAGGCGTCCCTGGTCGCCGATGGGCAGCGGTTCGTCGCGCTCGGCGAAGAGGTTCTGCACGAGGTTCGACCACAGCACGTTCGCATACGCGGCCGGTGCCGACGAGGGCGCGTTCTGCGCATCCCACGTGCGGAGCAGATCGATGGCGTCCTCGACTCCCGCGCCGTCGACCTCCACGCCGTCGAGCGCCGTGGTGAGGCGCTTGCCGATCCACATCTCGCTGTCCATCTGGATGTCGCGCATGTCCTGTGCGGTCAGTGGTGCGACGGCCGCGCGGCGTTCGATCAGGTCGACGATGCGTGCGGCGCGGTAGCCGTGATCCCAGTCCTTCGTCAGGAAGTACCCGTAGTCCTCGGTCACGATCGCGTTGTTCGCGGTCACGATGTATCCCGACGCCGGGTTGTACGACACCGGCAGCTCCTCGAACGGGATGAAGCCCGTCCAGTCGTAGGTGCTGTCCCACCCGGGCTGCGGCAGCCATCCGTCTCCGGCTCCGCGCACGGGAAGGCGGCCCGGCGCCTGATATCCGATGTTGCCCTCGACATCGGCGTAGATGAGGTTCTGGGCGGGCACGTCGAACAGCGAGGCGGCCAGGCGGAAGTCGTCGAAGTCCTGTGCGGTCGACAGCGCGAAGATCGCGGTGGCGCTCGTGCCGGGGTCGAGCGCGGTCCATCGCAGGCTCAGCGCATACTCCGACGCCTCGCCACCGACGGGTGCGCCGCCCGCGCCGCCTGCGGCCAGCCCGGGTTCGGGATCCTCGGCGATCGCGGTGAAGTCGTCCGTCAGGCCGGAGATGATGGGACCGTGCACGGTCGATCTGATCGTCAGCTCGATGTCGTCACCACCGGCGACCTTGATGGTCTCGGTGCTCGTCTCGAGCGGCACCAGTGCGCCGTCGCGCCAGTACTGGTCTCCTTCGATGCGCTCGACGTAGAGGTCGGTGACATCGGTCGTGAGGTTGGTGAAACCCCACGCCACCTGCTGGTTGTGACCGATCACGATTCCGGGGAGGCCCGAGAACGAGAAGCCTCCGACGTCGAACGGGCACTCGGCGGTGACCTCCGAGCACTTCAGCTGCACCTGGTACCAGACCGAGGGCAGCGATGCTCCGAGGTGCGGGTCGTTGGCGAGCAGCGGTGCGCCGGTCTCGGTCAGGTCTCCCGACACCACCCACGAATTGGAGCCGATCCCCTCGCCCACGTCGCCGATCAGCAGGCTGGCGGCCTCGATCACACCGGAGGCCTCCTGCCAGTCGATGGTGGTGACAGCCTGCTGCATCTCGGCACCGTCGTCGTCGGGCGTGAATGCCACCGGCTCGACGGTTCCGACGGCGGGGACGGTGGAGATCTCGGGCACGATGACCGGATTCTCGTCGAACGGATAGGTGGGGTAGAGCTCGTCGAGGGTCGCTCGCGTCTCAGCGGCGTCGGACCCCTCGGCGAGCTGTGCGGCCAGCAGGGCGCGCTCGGTCTCATCCTCGATGTTCGTGCGGAGATCCCAGGCCATCGCCTTGAGCCACGCGACCGAATCGGCGGGCTCCCAGGGCTCGGGCGAGTAGTCGGGGTTCTGCATGCCCAGAACGGCATATTCGAGTGACAGCTCGGCCCCCGACCGAGAGGAGAGGTAGGCGTTGACGCCTGCCGCATAGGCCTCGTAGTACCCGAGGGTCACCTCGTCCATCGCCGCGACCTCGGCCTCGGCGACCGAGCGCCAGCCGAGAGTGCGCAGGAACGCATCCGTGGCGGCCTGGGACTCGCCGAACATCTCGGCGACGCGCCCCGATGTCACGTGCCTGCGGAAGTCCATCTCGAAGAAGCGGTCCTGAGCGTGCACGAAGCCCTGGGCGTAGAAGAGATCATCGGTCGAGTCGGCCGTGATGGTCGGCACTCCGAGTGCATCGCGCTGCACGCTGACCTGGCTCTGAAGACCGTCGAGAGCGATCTCTCCCTCGGTCTGGGGGAACGAGCGCTGAATGGTCCAGGTCACGAAGAACGCGGCGGCGACGGCCGCCACGACGACGGCCGCGACGACGAGGAACGCGATGCGGCCGATGCGCACTCGGAGGGGAAGCCGCGGGGAGTCGCCCGGCGACGGCCGCGGAGCGTCGACGATCTCCGTCGAATCTGCTTTCATCATCGAGAACTCTTTCGGAGTGGAGGGTGGGACTCAGTCCCAGAGAGACCCAGAGCGCGTGTCATGACTGCACTCCAGGCATCCTATCCACAGCGACCGACGGGCGGGACCCCGCGCACGGTTCCCGCCCGTCGGTTCACCCGATCAGGCTCGGCTGCAGATCGCGCAGCGTGCGACGGTGAGTCATGCGCGTCACGCCGATGGCCGCGAGCGTGAGGGCACCGACGAGCCACATGCCCAGCACTGCCAGATCCCAGCCCGCGCGAGCCAGATCGCCGCCGTACATGAGCTGTCGCATCGCGTCGACGACGTAGCCGAGCGGCAGCACATGGTGCAGGGCCGCGAGCGGCGCCGGGAGCGTCTGCCAGGGGAAGGTCCCTCCCGCCGTCACCAGCTGCAGCACCATCAGCACGAGGCCGAGGAACTGCCCGACCGAACCCAGCCACACGTTGAGAGCGAGGATGATCGCGGCGAAGGTCGCCGAGGCCACGATCATGACCCCGAGCGTGCCGACGGGGTTGTCGAAGGTGAAGCCCAGCGTGATGGCGAGGATGCCCATGAGGCCGAGCATCTGCACGGCGCCGAGCATCGCCGGCGTCAGCCAGCCCGCGAGCGTGACCCGGATCGGTGAGTGCAGCGCTGTCACGGCACGCCGCGAGATCGGCTTCACGATGAGGAACAGGGCGTAGATGCCGATCCAGGCCGACAGGGCGGCGAAGAACGGCGCGAGCCCTGCCCCGTAGTCCTCGGCCGATGCGACCTTGTCGCTCGACACCCTCACGGGGTCGGCGATCGTGTCGGCCTGCTGCGAGCGGAGTTCGGGAGTGGACTCCGGGATCGCGGTGACCCCGTTCGACAGGCCGTCGCGCAGTTCGGCGGTGCCGCTCGCGAGGGTTCCCAGGCCGTCGCGCAGTTGCGCTGCGCCGTCGTTCGCCGAGGATGCACCTGCGGCGACGGCGCCCGCGCCGGATGCCAGCTGCGAGGCTCCGGATGCCAGGGCGGCGGCGCCGTCGGCGAGCTGGTCGACCTTGCCGACCGCTTCCTGCACCGTGGCGTTGCCGTTCTGCAGACGGGTGGCGAGCGGGTCGAGCGTCGCGAGCACCTCGTCGATCTGTTCGGGCGAGAGCCCGCGCTCTGTCAGCACCGATGAGATGTCGGTGCGCACCTGGGGCAGAGCATCCGTGGCCTCCTGCACGACCGAACCCGCGCGATCCGCGACATCGGCGAGCTGACGGTTGCCGTCGCTCACCTGCTGCGCGCCGGACGCGAGCGTGTTCGCGCCCTCGACGAGCTGCGCCGTACCGGCGGCGAGCTGAGCGGTGCCATCGGCCAGGGTCGTGCTGCCCGACGAGGCGGTGTTCGCGCCGTCGGTGAGCTGCGTCGCGCCGTCGGTGGCCTCGATCAGTTTGTCGCGCACATCGCTGAGGCCGGTGAGGAGGCGTTCCGCGGCCTGCGTCCCCACGGTCTGCGCCACGGAGCTGCGGATCTTCTCTACCGCCTGCGTTCCCATGGAGGAGGCGAGATAGTTGTTCGCGTCATTCGTCTCGAGTTCGATGCGCGCCTGATGCGGGTCATCGCCGGCGGCCGAGGTCAGCGCCGTCGAGAAGTCTGCGGGAATCGTCACCGTGAAGTCCACGGTGCCCTGGCGCAGAGCATCCGCCGCCTCATCGACGCTCATGCGCTGCCAGTCGAAGGCGTTGCCCTCGATCAGGTTGTCGGCCACGTCTTCGCCGTAGTTGACGGTCTCGCCGGTCGGCGCCTCGGTGCCTGTCGTGGGCTCGGGTGCGCCCTGGTCGTCGACGACCAGGGCGACCGGCACCTCGAGGAACTTGGCATACGGGTCCTGGTTGGCCCACAGGTACAGGCCGCCGTAGAGGATCGGGACGCACACCAGTGCGATGAGCGCGATCACGCCCATCTTGCTGGCGGTGAGGCGCCGCAGCTCCGCGGCGATCATGGCGGGAACCTTCATCGATCGGCTCCGTTCTCTGCGGTGTCTTCTTCGGGTGTTTCGTCTCGGTCGGCCTCGCCGTCCTCGCTCGAGGGGCGGGAATGGTCGGGGGGAAAACCGGGGGAATCGGGAGCGTCCGCGGCGTGTTCGTCGTCGACACGCGGCGCCGTGGCGGGTTCATCTGGGTTTTCCGGCTCGGGAGCGGGCTCCGGCGCCGGCTCCGGCGCGGGGTCGGGCTCGGAATGGGCCAGCACGAGCGGCTCGATGGGGCCCGAGGCGTTGATCGCCTCCAGCTCGTGCATGCGCTCGAGGGCGACGGCGGCCGATCCGCCGACGATGACGAGCATGGCGTAGCCCCGGTCGGCGAACTCCGACGCGATGCGCCACCAGCCGTCAGGGCTGCCGCCGTGGCGGTCGGGTGCGACCAGCACCACGGCCTGGGTGCCCTCGCGCAGCACAGCCAGCTCGCACATGATGCGCACACGAGCGGCCGGGTCGACGTTGCCGATCGGCACGCCGGCGAGCTCGCCGAAGCCGAGTCGGCCGAGCCACCGACGCGCGTGCAGAGGCGTGGCGCCGACGCCCGCGAACATGAGCTCCTCGCCCACCACCCCGGCGAGGGTGATGTCGGGATGCGGATCGCTGACGTCGGGCGCGTCGACGAGCGCGACGGTGCGGCGCAGCATCCGGTTGTCCTTCGTGCCGTCGATCGTCACGCGTCCGGTGTCGGGCTTCATGCGGCCGCTCGCGATGAGGCCGAGCACGGTGGGGCGCTGCTCGGTCTCTGCGATCGCGAAGCGCACGGCACCGGTGTGGAACTCGAGGCTCATGGTCGGCAGTGCCTGGCCGTTCTTGCCCTTGCTGACCTCGTGCAGAGTGATCTTCATGCGGTGACCTCGTCGATCAGCTCGGGATTGTCGGCGAGCAGGCCATCGGCCTCGCGCCACGAGAGCCCTGCGACGCTGAGCAGGGTGCGCACCGCGAGGTTGGCCGCGCCCGTGCTCGAGGCATCGGTGCGTGAGACCACCGTGCGCGCGACCTCTTCGATGAGGCGGGCGAGAGTGGGTGCCGCGAGATCGGTGCGGAAGCTGCCGTCGTCCTGTCCGCGGCGCACGAGGGCGGCGACGCTGCGACGCAGGGGAGCGAGGGCATCGGCTGTGTGCTCGACGTGCGCTTCGTCGAGCGCGATCGCCGCAGCGACCTGCACGTGCGCGGCCTCCTGCCAGAGGCGGGCGGCGAGGCGGGCCAGAGCCATGCGCGAGTCGGCGTCGGTGACCGACTCGGCGATCGCATTGAATCGCTGGGCGCCGCTCACGATGAGCTCGCGGACCAGCGCGTCACGGTCGTCGAAGTGCCCGTAGAGAGTGCGGCGCGAAAGGCCCGCGCTGCGTGCGATGACGTCGATCGAGGCGCGGGGGTCGGCGGCCAGAGTCGAGCGGGCCGCGTCGAGGATGCCGGCGCGATTCTCGACGGAGTCGCGGCGAGGTGCACGGGTTGTCATGGGTACAGCGTACTTAATGTGCACACCTGTGTGCAAGATAATACCGACGTGCGCGAATTCTTGCGCCCGCCGCGTCATATATCGGTTCGCCGGAGGTCTTGATGAGTGGACGAGCATCTGCGCTCGAGACGTTTCAGAAGGGGGACGCGGTAAATGAGGTTCCAGAGCGTGCAGAAAGCCCCGCCGCCGTCGCTGGCGGGCATCGTGTTCCAGCACGTGGGGCAGCAGATCGTCGACGGGGAGCTGGCTCCCGGCGACTCGATCAGCGACAACGCTGTCGCCACCGCGCTGGGAGTGTCGCGCACCCCGGTTCGTGAGGCGCTGCAGCGCCTGGAGCGGATCGGCATGATCGAGTTCGCTCCGAGCCGATTCACGCGCGTGACCTCACTCGCCCCGGAAGACATCTCTCACTGGCGGGAGTATGTCGGCCACCAGCTGTCCGCGCTCGTGAGGACGGCAGCCGCGCGGTTCACCGAGGAGGCTCGGTCGGACGCCGCAGACAAGGTCGACGAGATCGCTGCCGCCGGCGCAGACCCCGAGCGGCGGGCCCGTGCGTCTGCAGAGCTGTACGCGCATCTCGCGGCGCATTCGCTCAACGACGTGCATCAGATGATGCTGCGCGAGACGTCGTTCGCGATGACCCGGGCACTCGGGGCGTGGGTCATCGATGACGAGCGTTCTCAGCAGGTCTCGTGGTCGCTCGACCGCCTCAGCGCGGCCCTGCGAGCCGGAGACGGTGACGCCGCCGAGCAGAGCGTGAGGGCGGCATACCTGATCGATTGACCCCGCCGACCACCGACGCCGCGCTGAGGGTCGGTGGTCGGACGGGGATCCGTTCGGGTGTCAGTCGGTGCCGGAATCGAAGGCCGCGCCCTCGGATGCGGTGTCCACTGCATCCGCGAGGTTCTCATCGACCTCTTCGACGGATCCGGTGATCTCGCCGGACTCGCCGGCGGTGACGCGTCCGACCAGCTCGCCCGTCGCGCCGCCCACGAGGCCGAGGCCCGCGTACTGCTCGAGGCGTGCGCGCGAGTCGGCGATGTCGAGGTTGCGCATCGTGAGCTGGCCGATGCGGTCGACCGGACCGAAGGCGGCGTCGCCGACGCGCTCCATCGAGAGCTTCTCGGGGCCGTACGACAGGTTCGGCGACGTGGTGTCGAGGATCGTCCAGTCGTCGCCGCGGCGCAGACGGATCGTGACGGTGCCCGAGATCGTGAGGCCGACCCAGCGCTGGATCGACTCGCGCAGCATGAGCGACTGCGGCTCGAGCCAGCGGCCCTCGTACATGAGGCGACCGAGGCGGCGACCCTGCTCGTGGTACGTGGCCAGGGTGTCTTCGTTCAGGATGCCGTTGACGAGGCGCTCGTAGGCGATGAAGAGCAGCGCCATGGCCGGAGCCTCGTAGATGCCGCGCGACTTGGCCTCGATGATGCGGTTCTCGATCTGGTCGCTCATGCCGAGGCCGTGGCGCCCGCCGATCGTGTTCGCCTCCTGCACCAGGGCGACCGGGTCGGTGTACTCGACGCCGTTGAGTGCGACGGGGCGGCCGGCCTCGAACGTCACCGAGACGTCTTCGGTCTCGATCGCGACCGAGGGGTCCCAGAACTTCACGCCCATGATGGGGTCGACGGTCTCGAGCGAGACGTCGAGGTGCTCGAGCGTCTTCGCCTCGTGCGTGGCGCCCCAGATGTTGGCGTCGGTGGAGTACGCCTTCTCGACCGAGTCGCGGTAGGGGAAGTCGTGGGCGACGAGCCACTCGCTCATCTCCTTGCGGCCGCCGAGCTCGGTGACGAAGTCGGCGTCGAGCCACGGCTTATAGACGCGCAGGCGCGGGTTGGCGAGCAGTCCGTAGCGGTAGAACCGCTCGATGTCGTTGCCCTTGTAGGTCGAGCCGTCGCCCCAGATGTCGACGCCGTCTTCTTTCATGGCGCGCACCAGCAGCGTGCCGGTGACGGCGCGGCCGAGGGGAGTGGTGTTGAAGTAGGTGCGGCCGCCCGAGCGGATGTGGAAGGCACCGCACGACAGGGCGACCAGTCCCTCTTCGACCAGGGCGGTCTTGCAGTCGATCAGGCGCGACGCCTCGGCGCCGTACTCGAGGGCACGGCCGGGGATCGACTCGATGTCGTCTTCGTCGTACTGCCCGAGGTCGCCGGTGTACGTGTAGGGGACGGCGCCCTTGTCGCGCATCCACGCGACGGCGACGGAGGTGTCGAGTCCTCCGGAGAAGGCGATGCCGACGCGCTCGCCGACGGGAAGTGACTGGAGGACCTTGGACATGGTTCCCAGTCTATCGGCGGCGTGTCGGCTGTTTCGGACGGGTGGCGGGTCAGCGGGCGACGACCGGGTCGAGGGTCGCGGGCTCGGAGTCGATCCGCGCCAGCTCGCGTCGTTGATGCGAGGCATACCGGCTGCCCCAGTCGGTGAGGGCCTCGACGAGCGGCATCGACCCGCGACCGAGGTCGCTCAATCGGTATTCGACCTTGGGAGGGACCTGCCGGTAGACCGTGCGGATGAGCAGGCCGTCGTCCTCGAGCTCACGCAGCTGTCGGGTGAGCACACGGGCGGTGGGCTCATCGAGCAGCCGGCTCAACTCGCCGAATCGCAGCACCTCGTGTTCGTCGAGCAGGCTGAGGATGCTGGGCTTCCATGCCCCACCCAGCACGGCGATCGAGATCTCTGCGTCGCACGCGTCGCCCCATTCCCGCACGATCCGCTCCGTCTTCTCCCTCATCGCCTCAGCCCCCTGCTCATCGTCGCGATAGTATCCATTCGGTTACTATGTACCCCGAATGACCGTACTTGTCTGAAGTGTACTCAGAGCACGAGACTGATGCGGTGACTTCCCCGATCCCCACGGCATCCGCTCGTCCGCGCACGACCCCGCATCCGTGGCTCGCCATGATCCCGCTGCTCCTCGGCATCCTGATCGGGGCGCTCGCGATCAGCAGCATGTCGACCGCTCTGCCCGCGATCCGTGGCGACCTCGTCCTGTCCGACAGCGGAGCGCTCTGGCTCGTCGACGTCTACGCCCTGTCGCTGGCCGCGACCCTGATCATCGCCGCCAGGATCGGTGACGCCTTCGGTCGCAAGCGCATCGTGCTTCTCGGCCTCGTGGGTTTCGCCGTGCTCAACCTCGTCGGCGGGTTCGCTCAGGACGGGATGCTGCTGATCGTCGTCCGCGCGCTCCTGGGGGTCGCCGAGGCCTTCGTCGTGGCCGGCGTCGTCGCCACGATCGGAGCGCACTATCACGCACGGCAGCGGGTGCTGGCATACGGGCTGTGGACAGCGACGTTCGGCACCGGCAGCGCACTGGGGCCAGTGCTCGGCGGACTGGTGACCGAGGGCCCGGGGTGGCGGTGGCTGCTTCTCGGCAGCGTGCCGCTCGCGGTCGTCGCCGGGGTGCTCGCGATCTGGCTCGTGCCGGATTCCCGCAGCTCCCGTCGTCCGTCGTGGGACGTGCTCAGCATCGTGTCGTCGATCGTCGCGCTCGGGTCCCTCGTCTTCGCGCTGCACGAGGTGCTCGCCGCTCCCGTCGCCGCCACCGTCGCCGGCGTCATCGCCGTCGCGACTCTCATCTTCTTCATCCGCCGCCAGCGCACTCTCGCCGAGCCCCTCATCGACATGCGGCTCTTCGCCGTCAACGGGTTCAGCCCGGCGATCGTGCGGATCGTGGCGAGCAGCGGGGTGTCGACGGCATCCGTTCTGCTGCTGAGCCTGCACCTGCAGGATGTCCGGGGATTCAGCGCGGCCGAAGCCGGCATCGCGATCCTCCCGCAGGCGGTGGCGATCGCGCTGGGCGGGGTGCTCGCACCCCTGTTCCTGCGATGGCTGACCTCGCCGACGCTCACCGTGCTCGCCCTGGTCGTGCAGGGCGCGGGACTCGCGTGGCTGTCGACGGGTGTCGAGCTGGTCGCGATCCCCCTCGTGCTCGTCGGTGCGGGGTTCGGGGTCGCGGCGACTCTCGCCGCAACCACTCTGTTCGACGTCACGACCGAAGACGACGCCGGTCAGGTGGGAGCTGTCCAGGAGGTCGGATTCGCCCTCGGCGGAGGTCTCGGCATCGCTGTGCTCGGCACGATCGCGTCGATCGTGGGCGGGTCGCGCGGCTTCCTCGTCGCCCTGCTCGTCGCGACCGGAGCGGTGATCGCCGCCGCGCTGCTTCCGCTGTGGAGGCGCTCGTCGCCGAGTGCATCAGAGACCCGTTCCGTCGATGTCCGCTGAAGAGAGGCCGCCCGTGTCAGCATCACGCCCCAGGGTCCACTGGATCTACGCCCATCCCCAGTCGAGCTCGTTCAACGCGCGACTGTTCAGAGACGGGGTCGAGGCTCTGTCGCGCGACCACGAGGTCGAGACCACCGATCTGTACGGTCAGGGATTCGACCCCGTCCTCGCGGAGCCGGATCTGGGCGAGCCCCTCGGGCGGGAGGGCAGCGTCGTCGACCTGATGGGCGAGGCGTATGCGGCAGGCCAGCTGCCGGCCGACGTCGCCGAGGAGCAGCGCAAGCTCGCGGCTGCCGACCTCGTCGTGCTCCAGTTCCCGCTGTGGTGGTACGGGCCGCCGGCGATCCTCAAAGGATGGTTCGATCGGGTGCTCACGAACGGGTTCGCCTACGGACCGTCGGATGCGGCGACGGGTCTGCCGCTGCGCTACGGCGAGGGCCCGCTCGCCGGGCGTCGCGCCCTCGTGATCGTGACGGCGGGGGAGGACGAGCGCTCGATCGGAGAGCGGGGGATCAGCGGGGATCTGGACTCGCTGCTGTTCCCGCTGACCCACGGGACTCTCTGGTACACCGGGATCGAGCCGCTCGATCTGCACGTCGTACACGACGCGGACGGGTTGGACTCGGCCCGCGTCGATTCCGAGAGCGCGCGACTGGTCGGCCGGCTCGCCGGAGTGGCCGACGAGTCTCCCAGCCGACGCTATCGACGACTGCGCGACGGCGATTATCACGGCACCAGAGCGCTTCGATCCGACCTTCTTCCCGGGCGCACCGACCTCGGCATCCATCGCGTGGCAGCCGACTGAGCGCATGGCGCCGCGGTGCGTTCCGGTGTCGCGACGCCGGGACGCCGGGTCGCCGCGTCGCCGTGCCCGCCGCGACGACGGGTCGCCGTGACGCCGGGTCGCCGGGTCGCCGTGACGCCGGGTCGCCGGGACGCCGGGTCGCCGGGTCGCCGCGAGATCCGGTCAACCGCGCGAGGAGCGGATGCCGGTGGCGATCATTTCCGGATCTGGAGCGGTTTACCGGATCTGGGTGCCCGGGTGCCGCGCCTCGGCATCCGCGTCTCTGCATCCGCGCCTCGGCATCCCCGTCTCTGCATCCGCGCGAGATCCGGTCAACCGCGCGAGAAGCGGATGCCGGTGGCGATCATTTCCGGATCTGGAGCGGTTTACCGGATCTCGGTGCCCGGATCTCGGTGCCCGGATCTCGGTGCCCGGGTCACTGTGCTTGGGTTCCGGGTGGGTGCATCACGGCGCCCGGGTGACGGCGTCTCGCTGCCTCGGCATTGCGCCTCGGCATTGCGCCTCGGCATCCGCGCCTCGGCATCCGCTTGAGATCCGGTCAACCGCGCGAGGAGCGGATGCCGGTGGCGATCGTTTCCGGATCTGGAGCGGTTTACCGGATCTGGGCGCCCGGATCACTGTGCTGGGGTGCCGGGGTGGCTGCCCATCGGTGCGTGGCTGCCCATCGGTGCCGGGGTGGCTGCCCATCGGTGCCGTGGCTGCGCATCGGTGCCCGGGTGACGGCGTCTCGCTGCCTCGGCGTTGCGCCTCGGCATCCGCGCCTCGGCATCCGCTTGAGATCCGGCCAACCGCGCGAGGAGCGGATGCCGGTGGCCTTCGTTTCCGGATCTGGAGCGGTTTACCGGATCTCGGCACCAGCGCCGGCGCCGGCGCCAGCGCCAGGCATACCCACCCCGGCGATCGAGCAGTGATGCAGGCGGCACGAGTCACCGCGTGGCAGAGTGTCCGTGAAGGAGGCGAGACATGGCACAGGCGATTCTGTGGGGCGTGGTCGCCGCGTCACCCCTCATCGTCGGCGCTGTTCTCGCCCTGCTGCGCACGTGGCCCCCTCGCTGGCTGGGCATCGTGCTGGGT
The DNA here is from genome assembly GCF_904831005.1 of Microbacterium hydrocarbonoxydans. Taxonomy (NCBI): domain Bacteria; kingdom Bacillati; phylum Actinomycetota; class Actinomycetes; order Micrococcales; family Microbacteriaceae; genus Microbacterium; species Microbacterium hydrocarbonoxydans. The sequence goes on along the minus strand of NZ_LR882982.1, from coordinate 2,495,723 downwards.
TTCGGCGCCGGTGCGCTCATGGCCTCCATCGCGTTCGAGCTGTGGGAGGAGGGGCTCGACCTCGCCGGCCCTGTTCCGCTCGTCGCGGGTGTGGTCGTGGGAGCCCTCGCCTACTTCCTCGCGGACAGGGTGCTCGATGCGCGAGCGGCCAAGTCGAAGAACCAGGGAGCCGGGGCGCCGCTCGCCCTCGGTGCGCTGCTCGACGGCATCCCGGAGCAGCTGGTGCTCGGCATCGGTCTCGCATCGGGTGAGCCGGTGAGCATCGCGCTCGTCGTCGCCATCGTGGTCTCGAACCTCCCCGAGTCGATCGGCTCTGCTGCCGACCTGCTCGAAGGCGGCATGGCGAAGTCGAAAGTGCTGCTGCTGTGGTCCGGCATCGCGGTGATCTGCGCGCTGGCGACGATCGCCGGATTCGCGCTCGCGAGTGTGACCGGAGACGCGTTCCGGTCGGCGGCGAGCGGCTTCGCGGCCGGTGCACTGCTCGTGATGCTCGTCGATTCGATGGTGCCGGATGCTCAGCAGAAGGCGAAGACCGTCACCGGGCTCGCGACCGTGCTCGGGTTCGCGCTCGCCGCGGGGCTCTCGCTGGCCTGACGCCACCGCGGGCGGAGTCGCCGAGGCTCACTTCGAGGGCAGCTCGCTGACGTCGAACTGAACGAAGACGTCGCCGGGCATCTCGGCGACCACCGTCTGCGCGGTGTCGGTGCCGGGGACCAGCAGCTCCTTCGGGATCTCGGATGTGATGCGGTAGACCCCGGGGTAGACGAGATAAAGGAGCGGCGCCTCCTCGGCATCCGTCGCGAGGATCCCCTCGACGCCACCGATGCGGAACGGCGCGGGCTCCAGCGAGACCTTGCTCTGCACCGCCTCGATCGACATCGACAGCGTGAGCGACTGTGTGAGCTCCCATGTCGACGACGACTCGTCCCACTTCACCTGCAGAGACGCACTGGTCTCTCTGCCGCCGAGCTCGTAGGTGAAGAGCACACGGCGCAGGTTCTCGTCTCCGCCGACGGCCGCGGCGCGTGGCTCGACCGACACGCTCTCGATCCGTGCCTCCGCGCCCTCCAGCACCGCATCCGTGCGGAGCGTCTCGAAGTCGCCGATCTCCTCGGTGGTCGAACCCGCGTGCTGCGCAGCGACCGCGTCGGCGTCGAGTGCCGTCGCGGTCGCTGCGTCGCCCGCTGCGATGGCCGTCAGGTACTCCGACACGACCTCGGTCGGCTCCGGCCTGTCGGAGCCTCCGACGCATCCCGTCAGCATGAACGGCAGCAGCGCGAGCAGGCCGGATGCCGCCAGCGCACCCGTTCTACTCGATCTGCGCAAAGGACGGCTTCCGCCATTCGAGCGTGTCGATCTGGATCGCATCGAGCTTGTTCGACGTGTTCTGCGTCGAGGTCACGAACAGCTGCACGGCGGCGATGCCCGACGTGACGACGCCGACCATGGCGACCACGAGCGACAGGGCCGCCGCGATGATGCCGATCACGGGTCCGACGCCGGTCTCGAACGTGAGCGCACCCGCGATGAGGCTGAGAATCGCTGCGACGACGCCGAGGATCGCGGCGACCGCTCCCATGACCAGCGCGAGCAGCTGCAGGTAGTAGTTCTCGATGTCGTCGGCGTGCGTGCGGAGCACGTCCTTGATCGAGCTCATCGCCGGAGCGACCTTGGCCAGGTCCTGGATCTGGTTCTCGACCGCGGTCTCGTAGCGCCGGGTCGGCTCGCCGTCGTCCCACGACATCAGGCCGTCGAGCGCGTCCTTGTTGATGTCCATCGCAGACGCGGACCCGCCGATGTCGCCGAGCTTCTCGGCGACGGCCCGCAGGTCATCGGGACTTCCGAGGTAGGCGGCGGCCTCGCGCAGGATGGCGATCCTCACGAGGCAGTCACGCAGAGCGTCGAGCGCGGCCCCGGTGATCTGCTCGGCGACCCAGTCGACGACCGGATCGGGGATCAGCACGGCGATCGTGCCGAGGTAGTGGTTGGCTGCGGCCTCGACGGCAGTGCGGATGAGGCCCGGTGCCACGCGGATCGCATGATCGACGCGGTCCTCAGCCTGATCGAGCTGGGAGATGATCTGTTCACGCAGAATGTCGACGTAGCTGCTCATAGCGCTGCCATCTCCCTCTCGACACGGGCGATCTCGTCGGCCGCGTAGCCTTCCATCTCCATGTACTCGATGGCGGAGTCGAGCAGCGCGCGGGCGATGCCCTCGAAGACCTCTTCGCCCTCGCTCAGGTACGTGCGCACCGCGCTGAGCGCGGTGTTGAAAGCGGTGAACAGCTCATCGGATCCCGGGGCGACAGAGAACGCCTGCCGGTCCAGCGCGATGCCGTCGATCGTCTCGCCCCACTTCTGCACCTCCAGACTCCACGGCTGCCAGGAGTCATTCGCGTCAGCGCGCAGCGCTTCCTCGTCGTAATCGGCCATGGTTCCCCCTACTCGAATCGGTGGAAGGCGTCAGACGCCTTCGCTGCGTGCTGGGCGACGCGGAGGATCTCCTCCGCGATCAGCTGATCGGTGCAGGACTGCACCCACTGGTCCTTCGCGTCGACTCCGCGCACGGAACCGAAGGATGCCGTCACCGAGAACTGTCCGAAGTCGTCGGAGATCGTCGTGGCGGGAAGATCCTGGCCCGAGGTGATCGCATCGATGATCGCGGTCGACGCCTCGATCGGCAACGCGGGCCCGGTCGCCTGAGCGAGCTGGAACGCGGAGCTGATGGCCGACGCGTAGATCGCGGCGGTGCGGTCCTCCTCGGGGCCCACGACCTCCAGCGCCACCGGGAATCCGGTGTCGTCGAGCGACACCGTGACGTGCACCGGGTTCGGCGGGATGTACTCGGCGAGTTCGCGCTCCACGTCTTTCTGCGTCTGGCGCAGCTGATCCTGCAGGGCCGCGCTCTGCGCCTGCAGCAGCTGCATCCGTTCGATGAGCGAGGCCTGATCGGCGCCGGTCATGCCCACCTCGCCTGGATCTTCGATCGCCCCTGGGCGTAGCGCTCGGCGCTGCTCGCGGCTGCTCCCGACGCGAGGCCCAGGATGCGGTTCATCTCGGCCAGACGGGCCGACCACTGGGCCTGGGCCGCGTCATAGGCATCGGAGGCTTCACCGCTCCACGCCGCTCGGAGTGTGGACACTTCTGCATCGAGCGCATCCAAGGCGTCAGCGATACCGCGGTTGGCGTCCCCCACCGCAGCTGCTGCCCCCCGTATGCGCCCCGGATCGTATGACTTCACGGGACTCATGCGGCCGAGTCTACCGAGGCTGCGGAATATCGCCAGGGGGGAATTTGCGTCGGAAGACGGGGCGGCCCTCTAGAAGCCGGGATACTCCTGCAGTCTCTGCTCGAACTCCGCGCGATCGGCGTCGCTGAGAAGAGCGCTCGCGATGACGACCATCTGCAGGCCCTCCAACGGCTCGCCGGTGCGTGCGCTCTGCGCCTCTCGTGCGGTGCGGAAGTCTCCGGTCGCGTCGTTCGCGAGGTCGAAGATGTTGGCGTAGAAGCGCATCGGCTCGGGGTAGTTCTCGGCGTAGTACTCCCAGGTGTGCTGCAGGCGTGGGTCTTCGCTGCCGTAGAGCTTCTGCTTCATGGCGGGTTCGATGCCCGAGTACTCGTCGTTGAACGAATAGAGGTACGACAGCCCGTGCTCGGCGACGACGTCGTCGATCAGATCCATGACCTGCAGCTTCACGCCGTAGTCGTGAATGGGCTCTGTGGTCGCCCAGCCGACGGACGTGTACTCGATGAGCATCGATTCGCCCCCGTAGCCGTTGCGCTCGGGGCGCAGATCCTCCTCGCCGACCTGCACCCATTCGTAGCCGAACTCGTCGGTGACGCGTTCGCGCACGTCGGCGAACAGCGCGTCGGCCGCAGCGCGCACCTCTTCGAGGGACTGCTGGTCGAGAGCATCCCGCGGGTTCTGGTCCTTGATGCCGGGGTAGGCCTCTTCGTGCTTCTGCTCGTCGCTCTTCATGCCGTCGTAGCTGCCGGTGGCCGAGGTGCGCACGGCGCCGATGCCGCCGACCGTCGCGACGTTGAACACCACCGTGATCGCGAGGGCGATCGCGGCGAACGTGCGCGCTCGCGCCGAGAACAGCGCGCCGACGATGACGGCGACGACGACGAGCTGCAGCGTCAGCATCGTGACGCCGTAGAGCGCATCCGTGCCGCCGGCGGCGAGGGTGATCAGAAGGATGACGGCGAACAGGATGCCGGTGACGAGCGCGATCCACCCGAGCGGATTCGCGGTCTTCTTCGCCGGCTCTGCCGTGGCTGTCGCCGTGAGGCCGGGAACGGCGGGCGAGGGCAGGTCAGGGCCGGAGGGCCGACGAGCATTGCGGTAGCCGCCGGGAGGCGGCACGGGTGGTGCGCCTTCGCTCCCCGCGACGTATCGAGCCCGCTGCTTCTCGTGATCCATCACCATGGCTTGTCCGTCCCCGACCCGCCGCCGTCATCGTCATCTCGCTCGTCGCGCTCCTGCGTGCCCTGCTCGAGCTGATCCTGGAGGTCCTCGATCTTCTCGTCCGAGGGCTGCTCGGGCTGCTGCTCCTGCTCCTGCTCCTGCTCCTGCGGCTCCTCGGGCGGAGTCTGCTCCTCCTGCTGCTGCTTCTGCTTGAGTCGGTCCTCGAGGTCCTCCCGGCTCTGCTGCATGTCGCGGTCGGGATCGGACGACTGCTCCTGAGCCTCGTCGCTGTTGCACTCCTCGGGCATCTCGGCCGTCACGGTCAGCGCCTCGCCATAGAGCTCTGCGGCGGCCGCGCCGTCTCCGTCGCTGCGGGCGGCATCACCCATCCGCTCGATCACGATCGCCAGGTTGATGCGCACGCTGCACACCTCGAGACCCGTCGCGAGGCTCAGGGACTCCTCGAACTTCGCTCGGGATTCGGGAAGCTTCTCGGCTCCGGCGAGGGCGGTGCCCACATTGAAGGGGGCCTTGTACGGCTCGAACCAGTTGAGGAACTCCTGCCCCCGCGCAGCGGATTCCGCCCCGGCGTAGTCGTCGGCCACATACGCGCTGATCGACTGGTGCGCGAAGGCGTACATGCTCAGCAGCTTGCCGACGAACAGCAGCGCTGCGAGTGTCAGCGGCAGGGTTCCCAGCCCGATCCACAGGCGGATGCGACGGCGTCGGCGGTTCGACGCCAGCAGCGCTGCCGCGGCGGAGGCGCGGAGTTCGGCGGGCGTCTGCGGAGCAGTGGTCTGCGTCTCGGGAAGGACCGGTTCGTCGGGCGGCATCGGGGCGCCGGGCGGAAGGAGCGAAGTGGTCATGCTGCACCTCCCGTGCTCGCGCGGGAGATGGTGCGAAGGCGACGCAGTCGCGCCACGAGCATGGTCGCCCGCGCGAGCTCGACGCCGAGCAGGGCGGCCATGACGAGCGCGGCGATCCAGTAGAGCTCCGTGACGTTGCCGACCTCTCCCGACTCGGAGTAGGCGACGGTCGTCGACGGGGCTTCGGGCAGCGTCGGCTCGGAGTCGGCGGTGCGGTGCTGGTACTCGACACCGAGCTCGCCCGCGATCGTCTGCAGGTTCGCCTCGTCGATCACGGACAGCGCGTTCGATCCCTGGTATTCGATGTATCCCTCGCCCTCGGCAGGATCGAACGATCCCGTGGTCAGCTTCATCGGGCCGCCCTCGGCGGTGCCGTAGCCGAACACCGCGCCGGCGTCGGTGAAGGGCGCACTGTCCTCGAACGATTCCGGGGGCGACAGAGCCGTCTGCTCGCCGTCGCCGAAGTAGAACACCATGCGCGAGCGATCCTCGGAGTTCGCGGCGGCGTTCGACAGCGTCTCACGCAGCTGCTCGGCGGCGATGCCGATCGAGCTCCCGCGCGAGCGGCTCGTGACCTCGGGGCGCAGCACCTCGAGCGACGAGATCAGCGAGGTGGTGTCGGTGGTCAGCGGCATCCGCACATCGGCAGAGGCGTCGAAGGTGATCAGGGCGAATCGCGCCCCCGGATACTCGTCGACGATCGTCTGCACGTCTGCGCGCACTCCGTCGAGCCGGGGCCGGCCATCGGCCCAATCCTCGGCGACGATGCTCGCGGTGGTGTCGACCACGAGCACGATGTCGGTGTCGGTCGCCAGAGTCTGCGTCGTGCCGCCCGGGATCCCGGGTCGGAGCAGCATCACGAAGCACGCGAGCAGCATCACGAGCCGCATGGCCCAGAGCGCTCGCGCGCCGGCTCTGGTGCCCGATCCGGTGGTGGGCGCCTTGACGAGGGCCAGCACTGCGAGAGCCGCGACGGGTGCGAAGAGCAGCAGCAGGAGGAAGACGTTCAGCACGGGCTGGAAGATCACAGTCTCACCCTCCACAGCACCACGATGAAGGCCAGGGTGGAGACCATCAGCACGACGATCCAGAGGTTGGGGCTGTCGGTCCAGACGACCTGGGCCTGGCCCTTGAGCGCCGTGGCCTCCTGCTCCTGCACCTGGGCGACGATGTCTTCCACGGTGGTCGTGTCGCGCAGGCCGTAGGCGGTGCCGCCGGTGCTCTCGGCCGCCTCGGTGAGCTCGGCGCTGACCTCGGCATCCTTGCCCTGCACGGGGTTCAGACTGAAGACGCGCACCCCGACCGACTTCGCGTACGCGGCGGCCTCCTGCAGCGTCACGATCGAGGCGCCGTTGATCTCGTTGTCGGTCGCGAAGATGATCGATCGCGAGCGCTCGTCGTCGGGGTGGTCGAAGGCGAGCGCGCAGGCCGCGAGACCGTCGCCGATGAGCGAGGCGCCGTTGCCGTTCATCGTGCCCACCCAGTGCTCGGGAGTCTGCTCGACGAAGTCGAAGCTCTCGCGGATGCTCTGCAGATGCTCGCGGATGAACGGGTAGTCGTCGGTGAGGGGGAAGATCTGCACGGGAGAGCTGTTGAAGATCGTCAGCCCGATGCGTTCGCCCTCGAACTCCTTCAGAAGCTCCTCGAACACGGTGAGGACTTCGACGTCGACCTCGGTCATGGACCCCGAGACGTCGAGGCACAGCATGATGTCGCGACTGGTGTTGACAGGCTGGATCGTCTGCGACGACATCGGTCGCGCCGCGACCACACCCGCCGAGACGATCGCGATGACGCCGAGCAGCAGGATGCCGCAGAGCGCGACGATCCGACGGGTCAGCGCGGAACGGAACGCGGGGAGCGCGCGCACCCGCTCCGCACGCGCGATGCGCGCCTGCTCGTGAGTGTCGGATCTGCCCGTGCGGCGCAGGCCCAGCACCAGGCCGATCGTCACCGCGACGACCACGATGCCGGCGGCGACGAGCAGCATCCATCCGTTCGCTAGTGCCATGAGCGCACCACCGTCCTCGCGGCCTCTGCTCCGGCGAGCGGATCGATCGCGGGTCCCTGGCGGAAGATGCTCGGGTAGTAGTGCCGCTGCATCGCGTCGATGAGAGCGGGGTGCACGCCGCGGGCGACGAGATCGTCGAGCGCGAGCACCGGGGCTTCGAGACCGCTGTACTCGTTGACGAAGGTGCGCACGACGCGGCTCAGCTCGAGATTGGCGTTGCGTGCCGAGAGTGAACGGGCGCGGTAGTCGTCTTCGATGCGCTGGATGCTCTGCAGGTACTCCACGCGCAGCTGCGAGAGCACATCTGTCGTCTGCAGCGCCGGCTGCTGCGAGTCGGCGGTGAGCGTGAGGTCTCGTCGCGGGCGTGTCAGCAGGGTCACGATCCAGGCGCCGACGATCAGGAGCAGCAGCACGCCGATCGCCAGCAGGATCCAGCCCCAGCCGTACTGGCCGGGGGGATAGAGCTCATCAGAGCCGGGCATGCGACCTCCGATTCAGCAGCTGCAGCAGCTGCGAGACGGCGTCGTCCTGCCCGGTGAGCACACCGTGGCTGATCTCCATGCGCGTGAGCAGCTCGGCGAGGCGCGCGGCATCCGCCTGCGCCTGAGCCACGAGCTCTCCGACGATGTCGAGGTCTCCCTGCGCGAAGTCCGGCACCTCCCACAGGCTGTCGACGTCGGCGCGGATCGTCTTCGTCGTGTGATCGAGCACCGGATCCGCGTCGCGCAGCGTGAGCCAGAGAACGTCGTGCTGCACGCGCAGTCGGCGCAGCATCCGCTCGGTCTCCGTCGTGATCGGGGCCTCGTCGGTCACGACGACGACGATCATGCGTCGCGAGATCGTGCGTGTGACATACGACAGCAGGGCGTCGCGGTCGCTGGGCGCCGTGCTCGACGAGATCGCGCCGTCGATCGTGCGCAGCGCATGCTCGAGCGCTCCCTCGCTGCGACCCGGTGCGCGGCGTCGTATGCCGTCGGCGTCGCCGTGCACGAGCGAGAAGTCGTCACCATGGCGCAGCGCGAGCACGCCGAGCATGCCCGTCGCGAGGATCGCGAGATCCTTCTTCGACCTCTCGTCTCGGGCCAGGGCCGACATCGAGCGCCCGGTGTCGACCACGAACAGGATCGTGTGCATCCGCAGTGCACGATGCCGCTTCACCAGCGGAGTGCCCAGGCGCGCTGTCGCCCGCCAATCGATGTCGCGCACCTGGTCGCCGTACTCGTACTTGCGCAGGTCCTCGAAGTCGAGGCTGCGGCCGTGCAGCAGCGACGCATAGGCGCCGTCGAGCGCATGCAGCGACTTGCGCGACGAGTGGATGAAGAGCTTGCTCTTCACCTGGGCGATCAGGCTGGGCATCTGAAGGTCAGGGGGTGGGGACGGAGGCGAAGATCTGGTCGATGATCTCTTCGCTGCGGATGCCCTCGGCGTCGGCCTCGAACGTCAACAGCACGCGGTGCCGCAGCACGAGGTGGCGCAGCGAACGGATGTCCTCGGGCAGCACGTGCGCGCGGCCGTTGAGCAGCGCGAGTGCCCGCGACGCCTGCAGGAACGCGATGCTCGCACGGGGGCTCGCGCCGTACTTGATGTAGCGGGCGCGCTCGTCGCCGATGTACGGCGCGGGGTTTCTGGTGACGTACGCGATCGACACGATGTAGTTGCGGATGGCGGGGTCGACATAGACCCGGCTCGCCACGTCCTGCAGCAGATGCACGTCATCGAGAGTGATGGCGCTCGAGACGTGACGGTCGGGATCCAGCACGCCGGAGTCGATGCGGCCGAGGATCTCGAACTCCTCGGCCGGGCTCGGATACTCGACGATCTCCTTGAGCAGGAAGCGGTCCATCTGCGCCTCGGGCAGCTCGTAGGTGCCCTCCTGCTCGATCGGGTTCTGCGTCGCGATCACGAGGAACGGCTTGGGCAGGTGGTGCACCTCGCCGCCGATCGTGGTCTGATGCTCCTGCATCGCCTCGAGCATGGCGCTCTGGGTCTTGGCGCTGGAGCGGTTGATCTCGTCGAGCAGCACGAAGTTGGCGTGCACCGGGCCGAGCACGGTGCGGAACGAGCCGGTCGCGGCATCGTAGATCTGGTTGCCCGTGATGTCGCTGGGCAACAGGTCGGGGGTGCACTGGATGCGCTTGAACTGGGCCTTGACAGTGTCGGCGAGCGTGCTCGCGGCGGTGGTCTTGGCGAGACCGGGCACACTCTCGAGCAGGATGTGGCCACCTGCGATCAACGAGATCAGCAGGCTCGTGCGCAACCGCTCCTGGCCGACCATCTTGGCCGAGTAGGCGTCGGACACGGTCTTCAGCACCTCGGCCGCGCGACGCATCTCGTCGTCTGTCGGAGCCACGGAGTTCTTGGTCGCGGCGGGCGTCGGGCTCGAGGAGCCGGCGGATGCCTCGGCACGGGTCGACGGCGCGGGAGGTGCCGGGGGCATGGCCTGTGCGGACGGTGCCTGCGGTGCCTGTGGTGCCTGTGCGGGAGGTGCGGGCGGAGGCGGCGTCGCACCTGCGGAGGGGTCGGGCGCGTAGGGCTCGTTCATCGATGTGTCTCCTCGTTGCCACGGGGACGCGTCGACGATCCCCCGAGGATCAGCGTAACCGCATCCGGTGACAGTGCCCCGAGAGGGTGCAGGGAGTGCCTCGGCCGTGGCGAGGTGCAGCATCCGCTCTGAAGGAGATCTCCCGCTGCGAAGGATGCTGTCGGGCAGATCACCCTTCGCAGTGCGTGAAGTCCTTCGCTGCGGAGGTGCGTCCCTCACGCGCTGAGACGTTCTGAAGGATGCCGACGCGCGGGTCAGCCTTCGGAGCGTGAGAAGTCCTTCGCTGCGGGTGAGGCAGGGGCAGCGGATGCTCCGCGCCGGCGCCCGACCCAGACCACGAGGCATGCGACGCCGATGATCGCGATCGCGATGCCGACGATGTAGCCGGCGACGCCGAGATAGCCGCCGGGTACGAGGTGCGGGTTCAGGAACGGATAGGGGTACCACCACGTCTCGCCCGTCGCCGGTGCGACGATGAGGTTGGCCCGGATCATCGTGTAGACCACCCACGCGATGGGGAAGACCGTCGCGATGGCCACGGCGCGCCAGCGGAGCGCGCGCCGCCGCGGGGCGAGCAGCAGGTCGGCGAGCAGGAACAGCGGGAAGACGACGTGCAGCACCTCGTTCGACCATGGAACCGTGACGCCCTGGGGCAGCTCTACTCCGCGGAGCAGGGTGTTGTAGACGATGCCGGTGACGATCATGTAGGTGCTCACGCACACCAGCAGCACGGTGAGCCAGCTCGGCTCCGGCTCGTGATCGCGGCGATGGCGCAGGGCCCAGACCGCGGCGATGATCAGCACGATGGCCGCGAGCAGGTTCGACAGGATCGTGAAGAAGCTGAGGAAGTTCGCGGCCACGGTCGGCAGATGCTGACCCCATGCGGTGGTGGCGGCGAGAGCGTTCTCGACGCTGCGCGCGAGCTGGGCGATGATCGCCGCGAGTCCGAGCGCCGCCGCTGCCAGTCGTGCGTAGGGCCACCAGGTCGTCATGTTCGCCTCCGCGCACACCTTATCGGTCGACGTGCCTCCCGACGCCAGACTGTGATGCCGGTATGTCAGACAGAGCGGCGGCCCCACCGCATCCGGGTGACCAGCACTCCGAGCAGGCACAGCGCGCCGCCGACGAACATGAGCGGCGTCGGGACCTCGCCCAGGATCGCCCACGACATCAGGATCGCGATCGCCGGTACGACATAGGTGGTCGCCGAGGTCTGGCCGGCGGTGCTGCGCTGCAGCACGTACGCCCAGGTGGTGAAGGCGATCGCTGTCGGGAAGATGCCGAGATACACGACCCACATCGTGGAGCTGAGCGGAGCCGTCTGCAGCGCGTCGATCAGGCTGCCGACCCAGGGGAGCAGCGCGACGGTGCCCGCCACCGCGCCGAAGAACGTCAGCGTCGTCGCGTCGGATCCCGAGCTGAGCAGATGCTTCTGCAGCAGGGTGCACCCCGCGTACATCACGGCCGCGAGCAGCGCGAGCAGCAGCCCGGTGATGTCGGGGCCCTCGCTCGTCGACGAGTTCATGCCGATCAGCACGACGCCGAGGAAGGCGATCGGCGCCCCGATGATCAGCGGCTTCGGAAAGCCCTCTCGCAGGAACAGCCCGCTGAAGACCACGACCATGAGAGGCGCGAGATTGACGACCATCGCCGCCGTGCCCGCGTCGAGCGTGCGCTCGGCGGCGTTGAGCGCCAGGTTGTAGACGCAGAACCAGCCGATTCCCCACACCGCCACGAGCCACCAGTGCCTGCGGGCCGGAAGACGGATGCCGTGGCGCACTGCGATGATCGCGAGCGCGACGCTGCCGACCGCCATGCGCAGCAGCGCCAGCGCCCCGGGATCGAAGTGCGGCCCGGCGCCGCGGATGCCGATGAACGCCGAGGCCCACAGCACCACCGTCACGATGGCGGCGACGAGCACGAGCGGTCCCTGTGTGGGAGGCGTCGCTGTGGTCAGGCTGTCGTCGCCGCGGAGGCGACCGGTCTTCGGCATCCTCTGATCGTCGCACCGGCCACCGACATCGGTCGATCGGTCGGAGCGACAGCGTCCGCTCGTTTTCGGCCAATCCGTCGGTTCCGTCGGTTCCGGTCGCAGTTGGTGCCGTACCCATCGTTCCGGTCGCAGCTGGTGCCGGTACCCATCGTTCCGGTCGCAGTTGGTGCCGCTCCAAGGCACCGCAGGCGGCACGAATTGCGACGGGAGCGCGGGAGGTGAATGGCGTGGCGGCACGAATTGCGACGGGAGCGCGGGGAGGCGAGCACCGCAGGCGGCACGAACTGCGACCGGAACGACCGTGCGCGAATCCACGCGTCCCCGTACACAGCCACGAAGGCCGAGAAACAACCCTTCGATAGGATGGTCTCGCCCGAAGAGGGCCAGCTCATCAGCCGGTGCAAACCCGGCGAAAGCAAGGGGGATACCCATGCCAGGAATCGTTATCGTCGGCGTCCAGTGGGGCGATGAGGGCAAGGGCAAGGCCACCGACCTGCTCGGCGAGCGCACCGACTGGGTCGTCAAGTTCAACGGCGGCAACAACGCCGGTCACACCGTGGTGGTCGGCAACGAGAAGTATGCGCTGCACCTGCTGCCCTCGGGCATCCTGTCGCCCGGCGTCACGCCGGTGATCGGCAACGGTGTCGTGATCGACCTCGAGGTGCTGTTCCACGAGCTCGAGGCGCTCGGCGCCCGCGGCATCGACGTGTCCCGGCTCAAGGTGAGCGCCAACGCCCACCTCATCACCGCGTACCACCGCACGCTCGACAAGGTGACCGAGCGGTTCCTCGGCAAGCGCAACATCGGCACGACGGGCCGTGGCATCGGTCCGGCCTACGCCGACAAGATCAACCGTGTCGGCATCCGCGTGCAGGACCTGTTCGACGAGAACATCCTGCGCCAGAAGGTCGAGGGCGCGCTCGACCAGAAGAACCACCTGCTGGTGAAGGTCTTCAACCGTCGTGCCGTGACGGTCGACGAGATCGTCGAGGAGCTGCTCTCGTATGCCGAGCGCCTGCGCCCGATGGTCGCCGACACCGGATACCTGATCGCCGAGGCGCTCGACCGCGGTGAGGTCGTGGTGTTCGAGGGCGGTCAGGCGACCATGCTCGACATCGACCACGGCACCTACCCGTTCGTCACCTCGTCGACGGCGACGGCGGCCGGCGCGGCATCCGGCTCGGGCGTCGGCCCCGGCGCGCTCGACCGCATCGTCGGCATCGTCAAGGCGTACACGACTCGCGTGGGATCCGGCCCCTTCCCCACCGAGCTCTTCGACGAGAAGGGCGAATGGCTGCGCTCGCGCGGCTTCGAGTTCGGCACCACCACCGGTCGTCCGCGCCGCGTCGGCTGGTACGACGCCCCGATCACTCGCTACGCCACGCGCGTCAACGGAATCACCGACCTCGTGCTCACCAAGCTCGACATCCTCACCGGACTCGAGCAGATCCCCGTGTGCGTCGCCTACGACGTCGACGGCCAGCGCTTCGACGAGGTGCCGGTCAACCAGACCGACTTCCACCACGCGACGCCGATCCTCGAGTACTTCCCGGGCTGGAGCGAGGACATCTCGACTGCGCGCACGTTCGACGATCTGCCGAAGAACGCGCAGGACTACGTGATCGCGCTCGAGGGAATGAGCAACACGCGCATCTCGGTGATCGGCGTGGGTCCCGAGCGCGACCAGGTCGTCGTGCGCCACGACCTGCTCGACTGAGATTCCGATGACACGCTTCTGGGTCGGAGGCTACGGCTCGGCGATGCAGGGGCAGGCCGACGGCATAGGCCTGCTCGCGGGCGACGCCGACAGGCAGACCTCCCTGGCGTATCGCGGCGCGGTCACGCAGACGCCCTCGCCGTCGTGGCTCGCGCAGCATCCCACGCTCGACGTCATCTACGCGGCGCTCGAGGCGGATGCCGGAGTGCAGGCGTTCGTGCGCTCGGGCGAGTCGAGCCTGCGGCCGCTCGGCGCTCCGGTCGACGCCGGAGAGGGCGTGTGCCACGTGGCGGTCTCGCCGCGCGGCGACTTCCTGGTCGCGAGCTGCTACGGCGACGGACGCGTGGTGCGCATCGGCATAGACCCGCAGGGCCGGTTGATCGCGGATGCCGTGAACAAGGCGGCCGAACTGCGTGCCGCTCTGCTGGGCGAGCCGCTGGAGGCAGCGGCTCCGGCCGGCGTCGCGGCCCCGGCATCCGACCCCTACGCGGGAGCGCGCACGGCTGAGGGCGACGATCGCGTCTCGCACGCGCACGCGGCAGCGTTCCTGGCCGATGGACGCATCGCCACGACGGATCTCGGCTTCGACCTGGTGCGCATCTGGCGGCATGGTGCGCATGGGCTGATCCTCGACCACGAGGTGGCGTTGCCGATGGGCACAGGCCCTCGGCACATGGTCGTGCATCCCAGTGGACACCTGCACGTCGTGACCGAGTACTCGTGCGAGGTGTTCACGCTCGCCGCCGGTCTCGACGGCACGTGGGCGGTCGTCGGCTCCGTGCTCACGAGTCCGATCGCCGAGGTGGGCACCGACTTCCCTGCCGAGCTCGCGCGCACGCGCGACGGCCGGTTCCTGTACACCGCGCTGCGCGGCAGCAACACGATCGCCGCCCTGCGGGTGCATGGCGCAGGCGAGAGCCTCGAGCCGTTCGCGCTGGCGGATTCCGGTGTCGACTGGCCGCGTCATCACCTGGTGCACGAGGGCAAGATGCTCGTCGCAGGACAGCGTTCCGACTCCATCGCGCTGCTCGACCTCGACGAGCGCACGGGCGCTCCGCTGGGCATCCGTCACCAGGCGCAGGCACCCACACCGACCAGCCTGCTGCTGGTGCGCTAGACCCCCCGCACCGAGTCCGCTTGACCTCAACCTTTATTGAGGTTCTACGGTCGAGCCTATGACTGCAGACACCGACGCGGCTCCGACCGCGAACGCCGCGCCATCCGGCATCCTCCAGCGCGGCTACCTCTGGATCACGATCGGCGCCTGCGCCCTGGTCTTCCTGGGGGCCTTCGAATCCCTCGCCGTCACGACCGTGATGCCCGCGGTCAGCGCCGATCTCGACGGCGAGCGGCTGTACGCGCTCGCGTTCGCCGGACCGCTCGCCACAGGGGTGATCGGCATGGTGGTGGCGGGGAACTGGGCGGATCGCCGTGGCCCGGTCGCACCGCTGTACTTCTCGGTGGCGCTGTTCGTCGTCGGGCTCGTCGTCGCCGGCGTCGCACCGAGCATGGAGGTGCTGGTCGCAGGCCGCTTCGCCCAGGGGCTGGGCAACGGCGGCCTGATGGTCGCTCTGTATGTGGTCGTCGCCCGCGTGTACCCGACGTCGCTGCATCCGTCGATCTTCGCCGGCTTCGCCGCCGCCTGGGTCGTGCCCTCTCTCGTCGGGCCGACGATCGCGGGCGCGGTCACCGAGCTGTGGAGCTGGCACTGGGTGTTCCTCGGCGTCGTCTTCCTGGTGGTCCCCGCGCTGCTCATGGTGGTGCCCGCGCTGCGCGGGCTCTCAGGCGACGGCGACACCACGATCCCCTGGGCGTACGGACGGCTGGGCTGGTCGATCCTGGCCGCGCTGGCTGTGCTCGCGCTGAATCTGGTCGGCGACATCCCCGCCGCCGGGCCCGTGCTCGCGGCGATCGCGGTGGTGGTCGCTGTCATCGCCGTGCGCCCGCTGCTGCCGGTCGGCACCCTGCGCGCGCGTCGAGGCCTCCCGTCGGTGCTGCTCGTGCGCGGGCTCGCCGCCGCCGGGTTCTTCGGCGCCCAGGTCTACATCCCCTACCTGCTCACCGACCGCTATGGGGCATCGCCGACCGTCGCCGGCCTCTCCCTGACCGGCGGGGCGCTCGCCTGGTCGGTGTCGGCCACGCTGCAGGGCCGTATGGGTGTGCGGCTCTCGAGTGTCGTGGCCGTCCGCATCGGAACCGTGCTCGTCGTCACGGGCGTGGCGCTGGCCCTTGTCGCGGCTGTGCTCACTGCTCCGGTCGCCGTGATCATCGTCGCGTGGATCGTCGCCGGTGCCGGAATGGGGTTGATGAGTCCGCGCACCAGCGCGCTGACCCTCGCGATGTCCGAGCCCGAGAATCAGGGCTTCAACAGCTCGGCCATGACGGTGGCCGACTCGTTCGGCAGCGCTCTGGCTCTTGCGGTCGCGGGCGTGCTGTTCGCCGGGCTGGCGGCGGCCATGGACCCGTTCGTCGCCGTGTTCGCGCTCGCGGCGATCCTCGCGCTCGCCGCTGCGCTGCTGGCGGCTCGGGTGGCCGCCCCCGTCGGGGCGACGGCGGGTGATGCCGCGGCCCGGTGACCTGCCGTGTCGGCTGGGCGGGCTCGCGGGCGGGGGCGCGCGGGCCGGATCATGCTGACCGGATCGTGCGGGCCGGATCGTGCGTGCCGGATGCAGGGCGGGCCGGATCGCGCCGGCCGGATCGCCGGCCGGATGCAGGGCGAAAGCACGGATGCATGGCCAGAACACGGTTTCTGGACATGCATCCGGGACTTGGGCCTGCATCCGGTGCGCCGACGACGCACCGACGACGCACCGACGACGCGCCGACGAAGCACCGACGATGCACTGACGACGCGCCGACGACGCGCCGACGACGCGCCGTGCGGAACAACCACCCCGTGACTCGACGTTCGTTCTGAGCAAGACTGGGCGACGGAGAGGCGCAACCCCATGACTGCTGACAAGACCGACGAATACGACCTGATCGTGCTGGGCGGAGGACCGGTCGGCGAGAATGTGGCCGACCGTGCCGTGCAGGGCGGGCTGACCGCGATCATCGTCGAGAGCGAGCTCGTGGGCGGTGAATGCTCGTACTGGGCGTGCATGCCGTCGAAGGCGCTGCTGCGTTCTGCCCAGGCCCTGCGGGCGGCTCAGCACGTGGCAGGTTCGAAGGAGGCCGTGACCGGAAAGCTCGATGTGCGGGCGGTGTTCGACCGTCGCGACTCGTTCACGAGCAACTGGTCTGACGACGGCCAGGTGAAGTGGCTCGACTCGGCGGGCATCGATCTCGCTCGCGGCCACGGGCGTCTGACGGGCGAACGCGAGGTGACGGTGACGGATGCCGACGGCGGCACGCGCGTGCTCCGCGCCCGCCACGCGGTCGCGATCAGCACGGGCTCGGATGCCGTGATCCCGCCGATCGACGGACTGCGCGAGTCGTCGCCCTGGACCAGTCGCGAGGCGACCAGCGCCGAGGAGCTTCCCGAGTCCCTGGCCGTGATCGGCGGCGGCGTCGTCGCCGTCGAGATGGCGACCGCCTACGCGGCGCTCGGCTCGACCGTCACGCTCATCGCCCGCAGCGGTCTGCTGGGAGCCATGGAGCCGTTCGCCGGCGAGCGCGTCGCTGCGGGGCTGCAGGAGCTCGGCGTCGATGTGCGCACCGAGACAGGCACGACCAGCGTGACGCGCACCGATGAGGGCGTCACGATCGTGCTCGACGACGGCTCCACCATCACCGCCGCAGAGGTGCTCGCGGCGACGGGGCGCTCGCCGCGCAGCGGCGACATCGGCCTCGACGTCGTGGGACTCGAACCGGGCCGCTGGATCACGGTCGATGACACCATGCGCGTACCGGGATCGGAATGGCTGTACGCGGTCGGCGACGTGAACGGTCGCGTGCTGCTCACGCATCAGGGCAAGTACCAGGCGCGTGCGGCCGGCGACGTGATCGCAGCCCGCGCGCACGACGAAGACGTCGACGATGCGCCCTGGGGCCGGCATGTGGCCACGGCCGACAGCGCCGGCGCTCCGCAGGTGACGTTCTCGTTCCCCGAGGTCGCCTCGGTCGGACTGACCGAGGCCGATGCCCGCAAGTCCGGCATCGACGTCGCCGTCGTCGACTACGACCTCGGCTCCGTCGCCGGCGCGAGCCTCTATGAAGACGGCTTCGCTGGGCAGGCCCGCCTCGTGATCGACAAGGAGCGCGACGTGATCGTCGGGGCGACTTTCGTCGGGCCCGAGGTCGCCGAACTCGTGCAGGCGGCCACGGTCGCGATCGTCGGCGAGGTGCCGATCGCCCGTCTCTGGCACGCGGTCCCGGCATATCCGACCATCAGCGAGATCTGGCTGCGGCTGCTCGAGTCCTACGGGCGGCAGTCGGCATGAGCGCGTCGGACGGATGCCGAGAACCGATGCCCCGGGGCGCCATCCGTTACGGCATCCGCTCCGAACAGTCAGTGGAAGACCTGGCGCGATCGGCGCGCCCGGAGCAGGATTGTTTCCCACATTGACGGCCCCGGGCACAACCCTCGGCTCAATGTCGCACACCTCTTATACGCTCGAACCCACATCCGAGGAGGCAGGACCATGAAGGCTGTACTCGCAGGAACCGTCATCGCCGAAGCAGACGAGAGCGATCTCGCACGCATCGAGGGGAACTGGTACTTCCCGCCGGCGTCGATCACAGAGGGCGTGCTCGTCGAGAGCCCGACCCCCTACACGTGCCCCTGGAAGGGCGCTGCCCAGTACTTCTCGGTACAGGCCGGCGGCGAGCTGCACACCGACTACGCCTGGTCGTATCCGACGCCGTACCCGAGCGCCTTCGACCGCGTGGGCAAGGACTTCTCCGGATTCGTGGCGTTCGACCCGCGGGTCGAAGTCTCCGCATGACCCCTGTATGCCGCAGCCGGGGCGCTGACGCCCGTCTCGTCGATCGATCGACCGGAGAGTAATCGTGATCGAGTTCCGCAACGTCACCAAGCAGTTCCCTGATGGCACGACCGCCGTGAAGGACTTCAGCCTGGTGCTGCCGTCGCGCAAGACGACGGTGTTCGTCGGATCCTCGGGATGCGGCAAGACGACTCTGCTGCGCATGATCAACCGCATGGTCGAGCCGACCTCGGGCGAGGTCGAGATCGACGGAGAGAGCGTTCTCGGCGGCGATCCGGTCGCCCTGCGCCGCCGCATCGGCTACGTCATGCAGAACTCGGGCCTGATGCCGCATTTCACCGTGCTCGACAACGTCGCCACGGTGCTGCGTCTCACCGGCGTCAAGAAGGCTCCTGCGCACCAGCGCGCGCGAGAGCTGCTGAAGACGGTGGGACTCGACCAGTCTCTGGCCGAGCGGTACCCGAGCCAGCTCTCGGGCGGCCAGCAGCAGCGCGTGGGCGTGGCCCGCGGGCTCGCGGCAGACCCGAACATCCTGCTGATGGACGAGCCCTTCGGTGCGGTCGACCCGATCGTGCGCGCCGACCTGCAGCAGGAGACGCTGCGGCTGCAGCACGAGCTCGACAAGACGGTCGTGTTCGTCACCCACGACATCGACGAGGCCTTCCTGCTCGGTGACCAGGTCGTGATCCTCGACAAGGGTGCACGCATCGTGCAGGTGGGCAGCCCGAGCGAGATCATCGAGAACCCCGCAGACGACTTCGTCGCCTCCTTCATCGGAGCCGACCGCGGCCGTCGGGCGCTGCACCTCAAAGAGACGCCGCACGGCACCGTCGTGGTCGACTCCGAAGGGCGCACGCAGGGTGCGATCGTAGCCGAGGTCGAGAGGTCGGACGGTCCGCTGGCGGGGCCGGATGCCGCGGCTCTCGGCGCTGTGCAGAGCGAGCGCGCGTGAACTGGGTCACCGACAACCTCGGGTTGATCTTCGAGTTGACTCTGGTGCATCTGCGTCAGAGCATCATCCCGATCGTGCTCGGCTTCGTGCTGTCGCTCCCGCTCGGCTGGGTCGCCTGGCGATTCCGTCTGGTCCGCGGCCCGATCATCGTGCTCACGGGGCTCCTCTATACGATCCCGTCGCTCGCGCTGCTGATCCTGCTGCCGGCCGCCCTCGGCTACTCGGCCATCAGCGAGTCCAATCTCGTGATCGCCTTGACGATCTACGCGATCGCGATCCTGGTGCGCGCGGTCTCCGACGGCCTCGACTCGGTCGACGACGACGTGCGCCAGGCCGCCACCGCGACGGGGTTCGCGCCCTTCCGCCGCTTCTGGGCGGTGGAGTTCCCGCTCGCGGGACCCGTGATCCTCGCAGGGCTCAGGGTCACCGCCGTCAGCACGATCTCTCTCGCCACGGTCGGCATCCTGATCGGCGTCACGAACCTCGGCTACCTCTTCACGAACGGCCTCGAACGCCGCATCATCGCCGAGGTGTTCGCCGGAGTCGTCGCCGTCGTGGTGATCGCGCTCGTGATCGATCTGATCCTCCTGCTGCTCGGGCGTGCCCTCATGCCGTGGACCAGAGCGGCCTCGAAGCCCGCCGCTGCTCGCGCTCTCGCTGTGGGGGCTCCCGCATGAACCTCTTCCTCGAAGCCATCGCCTGGATGCTCGCTCCCGAGCAGTGGCAGGGGCGCTATGCCCTGCCGGTGCTCCTCGGGCAGCACCTCCTGCTCACCGTCATCTCGGTCGTCATCGCCGCGCTCATCGCCCTGCCGATCGGCTGGCTGATCGGCCACACCGGCCGTGGCCGCGAGATCGCCGTCGCCGTGTCGGGAGCCGCGCGCGCGATCCCGGCCTTCGGCCTCATGGTGCTTCTCGTCCTGCTGCTCGGCGTGCTCCGCATCCCCGAGGCCGCGATCATCACGTTCGTCCTCCTCGCGATCCCCTCGCTGCTCGCGGGCGCCTACACAGGACTCGAAGCGATCGACCGTCGAGTGATCGACGCCGCGAAGTCGATGGGGATGACCGGCTGGCAGGTGTTCTGGAAGGTCGAGGTGCCGCTCGGCATGCCGCTGCTCGTCGGCGGCATCCGCTCGGCGCTGCTGCAGGTCATCGCGACCGTCACGATCGCGGCCTACGTCAACCTCGGTGGACTCGGGTGGCCCATCATCCAGGGAATCCCACTGCGGCGGTTCGATCAGGTGCTCGCCGGTGCCATCATCGTCGCCGTGCTCGCGCTGCTCGTCGACCTCATCTTCGCGGCGTTGCAGCATGCCGCCGTACCGGCCGGGCTGCGCACCGGTCGCCCCACGCGCCGCCGGTCACGCGCGGCGGCTCGCCCCACGGCCGTCGAACCGGCTGCCGCCTGAATCATCCATCCACCGTGATGTCCCCCACAGCAGTCCCAGAGAAGAGGAAGTCCATGTTCACAGCACGAGGCAAGCGTTCTGTCTTCGCCGTCGGTCTTGTCGCCGCGGCAGCACTCGCCCTGTCCGCCTGCTCTTCGAGCAACCCGCTCGACGAGCCGTCCGACTCGGCAGAGGAATCGGGCAGCGGCGACACGATCGTCGTCGGCTCGCAGGCGTACTACTCCAACGAGATCATCGCCGAGATCTACGCGCAGGCTCTCGAGGGCGCCGGCTTCGACGTCGAGAAGAAGCTCAACATCGGTCAGCGCGATGCGTACATGCCCGATGTCGAGTCGGGCGAGATCAACGTCTTCCCCGAGTACACGGGCAGCCTGCTCGAGTACATCTCGGATGACGAGGTCGATGTCACGAGTCCCGACGACGTCTACGCGGCCCTGCAGGAGGCGCTGCCCGAGAGCCTCACCGCTCTCGATTTCGCCGAGGCGACCGACCAGGACTCCTACACGGTGCTGAAGAGCTTCGCCGAGGAGAACGGCCTGACGACCATCGGCGACCTCTCGAAGGTCACCTCCGAGGTCACGATCGGCGCTGCCCCCGAGTTCGAGCAGCGCCCGTACAGCCCGGCCAAGGCCAAAGAGGTCTACGGCGTCGACCTGACGTTCTCGGCCACCGGCCCGACCACACTCGAGTCGCTGCTCGCCGGCCAGATCCAGGTCGCTGACATCTACACCGCCGACCCGGCCTTCGAGACCGAGGAGATCGTGGCGCTCGAAGACCCCGAGAACCTGATCATCTCGTCGAACGTGGTGCCGATCGTCTCGAGCGACATCGCGGACGATGTCTCCGATGTCCTCAACGCGATCAGCGCCAAGCTGACCGGCGACGAGCTCGTCGCCCTCAACGTGCTGAGCACGGTCGAGGAGCAGTCGTCCGCTGACATCGCGAAGAAGTGGCTCGCAGACAACGACCTCGCCTGATCGCGAGCAGTTCTCTGAGAAGTGCCCGGTCCCGTCAGGGGGCCGGGCACTTCTGCGTGGCGGGGCGCTGTGGCGAAACCGCCTTCTCTGCACGAGACCCGTGTGCGGGGCGGGGGTTTCGTGCAGGATGGCGGGTTTCGTGCGGGATGGGTGGTTTCGCCGAGTGGGGCGACGAACCGAGTGGGGCGACGAACCGAGTGGGGCGACGAGCCGGGCGGGGCGCTGTGGCGAAACCGCCGTTTCTGCACGAGACCCGTGTGCGGGGCATGGGTTTCGTGCGGGATGGCGGGTTTCGCCGGGTGGGTGGGCGGGCGGCGGATGCTAGACGCGGGCGTCCTGTCGCGGGATCAGCACCTGCTGATGATGATCAGGATGGATGCCGCGACCGGCACCGCCACGAGCGCCCCGAGCAGCCCGAGCAGGGTGCCGCCGGCGAGGGCGCCGATCACCACGAGGGATCCGGGGACGGCGACAGCCTTGTTCATGACGCGCGGCGTGATGACGTAGGCCTCGATCTGCATGTAGACGAGGTAGATGAGAGCGAACACGAGCGCTGCGATGGGATTGGTGAACAGGGCGAGGCTCGTGCCGATGATCCAGAAGATCACCGATCCGACGAGCGGGATCAGGGTGATGCAGAACGCGACCGTCGCCATGAGCGGCGGGAACGGCAAGCCGAGGAACAGGTACAGCAGGAAGGCGAGCACGGCGTTGCAGAACGCGAGCACGACCATTCCCATGACGTAGGCGCCGACCGAGTCGGTGATCTGGTCGGTGATGTCTCTGGCGCGCTCGCGGTCGCGGGCAGGAGCGAGACGCAGCAGGTTCGACTTCATCGAGGGCAGAGTCGCGACGAAGTAGAGCGTGAGCACGAGCACGACGATGATGCCCGAGATGGCGTTGGCGATCGAAGCGCCGACCTGCAGCGCCCCTCCGCCGATCGCAGCGATGTTGCCGGGATCGGTGAGGAACCTCTGCACGTCGGCGACGAGATCCTGGAACTGGTCGCCGAACTGGGCGTCGAGCGTGGCATAGACGTCGCTGCGCGTGAACTCCTGGATCATCCCCGGCACCGATCGCACGAAGCTCGCGATCTGGTCGATCACGACCGGCACCACCATCCACACCACCAGACCCGCCACGACGATGAGACCGAGGATCGCGACGACCACCGAGATCGCACGCGAGAGACCGCGGCGCTCGAGGAAGCGCACAGTGGGGTCGAGTCCCAGGGCGGCGAACAGGGCGAGCGCGATGTAGATGAGAACTGTCGACAGGTTCGCCATCGCGAGGCCGAGCACGATGGCGGCGAGGCCACCGAGCGTCACGAGGAAGCCGAAGACGAACGGGCGGTCGATGCGGGTCCAGAACGACCGGCTCGGCGTCATCGGCTCCACGACGACTCGGCGCACGGGCGCTGCGCCATCGGCGTGCTCGACCGGAACCGCGACGGCTGACGTGGCGGTGGCGCCGGGGAAGCCCGGCAGAGACGCGGCATCCGGCATATCGGACGCGGCATCCGTCGTGCGTGCGGCCGGAACCTTCTCGTCTTCGGTCATGTGCTCACGATAGCGGCAGGGCCGCCCGTCGCTTCCGTAGAGTAGTGGGCATGACCGCCGCCGAAGATCCTCGGGCTGAACTGCTCCGACTGCGCTCGAGCATCGACAACATCGATGCCGCCCTCATCTTCATGCTCGCCGAGCGCTTTCGCGCCACGCAGCAGGTCGGCCAGCTCAAGGCCGAGCATGAGATGCCGGCATCCGACCCTGGTCGCGAAGAGCAGCAGGTCTCGCGGCTGCGGGCGCTCGCCGAGCAGGCGCATCTCGACCCCGAATTCGCCGAGAAGTGGTTCAACTTCGTCGTGGCAGAGGTGATCCGCCACCACACGGAAGCCGCCGAAGGGCGATGATCCGGTCGTCCGGGCGAGTGACAGTGTGTGCAGCACTCACTCGCCCGGGGACCGAACTAAGTTTATTGAATAAACTATGACCGAGGGTACGCAGGAGACCCTGGTCTGTCAACCGAATCCGACAGTGGGTCAGGATCGATGCTGAACGGCGACGACGCGCTCGACACACAGGCGTCCGTCCGGCGCGCGAACCTGCGACGGGCTCTGCAGCTCGTGTTCCACGACCCCGGTGCGCAGACGCGCGCAGGCATCGCGCGAGCGACCGGGCTCACGGCCGCGACGGCCTCGTCTCTCGTCGCCGAACTGATCGAACTGCGCCTCGTCGTCGACGGAGAGCAGGCCGTGAGTACCGGCGGCAAGCGACCGACGACGCTGAGTATCGACGGCGACCATCACCTGATCGTCGTGGTGGTCATCAGGCCGACCGATGCGCGCTTCGCGTTGATCGCCCTCGACGGCAGCGAGCTCTATTCGCGGACGGTCGTGTACTCCGAGACGACGCGCGACCGGATGCTCGACGACGCCGTCGCCGAGCTCGCGGTCTCGTTCGCCGGCCGTCTGCTCGTTGCGGGAGTGCAGCTGCCCGGCACGACCGATGGGCGCCGTGTGTTCGAGAGCGTGCAGCTGGGCTGGACCGACGTCCCCCTCGCCGAGCGTTTCGAGAAGGTACTCGGAATTCCGGTACTTCTCGTCAACGATGTCGACGCCGAGGCGATCGCCGAGGCCGCACGTGAGGACGAGTCCTCGGGCTATCGGCTGTTCATCCACATCGGCACCGGCATCGGCGCGGCGGTCACTCTCGACGGCGAGCTCGCGCCGGGACCCCGCGATCGTGCCGGAGAGATCGGCCACGTGCAGGTGCAGTTCGACGACGACGCACGGGCCTGCCGCTGCGGACGTCGAGGATGTCTCGAATCGGTGGCATCGATGACGGCCATGCTCGGCGAGCAATTCGACGATGCGATGGATGCTGAGACCATCGCGGCGTTGGCGGCAGCCACCGACGAGCGGCTGCTCGCCGAGGGAGCGAGGGCGCTGGCGCGCACGGTCAAGCTCATCGCTGCCGTGCTCGACGCGGCTGAGGTCGTGATCGGTGGTCCGGCGCGGGCTCTCGGCGACCGGTTCCTCGCGCTCGTGCAGGCCGAGATCGACTACACCGCGACGGGCACGGCGGACGTCCCGGTGCGGTATGCGGATGCCGACGCATCGATCGCGACCGGTGTGGCACAGGTGGCGCTGTCGAGTGCTCTCGGGGTGCGCTGGAGTCCGGCGCAGTTGCGCGCAGCATCCGGGGCGGCGTCCGGGGCGGCGTCTGGGGCGGCGTCCGGGGCGGCCTAGTCTGCGTCTGGGGCGGCGTCCGCGTCCGCATCCGGTCGGGCGTCCGCATCCGCTCCGGTGTCCTAGTCGGCTGACCGGCTGCGCTGCACCGCGTCCCGTCCGATTACGCCCGCTCCCAACCTTCCGGTCGCACTTTGTGTCTGCGTTCGACCTTCCGGTCGCACTTCGTGCCGTCCAAAGTCCGCTCGGGCGGCACGAAGTGCTACGGGAGTGCGGGGTGGGTGGTGTCGGGCGGCACGAAGTGCGACGGGAGGGCGGGTGGGTGGTGTCGCGCGGCACGAAGTGCGACGGGAGTGCGGGTGGGTGGTGTCGGGCGGCACGAAGTGCGACGGGAGGGGGGTGAGCGGGCTCGCGCGGCGCGAGGCGCGGAGGGACGATCGGGGGCGACGGCGCGCGGCGGGCTTCAGCCGCCGAACTCGGCGTTCAGCACCAGCGGGGTGTGGTTGACGGCGCAGGCATCGCCGAGCAGGTCGTTCGGGTTGATGATCGACACCTCTCCGGCGACGCGATCGGGGCTCTGCAGAGTCGCCAAGAGCTGCGCGAACCCGGGCGCCATGGTCGAGGTCGACGAGTTCGCGAGCGCTGCGAGGTCGGCGGCGGCCGCGTCGACACGTGAGGTCCACTCGTCGAGGCCGAACGCCTGGTAGTGCCGGTATTCTTGGTCGGCGTTCATGAGCGCACTGTAGACGTCGCCGAATGCGGCGCACTCGGCGGCGATCGTCTCATCGGTCACGAACTCCGCGGTCGAGAACCGAGGCGTGGCGGTCCATGCGACGCCCTCAGGAGCCCAGACGTTGAGGGTGGGCGAGGTCTTCTCGCTGATCGGCCAGACCATCGTCTGTGCGGCTGCACCGCACGTGCCTTCGAGCACCGCCTGTCCGGTCGCCATGGAGTCTCCCACCTCGACGGTGATCCGCGCGTCGCTCGCGCAGACGAGGTCGAGTTCGAGCGAGCGGGCGCCTTCGGGGATGGGGAAGTCGACTCCCGGGAAGGGGGCGGTCGGGCCGGTACCGGAGACGGGTGGGGCGCTCAGGTCGGCGGCGACATCGACATCGACTGCCTGCGCCGGTGCCTCTGGAGTCGCGCTCGATGTCGGAGCGGTGCTGTCTCCGGTGCTCGCCCCGGTGCATCCGCTCAGTGCGATCCCCAGCGCCATCGTCACCGCGATTGCGCGTCCGGCCATCATGATTCCGCGTGCATCGTTCATCGAACCCCCTCATGGTCTGTCCGATTGTCTCGCAGCTGCGGGGCACGGATGCCGAGCGCCACCCGCCGACCTGTGTCGACGCACACCCTTCCGGTCGCAGTTCGTGCTGGCCGCCGGGCTTCCAGTCGCAATTCGTGCCGCCTCCACGCAGCTCGGGCGGCACGAACTGCGACCGGAACGTCGGGGCGGGGTGCTCGGGCGGCACGGACTGCGACCGGAACGTCGGAGCGCGGTGCTCGGGCGGCACGAACTGCGACCGGAACGTCGGGGCGCGGTGCTCGGGCGGCACGAAGTGCGACCGGAACGCCCCGACCGGAACCCCGGGGCGCGGTGCTCGGGCGGCACCAACTGCGACCGGAACCCCCCGACCGGAACCCCCCGACACGAACCCCCGACAGGACGCGTCCGACCTACTTCACGCTGCCGGCGGTCAGGCCGCCGACCAGGCGCTTCTCGATGAGCATGAACAGGATGACGACGGGCAGGATCGCGACGATCGAGACGCCGAACACGTACTGCCAGCTGGTCTCGTACTGCCCGACGAACTTGGTCAGCGCCACCGAGAGCGGCTGGTTCTTGTCGGTCGAGAGGATCACGAGCGATGCGGCGAACTCGTTCCAGCACGCGACGAAGGTGAACACGATCGCGGTGACGATGCCGGGCCACACGAGCGGCAGGTTGATCTTGAACAGCACGGTGAAGCGTCCTGCTCCGTCGATCTGGGCGGCTTCGTCGATCTCCTTGGGGATGCCGGCGAAGAACGAGTGCATGATCCACACCGCGAACGACAGGTTGAAAGCCGCGTTGATGAAGATCATCGCCGCCCACGTGTCGCCGAGCCCGAGCACCGTGAACTGGCGGAACAGCCCCGACGTGAGCACGGCCGGCTGAAGCATCTGCGTCACGATCACGAGGAACAGGAAGACCATGCGGCCGGGGAACTTGAACCGAGCGGTGTAGTACGCGGCCGGCAGCGAGACGACGAGCACGAGGAGCGTCGCGAACACGGCGATGATGATCGTCGAGATCAGGTTGTAGGGCAGCGGCGTCTCAGGGGTCGACCACATCGAGATGTAGTTCTCCCAGTGCCACTCGATCGGCAGGTAGGTCGGGTCGACCGAGCGGATCTGCGACTTGGTCTTCACAGACCCTGCGAACATGATCAGATACGGCAGCACGAAGATCGCGAGCACCAGGATGCCGGCGGCCATGCGCAGGATGACGCGCGGCAGCGTGACCTGGTCTTCGGTGTAGCGGCGCTTGCGACCGGGGATGCGCGGCGCGGCGTCGGAACCTGCGGTCGTGACGAGGGCGGTCTCGGTCAGGGTCATGATCAGACCTCCTTCATGGGCTTGACGGCCTTGACGTAGATCGCGACGATCACGATCACGATGAGGAAGGCCACGACCGAGAGCGCGCTCGCGACGTCGACCTTCTTCTGCAGCTCGATGTACTTGAAGATCATCGTCATGATGGTGTCGGCGCCGTATCCGGGGATCGACCCGGTCATCACCTTGAGGATCGGCAGCGAGTTGAACACGTTGATGATGTTGATGAGCACGGCGACCGCGAGAGCGCTCCGCAGCTGCGGCAGCACGATCGTCCAGTACGTGCGCGCGGCGCCGGCGCCGTCCATCTTGGCGGCCTCGAGAGTGTCGGCCGGAACCGTCTGCAGCCCCGCCAGGATCGTGTAGGTCGTGAAGGGCAGCGACACGAAGATCGCGATCACGATCGACCAGGCGAACGCGGTGGCCGGATTCTTGGTCCAGCCGTATCCGACGGCGTCGTCTGCGAGTCCGATGTCGTAGAGGAACTTGTTGAAGACGCCGAAGTACGGCTCGAGGCTGTAGTAGAAGACCATCGTCGTCATCACGACGGAAGCCGCCCACGGCACGATCACGGCCATGCGCACGATCTGGCGTCCGGGGAACGCCTTGTTGAGGATCTGAGCGAGCCCGAGCGAGATCATCACGGTGAAGCTCACCACCACGACGACCCAGACGATGGTGCGGAAGATGATCGGCCAGAACTCGGCGAACGTGAACACCGTCACGAAGTTGTCGAAGCCGACCGATCCCTTGTCGAGACCCGAGAGCGAGATGTCGCGGGTGGAGTTGAAGAACATCACCCCGGCGGGGAACAGCACCACGCCGATGATGAGCAGCAGCGCGGGGGCGATCCAGGGCAGCGCCTGCAGCAGGTCCTTGCCGCCCGGTCTGCCGGCGGCCGCACGCGAGCGGTTCGCCGGGGTACGGGGGCGGCCGGTGGCCGCCCCCGCGAGGTTCGAGGATTCTTTCGTCTGGCTCATGGGATACCCGAACCTCTCCGTCTGCGGGACTCAGCCCGCGTCGACCTGTGCCTGGATCTCGGACAGGACGTCCTGGGCAGGCTTCGACTGCAGCTGACCGAACAGCGACTTGAAGGCTCCGTCGGTGGCAGACCACTTCTCGTTCGTCGACGGGTAGAACTGCGCATCGGGGAGCACCTCGAGGAAGGGCGCGAGCGCCTCCTCGCCCGAGAGCTGCTCGGCACCCGACTTCGTGACGGGCAGGAAGCCCTCGGCCTGCACCCACGGCACGTACACGTCGGCCGAGTAGTAGTAGTCGAAGAAGGCGGTGATCGCCTCTTGCTTGTCGCCGTCGTTCTGGAAGGCCATCAGCTGGTCCATCACGCCGAGGGTGAACGGCTCGCCGTCCTTCGTCGGGATCGGGACGATCGAGTAGTCGAGCTCGGGGTTGCCCTCTTCGATCTGGCCGACCGTCGGCGGCAGGCCGACCTGCATGCCGATCTTGCCCTGGATGAAGATGTCCATCAGGGGCGAGCGCTGGGTCGAGCCGGGATCTGCCTGCGTGGCGCCCGCGTCGATCATCTTCTTGATCTGCTCGGCACCCGCGAGGTTCTCGGGGGTGTCGATCGTGATCTCGGATGCATCGCCGAACGAGCCGCCGCCGCCCCACAGCCACACGGCCGCCTCGGCCTGAGCCTCTTCGGAACCGAGCGGCATGCCGTAGCCCGCGACGCCGCCGCCGAGTGCCGACACCTTGGTCGCGGCATCCAGCAGCTCATCCCAGGTGGTGGGCGCCTCGACGCCGGCCTGCTCGAGCAGTGCGTTGTTGACGAACAGTGCGCGAGCCGACGCGATGAGCGGCAGAGCGTAGGCCGTGCCGTCGACCTCGGCGTTGGCGAGGAACGCGTCCTGGAAGTCCGAGTAGGTCTCCTCCGAGACCACGTCCTCCACCGGGTAGAGCAGCTCGTCGCCGACGAAACCGGCGAAGGGACCGCCGTTGTAGATGTCGGGGGCCTCGCCGGCCTGGATCTTGGTGGAGACGACCTTCTCGAGGTTGTCCCACGACTGCACCTCGAGGTTGACCGTGATGTCGGGGTTCTCCTTCTCGAACCCGGCGATCACGTCTTCCCACAGTCCTTTGGTGGCGTCCGAGTAGCTGGGCACCAGGAGGTCGAGCGTGGATGCTCCGTCGGCGTCGCCTCCGCCGCCGTCGGTCGATCCGCCGAACCCGCACGAAGCGAGCGTGAGCGTGGCGGTGGCCGCCAGGGCGACGGCGCCGAATCGCAGTGACTTCTTCATGTGTATTGCATTCCTCACTGTGGTGGTGGTGCACAGTCGCAAGCACATCTCACGCGACAGTGCGTGTGACCGCTTCTCGGGGGAGATGCGGTCGGTCGAGCCGGTTCGGCTCGAGGAACCCTCTGCGGACCAATCCGGTGGAGGGGCGGTGAAGCTGTTGTCTGATTATTTGTCAGGAGAATGAACAAATCAAGGAGTTTCCTTGCGGGATTCCCTTGAGTCGAAATACTATGATCGAATAGTCGTCAAAACAATCACAAACTTGCAACATCTGGTCCGGAGGGCCCGAAATGACCGCACTTCTGCCCGGCGCACACATGCGCGAAGAACTGAATTCACAGCCCGAGACGTGGGCCCGCGCAGCCGATCTCCGCGATGCGCAGGCGCTGCTGCCGGCATCCGGAGCCCGCATCGCGGTCGTCGGCTGCGGCACGTCGTGGTTCATGGCCCAGTCGTACGCGTTCCTGCGCGAGACCGCGGGTCAGGGCGAGACCGATGCGTTCGCCGCATCCGAGTCGTTCGTCGACCGCGGCTACGACGCCGTCGTGGCGCTGACGCGTTCGGGCACCACGACCGAGGTGCTCGAGCTGGTCGACCGCATCAGGGGCACGGTGCCCACGATCGGCGTGATCGGAGACGAGTCCTCGCCACTCGTCTCGCTCGTCGACGACGCTGTGCTGCTGCCTTTCGCCGATGAGAAGTCGGTCGTGCAGACGCGATTCGCGACCACGGCGCTGGCGCTCTTCCGTGCCTCGCTCGGCGAAGACCTCAGCGGTGCGATCGACGATGCCGCCGCCGTGCTCGCGGCCGACTACGACGATGAGCTGCGTGACGCCGAGCAGTATTCGTTCCTCGGACGCGGGTGGACCGTCGGACTCGCGCACGAGGCCGCGCTCAAGATGCGCGAGTCGTCGCAGTCGTGGACCGAGTCGTACCCGTCGATGGAGTACCGCCACGGGCCGATCGCGATCGCGGCACCCGGTCGCGTGACCTGGCAGTTCGGCGAGGCACCCGAGGGGCTGGCCGCTCAGGTCGAGGCGACCGGGGCGCGGTTCGTGCAGCATCCGATCGATCCCCTCGCCGATCTCGTGCGCCTGCACCGCGTGGCGCTCGACCGGGCGGTTGCCCGGGGACTCGACCCGGACCAGCCTCGCAACCTCACCCGCTCCGTCATCCTGGATGCATGAGCCGGTCGTTCGGCGGAGTGATCGATGACCAGCGCTGAGGATGCCGCTAGCATCGCCGATGTCGTGAGCGACACCTCCGGTGAGAGGCTCACCGCCGCGCGCTCACTGGGTCACGGCGCGCCCGTGCTGGCCTTCGACGTGGGCGGGACCGATATCAAGTCGGCGCTGTTCGACGTCGAAGGCACAGCGCTGGGCCTGCGCCGCACGCCGACTCCGGTGGCCGACGGCGATCGCACCGGAGTGCTGATCGAACGCCTGGGGATGCTCGCCGCCGAGCTGCGGGCCGATCACCCCGACGTCGTGCCGCACGCAGCAGGACTCGTGGTGCCCGGCATCGTCGATGCCGAGGCGGGGCTCGGAATCTTCGCGAGCAACCTCGGCTGGCGCGATTCGCCTCTTCGCGATCTCGCGTCGACGAGGCTGGGTCTGCCGGTCGCGTTCGACCACGACGTACGGGCCGCGAGCTGGGCCGAACACCGCCTCGGCGGAGCCCGCGCCTACTCGAACTCGGTCGTGCTCGTGATCGGCACCGGCATCGCGGGTGCCCTGCTGGTGGGCGGAGAGCCGTACACGGCCGGCGGCTATGCGGGCGAGATCGGCCACTCTCCGATCGCCGACGGGCCGATCTGCGCCTGCGGTGCGCGCGGATGCCTCGAGGTGGTCGCGTCGGCCGGAGCCATCGCCCGCCGGTACCGCGAAGCGACGGGCATCGCCCCCGACGGAGCCCGAGACGTGATCGCCCGCGCCGCGGCAGGCGATCGCATCGCGGCCGAGATCTGGAACTCTGCGCTCGACGCACTCACCCTCTCGCTCGCGCAGCTGACGGCCGTCGTCGCGCCCGAGGCGATCGTCATCGGCGGCGGACTCTCGCGCGCCGGGGGTGCGTTGTTCGACGAACTGCGCACCCGACTCGCCGCACGGCTGAGTTTTCACCGCATCCCCGCCCTCGTACCGGCAGAGCTGTCGGGCAACGCGGGGATCCTGGGTGCGGCACTGCGCGCGAGGGAGCTGGCATGATCCTCACCGTCACCCCGAACCCCGCACTCGACCTCACCTGGCACGTCGACCGACTCGCTCTGGGCGAGACTCACAGAGCGGATGCCGGGGCGGTGCGGGCCGGCGGCAAGGGCATCAACGTCGCCAGGGTCGCGCACGCCCAGGGAGCCTCGGTGCTCGCGGTGTCGACCGCTGGAGGGCGCAGCGGCGTCGAGTTCGCCGCCGAGCTCGGAGCCAGCGGCGTGCCGCACCGCCTCGTACCGGTGGCCGGTGCCACGCGTCAGAGCATCGCGATCGTCGACGAGACGCTCGGGGACTCGACGGTCGTGAACGAGCGGGGCGTCAATCCGGCCGATCCCGAATGGGCCGACATGCTGGGTGAAGTGGTCGACGCGCTCCCCGGCGCGCGGGTGCTCGTGATCTCAGGCAGCCTTCCGCCCGGAGCGCCCGAGACCCTGCTGCCCCTGCTGATCGGCACAGCGCGGGATGCCGGTGTGCCCGTGATCGTCGACACCTCGGGACCGGCGCTGCTGCATGCGGCGGACGCCGGAGCATCCGTGCTCAAGCCCAACGCCGCCGAGCTCATCGAGGCGACAGGCATCACCGACTCGGTCGACGGCGCGCGCTCGCTGATCGAGCGCGGGGCCGACCTC
Organism: Microbacterium hydrocarbonoxydans; assembly: GCF_904831005.1. Taxonomy (NCBI): domain Bacteria; kingdom Bacillati; phylum Actinomycetota; class Actinomycetes; order Micrococcales; family Microbacteriaceae; genus Microbacterium; species Microbacterium hydrocarbonoxydans. The sequence goes on along the minus strand of NZ_LR882982.1, from coordinate 2,463,087 downwards.
GTGCTGCTGTCGCTCGGAGTCGAGGGCATGCTCGCCGTCACGGCATCCGACGTGCTGCACGCGCGCCTCGACGCGCCCCTCGCCGGCAACCCGACCGGGGCGGGCGACGCCGCCGTGGCCGCGTGCGCGGTGCTCATCGCCGACGGCATCCGCGAACCCAGGGCGATTCTGCGACGGGCCACAGCCTGGTCGGCCGCCGCCGTGCTCATGCCGCTCGCCGGCGAGATCTCGGACGCCTGGCCCGCGCTCGAATCGCGACTGGTCGTGACCCCCTACGACCCGACCCCTCGAGAGGAACGTCCGTGACCCTGGTCTCCGCCCGCCGACTCGTGTCGGATGCCGCAGCGCGCGGCACCGGCATCGGCGCATTCAACGTGATCCACCTCGAGACCGCCGAGGCGCTCGTGCAGGCATCGACCAGGGCAGGTCTGCCCGTCATCCTGCAGATCTCGCAGAACTGCGCCGACTACCACGGCGGGCTCGAGCCGATCGCGGTGGCGACCCTCGCGGTGGCGCGGCAGGCGCAGACCCCGGTGGCGGTGCACCTCGATCATGCCGAACGGCCCGAGCTCGTCGATGAGGCCATCGCCCTGGGCTTCGGGTCTGTCATGTTCGACGGAGGGGCCCTGCCCTACGACGAGAACGTCGCGATCACCGCGGCCGTCGCCGCACGCGCGCACGCGGCCGGGGTCTACATCGAGGGTGAGCTGGGAGAAGTCGGCGGGAAGGACGGCGCTCATGCGCCGGGAGTGCGTACCGACCCCGACGAGGCGCGGGCGTTCGTGCACGCGACCGGCGTCGACGCGCTCGCCGTGGCCGTGGGGTCGTCGCACGCGATGACCGATCGCACGGCATCCCTCGATCTCGAACTGATCTCACGACTCCGCGCGGCGCTGCCCGTGCCCCTGGTGCTGCATGGATCGTCGGGTGTGGCGGATGCCACGATCGCCGCCGCCGTGCGCGCGGGGATGACGAAGATCAACGTCTCGACGCACCTGAACGGCTTCTTCACACGGGCGATCCGCTCGACCCTGCAGGCCGACGAGAAGCTCGTCGACTCGAGGAAGTACCTCACGCCGGCGCGCGAGGCGCTCGCGGCGGAAGCGGCGCGGATGCTGCGGCTGTTCGCCCTCGATCCCGGCCGTGACGTCGAGGCGGCGCGGTGACCGCCCCGAACCCGGGCAGGATGGTGACATGAAGCGTGCCGCCCGTCTGAACGCGATCCTCGACCTGCTGGCCGCGGACGGCGAGGTGAACGTCGACGAACTCGTCGAGCGCTTCGGCGCCTCGGCCGCCACGACGCGCCGTGATCTCGACTCGCTCGCGGAGCAGCGTCTGCTCACCCGCACCCACGGCGGCGCGGTGGCGCACGACGTCGCCTACGAGCTTCCGATCCGCTACCGCAGCCACCAGCGCACGCAGCAGAAGGAGAGCATCGCCCAGGCCGCCGCCGCCCTCGTCGCACCGGGCATGGTCGTCGGGCTCTCGGGCGGCACCACGACCACGGCGATCGCCGCGGCGCTCGCCGCGAGGGACGACCTCTCGGCGGGGCCCGGCATCACGGTGGTGACGAACGCCGTGAACATCGCGGCGCAGCTCGCGACGCGACCCGACATCAAGGTCGTCGTCACGGGTGGCGTGATCCACTCGCGCAGCTACGAGCTCGTGGGCCCGTTCGTCGAGCAGCTGCTGCGCGGAGTGCGACTCGACATGGCCTTCATCGGCGTCAACGGCATGCATGCCGAAGCCGGCGCCACCACGCAGGACGAGCGCGAGGCGGCCGTCAATCGGATGATGGCCGAGCGTGCCCGTCGAGCCGTGGTCGTCACCGACAGCAGCAAGCTCGGCACGGTCGCGTTCGCCGCCGTCGGCGGTGTGGAGCTGTTCCCCGTTCTCCTCACCGACGACGGCGCGGACGCGGCATCTCTGGCCGATTTCCGTGCAGCGGGCTACGAGGTCCTGACCCCCTGAGCCGGTCTCCCGCTGCGGACTCCTGGTGGGGGTGCCGCGACCCTTCTCGCGGCACCCCCGGAGTAGATGGTGTCCTGTCGTTCCCCTCACACTCCCCAGTGCACGAGGGTTCCCCAATCCGACTGCGCCTCCCTCGCGCTTCGTTTCCGAAGCCCTCCGCTGGCACCTTCTGGAGATAAGGAGAGGGCTGCCGATGTTCTGATACATCGACTGGAGAAAAGTTTCAGAGTCCGCTTCCGTGGCACTGGAACGGCGCGCTGAGCCCGGTGGATTCGGATGCCGCGGCCAGCGCTACGGCTGGTCGTGCGCCCGCTGCGAGCTCGGCGTGCACGGCCCCGAGCAGCTCGCACGCGACGTCGTCTGCCACGACCACGGGCGCCGCGATCACGCAGCCGGTGCCGGCATGCAGCCAGACCCTGGTCATACCGAGCGCCTCCTCGCCCCAGCGCACCGACGAGCGGCCGAGCTCGCAGGCCGAGAGCACCACGGTGTCGGGGGCGCGCGAGATCAGATCGACGTCGTACCCGAACAGGGTGCCGTCGACGAGTTCGAACCCCGAGAACAGCGGGTTGTCGACTGCGTGACGGCCGTGCGCGGCGATGTGCAGCACGTCGACCTGCTCTGCGAGCTCGGTGACGGCGCTGACCCGCGCGTCGTCGCCGGTCAGGATGAGCGCGTCGGCCCACGACGAGGCGGCTCGGCGCACCTCCTCCTCGGCTCGTGCGACACGAGGGCCGGTCGCGAACCCTGCCGTCGGCGACCTCGTCGACGACTCGTGTCGTGCTGACTCATGTGCTGCTGTCTCGCGCGCTGGTGACTCGTGCCGTGCTGTCGCGCGCGGTGCTGTGGTGCGACTCGCGTCGCCGAGCAGTCGCGAGACCGAGGTCGCGATCGTGAACGGCGTGCCGCGCATCCCGGGCAGCATCGCCCAGGGGATGCCGCCCAGGATGCCGGGAACCGTGAGCGCGAGTCGCGCAGCGCCGCCTGCCGCTGCGCGCGCGGGGGCGAAAAGGGCATCGTCGAGCCGCCGCAGTCTCTCGTCGAGCGAGCGCAGTACGACGTGGGCCATGGCTCCGCCGTGCGTGAGGGCGGCCACATCGAGGTCGGCGCGGAGTCCGTCGAGCGCGGCCTCGATGCGCGGCAGCGACAACTCGACGATCGACGCGCCCGATGCCGATACGACCACGCACAGCAGAGCCTCGCGCGTGTAGACGTAGGCCAGGATCGCGGTGTCGTCGTCGAGCCGGGCCCGGGTCTCGGCGAGCCCCAGTCGTTCGTGACTTCCGCCGACGCCGGTCGACGACCACTGCCGGTCGCGCACCCGGTCGCGCAGTTCGCGCACGCGGGCGTCGGTCGTCCAGTCGGATCCCGCGAGGTCGGCGCGCAGCATCCGGAGTTCCGCCAGGTCGGCCGACAGATCGGCGTCATGCGGCGGGCGCACCGGGGCGACGTGCTGGCTCAGATGCCTGGCCCGCTCGGACCACTCGAACAGCACTTCGGGGTCGCGCGATCGGGCGGCTGCGCCGAGACCGGTGAACATCAGCTCGGTGCCGTGCATCGCGACGGACGCCTGCAGGTCGAGCGCGCCGAACGACTGCTGCCACGCGGCGAGCAGATCGAGCCCCTCGGCGGCGATGCGGCGAGCCTCGGCATCCTTGCCTCTCGCCGCCGCCCGCAGTGCTCGCACCTCGTGCGCGCGCAGGCGCAGGGGTGTCGGGGCGTCGGCGGTGAGCCGGGGCAGGCGGCCCCCGTCAGCCAGCCGAGCGGTGAGAGAGACGGCCGCGGCCTCGGTGCGGAACCCTCCCCGGGTGAGGGCGTCGATCGTGCGCGCGAAGTCTGCCGAGGGCGGCGGCGTCTGCGGTCGTGTTCGCAGCCGGGCTTCGAGGCGCACGGCGTCGGCGCGGGCGGCCCAGCCCTCGCTTCCCAACGCGGCGAAACGACGGGACGCGGTCGCGGCCGCCCGCTCGGCCGACGTGGCGTCGTGCCGCAGCAGCGAGCGCGCCAGGTGGAACTCGGCCTCGCCTCGTGCCTGGCGCATGCGCTGCGCCCCGAAGCGCACCGCCACCGCGCCGAGCAGCGCTTCGGCCTCTGTGGTGAGGCCGGCGTCGCGCAGCACCTCGGCCCGGTCGAGGTCGCTGATCGCGGCGGCAAGGTCGCTCGTCGCGGCGAGGATCGGGCGCGATCGGGTCATCAGCGCGAGCGCCGTGACGAGATCACCGCCGAGCAGCGCGACGTAGCCGAGGTTGTGGCGGGCCTCGGCGAGCGGTTCCTCGGCTCCGTGCGCCTCGTATGCCGCGATGGCTCGTTGCAGATCGGCCGAGCACTCGTCGAGACGGTGCCGCTGCATGCTGACGACCGAGCGGCTCATCAGACAGTTGGCGCTCTCGATCGATCCCTCGGCGAGGCCGTCGATCGCCCTGGTGAGAAAGAGATGGGCCTCATCCAGGCGGCCGCCGTGCAGCAGCAGTGTGCCCAGCTGGCCGTTCGCGAGCGCGATCGTCTCGTCGCTGAGGCCAGGGCGCGACAGTGCTTCGCGCGACAGCCGCTCGGCCTCGCTCGGTCGGCCGGTCTGGGCGAGCACGTAAGCCAGGGTCCCGTCGATGCGCGCGCGCAGATCGGAGTCGTCGGTGCGAGCCGATGCCGCGGTCAGCGCGCGTCGAGCCTGTGCGAACCGTCGGGAGTTGGCTGCGTCGACGCCGCGCTGATGCAGCTCGAGAGCAGTCAGGGGCATTGCACCAGAATGCCGGTATGTCTGGTCGCAGGGAAGGTGTGTGGCAGCATCCGTCCTTTCGGGCTCGGATGACCCCTCGTTCTCGCCGTCGAGTGATGATTCCTGCGCCGGATGCATGCCGAGATCACAGATGCATGCCCGGATCGCCGCATCGAGCATGCATCCGTGATCCGAGCATGCATCTGTGAGCCGGCGCCCGGCTACCCGCTCGGCGGGTGCCCGGCTACCCGCCCGTCGTGGGCGAGGGCAGCGTCGCGAGCACGGCCGCGACGGCCTTGGCCGCGGATGCCGCTGTCGCGCCCTGCGCCGGTACCGAGCCCAGCTGCGCCGCGATGCGTCCGGCGACGTAGGGCGCCGCGAACGACGTCCCGCTCCAGATCGAGAAGCCCCCGCGGTAGTCGTCGGGGTCGATCGTCTCGCGTCGGAGTCCCGCCACGTCTGCTCGGGTGGTCGCCTGCTCACCTCCGACGAAGGCCGGCGATGTGCTGACCACGGCTGCGCCGGGCGCGTACACGTGCACCCACGGACCCACGTTCGAGAACAGCGCGACCGACCGGGCCGACGGGTTGAGGGCGCCGACCGACACGTGCGGTGCATCGTCGTCATGGGGGATGCCGTTGTCGGCGTCGGGCCACGGCCACAGCGATGCCGGGAACGACGGCCGGTCGATCGCGTCGTTGCCCGCCGAGCACACCACGACGCATCCGAGCTCTCGCGCGGTGCGGAGCAGCGCGTGCAAGGTCAGGCTGAACTGGCCGTCGACCGGAGTCTCGTGGTAGTACCCGAGAGACAGGGTGAGCACGTCGATCGGATGCCCGGTCGACGGGTCTTCACGGTGGCGCCGCAGCAGTTCGACGACCTGGGCGACCGCGATCAGGAACGTGCTCTCGTCGATCACGCCCAGCGCCCCCGCCACGCGGATCGACAGGATGTCGGCATCCGGCGCGGTCTGACGGATGATGCCCGCGATGAACGTGCCGTGCCCGGCGACGGCGTCGATCTCTCCGTCGAGCTGCCCGTACAGGTCGGGGTAGCGCTCCGGGTCGGCATCGTCGGTGAGTCCGATCGGCACGCCGTCGATCTCGAGGTGTCGCGTGACGATGTCATCCGGCAGCCAGTCGTGCACCCCGCAGCCCGTGTCGAGCACCGCCACCACCGGGCGGCGACCGCGCTTCGGGGCGGCGCCGCGCCGTGGCGCAGGTCCGAGCCAGGTCACCGGCTGACGGGCGCCTCGCCCGGGTTCGAGGTAGTCGTCGCTGCCGCCGATCCCTGCGCCCGCGCCGCGCACCGGGTTGGTGCGGGTGAACGGATTGGTGCGGGTGAACGGGTTCGTGCGCGTGAACGGGTTGAGCCCGACCGGGTCGATCGACAGCACGTGCTCCAGGCTGGTCCTCGGCATCGGCGTGCCCGAACTGCGGCGTGCGCGCTGCAGGACGCGCCAGGCATCGGGCGGCACCGGCGACTCCCCGCGGGTCGGCTCGTCGGGGGTCGTCAGGCGGGCGCGCAGGAATCCCGGCACGCCGGGGACCAGCGGATCCGCCGCGCGCAGAGCATCCGGCGATTCGATCTCGAGCATCCAGCCGAACGAGCCGGCCGCGTCGCGCAGCTCGCGGATCTCCTGGTCGTACGCCTCCTGGCCGTTCTCCTGATCCTGCGTGATCAGCAGGCGGTCCTGCAGGTACGCCGTGGGGAAGGCCCTGACCCCGGCGACGGGCTCGACCGACGGATCGAGTGCCGTCCCCCGTCTGATCGATCCTTCAGCTCGGTCCTGCCAGCTCCACCCCTTGGGCTGCTCCATCGTCGGTCCTCTCCTCGCGGGCGAGCCCGCTGACTGTGCGGGCGAGCCCGCTGACTGTGCGGGCGGACCCGCTGACTGTGCGAGCGGACTCGCCGTGTGTGCGGGTCGCCCCGTAGCGTGCGCGGGTCGCCCCGCGGTGGATCACAACTCGAACTGCGGGGTCGACAGCGTGCGTTCCTGGTCGCCGACCGTGGTGCTGAGACGTACGAGGGTGAGCCCGTCGGGCACGTCGTCGAAGATGAAGCGGCCGGTGTCGTTCGCCGTCGTCGTGCGGATGCTCTCGCCCTGAGCCAGCTCGATCGCCCCCGAGATCGAGTCGACCCAGCCGTCGACTCGGTGGGCGCCGCTCGCCGTGCGAGTCACGTGCAGCAGGATGCTGGTGGTGCCGTCGCTGAACTGCAGGGTCAGCGCGTCGGCGTCGCCGCGCACGGCGCCCAGAGGCTCCTCGATCAGCGTGAGCAGCGCGTACTCCTCTGACAGCCCCTCGGCCGCGACCGCCGCGATCATGCGGTCGATCAGGGCGGCGGGCATCGGGTCGACTGCGCGCCAGAGTGAACGCAGCTGTGCGAACAGCTCGGCGTCTTCATGGTTGTCGCCGCCGTTGACGCGGTCGTTCTCGCTCATGAGCTGCCCTCGGTTCGTGATGTCGGTGCGTCGAGCAGGTCGCGAAGCTTGGCGAGGCAGCGCTGGCGGGTGGGTCCGATGCTTCCGACGGGCATCGCGAGGTCGGCGGCGAGGCGGGCGTAGTCGGGACGCTCCTCGAAGGCGATCACTCGCAGCAGCCGCTGGCACCGGTCGGCGAGGCGACGCACCGCGGTCCAGAGCCGACGGTTCTCGTCGCCGATCGTGGCGTGATGCTCGGCGGATTGCTGCTCGGGAAGCAGCGCGTCGAGAGCATCCGATTCGGTCGTGTCGATCCTGTTGTGCGCCTTGCCGGCCCGCCAGGCCTCGCGGCGCGCGGTGGTGGTCAGCCACGCCGAGACGGCCAGGGGATCACTGATCGACTGGTGTCCGCGGACCAGCTGCAGCCACGTCGTCTGGATGACGTCTTCGGCCAGCGTGCGCTCGAGACCGTAGGCGCGCACGACGTGCCAGAGCACAGGAGTCATCAGCCGCACGAGGTCGTCCATCGCGCGGCTGTCGCCGTCCCGCCATGCGCCGAAGAACTGAGCCGCTCGCCTCCAGCGTGCCGCTCCGTCGTCCGGTGCAGGATCGAGGGCGGCGCCGTCGGGTGCGCCGTCGATCATGAGTCCCATTGTGATCACACCAGTAAGGAGCACGGCAAGAGGCTGCTGATACATGGACTCGGTATGTTTTTCGGAGTATCGGTGGGATTCCGGGGTGGGGGCCGGGCGGGGGGCGGACGCAGGGTGCCGGATGCCGGATGCCAGATGCAGGGTGGATGCACGGATGCAGGGCCGGAAACCGTGTTCTGGGCCTGCATGTGTCATTTCGGCATGCATCTGGTTCGGCGGATGCCGGGCACGGGCGACACGGCCGGGCACGGGCACACGGCACGGACTCGCGCACAGGGATGCCGGATGCCGGGCGCCGGGGACGCCGTGGAGGGGGACGCCGTGGAGGGGGACGCCGCGGGCGATACCGTTGAAGGGTGATCGCTCTCGCCGTCGTGCTCTTCCTCAACGCCGCCTTCAACGTGCTGGTGTGGCCCCGCTTCTACACGCGCGTCGCGACCGACCCTCGGGCGCGGGATGCCGAGGGCAAGGCCACGACGTTCCTGAAGGTGCACGTCGTGCTGATCTCGATCGCGTTGGTGCTCGCGCTCGTGTCGGTGCTCGTCGGTATCGCGGCGCTCACCGGAGCCCTCTGACGCGCAGGGGCAGATGCAGGCGCAGGGGCAGATGCAGGTACACGGACAGATGCCCCGGCACGCTCCGGTGATCAGCTGCGCGTGACCGGCTGCTGCAGCTCGGTGATCCAGTCGGCCTGATCTTCGGACTCCGACTGCACGTAGATCTCGCGGCAGGCGCCTTGCGCCGTGGCTCCCTGCGCGGTGATCGCCTGGTTCAGCGCATGCCAGCTGTCGTCGATCGTCGCCATGGTGCCGTGGTGCGTGGTGGTGAACGCCGATTCGACGGCCGGGAGCTCGACGATGACGAGGTCGTCGATCGCCGGCCCGTCGTAGGTGAAGCCGACCGTGATCCGCACGCCGTGCTTGTTCATGTCGTACTCGGCGATCGGCAGCCCCGGCTCGCCGCCCGACGCGACGATCGCATCGGCGACCTGATCGAACAGCGGCCCCACGACGGCCGCGACCTCGGGCTGCGAGGAGACGGTCTCGGTGAGCGCCGCGAGGCGGACGTAGGGAAGTGGCTTCTCGGTGATCTGCTCGGCGGACATCATCGTCTCCTCAAGTGGTGGGTGCGTGCCGCCGATCCTACGCACGCGCGCCGACATCGGCCAGCATCCGTCAGACCCGCTCGTACTGCCTGGCGTGCTCGGCCCAGCGCGACTCGACGGGCAGAGCGCGCAGCGCCCGGTTGCCCAGTGCGAGGCCGACGGCGACGAGGCAGAGCGCAGCGCACACCAGGATGGTGCCCTCGCGGCCGATCCAGGTGAGGCCGAAGCCGGCGATCAGGGGCGCGAGCGGCATGGCGCCCATGCCCAGCACCGCGGCGGCGCTGTTCGCGCGCCCGAGCAGCTGCGTGGGCGTGGCCACCATGAAGTAGCCCAGCATGCCCGCGTTGAGGACGGGGAGGAGCAGCACCGAGGCCCCCAGCACTGTGATGATCGCCCACGGTTCGGTGACCATCGAGAGCACGATCGTGCCCACCGCGACGATCACGAGACCGCTGATCGCCAGTACGCCCGCACGGATCCGCGGCACGAGCATCGGTGCGACGACGGCACCGGCGAGCATGACGGCGCCGATGCTCGCGCTGAGCGAGCCGATCAGCAGCTCGGAGTATCCGGCCTGCTGCAGCGCGTAGATGACGGTCGTGATCGCGGCGTTGAAGCCGAGGTTGATGATCGTGATGATCAGCAGCACGCCGCCCAGGTCGGGTCGGGCGAGCAGCCACGCGAACCCTTCGCGCAGCTCTGACCAGGCGCTGGTGTGGGTGCGGGCGGGGGCGGCGGCAGCATCCGCCCCCGCGTCCGGGGGAAAACCCAGACGCTCGGCCGCCTCCACGGCGAGTCCGCCGCTGACACGCCCTGCATCGTCGAGATCGTCCGTGATATCCGCCGCCATCTGCGCCGGGGCCTCGGCCCCTGCGTGCCGCATCCGTCTCTGCAGCATCCACGCGGTCGCCGCCGCCACCGCATGGCACAGCGTCATGACGACGCCGACCAGCCAGCCGCCGACGCCGAGCAGAAGCCCGCCCAGAGGGCCGCCGGCCAGCTGCAGCGCGGCATCCCGTCCCTGATTCGCCGCCTGTGCCCTGCCCATCGCGTCGTCCGGCACGATCTCTTTGATCGCACTCTCGCCCGCCACGTCGAAGAGACCGCCCCGGGCGGCCAGCAGCACGTTCGCGGCCAGCAGCGTGCCGAAGGTGAGCGCGTCGGCGAGGGCCAGCGCGGTGAAGGCTGCGGCCAGCAGGATGCCGACGAGCGAGCCGGTGAGCATGAGGACGATCCGTCGGTGCCGATCGGCGAGGATGCCGCCGACGAGCGTGAGCACGAGGCGGGCCGCCATTCCCGCGCCGCCGATGATGCCCGCCTGGGCGGGGTCGTTCGTGACGATGAGGGCGAGCAGCGGGATCGCGAACGCGAACAGGGCAGCGGCGAGCCCCTTGCTCGTATCGCTCACGAGCCACGTCAGGTACAGAGTGTTCCGCCAGAGCCGATGGGGCGCGGTCACGGTCGTCATGACGACCACCATAATTGCGCAAGAACAATTGCGCAAGAGTGCTTGCGCAACTACGGGTGCGGATACACTTCGGTCATGAGTGAGTCGAAGAGAGAGGCCGACCAGGTCTGGATGACGTCGGCGATGCTCAAGGCGTACTCGCATCCGCTGCGCCGCCAGATGATCCGCCTGTTCTCGCGCCGCGAGCACCTGCGTGCGGCCGACGTCGCGGCCGATCTCGGCGTCGCCCCCAACAGCGCCAGCTTTCACCTGCGTGTGCTCGCCGAAGCCGGCCTGATCGAAGAGGCGCCCGAGCATGCGCGGGACCGGCGTGATCGGGTGTGGAAGTCTCGTAAAGGGTCGATCAACGTCGGCAGCCCCGAGCATCCCGTGCCCGACGAAGCCCTCGGGATCGCCATGGTCCGCTCGCTCGCGGAGGATCACCACGACACGGTGTCACGCGTGATCGCCTGGACCCCCGAGTACCTGTCGGGGCGCACCGCCGAGGTGCACGCCGCCTTCGTGCAGCGCATGGTCAGACTCACCGAGGCCGAGTTCGACGCGGTCATGGAACGGATGCAGGAGGTCATCACCGAGGCGGCCGACGCGCATGACAAGAGCGATCCTGCCGGTCGCCCCTGGCAGATCGACGTCGTCGCCGCGGACGACACGATCTGACCCTCGCATCAGTCGTCGTCCTCCACCTCGCGATGCCCGCTGAGGATCAGGATGCGGCGCAGGTGCATCGCGGCCAGCACGCCGGGCCCCATCGAGCGGCGCACGTCGATCGTGCGGATGTCGACCGTCTCGAGCAGCAGGCGAATGGCGCGCGCGGCGTCAGCTCGGGCGCGGTGGTCTGCCGACGTCAGCGGCTCATCTTGGGCGATGACCTCGGCCACCGCGTGGCACGCGGCAGACAGCGGCTCGGGCAGCGCGGCGTCGAGTTCGAGGGCGCCGGGGCGGTCCCAGATCGTGTCGGCGATCTCGTCGGAGATGTCACGGATCAGGTGCGCGATGCGGTCGAGCGCTGCAAGTTCGGCGCGCAGCTGCCGGGTCTCTCCGCGGCGGCCCATCGCGCGCGGGTTGCCTCGCCGACTGTCGTCGGCATCAGACAGGGCCTTCTGCAGTTCCGCGGTCGTGTCGGCGAGCGAGGCCGCGTCGTCGGCCCATTGCTGATGCTCGGGCGGCCAGGACTCCGACACCGCCGACCCGATGTCGTTCAGGTGCTCGCTCAGCTGCGTGCGGAACGCGTCGACCTTGGCCGCCGCGGCGAGGGTGAGAGGTGCGGGCGCGATCACCAGGTTCACGAGCAGCCCGACCACGACGCCGACGGACGTCTGCACCAGATATCCGATCGAGTAGTCGTCGGCGTTCTGGCCGCCGATGATCAACACGAAGAGCGCCGCCATCGGGACGTACTCCCGCCCCACGCCGAACCAGCCGGTGCCGGAGACCAGCACGCCGATGCCGACCACGGCGGGAATCGTCCACCACGTCGGGCCGACGGTCAGCACGACCACCGCGGCCAGTCCGATGCCGGTCGCGAGGCCCAGCAGGGTCTGCAGGCCGGACCGCACCGATCCCATGAGGGTCGGGTACATGCTCACGAGGGCGCCGAGCGGCGCGTAGTAGGGATACTGGTCGGTGACGCCCGGCATATGAGGGGCGATCAGCCAGGCGAGCCCCACGGCCAGCGCGGTCTTGGCGACGAGCAGCAGTCGAGCAGGATCGACCGCCTCGCGCAGTGAGTGCACGATGCCGGGGCGGCGCGCGCGCACTCGTGTTCTGATGTTCGTCACGGCATCCTCTCGTCATCCTCCCCGAGGGGTGACGCTAGCCGTTCTGCATCCGTTCCGGCACGTGGTTGCATCTGACCGTGAGGGCGGGTAGCGGTGCGCGCGACGCCGGTCGCTCCGTCGGGAGCGACCGGCGTCGCGTGATCAGCGTGGGGTCAGGGGATGGCTCGGCGGAACGCGAGGAACGAGATGCCCGCGAGCACCGCGGTCGCTGCGAGTCCCCATAGGGCGAGACCCACGGCGCCGGCGTCGAGGATGCCGCGCCACACCTCGTCCCACAGCTCGAGCCTCGTGGCGAGGAACGCGAGCCCGACGAGCACGAGCCCCAGGCCGACTCCCACGATGGTGAGCACGGTGGGCCCCCAGCTCTTGTAGATCGTGGCCCCGGTGAAGCCGACGACGAACAGGAACAGGGCGAGTGTGAAGTACACGACGAACGCCCCGAGCGGACCCGCCTCCCACAGCCACGGCAGGTAGAACACGTAGCCGTTCACCCCGTAGCCGTTCGTGAGCGTCTCGATTCCACCGCCGATCAGGAACACGATCCCCAAGAACGCGCTGCCGAGGATCGCCGTGAGCATGGTCCCGAAGAAGAAGTCGCGCCGGGTGATGCTCATCGCCTGCGAGAACGGGAACGTGAGCGTCATCGCCGAGAGGCCGATCGCGAAGAAGTACCAGAGCGGCGCCTGTCCGCCTCCGCCGTACTTCGGCCCGTCGGTGGGGATCATCGCGTAGATGAGCACCGAGATCACGACGGCGGAGCCGAGGATGATCAGTGGCACCCAGATGAAGGTCTGGCGGTTGATGAGCTGCAGACGGATGACGTTGAGTGTGCGTCGCATCAGCGCACCTCCTCTTTCGTGGCCGAGGTTCTGGTGGTGGCGCCCGCCTCGGCCTTCTGGGTGAGGCGGACGATCAGCTGCTGCAGCGACACGGGAGCCAGATCGAGACCGGATGCCGTGACGTCGGCGCGCTCGGCGGCAGAGAGCGCTCCGAGCACGGTGACGGATGCCACGCGGCCGAGCGCCTCGCGGTGCAGCACCTCGCGGTCGGCGGCCCACGCATCGACCTTGGCCGCGTCGCCGACCACGGTGACCGCGCGGTCGCGCACGGCATCCGTGTCTTCGTCGAGCAGGATCTTGCCGTTGTCGATCACGATGACCTTCTCGATGAGGTTCGAGACCTCGTCGATCAGGTGCGACGAGAGGATGATCGTGCGCGGGTGCTCGGCGTAGTCCTCGAGCAGGCGATCGTAGAAGATCTGCCTGGCGACCGCGTCGAGACCCAGATACGGCTCGTCGAAGAACGTCAGCTCGGCGCGCGAGGCGAGGCCGATGATGACCCCGACGGCCGAGAGCTGGCCGCGAGAGAGCTTCTTGATGGTCTGCTTCATCGGCAGCTGGAACTGCTCGATGAGCTCGTCGGCGAGATCCTGGTTCCAGTTGCGGAAGAACAGGCTCGCGGCCTTGAACGCGTGACGCGGATAGGCGTCATCCGGATACTTCTGGCTCTCGCGCACGAAGCAGATGCGGTTCAGCACGTGCGTGTTCTCATAGGGGTGCTCGCCGAAGACGCGCACGGTTCCCGACGACTCGAAGTTCTGCGCCGTGAGGATCGACATGAGCGTGGTCTTGCCCGCTCCGTTGCGGCCGAGCAATCCGTAGATCGCGCCGCCCTCGAGGCTGAGCGACACGTCGTCGAGAGCGTTCTTCTCCTTGTAGTGCTTCGTGAGGTTCTTGACCTCGATGACGGCGGTCATGCGGTGGCCTTCCCTTCTGTCCGGTCTCTCTGGTCTGTCTGGGTCGCGCGCTCGTGCAGCAGCGTGGCGAGGTCGTCGGCGCCGAGCCCCAGCGTGCGGGCCTCGGCGATGAGCGGGTCGATGTAGCGGTCGGCGAATGCGGCGCGGCGCTCGCCGAGAAGCAGGTCCTTGGCGCCGGCGGCGACGAACATGCCGATGCCGCGGCGCTTGTACAGCACTCCCTTGTCGGTGAGCATGGCGACTCCCTTCGCTGCCGTCGCAGGGTTGATGCGGTAGAAGCCGGCGAGTTCGTTCGTCGAGGGTGCCTGCGACTCCTCCTCGAGCGAGCCGTCGAGGATCGAGTCCTCGATCTGCTCGGCGATCTGGAGGAAGAGTGGCTTTCCTTCTTCGATCACGAGTCCTCCGCCGGGTTAGTGAGTTAGTTACTCTACTAGGTAACCACTGAACCTCGCCCGTGTCAACAGGGTCTCGGGCAGGCAGCCATGCGGGGTCAGTTCGGCGTCCGAAAGGCCGCGGTGCGGTGCGGAACTGACCCCGCCTGGCTGGTGCGGTGCGGAACGCGCGTCAGCCGCGAAGGTCGCGAGCGCGCAACGCGACGGCCGAGGCTGCGACGAAGGCGACCGCCAGCCCCCAGGTGAGCGCGAGTCCGCCGGGGTCGACGCCCTCGGCGAGAGGCGACTGGCGGTAGACCCAGGAGTAGGGCGAGAGGGCGTTCAGCCATTCGAGGTCGTCGGACTGCTTCGCCAGCGCCTGCAGGATGTAGCCGACCACCGCGATTCCCGCACCGACCCCCGTCGCCCAGATGCGCCGGCCGGTCGCGGCTCCCGCGAGCAGAGCGGCGGATGCCGTGAGGAACGCGAGTCCGGTCAAGGCGGCGCTCGCGCCGACGATGCGCCAGCCCTCGAGTCCGAGCTCGGCCGAGTCGTTCAGCGCCCATACGACGAGACCCGAGAAGGCGCCGAGCCACAGCAGCCGCACGAGCACGGCGAGTGCGGATTCGAGTGCGTACTGGCCGCGTCCTATGCCGTGCGCCAGGTCGAGCTCGGCCCGACCGCTCTCCTCCGCGCCGGCGATCGCCGCGGAGCCCCAGAGCACGGCCGCGATCGTCGTCAGCAAAAAGCCCATCAGACCGTAGAAGGTGCTCTGCGTGTACCCGGCACCGCTCGAGATCTGGTCGTAGCCGAGCGTCTCGACGAGTTCCGGGGGCAGCGCCGAGATGATGTCCTCGAGTTGGCCGCCGCCGCCGAGGCTCGGGTACAGCGGCAGGTACAGGAACAGCACGGCCGCGAGGCCGAGAGTCCAGCCGAGCAGACCCCGCCACGAATCGCTCAAAGTGCGCCGGAACACCGGCAGGATGCGGTTCATCGCTGCTCCTTTCCGTGTCGGCGCGCTCGGCGGGTCGTGAGCGGCGGTGACGCGGCGGTTGTTGCAGCCGAGGATGCGGCGGCATCGCCGTAGAGCCGCAGCACCGATTCCTCGAGGTCGGGCTCCTCGACCGTGAGGTCGCGCACCTCGAAAGGGGCGAGCGCCTTGATGAACGGGTCGATCGCTCCGTCGACCGTGCCGGAGAGCTGCAGCGTGCCGTCGGCTTCGTGGGCGTCGATGGCGGTGAGGCCCGTGACTCGCTCGAAGTCGGCGCGGGCGGCGGCGTCGTCGGTCGTCGCGACCTCGACGCGCACCCGGCGGATCGACCCCAGTCGCAGCGACGCGACGTCGCCGTCGGCGACCACCCGTCCGTTCGCGAGCACCGCGACCTCATCGGCGGTCTGCTGGATCTCGTTCAGCACGTGCGAGCTGAGAAGCACGGTCTGCCCGGCATCCTTCGCCTCGCGCACCATCTGCAGGAACTCCCTCTGCACCAGGGGGTCGAGGCCGCTCGTGGGTTCGTCGAGGATCAGCAGCTCCGGGTGATGCATGAACGCCTGGATCAGCCCGACCTTCTGCTTGTTGCCCTTCGAGAGCGTGCGGACGGGCCGTGACAGGTCGACGCCGAGGCGGTCGGCGAGTTCGCGCGCGTGGCGCAGAGTCGCGGCGGCGTCGCGCGATCCCGAGACCTGGGCATAGAAAGACAGCATCCGGTGTCCGCTCGATCGCCCCTCGAGATGCAGCTCGCCCGGCACATATCCGATGCGTCGTCGCAGCGCGGCGCCGCCGTGACGCGGGTCTTCGCCGAGGATGCGCACCGAGCCGGATGACGGACGGATGATGTCGACCAGCGTGCGCAGCGTGGTGGTCTTGCCCGCGCCGTTGGGACCGATCAGCCCGAACACCGTTCCCGGACGCACGCGCAGGTCGAGTTCGTGCAGCGCCACGCGACTGCCGTAGCGCTTGTGCAGACATTCGATCTCGATCGTGTCGGTCATGACGCCCCTCCTTCAGGGATGCTCTCCGCCCCGAGCGCTTCACGCGCGCCGTCGAGCAGAGCGGTCGTCGAGTAGATGCCATGGGTGAGCAGTTCGAGCGTCGGCAGCGTGGTGCGGCGGAGCCCGGCGGGGCTCAGCTGATCGGCGCCCAGCGTGCGGGCGATCTGGGCGCGCATCACGACGGGCGCAAGACCGATGAGGGTGAGCAGCAGTGTCGTCATCTCGGGGTCGCTCATGGGCTCGAGCATCCCGGCGTCGCGCTGCTCGGCGAGCACGTCACGGGTTCTCGCGAGAAAGCTGTCGAACAGACGATCTGCCGCCGGCGTGCCGTCGATCAGCATTCGGGCGAGGTAGTCGATGTACGGGCCGTACCGGTCGAGATCGTTCAGTGCTGTGCGGATGCGGTCGCCGGTCGGCGCCGTGATGAGTTCGTGCTCCTCGTCGGTGAAGATGCCGACGACGTAGTCGTCGCACTCGGCGCGCAGGGTGTTCTTGTCGCCGAAGTGGTGCACGATCAGCGCCGGACTGACGCCGGCCTCGGTGGCGATCGTGCGCATGCTGGTGGCGTCGTATCCGTCGCGGGCGAACGCGGTGATGGCCGCGTCACGGATGCGGGCCCGGGCGGTGAGGTCGTCAGATGCTGAACGCATGTACAGCAGACTAAACACGTGTTCAGTCGGTGTCAAGAGGCGACGCTCCTACTCTGGAGACGTGGACTTCCCCTTCAACCGACTGCGCCGCTGGCCCGACGTCGAGGCCGACAACCTGCAGGCCCACGACGCGACCGATCGACTGCTCGTCGATCGTGCCCTGGCCTCGGGTCTCTCGGGGCACGAGATCTCGGTGATCGGCGACGAGTATGGGGCGATCACGCTCGCGCTGACCGATGCCGGGCTCGACGGCGTCCGCGTGCATCAGGACCTCGCGACCGGACGGCTGGCTCTGGTGCGCAACGCCGAGGAGCTCGGACTGTCGGGGTTCTCATCGCACGAACTCGACCCCGCTCTGCTCGACGGCGCACGCCTGGTGCTGCTGCAGTTGCCCAAGGCGCTCGCCGAGCTCGAGCAGATCGCCGACGCCGTCGCCCGCTGGGCCGCCGCTGATGTCGTGCTCGTGGCCGGAGGGCGCGTGAAACACATGACCGTCGCCCAGAACGAGGTGATCGCGCGCAGCTTCGCCGAGGTGCAGGCGCAGCGAGCCGAGCGCAAGTCGCGCCTCATCGTGGCGACCGGTGCGCTGTCGGCGCCCGAAGAGCCGCCGTACCCTGTCGTCGCGCGGCATGAAGGGCTCACTCTGGTCGCGCACGGGGGTGCGTTCGCGGGTGCCCGCCTCGACATCGGCACCAGGGTCCTGCTCGACGTGCTCGGGCGCGTCGAGGTTGCCGACGGCGAGAATCCGAACCTGCGCCCGATCGTCGTCGACCTCGGCTGCGGAACCGGCGCGCTCGCCGCCTCCTACGCCCTCGCGCACCCGGAATCACGCGTGATCGCGACCGACCGATCGGCCGCGGCCGTCGCCTCGGCCCGGGCCACCATGGCCGCGAACAGCGTCGACGATCGCGTCACGGTGACCCACGACGATGCCGGATCCGAGATCGACGACGCGAGTGTCGATGTGGTGCTGCTCAACCCGCCCTTCCACCTCGGCAGCAGCGTGCACACGGGGGCGGCGACGCGCCTCTTCGAGGCAACCGCCCGCATCCTGCGACCCGGTGGCGAGCTCTTCACCGTCTACAACTCGTCGCTCGGATACCGCGGCGAACTCACCCGACTCGTCGGCGCCACGGAGCAGCTCGCACGCACCCCGAAGTTCACGGTGACGCGCAGCATCCGGCGCTGATCCGTCGCCGGAAACGCCCGCACCGCACGCACCCGCCCGTGCGTCCGAAACCCGCGCAATCCCCCGGTCAGCCGCCGAAACTGAACGTCGATAGGAATAGCGGATTTGCCCCTGACCGGCCATTTCGTTACGTTGGTCTGCGGGCCTGACGGCCCGAAGACCAGTCCGCGACCACGTCCTTCTTTCGAATGTGCTGTGCTGCGAAGAGGCGTGGACGTACGGTCGATGCTCTATCGCGGTGGATCCGAAATCCGCCGTCCGCGCCGCCACAGCTCCAACTCGAAACGGCCGGGAGGATCACCCGGGCGTAACCGAAGCAGGCTCAGCCACCCGAAGGCGAGCCGCAGGGGAAACGTGTCCGAAATCGCTCTTGAAGCGCGCAATCTGTACAAGGTGTTCGGTAAGAATCCGAGCAGTGCCGTCCGTCGACTCAAGGCCGGTGAGAGCAGATCGGCCGTCGGAGACGCAGGGACCGCCGCCGTCATCGACGCCAGTTTCACGGTGAACCGGGGCGAGATCTTCGTGATCATGGGACTCTCCGGATCCGGCAAGTCCACCATCATCCGCATGCTCAACGGTCTGCATGACGCGACCGACGGATCTGTCGTCGTGAACGGCGATCCCATCACCGGCATCCCGTCGTCACGGCTGCGTGAGATCCGTCGCGACCGCATCTCGATGGTGTTCCAGCACTTCGCGCTGCTGCCCCACCGCACGGTCGCCGCGAACGTCGCCTACCCGCTCGAGCTCAAGGGCGTGGGCAAAGACGAGCGGCTGAAGAAGGCCGAGGAGATCCTCGCGCTGGTGGGTCTCGAGGGCCAGGCCGACAAGCTTCCGTCGGAGCTGTCGGGCGGCATGCAGCAGCGCGTGGGCATCGCCCGGGCGCTCGCCGCCGACTCCGACATCCTGCTCATGGACGAGGCGTTCAGCGCTCTCGACCCGCTGATCCGCCGCGAGATGCAGGAGCAGCTGCTCGAACTGCAGGAGAAGCTGCAGAAGACGATCGTCTTCATCACCCACGACCTCAACGAGGCCATGTTCCTCGGCGATCGCATCGCTGTGATGCGCGACGGTCGCATCGTGCAGATCGGCACGCCGGAGGACATCCTCACCGACCCCGCCAACGACTATGTCGAGCAGTTCGTGCAGGACGTCGATCGAGCCCGTGTGCTGACGGCGGCGAACGTCATGGAGCGCCCGCGGCCCGTCGTGGCCGACACCGCCGGCCCCCGCACGGCCCTTCGTCAGATGCGCGACGCCTTCATGTCGGCCACCTACGTCACCGGTCGAGACCGCCGCCTGCTCGGCATCGTCACCGACCGTGACGCCGTCAAGCTCGTGCGCAAGGGCGAGACCACTCTCGACTCGATCATCAAGCCGGTGCCGCAGAGCGTCAGCAAGGACGAGGTGCTGATGAACCTGTTCATCCCCTCGGTCGAGTCGCCCCTGCCCCTGGCCGTGGTCGATGCCGAAGGACGCCTCGTCGGCGTCATCCCCCGCATCACCCTGCTCGCAGCTCTGGGCCCCGGCCCCGGCGCCACGGGCGAGCTCACCCTGCCGCTCCTGCCGATGCCGCAGGCGGAGATCGATGCGGTGCTCGATGACGGATGGACGGCTGAGCCGCACCCGGTCGTTGAGCGAGGAGCGCAGCACCGGGACCCGGTCGTGGAGCGAGGAGCGCAGCACCGGGACCCGGTCGTTGAGCGAGGAGCGCAGCACCGGGACCCGGTCGTTGAGCGAGGAGCGCAGCACCGAGACGAAACGCAGACGACGGAGGAGGTTCGCTGATGGATGGTTTCCGCATTCCCCTCGGCAGCTGGGTCGCATCAGGAGTCGACTGGATCAAGACGAACCTCGACGGTCTGCTCGACGTCATCTCGTTCGTGGTCAGCTTTCTGGTCGACGGCCTCACCCGTGCCCTGCTGACCCCGCACTTCGCAGTCATCATCGTGATCGCCGCGCTCATCGCGTGGCTCGTGCGGTCGTGGCAGCTCGCGATCGGCACGGTCGTGTCGTTCGGCCTCATCGTCGCCATGGGCCTCTGGGTCCCCGCGATGCAGACCCTCGCCCTGGTGCTCGTCGCCGCCGTGATCGCCGTGCTCATCGCGGTGCCGCTGGGCATCTGGTCGGCCCGCAATGCCACGGTGCGCGCGGTGCTCAAGCCCGTGCTCGACTTCATGCAGACCATGCCGGCGTTCGTGTACCTGATTCCGGCGATCGTCTTCTTCAGCATCGGCGTCGTCCCCGGACTCGTCGCGACCGTGATCTTCGCGCTGCCTCCGGGCGTGCGACTCACCGAGCTCGGCATCCGCGGAGTCGACTCCGAGACCGTCGAGGCCGGGCAGGCGTTCGGTGCCAAGCCGGGGCAGATCCTGCGCGGCATCCAGCTTCCGCTCGCGATGCCGACGATTCTCGCCGGCGTCAACCAGGTCATCATGCTCGCGCTGTCGATGGCGGTCATCGCCGGTATGGCCGGCGCCGACGGCCTGGGGAAGATCGTCGTCGAGGCGATCTCGACCATCAACATCGCCAAGGGCGTCGAGGCCGGTCTGGGTGTCGTGCTCATCGCCGTCTTCCTCGACCGCGTCACCGCGGCCCTCGGCGACCTGGGCAGCAACCGTTCGTCGCTGCTCGGGATGCTGGCGCGTCGCCGCACGCAGAAGCGTCTCGATGCCGCATCCGCCCAGGCGGAGACGACGGCGACCGCATCCGCTCCCGCATCGGCCGAGGCGGCCGACGCGGAGGATGCCGACGCCGAGGCCGAGCGACTGAAGGCCTCCCCGCGCCGCGCCCCTGTCGGCGGCGGCGTGCACTGACTCATCCCTTCCGCACAAGAGAACACGCAGTACACAGCAACACAGCACCTATATATACGGAACGAGAGACATACACATGAAGAAGAAGATCCTGACGATCGCGGCCATCGGCGCCGCAGCGACCCTGACCCTCGCCGGATGCAGCGGCGACGGCATGGGCGGAACCGGCGGAGACGCCGGTGGCAGCGAGTCCGGTTCGGGCGACAAGGGCACGATCACGCTGGGCTTCCTGCCCTCGTGGACCGACGGCCTGAGCACCGCGTACCTGCTGCAGGACCAGCTCGAGAAGATCGGCTACACGGTCGAGATGAAGACGCTCACCGAGGCGGGCCCGCTGTACACCGGCCTCGCTCAGGGCGACGTCGACATGTACCCGTCGGCCTGGCCCGAGCTCACCCACGCCGAGTACATGAACACCTACGGCGACGACATCGAGGACCTCGGCGCGTACTACGACAACGCGAAGCTGACCCTCGCGGTTCCGGAGTACTCCGACCTGAACTCGATCGAGGACCTCGCGGGCAAGGGCGCAGAGCTCGACGGCAAGATCTACGGCATCGAGCCGGGTGCCGGCCTCACCGCGCAGACCCAGAAGATGATGCCCGAGTACGGTCTCGACAGCGAGTACGAGCTCGTCACCTCGTCGACCGCCGCGATGCTCACCGAGCTGAAGTCGGCGACCGACAAGCAGGAGGACATCGTCGTGACGCTGTGGCGTCCGTTCTGGGCCAACGACGCCTTCCCCGTGAAGGACCTCGAAGACCCCAAGGGTGCGATGGGCGAGTCCGAGGCCCTGCACTTCCTCGGCACGAAGGGCTTCGCCGAGGAGTTCCCCGAGGCCGCTGAGCTGGTCGAGCAGATCAAGCTCGACGACGAGCAGTACGGCTCGCTCGAAGACCTGGTCGTGAACGAGTACGGCGAGGGCAAGGAAGCGGATGCCATCGACGCATGGCTCGAGGAGCACGGCGACGAGTTCGACTGGGTGGTCAGCTGACCTGACCCGGTGCACCGCCCACGCGTTGGGCGAACATCTCTCTGATGGGCGGAGGATCTTTCACGGATCCTCCGCCCATCGGTCGTTGGGCGGAGACGACGGAGTCGACTGGGACGAGACGTGGTGAGCCGTTTCGTACTGCGTTTCGTCTCGCTCGGCTTCGCCGGGCTCGCTCAACGACCGTGGGGTGCGCGGCTTTCGTCGTTCGTTGAGCGAAGACGACGGCTGCCGCGCAACCCCCTGCGGCACATCGCTGCGCGGGCATAGCCTGTCGCCGTGGACGGGTTCGCGGCGGTCGACTTCGGGTTCGCCCGCGAGGTCCTGCAGAGGGGCATCGCGGCGCTGTATCTCGTCGCGTTCGTCTCGACCGTGAATCAATTCCGACCTCTGCTCGGAGAGCACGGACTGCTGCCGGCACCGGCGCTGCTCGACTGGGTCGGACAGAAGAAGGAACGGCGGCGGATGCTGCATCCGACCCTCTTCCTCCGCATCCGGTACTCCGATCGCAGGCTCGCGCTGCTGTGCGGGGTCGGAATCGTCGTGTCGGCGACGCTGGTGGTCGGCATCCCGCAGTGGGGTCCGCCGTGGGTGCCGATGCTGTGCTTCCTCGCGCTGTGGCTCGGGTACATGTCGGTGGTCAGCATCGGTCAGACGTTCTATTCGTTCGGCTGGGAGATGCTGCTGCTCGAGGCGGGGTTCCTGGCTGCCTTCCTCGGTTCGAACGATCAGCCGCCGCCGACCGTCGTGATCGTGCTGTGCTGGTGGCTGCTGTTCCGCGTCGAGTTCGGGGCGGGCATGATCAAGATCCGCGGCGGGCGGGAGTGGCGTGATCTCACGGCACTGATGTACCACCACGAGACGCAGCCCATGCCGGGGCCGCTGAGCAGGCAGGCGCATCTGCTGCCCCGGTGGTTCCACCGCGGCGAGGTCGTCGGCAATCACTTCGCCCAGCTCGTCGTGCCCTTCTTCGTGTTCGCACCGCTGCTGTCGATCTGGATTCCCGGACCCGTGCCCCAGATCGTCGGGGCGGTGGCCGCGGCCATCATGATCGCGACACAGGTGTGGCTCGTCGCGACAGGCAACTTCGCCTGGCTGAACTGGGTGACGATCGTGATCGGGTTCTCGGCGATCGGACTGCCGGGGGTGGGCGCGGCGCCGCGCGACGATGCGGCGGGCGGCACGCTGTGGCCAGGCATCCCGCTGTACTGGTTCGTGCTCACGGCGGCCGTGGGCGTGCTCGTCGTGGCGCTGAGCTGGCCGGCGCTGCGCAACCTGTTCGCGCGGCGGCAGCTGATGAACGCGAGCTTCAACAGGTGGCAGGTCAGCAATGCGTACGGGGCATTCGGCACGGTCACGAAGCAGCGGGTCGAGATCGTCGTCGAGGGATCGGTCGACGACGACGGTCTGCTGTGGCGCGAATACGAGTTCAAGGGAAAGCCGGGTGACGTGCGCCGGATCCCAGGGCAGTTCGCGCCGTACCACCTGCGCCTCGACTGGCTGATGTGGTTCCTGCCGCTCGGCCGTTCGCTCGACGACTGGTTCACGGCCTTCCTGCTGCGACTGCTCGAGGCCGATGCTCCGACGCTCGCTCTGCTGCGGTCCGATCCGTTCGACGGTGAGCCCCCGCGGTGGGTGCGCGCGGTGTCATACCGCTACCGCTTCGCGACGCGGGCCGAGAGGCGAGGCGGTGCCGGGGTGTGGGTACGCACGCGACAGTCCGTGGTGCTCGGTCCCCTCGGGCTGCGGTAGGCCGCGGCGCCCGGCCCCCGCATCCGCATCCGCATCCGCATCCGTCCCGATCCGCACCCCGTGGGGAGGAGAACTCCCCGTCAGGCGGACGATTCGAGCGCGAAGCTCCTCCCGAGGGGGAGATGGCCGCCCGAGGCGGGCGAGGTGCAAGGGACGGGCCGGCGCCGAGCGCGGCGAAACGCCCCGGCCGGGCGCGGGGCCCGGACGGAGCGTTCCGTCTCACTGCAGACGTTCAACTGACCTTCTTGCGGTACGAGATGATCGCGAACACGTAGGCGACGACCAGGATGCCGACGCACCAGGCGAGAGCGACCCAGATGTCGGTGCCGACCGGCTGCTCGGCGAACAGCGCCTGGATGGTGTTGACGATCGAGGTGACCGGCTGGTTCTCGGCGAACCACTGCACCGGACCCGGCATCGTGTCGGTCGGCACGAAGGCCGAGCTGATGAACGGCAGGAAGATCAGCGGATACGAGAACGCGCTCGCCCCGTCGACCGTCTTGGCGTTGAGCCCCGCGATGATCGCGAGCCACGTGAGCGCCAGGGTGAACAGCATTAGGATGCCGATGACGGCCAGCCAGGCCCAGACGCTCGCCCCGGTGCGGAATCCCATCACGAACCCGACCGCGAAGATGATCGCTAGGGTGATGGCGTTCGCCGTCAGAGACGTGAGCACGTGCGCCCACAGCACACTCGATCGGGCGATCGGCATGGAGTGGAAGCGCTCGAAGATGCCGCTCTGCATGTCGGTGAACAGCCGGAACGCCGTGTAGGCGATGCCGGACGCGATCGCGATCAGCAGGATGCCCGGGAGCAGGTAGTTCACGTAGTTGTCGACGCCGGTGCTCGTCTGCAGAGCGCCGCCGAAGACGTAGACGAACAGCAGCATCAGGGCGATCGGGGTGACCGCCGTCGTGATGATCGTGTCGGGGCTGCGGAAGATGTGCCGCATCGAGCGGCCGGTGAGTGTCGCCGTGTCGGCGGCGAAGTGCGTGCTCATGCTGCGTTCTCCTTTCCGGTGGTCGAACCCGACTTCGGGCCGATGAGGGTGAGGAAGATCTCCTCGAGGGTGGGCTGCTTCTCGACGTACTCGACCTTGGCCGCGGGCAGCAGCCGCTTGAGGTCGGCGAGGGTGCCGTTGGCGATGATCCGACCCTCGTGCAGGATCGCGATGCGGTCGGCCAGCTGCTCGGCCTCATCGAGATACTGCGTGGTGAGCAGCACGGTGGTGCCGGTGTTCGCGAGCTTCTTGACCACGTCCCACACCTCGATGCGGGCCTCGGGGTCGAGGCCGGTCGTCGGCTCGTCGAGATAGATGACCTCGGGGTTTCCGACGAGGCTCATCGCGATGTCGAGCCGGCGGCGCATACCGCCGGAGTAGGTGCCGACCTTGCGGCCCCCGGCATCCGTCAGTCGGAACGTCGCGAGCAGTTCGTCGGCCACCGTTCCGGGGTCGGGCAGGTGGCGCAGCTGGGCCACGAGCACGAGGTTCTCACGTCCGGTGAGGATCTCGTCCACTGCGGCGAACTGACCGGTGAGGCTGATGCGCTGGCGCACGCCGAGGGGGTCGGCGGCGACGTCGATCCCCTGCACGGCGGCAGCGCCGGCATCCGACTTCAGCAGCGTCGAGAGGATGCGGACCATTGTGGTCTTGCCGGCGCCGTTCGAGCCGAGCAGGGCGAAGATCGTGCCCTTCTCGACCTCGAAGTCGACGCCGCGCAGCACGTGGAGGTTTTTGTACGACTTCTCGATGCCGCGAACGGCGATGGCTGGTGCGTTCATGATCGTGACTCCTTCTTCTTCGCGTCGTCGAATGCCTTGATGAGGCGTGCGCGCTCCTTGTCGATCCACTGGGTTCCGCCGTACGCCTGGGCGTAGGTCTCGGTGAACTCCACGGGGTCGTCTCCCGTGATGTCGGCGATCGGGGTGCCGTCGATCGAGGCGCGCTCCCACAGATCGGCGAGATCGACGAAGATCTGCACGAGGGTGTCACCGTCGGTGATGCCCCCGTAGTACATCGTGTAGCGGTGCTGAGCGAGGGCGGTCGTTCGGTACGGCTCGGGAAGGGCGTCGATGCGCTTCTTCGCATCGCGGTACTGCTTCTTCTGCTCGAGCGATCCGGTGAGCGCTTCGATCCACTTGGCGGCCATGTCAGTTCTCCTTGGTGGTGGTGGTGGTGGTGGTGGTGTTGTTGTTCTTGTTCTTGTTCAGCCGTTCGATGTGCGCGGAGAGAAAGCTCCAGGTCTTCCAGAACTCCTCGAGCTCCTGCGTGCCGGCGGCATTGAGGGAGTAGACCTTGCGGGGCGGTCCCTTCTCGCTCGGCACCTTCTCGACGTCGACGAGCTTCTTCTGCTCGACGCGCACCAGCAGTGCATAGATCGTGCCTTCGGCGATGTCGGTGAATCCGTGTTCGCGCACGCGGCTGGTGATCTCGTAGCCATAGGCCGGCTGCTCGGCGAGGAGTGCCAGGACGATGCCCTCGAGAGTGCCCTTGAGCATCTCGGTCATCTGCTTGCCCATGAGAGCCTCCTTTCGTTGTGTCGGTACTCAGTGTTGCTGGGTACCGGTACAAAGTATCACTGAGTACCGGTACTTAGCAACACCGAATACTGAAGCTCTTAGGTGTCGGTGTCGGTGTCGGTGTCGGTGTCGTGCCGCCGCATCCGTTCCGGTCGCACTTTGTGCCACGAGGGGTGCCGCCGCATCCGTTCCGGTCGCACTTTGTGCCGCGCGGGGTGCCGCCGCATCCGTTCCGGTCGCACTTTGTGCCGCGCGGGCGCGCATCCGACGGCACGAACTGCGACCGGAGCGAACGGGACGCCCCGAGACCCGGCACGAACTGCGACGCGAACGAACGGGTCGCCCGGGAGCGGGCTCAATTACGCGGCGGGCCCGGATGCCATGCCGATGCCGCTGCATCCGTTCCAGTCGTAGTTTGTGCTGCGCGGGCGCGCGTTCGACGGCACGAACTGCGACCGGAACGAACGGTACGCCCCGAGACCCGGCACGAACTGCGACGGGAACGAACGGGACGCCCCGAGACCCGGCACGAACTGCGACGGGAGCGAACCGCCCCGCCCCGCGACCGGCACGAACTGCGACGGGAACGAGCGAACCGCCCCGCCCCGAGAACCCGCACGAACTGCGACCGGAACAAGAACCGCCGGCCACGGCCACCACGCAAGAACGCACTCAGTCGCGAGCGCGGTCCGCCCTCCGCCAAGGCAGCAGACGGTCGAGCAGCCGCCGCGGAGCCTCGGTCACGACTGTCGGCGGGGCGACGGCGAACTGCACGATCTCCTCGGCTCCGTGATGCACCACCCGATACAGCGCTGTTCCGATGAGCACTCCGAGCGCGATCGACATGATCGACAGCAGCGCGGCCATGAAGTCGGCGAGGCCGCTGTCGGTGGCGACGGCCTCGGTCAGCCCGACGAGTCCCGCGGCTCCCGGCACGAGCAGCCAGAAAGCGGGAAGGAACGTGATCTGCACCGGGGCGCCATGGCGCAGCGACGCGATCCAGAAGACGACGAGCGTCATCGCGACGGCGCCGACGAATCCACCCAAGGTCGCGCCGAGCAGGGCGGTGCCGGCCCACTGTCCGGCGTACGCGACGATGAGTGCGAGCAGCACCCATCCGAATGTCGAGGCGGGCGCGGTGAAATGCAGGTAGTTGCCGAGCGCGAACACCAGGATGCCGATCAGCGCCACCCACCAGGGCAGGAAGGATGCTGCCTCGAGCGGCTCGTACGAGCGGGATTCGACCCCCACCACGGTGCCGGCGGCGAGGATGCCGAACGCCAGGAGCGCGAGCTGAACGAAACCGTAGATCAGGCGCGAGGCGCCCGAGATCATCTGCCCCGCCGCGAGTTCGACGGTGGCTGTGGTCAGCACGCCCCCGGGCAGGAAGGTCACCAGCGGCGCGATCAACAGGCGAATCGGGTCGCCGATCTCGATCACCTCGGCGAGCAGGAACACCGCTGCCGCGCACACGAAGGCCGCGGCGATCGGCATCACGAGCTGCAGGGTGGGCGAGCGCACGAGCTTGAGCAGTCCGATGCCCGCGCCCAGCACGAAGGCGACGATCGCACCCTGCCAGGTCGGGGCGAGCAGCAGCGCCAAGCCGGTGGTCAGCACGGCGTGCCCGAACGTGCGGGTGACCCAGCCCAGCCGTGGACGCATGGCGCCGATCTCGTTCAGCCGACGGATGCCGTCGAGCGGCGACACCGAGGCGGAGCGCGCCTGCGCGATCAGCTCGTACAGCGCTGCGATCTGGTCGAAGCGGAATGAAGCGTTGGTGGCGGAGCGGATCGCGACCCGCGACTCCTCGTCGTCGCCCGTCTCGACCAGGATGATGGTCGGCAGCACCACGAAGTCGGTGTCGTCGCCACCATACGCCTCGACGACCTCGGTCATCGTGTCGCGGATGCGGTCGACCGATTCGGCCGAGGCGTTCATGCCCTGCGCGAGTCCCAGCAGGAACCGGCGCAGAGCGGAGCGGTCGAGAGCATCCGGCATGTCAGCAGGCGCTCACATCACGAGAACAGGAACGACAGCGTCACGCCGACGACGATCGCGACGCCGATGTAGACGAGGTTCGGCAGCTGGAACGAGTGGTCGAACACGAACTTGCCCATCTTGGTCGTGCCGGTCTGGTCGAACGCGACGGTCGCGACCTGGCTGCCGTTGGCCGGCAGCGTGTAGATGCCCATGGTCGACGGCCAGAGTCCGACGAGCAGCGGTGCCGGCAGCCCGATCGTGATGCCGATCGGCACGATGGCATTGGTTGCGCTCGATTGGCTGGTCGTCAGCATCGCGACCGCGAACAGCGCGAGGGCGAACAGCAGCGCGCCGAGGAACGCCGACGATCCCGAGACCACCGAGCCCAGTCCGTCGACGATCAAAGTCTGGTTGGCGGCGACGAAGGTGTTGGCGAGCCACGCGATGCCGAACAGCGCGATCGCGCCGACGATGCCGGCGGGGAACGTCGGCTGCTTCGGTACATCGGCGGCTTTGACCTTGCAGAACACGAAGATGAGAGCGGCGATGATGCCCATCACCACCTCGATGATCACCGTCACGCTCAGGCGCACGGGGTCACCCGCATCGTCGGTGCCGATCACCGGACGCAGCCCCTCGAAGAGCCCGAAGAGCACGATCACGCCCACGCCGATCAGGAAGAGCGTGGCAGAGAGCACCGCCGTGCGCGGAAGCTTGCTGTCGTGCGCATCGACCGTGGGCGGCTGGATCTGGTGGCTCTCGAGGCGCCGCTGGAACTCGGGGTCGTCATCGAGATCCTTGCCGTGGCGCATCATGACGAGCGCTGCGACGAAGAGGCCGGCGATCGAGGCGGGCCACATGATCAGCAGCAGTCCGCCGAGATCGACTCCCTGGGGCGCGAGCAGCACGACCATCGAGGCGGTCGCGGCCGACACGGGGGAGCACAGGATGCCGACCTGCGACGCGACCGCCGACACCGAGAGCGCTCGTTCGGGGCGGATCTTCTGCTGGTACGAGACGTCGTAGATCACCGGTAGCAGCGGGTAGAAGATGTTGCCCGTGCCGGCGCCCACCGTGAAGAGGAACGACATGGCCGGGGCGAGGAACACCACGGACTTCGGCTTGCGCCTGATCACCTTGGCGGCGATCGACACCATCCAGTCGATGCCGCCGGCTGCCTGCATGGTGGATGCCGCGGTGATCACCGTGATGACGATGAAGACGGCATCCACCGGGGCGTTGCCGGGAGCCTCTCCGAAGACGAAGATGAGCACGGCGACGCCGACGAGTCCCCACACGCCGAGGCCTATGCCGCTGGTGCGGGTGCCCATGTAGATCGCGAGGATGACGACGATCAGCTGGGCGAACAGGATCCACACGTTGTCGTTCACGTCGACGGCCCCTTCGTGATCGGAGCGGATGCCGTGAGGATCTCGGTCGGGAGTTCGGTCTCGACGATCTCGCCGTCGATGGCCTCCACGCGCAGCGCGAGAGCGTCGTCGACCGGGCTGATCGCCGTCACGAAGTCGGAGTTCTCGAAGTGCAGCGACTGCAGGTTGCCGACCGCGTATCCGGTCGCGAGCTCACCGCTCCGCAGCGACGCGTGGAACAGGGGTCGGCGCTGGTCTTCGGCGTCGTAGTGCGGACAGAAGCTGCCGTGCAGGAATCCGAGCCCCTCGGGCAGCACCTGCAGGGTCGGGCCGTAGCTGTCGGTCGTGCCGCCCTCGAACCAGCAGATGCCGCCGGCGCTTCCGCCCGTGAACACCACGTTCGAGTCGGGGTCCTCCCACATGTCGCGCATGATCTCGTCGAGACCCTGGCGCTTCCACACGTCGAGCATGTTCGCGGTGTTGCCGCCGCCGACGTGGATGACGTCGAACCCCTTCACGAAGCCGGCGAGGTCGTCGACCGATCGGTGGAAGAGGGGCAGATGGTGCGGGGCGCAACGATCGGAGTCGTACGTCGAGTAGAAGCTCACGATGTACGCCGCGTCGTCGCCGGTCGCGGTGCCGACGAAGAGAACGCGAGGTCTCTTCTTTCGTGTCAGCCCCAGGATGTAGTCGTGCGTCGGATCGTTCCGACGCTCCATCATGGCCTTGCCGGCCCCTGTTGCGACCACATGAGACATGGCACCACCCCCGCTGTCGTCTGCGAATGCGCTCAGCGTAGGGGAGTTCGGGGGATGGCGCGGGGTGATCTCACCTGGGAAGGGCGAGCGTGCCGGGGGCCACCTTCAGCCCTGCAGGGGAACGGGGCGAGGGATGCGGCAGTCAGCCGTTGAGTCGTGCCGCGGCGACCCGGGCCTCGAGCAGCGGCAAGGTGCGGTCGCGATCCGGCTCGGGGCAGATGCCGAGTCCGTTCGCGAGTTCGAGCGCCAGCGCGGCGTGACCGGCGCCGTTCGGGTGGAACGGGTCATTCATGAGGCCCCAGGGCACGCCGCCGTGTCCCAGCTCGGTGAACCGCGCATGCTGGTCGACGAGGATCACGTCTTCGCTCGCGGCGACCTCGCGCACGGCATCCGCGAACTCCGTGAGCCGCTCGCGACCCGGCGCGTTGGCCGTGTCGATCGAGGGCGGCGTCTGCAGCACGACGATCGCGCCCAGCCCTCGCACGCGGGCGACGAACTCGCGCAGCGAGGCCGCGAAGTCGGCCGGTGCCACGAGCGGACTCCCCGGCAGCGTCGACATGTCGTTCGTCCCGATCATGAGCGTCACCACGTCGGGTCGCCATGACTGCACGCGCCGATCGAAGTCGTCGAGGATGTCGGGCAGCCGGTGCCCGCTGATCGCCGTGTTGATCACGGCATCGCGGGTGCGGGCCAGCTCTCCGCGGATCAGCTCGTGCAGGTGCTCGGAGTAGCTGCGGCCGCCGTGCGTGTGCACGAGTCCGTGCGTGATCGAGTCTCCCGTGATCACCCAGTTGAGCGCGTCGGAGCCTGCGAGCAGTTCGGCGAGGCGGTGCAGATCGGCGGCGGCGGATGCGGGAGATTCGGCGTGCGACACGACTTCGAGCCTACTGGCGAAGTGTCGGAATCCTGCTCTGCGATCGCTCGTATCCGTCTGAGCGGGTCAGGCGCTCGCGATGCGCTCTATAGGATCTCCTGGGACAACCGCACGATCAACAAGGGGGAGCGAATGTCGCAGGACCACACCAAGAAGCATCAGGATTACAACCCGGGACCGCGCGTCGGCATCACGTTCTCGACGTTCGATCTGTTGCACGCCGGGCACATCAAGATGCTGGCCGAGGCCAAGCGACAGTGCGACTACCTCATCTGCGGGCTGCAGATGGACCCCACTCTCGACCGCCCCGAGAAGAACGCGCCGACCCAGACCGTGGTCGAGCGGTACATCCAGCTGCGGGGCTGCGAGTACGTCGATGAGATCGTGCCGTACTCGACCGAGGAGGATCTGGAAGACATCCTCCGGTCGTTCAAGATCGATGTGCGAATCGTCGGCGACGAGTACGAGGACCGCGACTTCACGGGCAGGGACTACTGCGAAGAGCGCGGAATCGAGCTGTACTTCAACACGCGTGACCACCGCTTCTCGAGCTCGGGTCTGCGCAAGATCGTCGCGGCGAAGGAAGCGGAGCGCACCGCGCGAGGCTGACGCCCTGCGCCGGCGCCCCGGGTTCGGGTGCGCCGGCGGCGGGCGCGGGGTCTCACAACCACTTCTTGTACTTGAACACCCCGTAGAGGCCGACGGCGAAGGCGGCCATCGCGGCGATCGCGACCGGGTATCCGAACGACCAGCTCAGTTCCGGCATCCCCTCGAAGTTCATGCCGTAGACCGTGCCGACGAGGGTGGGGGCGAAGATGATCGCCGCCCACGACGAGATCTTCTTGATCTCGTCGTTCTGCGCCAGCCCCGCCTCGGTCTGCCGCCGCGCGACGAGAGCGGAATGCACGGTGAGGGCGTTCTCGAGGATCGCCCGGAACGAGTCGACCCGCTCGTTCACCCGGATGACGTGGTCGAGCACGTCGCGCAGCGACCGCTGCAGCTCCTCGTCGATGCGGTACTTCTCCGACCCTCGACGCAGCCACTCCAGCATGCCGGCGAGAGGGTGCACCGCCCGCTGGAAGTTGATGACCTCGCGAGAGAGCTCGTAGATGCGGCGCGAGAGGGCGTCGTCGTCGCTGTCGCCGAAGAGCTGATCCTCGATCTCGTCGATGTCGTTGAGCAGCCCGGTGACGATCGGCTCGTAACCGTCGACGACCTCGTCGAGGATCGCGTAGAACACGGCCTCCGGTCCCATCGCGAGCAGTTCGGGGTGCGCCTCCATACGCCGACGCACCGCGGCGAGGTCGGGCGACTCGGCGTGGCGGATGGTCACGACGAAGTCGGGTCCGACGAAGAGGTGCAGCTCGCCGAACTCGATCGACTCCTGCTCATCGCGGTAGCGGGCGGGGCGCAGCACGGCGAAGAGCGTGTCGCCGTAGCGCTCGACCTTCGACCGCTGGTGGCCCGAGAGCGCATCCTCGACGGCCAGCGGATGCAGGTCGAACTCGCGAGCGACCGAGGCGACCTCCTGAGGGCTCGGCCGGTAGAGGCCGATCCAGGCGATGCCGCCGTGCGCATCGAGTGAGCGGTAGGTCTCGTCGAGGTTCTTCGGGGTCTCGACGCGACGTCCGAGGACGTACACGCCGTTGTCGATGAGGGCCATGGCTGGCTCCGTTCTCGCAGGCGCACGCCGAGTCGGACGGGGCATGCGCAGTTTTCGTCAGGGGGCGGATGACGCCGCCGACGGCTGCGGAGCAGGACGTGCAGGTGCGGAGCGGGAGCTCAACGCACGGATGCAGTCAGACGCGACGCAACGAAGGCGGCGTCGCAACTATCACCGGACATCGCCATCACCGCCTCTCGCGCTCTGAAGGGGTCACGTGACCCGATGTGCCAGCATACTCCTGGATTCCGGGAGGGCGCCCGGGTCTCTCGCGGGCGCGCGTGGTTCCGGTCGCAGTTCGTGCCGCTGGTGTGCGGGCGCGCGTGGTTCCGGTCGCAGTTCGTGCCGCTGGTTCGTTGATCAGGCGGCACGAAGTGCGACGGGAGTCCGGCGGAGCGGCACGAAGTGCGACGGGAGGGCAGCGGAGCGGCAGTCAGGCGGCGTCGATCCCGACGAGCGCGGCGCTCTTCCGCCACAGGGCTTCGGCGAGCTCCGCGTCATTCACCTGCGGATTGACCCGATTGCTCAAAGTGCGCTCGTCGTAGTACGCACCGGAGAACCATGTTTCATCGGGCGTGCCCTCGATGAACCATCGCAGGATGCTGCCACCCTCTTCGACGCCGGTCAGCAGGAATCGCGCGAGGAAGGTTCGATAGGCGAGCCGCATGATGCTCGACGAGTCGGCCGCGAAGTTGGTGCGGACTGTTCCCGGATGGAAGGCCACCGAGCGCAGGCCCTCGGCGTGGAACTTGGTGTGCAGGCTCTTCGTGAACAGGACGTTCGCGAGCTTCGCGTCGCCGTAGGCCTTGTTCGCGCTGAACCGGTGCTCGTTGTCGAGGTCGTCGACGTCGAGACGTCCGAACAGTCGATGGCCCACGCTCGATGTGTTGATCACCGCGCCTCCGTGCTGACGCAGCGATGGAAGCAGAAGGTTCGTGAGCAGGAAGGGAGCGAGGTGGTTGACCTGGATCGTCTTCTCATGTCCGTCGACAGTGGGGGTGCGGTCGCCGAAGATGCCGCCGGCATTGTTGGCCAGCACGTCGATGCCGTCGTCACCGACCATCGAGAGCAGCTGCGCCGCGAGCGCGCGCACGTCATCGAGCCGGGCGAAGTCGGCGGTGAGGTGCTCGGCGCCCGCGGCCTCGGCGACGGCGCGCGTCTTCTCGGGTGATCGCCCGACGATGATCACTCGATCCGACGAAGTCTGCAGCTGTCGCGCAGCGGCCGCGCCGATGCCGTCGGATGCTCCGGTGATGACGATCGTCTTCATATCTTGCGCACTTCCGTGAATGTGGGGGGCCGAAGCGGCCCAGGTCGTGGTGTCTGGCGTGACGGGCGCCGCGCCCGACCGCGCCGCGCCCGACTCACGCCGCGCGCAGCCCGCACCGGGGTCAGCCCGCGAAGGGCGCCAGAGCCAGGCCGCGCACGCCGGGGTCGACGGCGAACAGCGACCCCGCCTCGGTGCCGTGGTCGGCATCCAGGCCCTGGGCCGAGGTCGTGATGAACAGCGTCGACAGGTCGTCTCCGCCGAACGTGCACGCGGTCACCTGCGGCACCGGCAGCTCGATGCGCGCGATCCGGGTGCCGTCGGGCGCGTAGCCGTGCACGGCTCCGCCGCCCCACAGTGCGACCCAGACCGAGCCGTCCGCCGCGACCGTCAGCCCGTCGGGAAGGCCCTGGCCCTCGGGGACCGTGACGAACGGGCGGCGGTTCGCGAGCTCGCCCGCTTCGACGTCGAACACGTCGATGCGGCTCGTGGCGGTGTCGACGTAATAGGCCAGCCGCTGGTCGGGGGCGAAGCCCACCCCGTTCGAGGTCTCCACCCCTGTGAGCACCTCGGTCGCGGAGAGATCGGCGTCGAGGCGCAGCACGCGCCCCACGGGGCCGGCGTCGTCGAGAGCCATCGACCCTGCCAGCAGGCGGCCGCGCGGGTCGACCGTGCCGTCGTTGAAGCGGGCGGAGCCCAGATCGAACGTCGCGGCGATGCGGGTGGGGCCGTCAGCGGAATCGGCGAGGTGCGCATGGCGCGCACCCATCGCGATGAATCCGCCCGACGCGCGCGGGCGCACGAACGCGGCATACTCGTCGTCGAGATGCAGGCGATGGATGCCGTCGTCGCGCAGCGTGACGAGATCGGCCGCGTCGCCGTCGACCCAGCGCAGCCCGCCCCAGGCCGTCGACCACGCGGGGGCCTCGGCATGCACGCAGATCGGACCGGTGAGGTTCTCGGGCTTCATGACGTCTCCTCGGTTCGGCGCAGCGGCAGCGGCATCGGTGCGGGTTCGGGTTCGGGTTCGGGCTCGGCGCTCGGCGGCGCGCTCGCCGGCGCAGCGGCATCCGTCGCCTGTGCTGTGAGCTCGCGGGCGACCTGCTTCTCGAGCACCTGCACCGCCTCGTCGCTCAGCAGGATGAGTCCTTCGAGTTCATCGCGCACGCGCCTGTAGGCGACGTTGCGCTCGGCCTGCGTGGCCGACTCGTCGACCGCGACCTTGAGCAGCTGCTGCGCGCGGTCGAGGCGCTTGCGCTCGGGTTCGGTGAAGGTCGAGTCGCGCAGGCGCCGCGCATCCTTCTCGGCGATCTCGAAGGCCACGGCGTAGGCGCCGACGGCGTCGAGATACTCCGACACCTGGCGTTCGGAGACGCTCGAATCCGCGGATGCCGGGCGCAGAGCATCCGCCGTCTTCTTCGCGCGCAGGAACGCGGCGACCAGCGGCTGGCGGCCGTCGCTCATGGCGGGGTAGGCGATCAGCTTGGCGACGTCGAGCTCGTAGTCGAGCCATCGGGCGGTGATCTCGTCGTGCTCGGCGAACAGGCGCTCGAGCAGCGCGTTCGGAGCGACGGATGCCGTGGTGTCGACGATCACGGGTCCGGCGTGCAGGGTCTTGCCGCGAGCCTCGAGCTGGGCGGCCTTGATCTCGGCCTTGAGACGCAGAGTCTCGATGCGTCGTTCGTGACGTCGCTTCGAGCTTCGCTCCCATGCCTTCGCGGCGCCGCCCGCCATCCCCATGATCGGGAACACGAGCCACCAGTAGTCGCCCGCGAAATCCCAGAACCCCCGGATGAACTCGTCCATGATGCCTCAGCCTACTTCTCGGCTGTCTCCGCGTCGCGCCCCTCGGCATGCTCCGACCCGGCCCGCCGAGACCCGCTCCGACGTCGGCGAACCGCCACCCGTGCAGAGCCTCCCACCCGGGCACAGCTTCGAAGCCCTCCGCCGCCACGCCGGTCCGGACGATTCCGAGCCCGCCGCCGCGGCATCCGCTTCCCCGCTGTGCCCGCCGGGGACGGGACTCAGCCGCGCTGTGCGCGCTCGACCAGGGCGACGAGCTCGGCGCGGGGCAGCGGGAAGCCGTCGAGGCGACCGACCGGGAAGTTGCCGAGCATCTTGAGCATCTCGTCGCCCGCCGGACCGAACTTCTCGGCGATGACGGTGCTGAACTCCGCACCGACCACCGGATCGCCCAGGAGCTCTTCGAACGACGAGCCGAGGGTCACGGGCAGCACGACCTCATCGCCGGCGACGGCGACAGTTGCGGTGGCCCGCAGATCGCGGCTCGAGGATCCGACTTCGACCACGTACTCGCCGTCTTCGACGATCCAGCCGTCGATGCGGGTGTCCCAGTATGCGAGCTCGGAACGGCGCAGCCGCAACTCGACCTGCGCGGTCTCGCCCGCCTCTATCAGCACCGAGGCGAAGGCCTTCAGCTCGCGAGGCGCGCGCTGCACCGACGAGCCCGGCAGGCTCGTGTAGGCCTGCACGACCTCGCGGCCGACGACGGAGCCGGTGTTCGTGACCGGAACGGTGACGATGACGTCGCCCGAGCCGTCGACGGATGCCGTCGCATCGCCGTACGAGAACGTCGTGTACGACAGGCCGTGGCCGAACGGGTACGCGACCTGCATGCGCCTCGCGTCGTACCACCGGTATCCCACAAGAAGCCCCTCGCCGTAGACCGAGTGACCGTGCTCGCCGGGGAAGCTGCCGAACGCGGGGGTGTCCTCGATGCGCAGCGGGATGGTCTCTGCCAGACGGCCCGACGGGTTGACGACCCCGAACAGCACGTCGGCGGTGCCGCCGCCACCGGCCTGGCCGAGCAGCCAGGCCTCGACGATCGCGGGCACGCGGTCGGCGAACGGCAGCGCCACCACGCCGCCGTTCGAGAGCACGACGACAGTGCGGGGGTTCGCCTCGAGAACCGCGTCGAGCAGCGCGAGCTGCGCCGACGGAAGGTCGATGTGCTCGCGGTCGAAGCCCTCGGACTCCTCGTGCGCGGGCACTCCCAGGAAGACCACGGCGACGTCGGCCGACGACGCGGCAGCCACGGCCTCGGCTCGCAGGGCCGCGGCATCCGCATCCGCATCCGCATCCGTCTCGTCGATCGTGTATCCCGCGGCGAACGAGACGTCGGCGCTGCTGAGGGCGCGGATCTCGTCGATCGCGGTGTCGATGCGGGTCGGGTTGATCTGCGATGAGCCGGCGCCCTGGAAGCGCGGGGTGCGGGCGAACTCGCCGATCACCGCGAGCGTGGCGGTGGGCTGCAGCGGCAGGATGCCGCCGTCGTTGCGCAGCAGCACGATCGAGCGACCGGCGACCTCGCGGGCGAGCGCGTGGTGGGCGTCGACGTCGAGGGGTCCGGATACCGCGGGGCGCGCCTGCGCCTTGCGGGTCAGATCGATGAGTCGGTCGACCACGGTGTCGAGGGCGGACTCGTCGAGCTCGCCGTCGTGCACGGCGGCGACGATCTCGGCATCCGTGCGTCCGCCCGACGACGGCATCTCGAGGTCCATGCCGGCGACGAGGCCGGTGACCCGGTCGTTCACCGCGCCCCAGTCCGAGACGACGATGCCCTCGAAGCCCCACTCGTCGCGCAGCACCCCGGTCAGCAGCCACGGGTCCTCCGAGGCGTAGACGCCGTTGATGCGGTTGTACGAGCACATGACCGTCCACGGCTGGGCGTCTTCGACGACCCTCTGGAATCCGCGCAGGTAGATCTCGCGCAGCGTGCGCGGATCGACGTCGCTCGAGACGCGCAGGCGATCGGTCTCCTGATTGTTCGCCGCGAAGTGCTTGAGCGACGATCCGACACCCTGCGACTGGATGCCGCGCACGAGACCTGCGCCTATCGCACCCGACACGATCGGGTCTTCCGACATGTATTCGAAGTTGCGTCCGCAGAGCGGCGAGCGCTTGATGTTGATGCCCGGGCCGAGGATCACGGCGACGTCTTCGATGGCCGACTCGATGCCGAGCGCCACGCCGACTCGCTCGGCGAGCGCGGGATCGAAGGTCGCCGAGAGGCCGACGGCGGGTGGGAAGCAGGTCGCGGGCACGCTGCCGGCGAGGCCGAGGTGGTCGGTGTCGCCACCCTGCTTGCGCAGGCCGTGCGGACCGTCGGTGAGCATGAGCGAGGGGATGCCGACGCGGTCGACGCTCTTGGTGGTCCAGAAATCGGCGCCGCTGGTGAGCGATGCCTTCTCGTCGAGGGTGAGGTCCTGGGCGCGCGCGCCGGTGGGCTCGGACATGTGATTCCTCTCGCCGTTGAGCCGGTTCCCTGCCGCAGGGATGGTGCGGCATCCGCTCGAACGTGAAAACTTTATACCGTTAGATTTTTGTTCACAAGCCGTGCGGGCGCGGATGCAGTGTCGTATATCGCCGTCGACTCCGCATCCTGGCCGGGCTAACCTGACCGCATGATCATCGACGATTTCCCTCGCGACCTGCTCATGACGGGCGCGATCTTCGGTGTCGCGGCGTTCGTGTGGGCGGGGTGGGCGCAGGAGCGCCCGCCGAAGGGATGGGGCTGGCGGGTGATCCTGGCGCTGCTCAGCCTCGGCGGAGCGGCACTGGCGGGCATCAGCCTGCCGGCCGCCATCGGCCACTGGCAGCTGCCGACGGCGATCACGTGGGGCGGCACCGCATCGACCTGGTATGTGGTCGTCTTCTGGCTCGAGGTGGTCGTGATCATCGCCCTCGCGATCTGGGCCTCCCGGCGCAAGCGCACCGACCTCATGGCGCCTCTCGTGCTGCTGATCGTCGGAATCCACTTCATCCCATTGGCATGGGTGTTCCTGCAGCCGGCTTTCGTCTTCGCGGGAGTGCTGCTCGCGGTGGCCGCTGTGGTCGCCGTGCTCGTTCCCGACAAGGAGGCGGCGCGCAGCTTCTGGTGCGGCATCGTGGCGGCTCCGATCCTGCTGATGGTCGGCGCCATGTGCACGGCGACCGCCTTCGGCACGCTCTGAGAAGTCCGCCCTCGGTCTGTGGCGCCGGCTGATGGCGCGGGGGCTCAGAGGCCGAGCTTGGGCTCAGAGGCCGAGCTTCTCGGCACACGCGACGCAGTGCGTGGCGAACGGGCGGACCTCCAGGCGTGCCGCGGGGATCGGTCGGCCGCAGCTCGCGCACACACCGTAGGTGCCGGCATCCAGGCGCGCGATCGCATCGTCGACCTGCCGCAGTTCGGATGCCGCGGCGTCTGCCAGCCCGGTCAGCCGTGACCACTCCGACGAGAGCGTGACGCCCTCGGGGTCGTGCTCGTCGTCATCGTTCGAGCCTTCTCTGTCGTGGGTGAGCTCGGCGAGGGTCGCGGCGGTCACGGCGACCCTCGCCGCCGCGTCGGCGCGCAGCGAGTCGAGGCGTGCGCGAGCATCCGACGTCATGCCCACACTCTAGGTCGGGGTTCCGACACTCGGGCCTGCCGGCTGTCGCCGGCGCTGTGCGGTTCACATGCATGCCCGGATCACGGATGCATGCCGAGGTCCCGGTTTCTCGACATGCATCCGTGATCCGGGCATGCATCCGGCCGGCCACCCCAGCCCCGTCACCAGCCGTTCACCGAGCGTTCCGTTTCGAGTACGGCGGTCTCGTAATTGCCTGTCACCTTCGCGAGTTGGAATACCCATGTTCTCGGAATTCCGGAACGCCTCCTCCCGAAAGGTCATCATGCGCCGCCTCACCCTGCCCGCCGTCGGCCTCCTCGGCGTCGCCGCCCTCGCCCTGACCGGCTGCCAGAGCCCGTCTGCCGAGGCGGCCCCGGCCGACCCCAACGCTCCGATCACGATCGCCACCCTGCCGGTCGGCGACGACCCCACCGCCGAGAACCCCGTCGAGGTCTTCGCCGACCTGCTGCACGAGGCGACCGGTCGCGATGTGGAGGTCACCGATGTGCCCGACTACCTGAGCGTCGTCGAGGCGATCCGCGCCGACCACGTCGACATCGGCATCATGAGCGGCTTCCCCTCGGCTCTCGCCGTCAACACGGGAGAGGTCGACGCGCTCGTGGCGTTCCAGGGCGACGGCAAGCCCGTCTCGACCTGCGTCGTGCTGAACGACTCGCCGATCCAGACCGTCGAGGATCTCGAGGGCGCCACCGTCGCGTTCGCCGACCAGGCGTCGAGCTCCGGCTACTTCATGCCGGTGTACATGCTGCACGAGGCAGGCCTCGAGCAGGGCACCGACTACGAGGCGATCTTCGCCGGCGGACACGAGGGCAGCTTCGCCGCGCTCGAGCAGGGCCAGGTGGATGCCGCGTGCACCGCCGTCATGCTGACCGAGCTCGGCGCGCCGATGTTCCCCTTCGCCGACGGCGAGTGGCGCGCGGTGGGCGAGAGCCCGGCGATGGACATCCAGGGTGCGGTGCTCGGACGTCAGTCGCTCGATGCCGAGACCCGCAAGATCATCCAGGACGGCATCGCCGAGGTGTTCTCGCCCGAGAACGCCGAAGCCCTCGGGGCGTACGGCGCCTTCGCCGCAGCCCCGCAGACGGTCGACCCGGATGGCTCGTCATTCGAGTCCTTCGCCGAGATCGCCGCTGTCGCCGGCGTCGAGCTCAAGGACCTGAAGTGACGAGTCCCGCCGACCTCGTCGCTGCCCGGGAATACCCGGACGCTGCGTCCGCCGCGCGGCGTGTCGAGTCGCGACACGCTGGCACGGCATCCGATGGTCTGGGTTCTCCGACGAGCACGCGAGTGGATGCCGCCGCGACCGCCGCACGCACGCCCACCGCCGAACTCCGCCAGTCGCTGCCCCTCGTGACCGTGCGCGACCTCAGCGTCGCGTATGACGCCACCACCGTGCTCGACGGTGTCGATCTCGACCTGTTCCCGGGCGAGATGGTCGCGCTGCTCGGGGCTTCGGGGTCGGGCAAGTCGACGCTGATGCGCAGCCTCACGGGGTTCGCGCCGATCTCGGCCGGGTCCGTACGGGTCGCCGGGCACGACGTCACCAACCTCGCGCGGGGCGAGCTGCGCACGCTGCGGTCGGACGTCGGGCAGGTGTTCCAGCAGTTCAATCTCATCCCGCGCCTGAGTGTCATGACCAACGTGCTCGCCGGAGCGCTGCACGGTGCCGGGCCTCTCAACCTGATCGGCGGCTTCACGACTGCCCACCGTCGACGTGCGCTCGAACTGCTCGACCGCGTCGGCATCGCCCACAAGGCCACTGCTCCTGCACGCTCGCTCTCGGGCGGACAGCAGCAGCGCGTCGCGATCGCCCGCGCCCTCATGCAGCAGCCCAAGGTGATCCTCGCCGACGAGCCCGTCGCATCGCTCGATCCCAAGCTCGCAGACTCGGTGCTCGATCTACTGCGCCAGATCGCCACCGAAGACGGCATCCCGGTGCTCGTGAGCCTGCACGTGCTTCCCCTCGCGCTCGCGCACAGCGACCGCATCATCGGCCTGCGGCACGGACGGATGCTCGTCGCCGGCGCCACATCGCAGCTCGATGCCGCGGCACTCGCGCCGCTCTACGACGACGAGGAGTTCGACGATGACGCTCACCACTGAGCCCCGAGCCGCCGACCGCCCCACCGCGCGGCCGTCACTCGACGCCGCCGAGCGCTCACGCCTCGAGCGTGCCTTCCGCGTGCCGCGCGCCCGGTTCCTGATCGGCCTGCCGATCGCCGCTCTGCTGCTGATCTGGTCGTTCAACGGCGCCGAGTTCAACTTCGTCAAGCTCGGCGATGGCGCGGTCAACATGGGCGAGTTCCTGTCGAGGCTGTTCCCGCCGGACTTCTCGAAGATCGGCACGATCCTCGCGCTGCTGCTCGAGACTTTCCAGATGGCGGTCGTCGGCACCGTGCTCGGCGCCGTGCTCTCTCTGCTCGTCGCCTTCGGGGCGTCGTCGAACATCGCCCCGAAATGGGTCTACTACCCGACGAGATGGGTGATGAACATCATCCGCTCGGTGCCCGACCTGGTGTTCGCGCTCATGTTCGTCTCAGCCGTGGGACTCGGTCCGTTCGCCGGCATCCTGGCCATGACCCTCGGATCCATCGGCTCGATCGGCAAGATCTTCGCCGAGGCCATGGAGCAGGTCGACCGCGGACCCGTCGTCGCGATGGAAGCCGTCGGAGCGTCGAAGCGACAGGTGATCCACTACGGCATCCTGCCGCAGAGCGCGCCGCTGCTCACGTCGTACACGCTGCTGCTGTTCGAGGGCAACGTGCGCGGCGCGACCATCCTCGGCCTCGTCGGCGCGGGCGGCATCGGCCTCGAGCTGACGACCGCGATGCGCATGTACGACTACGGCCACCTCAGCGCCATCATCATCTGCATCATCGTGCTCGTCACGGCGATCGACCAGGGCAGCGCCCTCATCCGAAGGAGAATCACATGACCATCGCAGACATCGACCTGGTGCTCAGCGCCCCCGTGAACCTGCGCGATCTCGGCGGCATCGCGATCGAGGGAGGAGTGCTGCGCCAGGGGCTGGCGATCCGCACGGATGACCTCGCCTACGTCACGACCGAGGTCGCGTCCCAGCTCGTCGCCGCCGGGCTCACGGCGATCATCGACCTGCGTTCACCCCTCGAGGTCTCGGTCACCGGGCGTGGGCCGCTCGCCGACTACCCGGTCGCGTACCACCACCTGCCGCTCATCGCGGATGTCGGGGAGTCGATGAACCGTGAGGAGCCGGAGCTCAGCCACGACGCCATGGGCCGGATGTACCTGCGCATGGTCGAGGTGGCCGCTCCGCAGCTCGTCACCGCGTTGAA
Source organism: Microbacterium hydrocarbonoxydans (assembly GCF_904831005.1). Classification (NCBI taxonomy): domain Bacteria; kingdom Bacillati; phylum Actinomycetota; class Actinomycetes; order Micrococcales; family Microbacteriaceae; genus Microbacterium; species Microbacterium hydrocarbonoxydans. The sequence goes on along the minus strand of NZ_LR882982.1, from coordinate 2,420,309 downwards.
CGTGATCGCGTACACGCCGGGGACGGCGGCGTTCCACTGCGCAGCCGGACGAGACCGCACCGGAGTCGTGGCGGCGATGCTGCTGCTCGCGCTCGGTGCGGCGGATGACGACATCGTCGCGGACTATGCGCTGACCGGAGACAACATGGTGGCGATCATGCGGCGCACCGCGCCCGTGATGGGGGCGATGTGGAAGGCGCTCGGGTTCGACGCTTCTGCTGTCGCGTCGACCTCGTCGCTGCTCGAAGGCTCGATGGAGGTGTCGATGCGCACGCTGCTCGACACGCTTCGCGAGCAGCACGGAGATGCGCTCGCGCCGCTGAGGGACGCTGGACTGTCGGATGCGACGGTCAGCCGCCTGCGCGAGCGGGCGCTCGCCGCGTGAGCCTGCTCGGTCGCGGTGCGGGTGCTGGTGCTGGTGTGGCGGTTCCGGTCGCAGTTGGTGCCGTCTCGGGTGCTGGTGTGGCGGTCCCGGTCGCAGTTGGTGTCGTCTCGGGTGCTGGTGTGGCGGTTCCGGTCGCAGTTGGTGCCGCTTCGGACCCCCGGGACGCGGCACCAACTGCGACCGGACCGCGGGGCATCGCGGGAGCATCGGGTCCGACGGATGCCGCGGCTGCGGTTCGCCGCCGTCCCGGTCGCCCGCGCGATGAGGACATGGACGGCCAGATCCTCGCTGCGACGCTCGAGATCATCGATGCCGGCGAGGAGGTCACCGTCAGCCGGGTCGTGACGCGGAGCGGTGTCAGCCGGGCGGCGCTGTATCGGCGGTGGCCATCGCTCACGACGCTGATCGCGGCAGCGCTCGACGTCGGACGTACCATTCCGCCGGAGTACCCACAGGGCGTCGATCTTCGCGAGGCAGTGTTCGACGGGTTCGGTATCGGCGAGTCCGGGCTGGCCATGTCGGTCGCGGCATCCGGGTACTCCGAGGAGCGTTTCCGCCAGCGCATCCGGCTCGTCATGGCAGACCGTGCTGTGCAGAAGGAGTACTGGCAGTCTCACGTGTCGCGGCGCCGGGTGCCGTTGCTGATTGCGCTGCGCGCAGGGATCGCGCGCGGAGAACTGCGAGCCGACCTCGATGTCGAGGCGTGCTTCGACGCGATCGCCGGCACGGCCTACTACCAGATCGTCGTGCGCGGCGACCGGATGGACGATCCCGCGGTGGCAGCGCGTATGCGCGCAGCCGTCGAGGTCCTCTGGCGCGGGATGGTCGCCTGATCCCTGGCCCCTGGCCCCTGGCCCCTGGCCCCTGGCCCTTGGCCCTTGGCCTCTGGCCCTTGGCCCCAGGCCCTTGGCCCCAGTGCTTCAGGTGGCACCTGTTGTCGTTGTGGCGGCGTCATTCCGACGTGAGGTGCCAACTGAGCGCAGCGCGCAGGTCGCAGAGTCGGAGAGCTCACAGCCCAAGGCCCTCAGAGCCTCAGATCCCCAAGCCTCAGATCCCCAAGCCCCACAGCCCACAGCCCCAAGCCCCACAGCAGCAAGCCCAAGCCCCGCGACTCACGCCGCGAGCCCTCTCAGCCAGCGGCGGGCTTCTCGGCGTTCGCGACGACGGGCACCGCATCCGTGCGCACGCCGGGGTGGTCGCGCTCGAGCGCTGCGCCCTCCATATCGACGTTGGGCAGAAGGCGATCGAGCCACCGCGGCAGCCACCACGCCGAGCGTCCGAGCAGATGCATGAGCGCCGGCATGAGCAGCATCCGCACGACGAACGCGTCGAGCAACACACCGAAGGCGAGTCCGAAGCCGATCGAGCGGATGATGGTCGACTCCGAGAAGATGAACCCGCCGAAGACCGACACCATGATGAGCGCTGCGGCGACGACGACCGAGCGTCCGGCCCGGAACCCCTGGGCGACGGCATCCCGCGCCGAGGCTCCGTGCACATACGCTTCGCGCATGCCCGAGGCGAGGAACAGCTGATAGTCCATCGCGAGTCCGAACAGGATGCCGACGAGGATCACCGGCAGGAAGCTCAGGATCGGTCCTGGGCTGTCCAGGCCGATGAGATCTGCGCCCCAGCCCCACTGGAAGACGGCGACGATCAGACCGTAGGTGGCGAACAGCGAGAGCACGAATCCACCGGTCGCGATGATCGGCACCAACAGCGAGCGGAACACGACGATCATGATGAGAAGCGAGAGTCCGACGACGACCACGAGGTAGAGCGGCAGGACGCCGGCGAGCGCCTCGGAGATGTCGATGTTGGTCGCTGCCTGCCCGGCGACGCCGAGCGTGATGCCGCCGTCGAGCTGTGGCAGGGCGCGGATGTCCTGCACGAGCTTCTCGGTCGACGCGCTGTTGGGGCCTTCGGCGGGAAGCACCTGGAACGCGAGCAGCGCGTTGTCGTCGGATGCCGCGATCGGCGCCACCGCGACGACGTCGTCGAGGTCGGAGAGCGTCTGCGCGACCTCGACCTGGGTCGCGAGCAGATCGTCGTCGCTCACCGCATCGTCGAGCGTCGCCGTGACGAGGAGGGGACCGTTCGCCCCTTCGCCGAACTGCTCGTCGACGATGTGGAACGCGCGGTAGCTCGTGGAGTCGGAGGGCTCGCTCGCGCCGTCGGGCAGGCCGAGGCGCATCGACATCGAGGGGATCGCGACGATCAGCAGCGCGATGACGCTGACGAGCACGGTGACGATCGCGCGCAGCGTGGACATGCGCTTCACGGGCTTGCCCGCGGCATGCGGCTGCCCGATGGTGGCGCGGGCCTTGCCGCTGAGCAGGCGAGTGCCGACGAGTCCGAGGATCGCGGGAGCGAGCGTGATCGCGACGAGCACGGCCACCGCGACGCAGACCGCGCCCACGGTGCCCATGAGTCCGAGGAACGGAACACCCGTGACGTTGAGTGCGAGCAGAGCCACGATCACCGTGGTGCCGGCGAACACGACCGCGGTGCCGGAGGTGCCGGTGGCGAGCCCGATGGACTCGCGCACCGGAACTCCGTTGAGCAGCTGCTTGCGGTGCCGGTTCACGATGAAGAGCGAGTAGTCGATGCCCACGGCGAGGCCCAGCATCACGCCGAGCACCGGGGTCACGGATGCCATGTCGACCACGCCCGAGAAGGCGAGGGATGCGGTGACTCCGACGCCCACGCCCACGACAGCCGTGACGATCGGCAGGGCTGCGCCGATGAGGGAGCCGAGCATCACGATCAGCACGACCGCTGCGAAGGCGAGGCCGATCGCCTCGCCGACGCCGAAGATCTCGGGCACACCCTGAGCGATGTCGGTGCCGAAGTCCACCTCGACGCCATCGATCGGCGACGACTCGAAGTGATCGATCGTGCCCTGCTTGACCTCTTCGGAAAGCTCGAGACGAGGGTCTTCGAACGAGACGTTGACGATCGCGGTCGACCCGTCGTCGGACACGACGCCGATGCCGTTCGTGAGGTCGAGCAGGGTCGAGGCGAGTTCGGCCTGCTCGGCATTGTCGTCGAGCTCGGCACGGGAGTCGTCGATGGTCTTCTGCTGGGCGTCGAGCTCGGTGGCCTGGGCGGTGAGCGCCTCGATCTGCGCATCCAGTGCGGCGAGCTGCTCGGCGGGCGCGCCGCCGGCCTCAGCCTGCGACCGGGCCCCGGTCAACTGCTCGAGACCGGCATCGAGCTGTGCGCGACCCGCGTCGAGCTGGGCCTGCCCGGCATCCAGCTGCGTGCGGCCGTCGGCGATCTGCTTCTCACCGTCGGCCAGCTCCTGCGCCTGATCGGCCTGCTGCTGCTGAGCATCGAACGGGTCGACGACCGAGGCGACGCCGTCGAGATCCTCTGCGCTCGAAGCGAGGTCGGAGATCTCCTGCTGCTGCTCGTCGGTGAAGGCCGATCCATCGGTGGTCTGATAGACGACCGTGCCGGTGCCGCCCGCGGTGTCGGGCAGCTTCTCGGCGAGCTGGTCGGTCACCGCGCCCGAGGCGGTGCCCGGGATGTCGAAGCTGTTGCTCAGCGTGCCGCCGAGTGTGAGGAAGGCGCCGACGCCGATCCCGAGGATCACGATCCACGAGACGATCACCGTCCATGCCTTACGTGCAGCGAGCGAACCCAGGCGGTACAGCAGTGAAGCCAAAACGATCTCCTTCAGACGAATAGATCATACGGTGCGTATCGTCTAGGGTTCTGTGGTTATCCTGAACGGGTGGTGAACGAGCATCGGAGCGGACCTGTGCGCAGCACGGCTGCCCGCGAGGCGATCCTCGACGCGACGGCGCGGCTGTTCCACAACCAGGGGTACGACCGTCTCACGATCGAGGGGATCGCGAAAGAGGCCGGCGTCGGCAAGCAGACCATCTACCGCTGGTGGCCCTCCCGCGGAGCGCTGATCGGCGAATGCCTCGCCGAAGGTCGCCTGATCCCCGTCGACTTCGTGGTGCCCGACACCGGTGACCTCGCTGCCGATGTCGAGACCTGGCTGCGCAGCGTGCTCTCGATCCTCGACGCACCAGAAGGCGGCGCGCTGCTGCGCTCGCTGGTCGCGGCGGCCACCGAGGATGCGGGAGTCGGCGCGCACCTCGGCGACAGCCTGGGCGTGGAGAAGTACCTCACCGAGCGGATGCGAGGCGGCATCCGCGACGGACAGCTCGCCGAGAACGCCCCTGTCGAGCAGCTCGGGCGTGCGATCCTGGGCGCGATCATCGTCGAATCGCTCGGACGAGAGGCCCACGATCCGGAGTCGATCGTGGAGCTGACCCGATACCTCTTCGGGCGCTGACGCCGACCGCCGAGGCATGCGGGCATCACGTCGACGGCGACCCCGAGCAGGTGGCGGCCCGGCGACGTGCCGCGCGCCAGTCCGCTGCGCCTCGGATGAACATCACCCCGGCGCCGACGAATGTCACGACGACGGTCAGGATCGACCACCACTCGGGCTGCACGGTCGGCAGGATGAGCATCGACGCCCCGAGGGCCGACGTACCTCCGAGAAACCAGGATCCGGACTCGTCCATCTGTGCAGCGTATCCCTCGCAGGCGGACGGGCATGCATCGGAACCGTCGCGTGGACACGTGCTCATCCCGCTGCCACCGAACGGCCACCGGTCTGCGCCTGCCGCCCCGATCGATGCCCGTGCGACCAGGAGCCGGCATCCGCTGTGCGCCGTCGCCTTGCGTGCGAGGTGTGCATCTCGTCGACAGCTGCGTCGACGCGGCTCCGCCGGGAGGCAAGAACGAGCTCCGTGCTCATGCCGCTCTCTTCGACCGTGACACGGCGACTCTCTTCGATACGGCTCATGGCGCCGACGGCGAAGCCGCGGAGGAACCCGCTGCGAGCCCGACGCTTCACCCCTTCGCGCTGTTCGACGTAGAAGTGGCGGTGCTCGAGCCACCAGCTGCGCATCGCGACCATCGCCTGCACCTGCAGACTGGTGGTCAGCGTCTGCACCTGAGCGACATCGGATGAGTGACCGACCAGGAGCAGCCCGGCGATCGGCGGATACTCCGCCAGAAGCGGCCGAACGACGCCGAGACCCGTGGCCACGCCGATGCCGATCTCGCGCAGATCCTTCGCGTAGACGCCGCGGAACAGCATCCGCTCTGTGATGATCTGCTCCTGCGTCTGCCCCAGCCGCCCTCGTCGCTCGTCGATCTGCGCCTGCTCGATCCCGTACTTGACGATCAGGCGCTCGGCGTGCTCGGTCAGAGCCTCTGCCTCTTCAGGCGTGGTGCTCTCGGCCTTCGCCAGCAGCTTGGCGATCAGGTCGAGTTTCGCTTCGGTCATGGCATCCCCCTGGAGTTCGTGATGCCGTGAATGTTCCACGGGGGCACCTACATTCGGGCGCCGGTTTCCGGTGGCTGTGCAGAGGTCCAGATCAGGGAGGCCCGTGCAGAAGGGGAGCTCGCTCCGGTTGCATGCTCAGATCACGGATGCATGGCCGAACGGGGCCGATGGGCATGCATCCGGGATCTGAGCATGCAAGTGGCCGGGCGAGCTCAGACCCAGGAAACCAAGGTCCCGCGGACCATAGAACGACGAGCCGGGGAACTCAGCCCAGGATCAGAGTGATCACGGTCGCGCCGCCGCCACCCAGGATGAGGGCGATGATGACGGTCCAGGCGACGATGCGCAGGCGACGGTTGCGCTTCTCGCCCAGGTCGCCGTAGTCCTCGCTCAGACCGTCGCCGCTCATGCGCTGACCGGCTCGGTGACCGTGGGGCCGAAGGCGGCGGGCAGGGTGGCCTGCGAGCGCTCGCGGATCTCGGCGATCGGCACCGTGAACACGTCCTGCACCTCGAGCTTGTCGCCCTCGGAGTCGGTCACGCCGATGCGCATCACCGGATAGTCGCGGCCTTCGCAGAGTCCGCGGAACTTGACGTCGTCCTCCCGCGGCACGGTCACGATGACGCGGCCCGTCGACTCCGAGAAGAGGGCGGATGCCGCATCCACACCGTCGCGCTCGATGATCTCGTTCAGCCAGACGCGCGCGCCGACGCCGAAGCGCGAGACGCTCTCGGCGAGGGCCTGCGCGAGGCCGCCCTCCGAGACGTCGTGCGCCGACGAGATCAGCCACTCATCACGTGCAGCGCCGAGCAGACCCGCCAGGCGCTTCTCGCCCGCGAGGTCGACCTTGGGGGGCAGTCCGCCGAGGTGCTGGTGCACGGTCTCGGCCCAGGCCGAGCCCGAGAGCTCGGTCGAGGTCGTGCCGAGCAGGTAGATGTTCTGACCCTCGTCCTGCCATCCCGAGGGGATGCGGCGCGAGACGTCGTCGATGATGCCGAGCACGCCCACGAGAGGGGTCGGGTGGATCGGCACGTCGCCGGTCTGGTTGTAGAACGAGACGTTGCCGCCGGTGACCGGGGTGCCGAGCTCGTAGCAGCCGTCGGCGAGGCCGTCGACGGTCTGCCCGAACTGCCACATGACCTCGGGGTTCTCGGGAGAGCCGAAGTTCAGGCAGTCGGTGATCGCGGTGGGGACGGCACCGGTGACGGCGACGTTGCGATACGCCTCGGCGAGGGCCAGCTGCGCTCCGGCATAGGGGTCGAGCTGGCAGTAGCGGCCGTTGGCGTCGGTCGAGATCGCGAAGCCCAGGCCCGACTCCTCGTCGACGCGGATCATGCCGGCGTCATCGGGGAACGAGAGGGCCGTGTTGCCGAGCACGTAATAGTCGTACTGGTTGGTGATCCAGCGGGTGTCGGCGAGGTTCGGCGAGGCGACCAGGTCGAGGAACTGCGCGCGCAGCACCTCGGGGTCGTTGGAGCGGGGCAGGTTCTCGGCGGCATCCGCCTGCAGCGCGTCGATCCACGTCGGGTACGCGACCGGGCGGTCGTAGACCGGGCCGTCGACCGCGACGGTCGAGGGGTCGACGTCGACGATGCGCTCGCCCTGCCAGTCGATGATGAGGCGGCCGTCTCCGGTGACCTCGCCGAGCACCGACGTCTCGACGTCCCACTTCTCGACGACCGCGAGGAACGCGTCGAGCTTCTCGGGAGCGACGATCGCCATCATGCGCTCCTGCGACTCCGACATGAGGATCTCCTCGGCCGTGAGCGACGGGTCGCGCAGCAGCACGTTGTCGAGCGAGACCTTCATGCCGCTGTTGCCGTTGGCCGCGAGCTCGCTGGTCGCGCACGAGATGCCGGCTGCACCGAGATCTTGGATGGCCTCGACGAGCTCGTCGCGGTAGAGCTCGAGGCAGCACTCGATGAGCACCTTCTCGGCGAACGGGTCGCCCACCTGCACCGCGGGGCGCTTGGTGGGTCCGGTGCTGTCGAACGAGTCGGATGCCAGGATGCTGGCGCCGCCGATGCCGTCGCCACCCGTGCGGGCGCCGAACAGCACGACCTTGTTGCCGACGCCGGTGGCGTTGGCGAGCTTGAGGTCTTCGTGGCGCAGAACGCCGACCGCGAGCGCGTTGACCAGGGGGTTCGCCTGGTAGACGGAGTCGAACACCGTCTCGCCGCCGATGTTCGGCAGGCCCAGGCAGTTGCCGTAGAAGCTGATGCCGCTGGTGACGCCGTGCACGACCCGAGCCGTGTCGGGGTGGTCGATCGCGCCGAAGCGCAGGGCATCCATGACTGCAACCGGACGTGCGCCCATCGAGATGATGTCGCGGACGATCCCGCCGACGCCGGTCGCCGCACCCTGGAACGGCTCGATGAAGCTGGGGTGGTTGTGGCTCTCGGCCTTGAAGGTGACGGCCCAGCCCTCACCGACGTCGATGACGCCGGCGTTCTGGCCCATGCCCACCATGAGGCGTTCCTTCATCTCGTCCGAGACCTTCTGGCCGAAGCGGCGCAGGTAGTTCTTCGACGACTTGTAGGAGCAGTGCTCCGACCACATGACGGAGTACATGGCCAGCTCGCCGGAGGTCGGGCGGCGGCCCAGGATCTCCTTGATGCGGGCGTACTCGTCGTCCTTGAGGCCCAGCGCTGCGTACGGCTGCTCCTTCTCCGGAGTCGCGGTGGCGTTCTCGACGGAGTCGGGGACGTGCTTGTGGGCAGGTGCAGGGGCGGTGGTCACGCGCACTCCTAGGGAAGGGGCCGGCGGGGCAGGGTTCAGTCTACCGGGGGAGGTGGCCGATCGCCGGGTGGGATGCGGGTGGATCGGGGTCGTGGGTGGGGGGGTGGGTTCGGTGCGGGGCCGAAAACGCATCCGCCGTCCGGTGCGGGGCCAGAGAGCGCATCCGAATCGAGGGCTGTAGGTGCCTCATCGGCCTCGCAGGGTGCGAGCGCGCGCCGGCGCAAGGACGCGCCGGGAGTCGGTCAGAGGGCGGAGGCGCGGGATGCGGCATCGACGCGCGCCGCGAGGGTGCGCGCCGCGTCGGCCAGAGCGGGTGGACCGACGACGGTGAACGGAGCGTCGAAGCGCGCGATCGAGGCGAGGATGCCGATCCACGACCACGATCCGACGGTGACGCGACACGAGGACTCGTCGATCGGCGCGACGGTGCCGTCGGATCCGATCCAGTGCGCGACCTCGCGGGCGGGCAGCTCGAGCACGAGCTCGCCGATGCAGGGCCAGTGGTCGTCGGCATCCGAGCCCTTCGCCCGCGCCGCGAGGTAGGTCTGCGCATCGGCTGCCGGCAGTTCGCGAGCAGTGAAGGCGAGACCCGTCGGCAGACGCGGGGCCATGCGATCGAGGCGGAACGTGCGCCAGCCGGCGGCGTCGAGATCCCAGGCGAGCAGGTACCAGCGGCCGTCACGGTTGACGACCGCATGCGGCTCTGTGCGCCTCGCCGGTCGGTCGCGGCGCTCGCCGTAGTCGAAGCGCAGCATGTGCCGGTCGCGCGTGGCCGAGCTCACGGCTTCGAGCACGGCGGGGTCGACACGGGTCTCGTTCTCGACGCCGGTGAAGCGGATGCCGTCGACCCGGTGTCGCAGGCGAGACGGCATGACCTGTCGCACGGTCGCGAGAGCACGCGCTGCTCCCTCATCGATGTCGATGCCCGAGGTGGGGGCGCTCTGCAGCGCGACGGCGATCGCCACGGCCTGCTCGTCGTCGAAGAGCAGCGGCGGCAGTTCCGACCCGGCGGCCAGCCGGTAACCGCCATCAGGCCCCTTGATCGCGGTGATGCGGTAGCCGAGCTCGCGCAGCCGCTCGACGTCCCTCCGCACCGTGCGGGGCGTGACGTCGAGGCGGTCGGCGAGCACGTGCCCCGGCCAGTCCCGCTGCGTCTGCAGCAGCGAGAGCAGGGCGAGCATGCGAGAGGAGCTGCCGGTCATGGGTCCATTGTGCGTCAGGTAGAGGACAGAAACTGACCGCTTCTGCTGTGAGAGTGATCGTCATCGGCATCCGCCGTGCATCACGATCCGAGGAGATCCCATGACCATCGCAACCACCACCCACCTGAACTTCCGCGGCACTGCTCGCGAGGCGCTCGAGTTCTACGGAACCGTCTTCGGCGGCGACGTGACTCTCGCCACTTACGCGGACTTCGGAATGCCGGCTGACGCTCCGGGCGCCGATCGGATCGTGTTCGGCCAGGTCGAGAGCGCCGAGGGATTCCGTCTGATGGCGTACGACATCCCCGGCACGGACGACGCCGGGGCGACCGCGGGAACGACCTCACGACAGAACGGCGTGACCATCACCGACCGCACGTTCTTCCAGTCGCTGCGCGCCGACTCGCTCGACGAGCTCACCGGGTACTGGGACGCCCTTGCAGACGGCGCCTCGATCGTGGAACCGCTGGCCGCGTCGGCATGGTCGCCAGGATTCGGCATGCTGACCGACCGGTTCGGCGTGACCTGGGTGCTCGACGTGCGGGCGTCGTACGCGGGTTGAGCCCGGTCCGGATGCCTTCAGCCCGCGTGCGGGGACTTGAGTTGGCACCTGTTGTCGGTATGCACGCTGGATTCCGACATGAGGTGCCAACTGAAGATGGATACGCGGGCGGGCGCGGGCGGGCGCGGGCGGGTCAGGCGGCGGCGTGGTCGTCGGCGACGGCGAGCGCCTCGTCGATCACGGCGAGACCCCGCACCAGCTCGTCCTCGCTGATCACGAGCGGCGGCGCCACGTGCACCCGGTTGAAGTGCGTGAACGGCCAGACACCGGCCTTCTTGGCGGCGGCGGCGAACGCGGCGACCGGCGCGGCATCCGCTCCGCTGGCGTTGAACGGCACGAGCGGCTCGCGCGTCTCCTTGTCGCGCACCAGCTCGACCGCCCAGAACAGACCACGGCCGCGCACCTCGCCGACGCTCGGGTGCGTGTCGACCCACCGGCGCAGGGTCGGCTCGACGATGCGCTCGCCGAGGTCGCGCACGCGCTCGAGGATGCCGTCGCGACGGAAGACCTCGAACGTCGCGACGCCCGCGGCGCAGGCCAACGGATGCCCGGAGTAGGTGAGCCCTCCCGCGAACGGCGTGGTGTCGAAGACCCGGGCGATGCGCTCGGAGATCACCACGCCGCCGAGCGGCACGTATCCCGAGTTCACGCCCTTCGCGAAGGTGATCAGGTCGGGGCGGCCGTCGTACGCGTCGATGCCGAACCACTCGCCGAGCCTGCCGAAGCCGACCATGACCTCGTCGGCGACGTAGACGATGCCGAAGCGGTCGCACAGCTCGCGCACGCCCTGCAGGTAGCCGGGCGGCGGCACGAGCACACCGTTCGTGCCGACGACGGTCTCGATGATGATCGCAGCGATCGTGGCCGGTCCCTCGAGTTGGATGGTCTGCTCGAGGTGGGCGAGCGCGCGCTCCGACTCCTGCTCCGGCGTCTCGGCGTGGAACGGCGAGCGGTAGAGGTAGGGCCCGAAGAAGCGCACGGCTCCGGAATCCGGTGTGCCGTTCGCCCACCGGCGAGGATCACCCGTCAGTGAGATCGCCGTCGAGGTCGAGCCGTGGTAGCTGCGGTACATCGAGAGCACCTTGTGGCGACCCGTCGACTGGCGGGCCATGCGCACCGCGTACTCGTTGGCCTCGGCGCCGCCGTTGGTGAAGAAGACCTTCTCGAACCCCTCGGGCGCGACCTCGACGATGAGCCGTGCGAGCTCGCCGCGCACGTCGTTGGCCATCGACGGCTGGATGGTCGACAGGCGGCCGGCCTGCTGCTGGATCGCGCCGACGAGATCCGGATGCTGGTGCCCCAGGTTGAGGTTCACGAGCTGACTCGAGAAGTCGAGGTAGGCGTTGCCGGCGTAGTCCCAGAACGTCGATCCCTCGCCCGCGGCGACGGGCAGCGGATCGATGAGCCCCTGAGCGCTCCAGGAGTGGAAGACGTGGCCGCGGTCGTCTGCCCGCACCTGCGCCTCGGCCTCGGGGGCGGGGAGCGGATGCGATGCGCCGTGGCGATCGGTGAAGTTCGTCATGTCTCGTGTCTCTGTTCTCTGTCTGCTCGGAGCTCAGTGGTTGCTCGGGAAGCCCAGGTCGATCTGCGAGGGCGTGTGGTCGGGCCAGCGCGTGGTGACCACCTTCGACCGAGTGTAGAAGTGCACCGACTCGGGACCGTAGATGTGCGAGTCGCCGAACAGCGAGTCCTTCCACCCGCCGAAGGAGTAGGCGCCGATCGGCACGGGGATCGGCACGTTGACGCCGACCATGCCGACCTCGATGTCGAACTCGTACTGACGCGCCGTGCCGCCGTCGCGCGTGAAGATCGCGGTGCCGTTGCCATAGGCGTTCGCATTGACGAGCTCGACGGCCTCGGCATAGGTCTCGACGCGCACGACCGAGAGGACCGGCCCGAAGATCTCGTCGTCGTACACCTTCATTCCGGGGGCGACCCGGTCGATCAGACTGACTCCGATGAAGAAGCCCTCGGAGTCGAACTCCTTGGTCGTGCCGTCGAGCACGACGGTCGCACCCTCAGAGGCGGCGCCGGTGACGTACGAGGCGACGCGGTCGCGATGCTCGCGGGTGATGAGCGGACCCATCTCGCTCGCGGCATCCGTGCCGGCGCCGATCGTGAGTCCGTCGATGCGCGACGCGATCGCCGCCACCAGGTCGTCGGCGATGTATCCGACGGCGACCAGCACCGAGACGGCCATGCAGCGCTCGCCGGCTGAACCGTAGGCGGCCGACACGGCGGCGTCGGCCGCGGCGTCGATGTCGGCATCCGGCATGACGACCATATGGTTCTTCGCGCCGCCGAGAGCCTGCACCCGCTTGCCCGCATCCGCCGCACGCTGGTAGATCGAGCGGGCGATCGGGGTCGAACCGACGAAGCTGATCGCGTTCACTCGCGGCGACTCGAGCAGCGCGTCGACGGCCTCCCTGTCGCCGTGCACGACGTTGAGCACGCCGTCGGGGAGACCCGCCTCCCGGAAGAGCTTCGCGATCCAGACGGCGGCCGACGGGTCCTTCTCACTGGGCTTGAGGACCACGGTGTTGCCGCAGGCGATCGCCGAGGCCACCATCCACAGCGGCACCATCACGGGAAAGTTGAACGGCGTGATCGCGGCCACGACGCCGACGGGCTGCTTGACCGAGTGCACGTCGACGCCGCGCGAGACCTGCTCGCTGCGCTCACCCTTGAGCAGGTGCACGAGACCGGCGGCGAACTCGACGTTCTCGATGCCGCGAGAGACCTCGCCGGCGGCATCCGAGAGCACCTTGCCGTGCTCCGAGGTGACGATCGCCGCGAGCTCGGGAGTGCGCTCCTTGAGCAGCTGGCGCAGACGGAAGAACACGTCCGCGCGCTTGATGAGGCTCGTCTCGCGCCAGGCCGGAAGAGCGGATGCCGCGGCGGCGACCGCCTGGTCGACCTCGTCGGATGACGCGAAGGCGACCTGCTTCGACACCTGACCCGTGGCCGGGTCGAAGACCTGTCCCGTGCGCGCCGCGTCGGCGGTCTCTGCTCCGTTGATGAGGTGACGGACGATGTCCACGGTGCTCCTTCGTGCTGCATGATGCGTATCGAACACTCTGACCGAGCAGCGATACGCTGGGTTCTCTCCCATGATCACAGAGCACGAGAGGGCGAACAGGTGTCAGAACGTAGCGACTTCGGCCGGGTCCGGACAGAGCGTCCGGACGATGGTGCGTTCCTGACCGTCGCTGACGTGCTCTCGGCGCCCGCCGTGCAGCAGGGCGAACCGTCGGTGCTCGTGGGCGGTGCTGCTCTCGAGGTCGCCGTGCGGTGGGTGCACGTCTCCGACAGCCCTGATGTCGCGCGTCTGCTCGATGGCGGTGAGCTGCTGCTGACGACCGGTGCGGGCTGGCCCCGCGACGTCGAACAGCTGCGCGACCTCGCGACCGGCCTGCACCGCGCGGGCATCGCCGGCATCGTGTTCGAGCTCGGCACAGCGCGCGAGGCGGTGCCCCGATCGGTGGTCGACACATGTGCGACGGCCGGGTTGGCGCTCATCGCCTTGACCCGAGAGGTCAAGTTCGTCGCCGTGACCGAGGCGGTGCATCACGCCCTCATCGCCGCGCAGACGCAGGCGCTGCACGAGCGCCAGCATCTGCACGAGCTCTTCACGTCGCTGAGCCTGCAGGGTGCGCCGGCCGATGTCGTGGTGTCGGAGACCGCGCGAGCGCTGCGCGCCCCCGTGATCCTCGAGAATCTCGCAGGGGAGGCGATCGCGGCCGAGGGGCTCGACATGCCTGTCGCCGACGTCCTGAGATCGCGCGGCGACGCAGAGCAGGTGCCGGTGCAGGCGCGGGGTGTGCGCTGGGGCACGCTGCTCGCTCTCCCCGGACCGGTTCACCCCGCCGGACGGCTCACGGTGCTCGAACAGGGCGCGACTGCCCTCGCGTTCGGCTGCATCGCCGACGGCGGCGACACGGAATGGTCGCTGCTCGCACAGCGCACGGTGATCGACGATCTGCTGGGTGCCCGTTTCGCGAAGGCCGACGACATCGACGCGCGGCTGCGTGCCGGCGGTTTCGCATTGACCGACCGGCAGTGTCACGGGATGGTCGCCCGCGGATCTGCGTCGATCAGTGAGCTCGCGTATCGCGCACGGCAGGCGGGGTTCCAGGTCGTGGCCGCGAGAGTCGAAGGCGACGACGTCGCCCTGCTCTCGCTGCCGGCATCCGCCGTGCTGTCCGACGAGGTGCTGTTGCGCATCGCCGGCCCCGATCGCGACGTGTTCGTCGGACCCGCCGCCGATGACGTCGTCGGGCTTCTCGGCTCCCTGCGCGCCGCACGCGACCTGGCCGACAGCGACGGCCCCGAAGCCGGCGCGCGGGTGCGCCGTGTCGATGACCGTCCGCTCGAACGCCTCGTCGCCACGCTGCGCGACGATCACCGGCTGCACGAGCACAGCGAGCGGATGCTGGCGCCGCTGATCCGTCACGATCGGGAGCGTCGCGGCGACCTGCTCACCGTGCTCGCAGCGCTGGTCGCGCACCCGGGCAATCGGTCGGCCGCGGCGGCGGCCAGCCACCTCTCACGGTCGGTGTTCTATCAGCGCCTCACCCTGATCGGCGACCTGCTCGGCGCCGATCTCGACGACGGCGAGACGATCGCCGCGCTGCACCTCGCCCTCCTCGCGAGGCGCCGCACCACGGCATCCGGCTGAGCCGGGCTCGCGGTCAGAGCACCGACTGGGCGTCGGTCAGCACGCTCCGAAGGATCTGCTCGATCTGACGGAACTCGGCCGTCCCGACCGTGAGCGGTGGAGCGAGCTGGATCACGGGGTCGCCGCGATCGTCCGCGCGACAGTACAGCCCGGCCTCGAACAGGGCGGGGGAGAGGAAGCCGCGCAGCAGCCGCTCGGACTCGTCGTCGTCGAAGGTCTCGCGCGTCGACTTGTCCTTCACGAGCTCGATGCCGAAGAAGTAGCCGTCTCCGCGCACATCGCCCACGATCGGGAGGTCGAGGAGCTTCTCGAGCTCGGTGCGGAACAGGGGAGAGTTCTCGCGGACCCGCGCGTTGAGGCCTTCCTCGTCGAAGATCGCGAGGTTCTCGAGCGCGACAGCCGCCGAGACCGGATGCCCGCCGAACGTGTAGCCGTGCGGGAACGACACGTCGCCCTTCGAGAACGGCTCGTAGATCCGATCGCTGATCACGGTGGCGCCGATGGGCGAGTAGCCGCTCGTCATGCCCTTGGCGCACGTGATCATGTCGGGCACGTAGCCGAGCCCCGTGCACGCGAAGGTGTGGCCGAGGCGGCCGAACGCGCAGATGACCTCGTCGGAGACGAGCAGCACGTCGTGGCGATCACAGACCTCACGCACCCTGGCGAAGTATCCGGGAGGGGGCGGGAAGCATCCGCCCGAGTTCTGCACCGGCTCGAGGAAGACGGCCGCCACCGTGTCGGCGCCCTCGAACAGGATCATCTCCTCGATGCGGTCGGCGGCCCAGCGTCCGAAGGCCTCGAGGTCGTCGCTGGGTGCGCCCATCTCGGCCGCGCGGTAGAAGTTCGTGTTCGGCACGCGGAAGCCGCCGGGCGTGACCGGTTCGAACATCGACTTCATCGCCGGGATCCCGGTGATCGCCAGAGCGCCCTGAGGGGTGCCGTGGTAGGCGACCGAGCGCGAGATCACCTTGTGCTTGGTGGGCTTGCCCATCAGCTTCCAGTAGTGCTTGGCGAGCTTGAACGCGGTCTCGACAGCTTCGCCGCCGCCGGTCGAGAAGAACACGCGGTTGAGGTCGCCGGGCGCCTCGTCTGCCAGGCGGTCGGCGAGTTCGATCGCTGCGGGGTGCGCATACGACCAGAGCGGGAAGAACGACAGCTCGGATGCCTGCGCCGCCGCGGCCTCGGCCAGGCGACGGCGTCCGTGCCCGGCGTTCACGACGAAGAGACCCGAGAGTCCGTCGAAGTACTCCTTGCCCTTCGAGTCCCAGATGCGGTGTCCGTCACCCTTGACGATGATCGGAACGCCGCTCTTCTCCATGGTCGACTGCCGTGTGAAATGCATCCACAGGTGGTCTTTGGCCATGGCCTGCAGCTCGGCCTCGGTCGGAGTCGTGCGTGGCGTGCTCATCTGGTCCCCCAGTTGTAGAGCTGCTTCTGCAGCTTGGCGTAGATGAAGGTCTCGGTCGACAGCACCCCGTCGATCGGGCGGATGTGGTCGTTGATGAGTGCGAGGAGGTCTTCGTCGTCCTCGCAGACGACCTCGGCGAGGATGTCGAACGAGCCGACCGTGATGACCACGTAGTCGATCGCGGCGATCTCGGCGATCGCCTCGGCGACGAGTCTGGTGTCGCCGGACACCCGGATGCCGATCATCGCCTGGCGGGGGAAGCCCAGCTGCATCGGGTCCGTCACGGCCACGATCTGCATCACGCCCGACTCGGTGAGGCGCTGCACCCGCTGGCGGACGGCGGCCTCGCTCAGGCCGACCTCCCGCCCGATGTCGGAGTACGAGCGGCGCCCGTCCTCCTGCAGCAGCTCGATGATCGTCTTCGCGACATCATCCAGCGGGGGGTGCTTCTTCGAGGACGTCATGATGCGATCCTCGCACCGGAGTGACCGCTCTTCAACCGATTTCGCAGAATCAGCAGAGCTTCAGGGGCGAAAACGC
The DNA here is from genome assembly GCF_904831005.1 of Microbacterium hydrocarbonoxydans. Classification (NCBI taxonomy): domain Bacteria; kingdom Bacillati; phylum Actinomycetota; class Actinomycetes; order Micrococcales; family Microbacteriaceae; genus Microbacterium; species Microbacterium hydrocarbonoxydans. The sequence goes on along the minus strand of NZ_LR882982.1, from coordinate 2,403,478 downwards.
AGAATATCGGCCTATGCCTCAAGCGGTCCCAGCCAGGCGCTCGCCGCGGTCGCGTGTGCCGACTCGGGGTCGGAGGGATGGAATGCCCCGGCGAGGACGTCTCTGTACAGTCTGGAGAGCTCGTTCGACGTGAAGTACGAGCCGCCGCCCGACACGAGCATCGCCTGATCGACGACATGCTTGGACATCGTGATCGCTCGGTGCTTGACGCCCGACAGCAGTGTGAACCACCGGGCACCGTTGTCGACCTTCTCGTCGACATCCCGCGCGAGCACCGCGATCTGCGGCGGGAGCGCGTCGTACGCGAGGCCCATGTCGGCAATGCGCCAGCGGATGTCGGGATCCTGGCTGTACGCGGCGCCCGTCTTCTTCGAGCGGCGCTTCTGGGCGGCGAGCACCGCGAGATCGAGTGCGCGGCGCGCGATGCCCGTGTAGACCGAGGCGAGCAGGATCTCGAAGACCGAGAAGATCCCGAACACGATGGGGTCGGGGTTGGGGCCCGGATCGATGCGCCGCACCACATGCGCGGCGTCGGCGGTCGCCCCGTCGAGCCGTGTCGTGCGGCTCTGGGTGCCGCGCATGCCGAGCGTGTCCCAATCGTCGCTCGTCACGACCGCATCGCTGCGGTCGACGAACGCGAAGACGAGCTTCGGGGCGTCGGCGCTCGTGGTGTCGAGTCCGTGCAGGCCGAGCTTCGTCCACACGGGCGCGAGAGACGTGAAGATCTTCGTGCCCGTGAAGGCATAGCCGCCGTCGGGGTGAGGGGTGGCCGCGGTGTCGCTGCCGAACAGCACCAGATCGTTGCCGCCCTCGCTGATGCCGAAGGCGAAGACCTCGCCCGCGACAGCGCCGTCCTGCACGAACTCCAGCCCGGGCACGCCGCGGTCGGAGAAGACCTTGGCGACGCCGGTCCACACCAGGTGCATGTTGATGGCGAGTGCGGTGGCCGGGGCGGCCGTCGCGAGGCGCTGCTGCAGGATCGCCGCCTCGGCGAGCCCGAGGCCCGCGCCGCCGCGCTCGATCGGCACGAGGATCGACAGGTATCCGGCATCCCGCAGCTCTGCGAGGTCATGCTCGGGGAACGTGTTCTCGCGGTCATGGATCGGTGCTCGCTCGCGGATGCGCTCGAGCAGATCGTCGGGAAGGTACGCGGTCGGGTCGAAGGTGCTCACGCGAGGGCCTCTCTCAGCTGTCGGACGGTCTCTTCGGGCTTGTCGCGGTGCAGCGAATGTCCGGCGCCCTCGACGACCGACATCGTGACGAGGGGATTCGCTCCGAGCACGGCGGCCGCGACGTCGCCGGTGAAGATGCTGTAGACCGCGGGGTCCGAGGCGACCACGTGCGTGGGAACCGTCAGCCGGGCGGCATCCGCCGTGACATCCCAGGGGGTGTTCTGCGCGCTCGTCTGCTCGACCGCCCAGGCGCTCGCCCGGTGCACGGCGTCGACCTTCAGCTCGCAGTCCTGCGGATGCCAGTGCGGGTGCTCCTGCGCGACGAGCTCGACCCGGTTGTCGGCGAAGGCGCGCTCCTGACTCCTGCGGACGATCGCGGCGTCCCTGCCGCCGACGAGGATCGCCGGATCGAGCAGCACGAGGCGACGGGTCCACTGCGGGGCGGATGCCGCGGCGACCGTGCCTGCCGCGCCGCCGAGCGAGTGGCCCACGACGGCATGCCAGGGCTCGCCGCCGTCGGGCGTCGTCGCGACGAGGTCGGCCGCATACGCGGCGACGGAGTAGTCGAGTGCTCGCGGCGCGTCGCCGTGGCCGTGCAGATCGACGGCGGCCGCGTGCCATCCGTCGTCGGCGAGGGCGGCGCCGATCCGCCACATGAGAGCGGCGGACGAGCCGAGGCCGTGCACGAGCAGAACGCGGCGATCGGATGCCGGGTCACCCCAGGCGATGCGGGGCAGTATGACAGGGGCGGGCATGCAGCCAGCCTACGACCGGGTCGAGTGGGGGAGGCCGTCGGCCTTCAGTCCAGCGGCGGCAGATCGCCGAGGGTGGTCAGCACGCGCGCCGCTGCGGCATGGCCCGCGGTCAGTCGCGCGGCCAGATCTGCGCCGTCGAGCGTCGCGGCGAGGAACCCGGCGGCGAACGCGTCACCGGCGCCGACCGGCTCGACGACCTCGACGCGGGGAGCGGGCACGAACACCGGCTCGTCATCGCCGTGGAAGGCGGTGGCCCCGATGTCGCCATCCTTCACGATGAGGAGTCCGCAGCTGGGCAGGTGGCGGCGGATGTCGGCGGCGGTGGCGGTGCCCCAGATGCGCTCGGCCTCATCGCGCCCGACGAAGGCGATGTCGGCGGCATCCGCGAGACGGGCGAGCGTGTCGGCCGCATCCTGCATCGTCCACAGCGCACGCCGGTCGTTCACATCGAACGACATGAGGGCGCCGGCTGTGCGGGCGTCGACGAACAGCTGGTCGACCATCGCGCGGCACGACGCCGAGAGCGCCGGCGTGATGCCCGTCGTGTGCACGATGCGGACGCCGGTGAGCCGGGTGGCGTCGAGGAAGCCGGGCTCCATCAGCGACGCGGCCGACCCGCGCCGGTAGTAGTAGACCGACGACGACTCGATGCCCGGGTCCTTGAACATGACGCCGGTGGGAGCATCCGCATCGATCGTCGCCCAGAGGTCGACGCCGCGCCGTTCCAGCTCGGTCGCGATGCGGATGCCGATCGGGTCGTCGCCGAGGCGCGACGCCCACGCGGCGCGGTGGCCTGCCGTGACGAGTCCGACCGCGACGTTGCCCTCTGCTCCGGCGAGTCCCAGGGCCGCCGTCTCGGTCTCGGCGAGCGGGGCGCCGAGAGCCGTGACGAGTCCCATGGACTCGCCGATGCAGACGACCTCGGGCGTGACGGATGCGGGAGAGGGCGTGGAGCTCATGAAGGGGTGACCGCCAGGGGTTCGGTGTCGGGATGGGGGCTCGCATCGCGATGACGCAGGTCGGGGAAGGAGCGGACGAAGACGATCGACACGACGAGACCGGCCGCGGCGAAGAGGGCCGCGGCCAGATATGCGCCCCGCGGATCCGTCGCATCGACGAGGAACCCTGCGACCGCCGAGCCCGCAGCCGCGCCGATCAGCTGGCCCGTGCCCGCCCAGCCGAACGCCTCGGCCGTCTCACTGAACTTGACGCTCGCGGTCGTGATGGCGAAGAGCACGGCGAGCGCCGGGGCGATGCCGATGCCGGCGACGATCAGCGTGCCGCCGAGCCAGAACTCGTTGAGGGAGATCATGGTCAGAGCGAGGCCCACTGTCACGATCGTGAGGCGGCGGGCCATCGCCCAGGGGCCGATCGGGATGTGGCCGAACGAGAGCCCTCCGGCGAGGCTGCCGACCGCGAACACGGCGAGCACGACACCGGCTGCCAGGCTTCCGTGCTCGAAGGTCGCGACGACGCCGACCTCGACAGCCGAGCACGCGCCGATGAGCAGGAACCCGATGACGGTGGCGAGCAGCACCGGCGGCTTGAGCA